>CAMKRS010000006.1 GCA_946415245.1 uncultured Prevotella sp. | reverse complement strand
AGTGTCCTGATGGGCAAGCTCACCAAGGCTGGTATCGAGATTAACCGCAAGGTGCTCGCTGACCTCGCCATGAACAATCCCGAGGCTTTCAAGGCCATCGTGGAGAAGGTGAAGTAAACAAATCCTTCAAGAATAAAGCAGGTGCCGTCATCGTGATGGCACCTGTTTTTTTTATTGTTTCCTGCGTTTGAGTTCTATGGTCTTCGGTATCTTCTGCCATTTGCCGTTCTTGGGCACTTTGAGGGTGGAACCGCTCTCTTGTTTGAGAATGTAAATGGAGTCGTTCTTCCGCGTAAGGGTAGCGGTGAGGTCCTCAGAACCGTAGTCGTTGATGAGATTCATCGTAGCCGTCTTCTTATCCTTGATCTTGGCAGAAGTGATGACCCAGCAGAAGGAATTGTTCTTTTTGCCGAGATAGCCAGGCAGGGTGCCATAGAGCTCCTGTCCAGGTACCTTGATATCCTCGTCGTAGAAGTTGATCTTCAAATAGACATCATACTCATTATTATATAGGTACGCGCGGAATGTCGTACTGTCCTTCTGCTCGGCGAAGACGTTGATAGTCAGCCATAAAGCAATGATTATAAGACAAGTTTTTCTCATGCTGAACTCATTTTGGGGGCAAAGATACCAAATCTAAATCAATAAATCGCAAATCGAACATAAAATAGTTGGAAAAGAAGGTCGGTTTTTAGTTTTTTTTAAGTACCTTTGCACCGTTTATAATTATAACGATGGTAAAATGTCTTTTGAAGCCCGACTACATTTTTGAATCGAGTTGGGAAGTATGTAATAAAGTAGGTGGAATCTATACAGTCCTTTCGACACGTGCCAAGACCCTGCAGGAGGCACATCAGGATAAAGTGATATTTATCGGCCCAGGTTTATGGAAACGGGAGGACGGTAACTACACGAAGGAGGAAAGCCCCTATTTCAGGGAGGACCAGTCTCTCTTTGCCGATTGGCAATGGGAGGCTAAGGAGAACGGCCTTCAGGTAAGGGTAGGGCGCTGGACGGTGCCAGGAGAACCCATCGCCATCTTGGTAGACTTTATGCCATATTTTGAGAAGAAGAATGAGATTTACGGTTGGCTGTGGGAGAAGTACAGTGTAGACTCGCTGCACGCCTATGGCGACTATGACGAGGCCTCGATGTTCTCGTATGCTGCTGCTCTCGTTGTTGAGAGTTTCTACCATCACTATCTCAACGCTAAGCAGCAGGTGATCTATCACGCCAATGAATGGATGTGTGGCCTTGGTGCTCTTTACATTAACAACAAACTCCCTCAGATCGGCACCATCTTCACTACTCATGCCACGAGTATTGGTCGTTCGATAGCCGGAAATATGAAACCCCTCTATGACTATCTGTTTGCTTATAACGGTGATCAGATGGCTGGAGAACTGAATATGGAGAGTAAGCACTCTATCGAAAAGCAGACGGCTCACCATGTAGACTGCTTCACAACGGTCAGCGATATTACTGCCAAAGAGTGTGTAGAACTGTTGGATAAGCCTGTCGACGTGGTGTTGCCTAATGGTTTTGACGATAGTTTTGTGCCTTCCGCTGCACAGTTCACCCGTAAGCGCAAGGCTGCTCGCAAACGTCTGTTGGATGTGGCGAATGCTCTGCTAGGTGAGCAACTGGATGATGATACGTTGATTGTGTCAACCTCAGGCCGCTATGAATTCCGAAACAAGGGTATTGACGTGTTTGTGGAGGCTATGAATCGTCTGTTGCGTGAGAAAGACCTGAAGAAGAAGGTGGTAGCCTTCATAGAAGTGCCTGGTTGGGTAGGTGAGCCCAGAAAGGATTTGCAGGAGCGTCTTCAGAAGATTCAGAATACTCCGAGTAATCAGAGTGCTCCGAAATTCGATACTCCTCTCGAGGTGCCTCAGGTGACGCATTGGCTCCATAATATGAGCCACGATAATGTGCTGGGTATGATGAAGTACTACGATATGCACAATCGTAAGGATGAGCGCGTGAAGGTGATCTTCCTGCCTTGTTATCTTGATGGCAAGGACGGTATCCTGAACATGAGCTATTACGATATCGTGTTGGGCAATGACCTCTGCATCTATCCCTCGTATTACGAGCCTTGGGGTTACACCCCGTTGGAGGCTGTGGCTTTCAAGGTGCCTTGCATCACCACCGATCTGGCTGGCTTTGGCCTTTGGGCTAATTCGGTATTTGGCAAGTATGGTGAGATTCAGGATGGTGTGAAGGTGATCCATCGTACGGACTATAACTATTCCGAGGTGGCCGACATCATCAAGGATACGGTGGCTGAGTTTTCTGCCTTTACGAAGAAACAGGTGGATGATGCCCGTAAGCATGCCAGCCAGTTGTCGAAGAAAGCTCTGTGGAGTGAGTTCATCAAGTTCTATGAAGAGGCTTATGACATCGCCCTCCGTAAGGCTGATGAGAGAAAAAAGAACTTAAAAGACTGATATAATTAATTCAAGAAATTATGAAAATTAAAGCAGATTACACAAATGTTCCTTCTTGGAAGATTCTGACCGTTAAGGCCACTCTGCCAGAGGAGCTGAAGTGTTTGGACGAGATTGCCCACAATATGTGGTGGGTGTGGAACTTCGAGGCACGTGATTTGTTCCGTGACCTTGACCCTCAGCTTTATCATGATGTAAAGCATAACCCCGTGATGCTGCTTGAGCGTCTCAGTTTTGCCCGTAAGGAAGAGATCCTGAAGGATAAGACGTTGATGAAGCGCGTGAAGAACGTTTATGATTCGTTCCGTAAATACATGGACGTGAAGCCCGACTCCAAGCGCCCGTCAGTGGCCTATTTCTGTATGGAGTATGGTATCCACTCTGCCTTGAAGATTTATTCTGGTGGTTTGGGAATGCTTGCAGGCGACTATGTGAAGGAGGCTTCCGATTCTAACGTTGATATGTGTGCTGTCGGCTTTCTCTATCGTTTCGGCTATTTTACACAGAGCCTCTCGATGGACGGTCAGCAGATCGCTAATTACGAGACTCAGAACTTCGGTTCTCTGCCTATCGAGCGTCAGCTTGACAGCGATGGTAACCCTATGGTCGTCGATGTGCCCTATACCAACTATCAGGTGCATGCCTATGTATGGCGTGTGAATGTGGGTCGTGTGAAGCTCTATCTGCTGGATACCGACAATGAGATGAACTCTGATTTTGACAAGCCTATCACTCACGCCCTCTATGGTGGAGATTGGGAGAACCGTCTGAAGCAGGAGATTCTGTTGGGTATTGGTGGTATGCTGCTTCTGAAGAAGCTGGGCATCAAGAAGGATATCTATCACTGCAACGAGGGTCATGCAGCCCTCTGCAACTTGCAGCGTTTGTGCGACTATATCGAAGAAGATGGTCTGACATTCAACCAGGCTCTTGAGCTGGTGCGTGCATCTGGTCTCTATACCGTACATACACCTGTTCCCGCTGGTCACGACTACTTCGACGAGGGCCTGTTCGGCAAGTACATGGGTGGCTATCCTCAGAAGCTCGGCATCTCTTGGGACGAGTTCATCGGTATGGGCCGTACCAATCCCGATAACCACGAGGAGAAGTTCTGTATGTCAACCTTTGCCTGCAACACCTGTCAGGAGGTGAATGGCGTGTCCAAGCTTCACGGTTGGGTGAGCCAGAAGATGTTCGCCCCCATCTGGAGCGGCTATTATCCTGAGGAAAACCATGTAGGCTATGTCACCAATGGTGTACACTTCCCCACCTGGTGCGCTGCCGAGTGGCTGAAGGTCTATGCCAAGTACTTCGATTCGAAGCACCTGAGCGACCAGTCCAACGAGGAGATCTGGCACGGCATCTACAACTGTCCCGACGAGGAGATCTGGGCTACCCGTATGGCTTTGAAGAAGAAGCTTTTCGAATATATCAAGGAGCAGTTCCGCGAGACCTGGCTGAAGAATCAGGGTGATCCCTCACGCGTGGTCAACCTGATGAACAAGTTCAATCCCGATGCCTTGGTGATTGGCTTCTGCCGTCGCTTCGCTACTTACAAGCGTGCTCACCTGCTGTTCACCGACCTTGACCGTCTTAGCAAGATTGTCAACAATCCTGAGCGTCCCGTGGTATTCCTCTTCGCTGGTAAGGCTCACCCCGCTGATGGCGCAGGTCAGGGTCTGATCAAGAAGATCTTCGAGATCTCGCAGCGTCCTGAGTTCATGGGTAAGGTTATCTTCCTCGAGGACTACGACTTCCTGCTGGCTCGTCGTCTGGTTTCTGGTGTTGATATATGGATGAACACACCTACACGTCCGTTGGAGGCTTCTGGTACCTCTGGAGAGAAGGCCGAGATGAACGGAGTCGTGAACCTCAGTGTGAAGGACGGTTGGTGGCTGGAAGGCTATCGTGAGGGTGCCGGATGGGCACTCACCGAAAAGCGTACCTATCAGAATCAGGGCTATCAGGATCAGCTTGATGCTGCTACTATCTACAATCTGCTCGAGAACGAGATCGTTCCCCTGTATTACGACAAGGATAAGAAGGGCATCTCGAAGGGTTGGATCAAGGTCATCAAGAACTCGATTGCCACGATTGCGCCTCACTATACGATGAAGCGTCAGTTGGACGATTACTATTCTAAGTTCTATGAGAAGGAGGCCAAGCGCTTCAAGGCACTCTCTAAGGACGATAACCGTCTGGCTAAGGAGATTGCCCAGTGGAAGGAAACTGTTGCTGAGCGTTGGGATGCCATCTCTGTGGTAAGTGCTGAGTCCACAGCACCCTCAACAGGCCTGCATCTCACAGGTGAGAACTACACCCTGCGCTATGTCATCAACGAACAGGGCCTTGATGATGCTATTGCATTGGAGAAGGTTAATGTCTGGACCGATGAGAATGGCGAGGATCATGTGTTCTCTATCGAACCGTTGAAGATGGTGGGTCATGAGGGCAACAACTACACCTTTGAGGTGGTTCATTCGCCCAAGCAGGCTGGACAGTACAAGAGTGCTGTCCGTATGTATCCGAAGAACAAGAACCTGCCTCATCGTCAGGACTTTTGCTACGTGAAGTGGTTGGAACTTCCGTTGTATTAATGCATAAAGAATCCCTCGCCCGAATGAGCGAGGAATTTTTTTATTCTTCAGATTCTTCAGAGTAGTTTTCGAGGATGTATTTGCCGAGGTCGTTGTCTTTGTTGCGCTCGGCACAGTTGCGGATAGCTTGTTTCATCCGTTGTTCAATGCTGTCCAGATCGTGGAGCAGATTCTTTTGTGTCTCCTCAGTGGTATACGGGTTCTGGTGGATGACGTTGACGATGTTCTGAATCTTCTGACTACACTCACGAATGGTGTCGTTCAACGCCTGCCATTCCCGCATCTGCTGTGCCTTGCTGTCGCAAGAAGTGAAGAGTGAACAGTGAACGGTGAATAGTATCAGCAACGAAATGCCCCAGACTCGTTTTTTCATATGAGGTATAGGTCACTGATACTCATGTTGTTAATGACACGACGGATGGCTTCTGCAAAGGTGTCGGCCACAGAGAGCTGCTTCACTTTGGCACAGCGGTTGGCATAGGGGATAGAGTCTGTAAATACGATCTCCTCGAGGGCAGAATCCTGCACACGCTCACTGGCTGGGCCACTCATGACACAATGACTGGCGCAGGCACGTACGGTCTTGGCGCCTGCTGCCTTCATCAGGTCAGCTGCCTTGGTGATAGTTCCTGCAGTATCGACCATATCGTCGATAATCACAACGTTCTTACCATCAACCTCACCGATAATCTGCATCGACTCCACCACATTGGCACGAGCGCGGGTCTTATTGCAAAGCACAAGAGGACAACCTAGGAATTTGGCATAGGTGTTGGCACGTTTTGATCCGCCCACATCGGGTGAGGCAATCACGAGGTCCTCCAACTTCAGGCTCTGCAGGTAGGGCAGGATGACGCTGGAACCATAGAGATGGTCGACAGGAACGTTGAAGAATCCCTGAATCTGGTCTGCGTGCAGGTCCATCGTAATCACGCGGTTCACACCAGCTACACTGAGCAGATCTGCCACCAGTTTGGCTCCGATGCTGACACGTGGTTTGTCCTTACGATCCTGACGGGCCCAACCGAAGTAGGGGATGACTGCGTTGATGGTACGGGCAGAGGCTCTCTTGGCAGCATCAATCATTAGCAGCAACTCCATGAGGTTGTCGCTGTTGGGGAAGGTGCTTTGCACAAGGAAGATGTCACGGCCACGAATACTCTCCTCATAGCTGACGGCAAACTCGCCATCAGAGAACTTGGTGATTTGTAGTTGTCCCAGAGGACAGCCCAGACTTTGGCAGATCTTTTCTGCGAGGTACCTCGTGGCAGTACCCGAGAAAACCATGTAAGAGTTTGTTGTGCTCATTTTTCTGATTCTATGTTTTATTAGTCTACTGCTTTCTTTAAGCGCTCAAAGTGGAGTAGCAACTCCTTGTAATCGAGCTCGTTATGGATGTCAAAACGGTTCCAGAGGTCGCCACAGATGACCACACCGCCGAATCCAAGGTCACGTACCACCTTAATCGTGTCAAGGTTCATACCACCGAGGGCATATACCTTTTTGTCGATGAGTCCCTGTCGCGAGGCTTCTTTCAGTTCATCCATCGTGAAGCCTGACTTCTCTTCCTTGATGGTCTGGCTATCGAAGACGGGGTGTAGGAACACGTAGTTGCACTGCTTTTTTGCATCCTTGAGTTCAGAAATCGCGTGGCAGGTGCGACTCATATTGCCCTTATAGCCTGTAGGGGGCTCTGTAAAAGCATCGTCGATGTGAATGCCATGCAGACGGTATTCTTCTTTCAGATAGAAGTGGTTGTGGACAGTCGTCTTGCTGGCAATATCTTCTCCCAAGAGGGTCAGCAACCGCTCGGAGTACATGGGTGAGGAACCTGGCTTGTGCAAGTGCAGGTTGTCCATCCCCTCGTCAAAGAGGTTGGTAAGAATCTTGTCTTCTTCCACGAAAAACGTGGGTCTTGTCATTACAATTAACTTCATTTCTTCAGTCTCGACTCTTTCTCATGTGCAAAATTACACCAAAAATCCGATATTCAGCACTCTTTGGCGAAAAAAATATCTTTTATGGGTCATCTTTCAGAAAAAAGCAGTAATTTTGCACCCCGAAAGGTAGTATTATATATTAAAAAGGTAAAAAAGAAAAATGAAAGCATTTGTTTTTCCCGGACAGGGAGCACAGTTTGTTGGTATGGGTAAGGATCTGTATGACAACAACCCACTCGCTAAGGAACTTTTTGAGAAGGCCAATGATATTCTTGGCTATCGTATCACTGATATTATGTTTGAGGGTACTGACGAGGAACTAAAGCAGACCAAGGTGACACAGCCTGCTGTATTTCTGCACAGTGTGATTTCTGCTCTCTGCATGGGTGATGCCTTTGAGCCGAAAATGGTGGCAGGTCATTCTCTGGGTGAGTTCTCGGCCCTGACGGCTGCTGGTGCCCTTAGTTTCGAGGATGGCCTGAAACTGGTCTATGCCCGTGCGATGGCTATGCAGAAGGCCTGTGAGGCTCAGCCCTCTACGATGGCTGCTATCATCGCCCTGCCTTTCGAGAAGATTGAGGACATCTGTGCTGAGGTAAGCAAGATGGGCAAGGGTGTTGTGGTGCCTGCTAACTATAACTGTCCTGGCCAGCTGGTGATCTCTGGTAATATCGAGGCTATCAACGAGGCTTGCGAGCAGTTGAAGGCTGCTGGTGCTAAGCGTGCTCTGCCCCTGAAGGTAGGTGGCGCTTTCCATTCTCCCTTGATGCAGCCTGCCAAGGATGAGCTTCAGGCTGCTATCGAGAAGACGGAGATCAAGGCTCCAAAGTGTCCTGTTTATCAGAATGTAGATGGTAAGCCTCATACTGATCCTGCTGAGATCAAGGCTAACCTGATTGCACAGCTCACCAGCTCAGTTCGTTGGGCTCAGAGCGTGGAGAATATGATTGCTGATGGTGCTGACGACTTTACGGAGTGCGGCCCAGGTAAGGCTCTGCAAGGTATGATTGCTAAGATTAATAACGAAGTAGCCGCTCATGGCATCGAATAAGATTGTTATCTATCAGATTTTCACCCGTCTCTACGGCAATCGCAACACCACTCGCAAAGAGGGTGGAACGATAGAGGAGAACGGCTGCGGAAAGATGAACGACTTCACGCCCACGACCCTGAAAAACATCAGGGACATGGGCGTGAGCCATATTTGGTACACAGGTATCATCCGTCACGCCACTCAGACGGATTATTCTGCATACGGCATTCCCAAGAATCATCCTGCTATTGTGAAAGGACTGGCTGGTTCTCCATACGCCATTACAGACTATTACGACGTAGATCCTGATCTGGCATCGGATGTGGATATGCGTATGCAGGAGTTTGAACAACTGATTGAGCGTACACATAAGGCTGACATGAAGGTGATTATCGATTTCGTGCCTAATCATGTGGCTCGTCAGTATCATAGCATCTGTAAGCCTGAGGGGGTGAAGGATCTGGGTGAGGACGACAATCCACAGATGGGCTTTGACCCTCAGAACAATTTCTATTACTGTCCTGGTCAGCGTTTCACACCTTACTTTGACCTCTATCATGGTGAGGATGAGCCTTATATCGAGGAACCTGCGAAGGCTACGGGCAATGACTGTTTCCACAATGCACCAGGTATCAACGACTGGTATGAGACGGCGAAGCTGAACTATGGCGTTGACTATTATGCTGGACGTGTGGGTCATTTCACCCCCATTCCCAATACATGGAGCAAGATGACCGACATCCTGCTCTTCTGGGCTAAGAAGGGTGTTGACGGTTTCCGTTGTGATATGGCGGAGATGGTACCAGCCGCTTTCTGGCAGTGGGCTACGGATAAGGTGAAGTTTGCCTATCCGCAGATGATTTTCATTGGTGAGGTCTATAATCCTGCTGAGTATCGCAACTATCTGGCTGCGGGTTTCGATTATCTATATGACAAGGTGGGCATGTATGACACGCTGCGTGAAGTGATGCGTGGCTATCAGTCGACCTCTGCTATTACGGGTGCCTGGCAGGCTACTGATGATATCCGTGATCACATGCTCTATTTCCTCGAGAACCACGATGAGCAGCGTGTTGCCAGCAGTTTCTTTGCAGGCGATGCTCAGAAGGGTGTGCCAGCATTGGCGGTGTCAGCGCTTTTGCAGCAGAATCCGCTGATGATTTACTTCGGACAAGAATATGGTGAGCGTGGTATGGATAAGGAAGGCTTCAGTGGTAATGATGGTCGTACAACCATCTTCGATTATTGGAGTGTGGATACCATCGTTCGCGCTGCTGAGCGGAAACTTACTGCTGAGGAAAAACAATTGAAAGCCCTCTATGACAAGATTATCAACATCGCTACTACGGAGAAAGCTGTCATTAATGGTGCTAGTTTTGATCTGATGTATGTGAACGGACGGTATAACCATGAATATGCTTTTATCCGTAAGGCTGGGGCAGAGGTATTGTTGGTAGTGGCCAACTTTGCTGCATCCAATCAGGCTATTGGTATAACGATTCCTGGTCATGCTTTCGATTTTCTCAATCTGAAAGAGAAGAATGCTCAGGCCACAGATCTGATTTCCGGTGAGAAGCAGAAACTATCTCTGAAGCGCGATGAGGCCGTTGTTGTCAATGTAGAGGCCAATAGTGCAGTCGTTTTGAAGTTTAAAGCATAAGCATATGGATCCCATTCTGAATGATCATAATAAGGAAGAGTTCCCACCTGCACATACTGCGGAGCATCTTTTGAACCAGACTATGATTCGTCTGTTTGGTTGCGAACGGTCATATAATGCTCATATTGAGCGGAAGAAGAGCAAGATGAGTTTCTATCTTGACCACAAGCCTTCGCGTCAGGAAGAGAAGGATATCGAACGTATGATGAATGAGTTGATTGATGAGGATCTGCCTGTCACCTTTGAGTTTGTCACGCGTGATAATCTTCCTGATGAGGTTTCTACAGACCGCCTGCCAGAAGATGCCTCCGAGACGATCCGACTGGTTCGTATCGGTGATTTTGATGTGTGTCCCTGTATAGGCCGACATGTCCGCAGCACTTCTCAGATAGGGCGATTCGAGATGCTCGGCACAAACTGGGATGAACAGGAACGATCCTTCCGCGTCAGATTTAAGATTGTATGAGATTCAGAAAAGAAATGTCCGACCTTCAAGGCCGGACATCTTTATTATTTCAACGCAATCTTCATAAACACGGGATAGTGGTCTGAATAGCTGAGTTCCTTCATATAATAGGATAATCCCTCGTAGTTCTTATCGTGGAAGATGTAGTCGATTCTCAAAGGCGTTTTGCCACGAAGGGTATGCATCCATCCGCTTCCGCAATCCTTAAATCCGTCTGAGAGTTCTCCCTTCAGCGTGTTGTAAACGAAGGAGTAGGGAACATCCACACAGTCGCCTGCTAAGATAACGGGGTGCTTGCAGTCACGCATGTGCATAGCGAGGATATTTGCCTGTCCTGCTCGCTTGATCATACCAACGGTATAACTACCATAGATAGCCTCCATCAGACGATTGCCTTGCACGTTATAGCCGTCTTCCTCCATCTTATTGGCACGATAATACACGTGGTGGGCTCCAGCCGTCTCCAAATGCACATTATAGACACGGAACATCTGTCCGTTGACATCAATGTCTATCCACATAGCACCATTGGCGCTGGCTGGGAATTCGATAGGAGCACTGTCCTTGATGGGATAGCGGCTGAATGTGGCCATATGTCCGTTACACCCATATGCCACATAAGGGAAATATTCCTTGTAACTCTCTTCATTGTTCTTATCGCCACTATGACTGCTATACTCCTGAATGCAAAATACATCCACCTTCTGCTTCTTCATTTCAGCTAAGACGTCCTGAGCGATAAAACCTGATGCCTCGTGACCAAAGTTGGCTACGTTATAGGTGGCAATCTTCAGACCTGCCTGTTTGTCTGCATTCTCGTCGATACCTCCAAACTGATAGAGTGTTCCGATATAAGGAATGCAGCATAGCAATGTGATGAATGGCATCAGAGCCCAGTGCCAGCGCCTTAGGATCAGCCAGTATATCAGCAGGATCACATTACCGGCAATCAAAAGCGGGAGCACATAGACAAGAAGGGCGCGTGCCATATTGCCTGAGGGGTTGGTTTCGCCTCCGAAAAGGCCTACGATGGTAAATATCATCATCATCAATGTGATGATGAGCATCATAAATGAGAAATACTTCTGAACTGCAA
Organism: uncultured Prevotella sp.; assembly: GCA_946415245.1. GTDB lineage: Bacteria > Bacteroidota > Bacteroidia > Bacteroidales > Bacteroidaceae > Prevotella. The sequence goes on along the minus strand of CAMKRS010000006.1, from coordinate 76,825 downwards.
GTTTACCCATATGTTTTTTGAAATAATTGATTCAAATAGATGTTAATCGTCATCAAGGTATTTCCTGACCATATCCACGAGATTCTCAACTCTGAAAGGTTTGGCCATAAACTCATCGCAACCAGCCATCTTGGCTTCACGGATATTTTCCTCGAAAGCGTAGGCGCTGAGGGCGATAACGGGGGTGTTATGATTGACTTCCTTGATGATGCGTGTGGCGTCGAGACCATTCATTTCAGGCATGCGGATATCCATCAAAATCAGGTCGGGATGCTCGTCCTCATTCAGATTGACGGCCTCAATGCCATTATGGGCTCGCAACAGACGGAACCGTTTCTGGAGTACGATTTTCACCAGTTCATAGTTGCTGTCTTCGTCCTCAGCCACGAGAATTGTCTTCTGATTCATAATATCGTCAGGACGGGCGCTCACACGGATGGTACGCACATTGGTCGATGTGGTGGTACGATCTTTATTGATGCCGCCAACGGTACCTTCGAAGGGAAGTACAAAGGTAAAGGTAGAGCCGATACCAACGGTAGATTCTACGCTAATGGTTCCGCCCAGCTTTTCGACAATGATTTTACAGAGTGCCAGACCAAGGCCATAACCCTTCTGCTGCTCTGCATCCTGCGAGGCATAGGTGTTGAAGATACTTCCGATGAATTCTGGAGGAATGCCTGAGCCCGTATCCTTCACAAAGAATTCTATCTCCTTCATCTCGTCGAGAATGCGGAATCCGTAGGTGATGCTGCCCATCGCTGTATGCTTCAAGGCATTGCTGATGAGATTGGAGAACACCTGTATCAAGCGATTGGCATCGGTGTTCATCATCGCAGTCATCAACGGCTTCTCAAACTCCAGTTTCACAGAATCTGGACAACGGAACTTGAACAGCTGCTTGATATTCTCACACAACTGGTTGATATCCGTCTGTTCTTTTTTGATCTGAATTTCACCCGATTCTACTCTGGAGAGGTCAAGAATTTCGTTGATCAGACTCGACAGACGCTGGTTGTTACTTTCGACAATCTGATAATATTTCAGACGGTCCTCTTCGGAGTCGGTCTCAACAATGATGCGCGTAAAACCCTCAATAGCGTTCAGAGGGGTACGGATTTCATGGGACATGTTGGCGAGGAAGAGAGATTTCATCTGACTGGCTTTCTCAGCCTTCAGAGCCTTCTCTTCGTATTCTTTCAGCTTTCTGTTTGCTATCTCCAGTTGCTCTGTCAAGAGGTTTAATTTCCGGGTAGCGTCAGCAAGTTTCTGTAATAGAATGTCCTTCTCGTCTTGTCCCATTCCCTTTCAAACACTATTTGGGTACTTTCATTCTTATTTGGGTACAAAGATAGCTATTATTTTCCAAACAAGCAAACAAATGGGGGAAAAATTTAGCTTCTTTTTGCTTTTTCCCAAGTGCCGCTGTGAGAGTGACTTTTCAAATAGGCCATTCCGCGGAACACGTTTAGATTCATAAACAAGAAATAATAGGCGGTATAAAGCAATTTGTTCCGATGTCCGCACTTGCTGAGTGCCCATCCCAGCAAAGCTGCCAGATAGAAGGCTGCCTGCAATATCAGCACAATTGTATAGAGCATACCAGCACCCATCCATACAAGCAGGATGTTGACGAGGGCTAGGATGACCAATGCGATAGGAGTGATACTCCATCGGAGCACGCGATGACTGATATATTGGAAGGCCACCAATGGTTGGCGTAGCGGGTTGAGCATTTGACGGAGCCACCAGATACTCTGTAAACCACCAGCTGCAATGCGACGTTTGCGCTTCGACTCCTCAGCGATATTGGCAGAGCCATATTCGAGGGCATAGGCTTCAGGGGCATAGGCAATGCGATGACCTTCGTCAACGATGAGCATCGACATCATAAAGTCATCCAAAAGCGCATTGTCAGGTACGTCGCGACAGAGTTCCGGACGGATGGCATACAACTCACCTGCAGCACCCATAGCTGAATAGAGCTCACTGTCCCATTTCTTCAGCGTACTCTCATAGCGCCAATAGAGGCCTTCGCCTTCTGCGGCCATTTCTCCATGTCGCGAAGCCACACGTTTTTCACCACTCACGCAGCCTACGGTCTTGTCTTTAAACTGTCTGGCAATCTCACGCATAGCACCGCTGTTGAGCATCGTGTTGGCGTCGGTGAAGGCCACGATCTCCGTCTTCACCTCGTTGAGGCCATGTTTTAGGGCGGCCGTCTTACCCTTGCGCTCAGGACTGAACACCACGTCTACCTCAGGATAGGCCTTCAATAGCTCATTGGTGTTGTCCGTCGTGCCATCGGTAACCCACATGACTCTGAACTTATCCTTAGGATAGTCCAGAGCGCGGGTGTTTTGCATCTTTTCTGCCACGATATCCTGTTCATTGTAGGCACAGATCATGAGTGTCATCGTGGGCAACTCGTCGTCTGTGGGCATGGCGATTGTCTGAAGTTTTCCCTTCACCAGTCTTTTCAGACGGATGATCAGGAAAAGCAACATACCGTATCCGATATAGGTATAGAATACGATAAACAGGCAAAGCCAGAACAGAATCTTCAATGTCAACATAGATGATAGAGGGATTACTACTGTAATGTTGATTCAATCTCTTCCTGCATGTCGATGAACTGCTGTTTAGCGTCATAGAACTCATATTGCAGGAAAGCCAGTTTCTGCGAGGGGACGATATGCACGCCTAGTCCGTATTTCAGCTGCCATTGCATCTTCAGGCTGAAAACGCCTTTGTTGATATAGGCTGCTACATAGGGATGTACATGCAAATAGAATCGCTTGATGCCGATCTTGTTGACCATGCGGTCAATTTTGCTCTCTAACTGGTCTGTAAACAGGATGCTCGACTTGATTTTTCCCGAACCGTGACAGGTAGGACAAGCCTCCTCCACGTTCACGTCCATCGCCGGACGCACACGCTGACGGGTAATTTGCATCAGTCCGAACTTCGACAGTGGCAGGATATTGTGACGGGCGCGGTCCTTCTGCATGTTCTTACACATGCGCTCATATAGAATCTGACGGTCTTCCGCCAGTTTCATGTCCACGAAATCCACCACAATGATACCTCCCATATCGCGAAGTCTCAGCTGACGGGCCAGTTCGTCTGCAGCGCCGAGGTTTGTCTCCAAGGCGTTGGCTTCCTGACCGTTTTCCTTTTTCACGCGCGTACCGCTGTTCACATCCACCACATGCATGGCTTCTGTATGCTCGATGATCAGATAGGCGCCATGTTTGTAGTTGACGGTTCGTCCGAATCCTGATTTAAGCTGCTTGGTGACATTGAAATTGTCAAAGATGGGCAATGTGCCGTTGTATTGCTTCACAATGTCCTTCTTCTCCGGAGCAATCAAGCCGAGGTAGTCGCGAATCTGCTCGCCGATTACCTCATCGTTCACATGAATGCTGTCGTAGGTGGGATTGAACAAGTCGCGCAACAAGGCTACGGCGCGGCTTTGTTCCTCAAAACAGAGTACAGGCCTTTCTACGGTCTTCTGTACCTTTGTAATAGCGTCTTCCCAGCGCTTGAGTAGGATTTTCAACTCAGCATCCAGTTCTGCGGCCTTCTTACCTTCGGCAACGGTTCTGACAATCACGCCGAAGTTCTTGGGCTTGATACTCTGGATGAGTTGTTTCAGACGACTCCGTTCTTCACCTTTCTTGATCTTCGTCGATACAGACACCGTGTTGTCGAAAGGCATCAGCACGAGGTATCGTCCTGCGAAACTGAGTTCGCACGTCAGACGGGGACCCTTCGTGTTGATCGGTTCCTTCACGATCTGTACCATGATCTCTTGACCCACTTTCAGTGCATTGGCGATGCTGCCGTCTTTGGGCAGTGTCGGCTGGATAGTGGCTTTCTGGATCGGATAGAGTTTCTTGCGGTCGCTGACTACCTGTTTCAGGTATTTTTCATAAGAGCAGAATTGAGCACCAAGGTCAAGATAGTGCAAGAAAGCGACACGCTCAGCGCCGACGTCCACAAAGCAGGCGTTCAATCCGGGCATCAGTTTTTTCACCTTTGCCACGTAGATGTTACCCACGGAGAACGATGCCGACCGCTGCTCTTTCTGGTATTCCACCAGCGTCTTGTCTTCGAGCAGTGCGATCGAGATGTCCTTCGGTTGCACATCAATGATCACTTCACTTGTCATTGTCTTTTTGCTTGTCTTGATAATGGGTTTTAACTCAAAAGGGTGTGTCGCCATCCTTGTCGGATATGCAGACACACTCCTTTCATTTCTTTTGCTACGTCTGACCGTCGTGAGCCGTAATCAGTGATTACTTGCTCTTATGACGATTCTTGCGCAGTCTCTTCTTACGCTTGTGAGTAGCCATCTTGTGGCCCTTCTTCTTTTTTCCGTTTGGCATAATACTTAAATGTTTATTGTTAAAATTCTAATTTCTTAGCTCAGCATCTTTTCAATGAAGCTCTTAGAGGGTTTGAAAGCAGGGAAGTCATGAGCATCGATTACCAGCGTCGTGTTCTTGGAAATATTGCGAGCAGTCTTGGCTGCGCGATGCTTGACGGTAAAAGTACCGAATCCACGCAGGTAAACATTCTCTTTATTATCCGCCAGGCTTACACGGATTTCTTCCATAAAGGCCTCTACGGTAGCGGCCACATCTTTCTTGGCAATGCCTGTCTCTTCAGCAATTTTGTTGATGATTTCTGCCTTAGTCATTTTCTTTTCTTCTATATATTAATAATGTGAATATCTGCTTTTTCGCGATTTTGGACTGCAAAGTTACTAATTTTCAGCCGATTACAAAAATATTTCCCCATTTTTTTTTGAATTTTATGATTTTTGATAATTATTTGCCCCCTTTTTTGTATCTTTGTGGCTGAAAACAGAGATTTTTTGTATGAAGTATAGTCGATTTTTGATTTTGGCCATCGTCGCCATTGTGATGCTGAGCGGATGCAACAGCCGTCAGCAACCTCATGCCTATGTGAGTGAACTGACAAGTGCCGACAGCGTGTCGATTCGCATGGGCAACTATACGCTGCTGAAGTATTACAGCGACCGTTTGGGTATGAACATCAACTACCCCTCGTATCTCGTTCATCAGGATTTGCCCGATGAGGTGGGTATGCAGGAACTCTTCATGATGGACGATGTGTCGATATCCGTTATGGTCGACTCGCTCAGTGGCATGATGCGCAGTTCGGGTCAGCGGATGATGGGTATGGGCGCAGAACTGCTGGAGGTAGGCGAGGACTACACCATCCATTTGGGACAGGACGAGAAGTGGGAATACTACGGAAAGGTGATTGACTCCGACTCGTTGCGACAGATAACAATCATCCTGCGCTACTATCCGGAGCATGCCGATGCCGTCATTGAACTCAAGGATTGGGTAAGGAATTTCGAAGTACAATAAAAAAATCCTCGGCAACCGCCGAGGATTTACTTTATTTACAAGGAATCTTATCAACTCGTTTCTGATGCCGCCCGCCTTCGAAGGTGGCGGTAAAGAACTCGTCCATAATCTTACGGGCCATATTATTGTCGATGAATCGACCTGGCATCACGAGCACGTTGGCATCGTTATGCTGACGAATCAGATGGGCTATCTCAGGAATCCAGCACAGACCTGCACGCACCTGCTGATGCTTGTTGAGCGTGATGCTGATACCTTCGCCTGAACCGCAGATAGCGATACCAGGATATACCTCACCGCTCTCGATACCCTCAGCCAATGCATGACCGAAATCGGGATAGTCTACTGAGGCATCGCTCCACGTACCGTAGTCCTTATAGGGGTAGCCCTTCTCCTCCAAATACTGGAGAACGAACTTCTTTAAAGGGTAGCCTGCGTGATCACAGGCTACACCTACTGTCTTTACTTCCATATTATGCAAGCAGTTTCTTTACCTGTTCGTAAACATTCTGGCCAGTGAAGCCGAGCTTCTCGTCGAGCACCTTGTAAGGAGCAGAGAAACCGAAGCTCTCGAGACCCCATACGGTACCGTCGGCACCAACCAGACCTTCGAGGTTCACAGGCAGACCAGCGGTCAGACCGAACTTCTTCTTGCCAGCGGGCAGCACGCTCTGCTGATACTCCTTCGACTGACTGCGGAACAGACCCTCAGAAGGAACGCTCACCACGCGTGTCTTGATACCATCGGCAGCCAACAGCTTAGCACCAGCCTCGAGGGTAGACACCTCAGAACCAGAAGCCAGCAGGATCACGTCGTAGTTCTCATCAGAACCAGCCACAACGTAAGCACCCTTAGTAGCCTGACTGTAATCGTTGCCCTCAGGCAGCATCTCGATATTCTGACGAGAGAAGATCAGAGCGGTCGGAGTGTCGATATTCTCCATAGCCATACGCCAGCAGACGGTGGTCTCTTCGGCATCGGCAGGACGAACTACGAGTACAGAGTTCTTACCATGATGGTTCTTCAACTTCTCCATCAGACGGATCTGTGCCTCCTGCTCAACGGGCTCGTGGGTAGGACCGTCCTCACCAACGCGGAAGGCGTCGTGGGTCCAGATGAACTTCACGGGCAGCTCCATCAGGGCAGCCATACGAACGGCGGGCTTCATATAGTCAGAGAATACGAAGAAGGTACCGCAAGCGGGGATCACACCACCGTGCAGAGCCATACCGATACAGCAGCAAGCCATTGTGAGCTCAGCCACACCAGCCTCGAAGAAAGCACCGCTGAAGTCGCCACGAACCAGATCCTTGGTCTTCTTCAAGAAGCCGTTGGTATTATCTGAGTTAGAAAGGTCGGCAGAAGCACAAATCATGTTGGGCACCTGCTCAGCCAGCTGACCGAGAACAGCAGCCGATGCACTACGAGTAGCGCTGCCAGCCTTCTGCTCAACCTTGCTCCAGTCAATCTTCGGAGCCTTACCGCTGAACCACTCTTCCAGCTGCTTGGCCTGTACGGGATGACCCTTAGCCCACTCAGCCTTCTCAGCATAGCGCTCAGCGCAGATCTTCTTCAACTCCTCAGCACGCTTTGCATACAACGCCTTCACCTCGGGGAATATCTGGAACGGATTCTCAGGATCAGCACCCAAATTCTTCATCGTGTTGATATAAGCGTCGCCACCGAGAGGAGCACCGTGAGTAGCACAGTTGCTCTCGTAAGAAGAACCGTCAGCTTTGCGGGCACCCTTACCCATCACGCAGTGACCGATGATCAGTGAAGGACGCTCCTTCTCAGCCTGAGCCTTCTTGATGGCCTCGCGGATCTGATCCACGTTGTTACCGTCAATCTTCTGAACGTACCAGCCCCAAGCCTCATACTTCTTGGCAGTATCCTCGCAGGTCACCACCTCAGTCTTCGTAGAGAGCTGGATATCATTAGCGTCATAGAACATGATCAGGTTGTCGAGACCGAGGTTACCGGCGATACGGCCAGCACCCTGTGAGATCTCCTCCTGCACACCACCGTCAGAAATGTAGGCGTAGATGGTCTGATTCATCACATTGCCCAGACGAGCCTTCAGGAACTTAGCGGCGATGGCAGCACCAACGGCGAAGCAGTGACCCTGTCCGAGAGGACCAGAGGTGTTCTCGATGCCGCGCTCAATCTCGCGCTCGGGGTGACCAGGAGTTACTGAACCCCACTGACGCAGGTTCTTCAGGTCCTCCAGAGTGTACTTGCCGATGAGGGCGAGCTGGCTGTAAAGCATTGGAGCCATGTGACCAGGATCGAGGAAGAAACGGTCGCGACCCTCCCATGCGGGATTCTCGGGGTCATACACTAAGAACTCACTGTACAGGGTGTTGATGAAGTCTGCACCACCCATAGCACCGCCGGGGTGACCCGACTTTGCCTTTTCAACCATCGAAGCAGCAAGGATACGGATATTATCCGCTGCCATGTTCATAACTTTGTTGTCGTTCATAATGAATATTAATTAATCAATAGAAAATTTGCGTGCAAAGATACAAAAAAAAAACGAAACAAGAATGCGTTTTACCAAAAAATAACTATCTTTGCACACAAAACCCATAAACAGTATTAAAAATGAGAAAGAAACTATTCTTAATGTTACTGCTGACCAGCTCGATGGCGATGGCGCAGAAGATTTTTCTTGGCTCGCCCAATGGCAGGCTTGAAGTGATGATAGAAATGAATGGCGGCGTGGCAACCTATACCGTCTATTATGACGGTTTCCAAGTGATACAACCCTCGCAATTGGGCTTTGAGGCCGATTTCGGCGACTTCACCAAGGACTTGTCGTTCAAGGAGAAGATAGGAGCGGACACTTTAAATCTGGTTCCTCTCGGGGTTTCAGACCAAACGGTGAATCTGAAATATAAGAAACTCAAGCATTCGAAGTACTCGACATGTAAGCAGTTCTATAAGGTCCCATTTAAGAATTCCAAAGGACAAGAGATGTCAGTTGTTTTTTTTGTGAGAAACAACAACATCGCTTTCCGTTACGAGATACCCCGTCCAGGCGAGAATCCCAAGTGTGGCGTTATCCGTCGCGAGGTGTCGTCGTTCAAATTTCCTGAAGGAACCTGCACGTTCCTTTGTCCGCAGATCGGCCCGATGACGGGGTGGGAGCGTACCAAACCCAGCTACGAGGAAGATTACGAGGCTGATGCGCCGATGGCGAAAAAGTCACGCTTCTCTCAGGGTTATACCTTTCCTTGTCTGTTCCGCGTGCCGGTGAATGATGTCGACAATGCTTGGGTACTGGTTTCTGAAACGGGTGTCGACGGTAGTTACGTAGGTTCTCATCTGAGCGACTATGCTCCTGAGACCGGCTATACCATCGCTTTCCCACAGGCTGGCGAGAATAATGGTATCGGCTCACCCTATGCCGGCATCCCTCTGCCTTACACCACGCCTTGGCGCACCATCACTGTCGGTGCCTCGCTGAAACCTATCGTAGAGACCACCATACCCTATGACCTTGTTGAACCCAAATACACCACCATTTCAGACGGCAAGCCTGGCCGTTATACATGGTCGTGGCTCGTGTGGCAGGATGAGAGCATCAACTACGACGACCAGAAACAGTTTGTCGACCTTGCCGCTGCGATGGGTTACGAGTACTGCCTCGTCGATAACTGGTGGGATCAGCGCATCGGTTACAAACGCATCAAGGAACTTTCGCAATACGCTCAGTCGAAGGGTGTGTCGCTGATGCTCTGGTACAACTCCAACGGTTATGAGAACGATGCGCCGCAGACCCCTCGCGACCGTATGTCAACAGCTATTGCGCGTAATAACGAGATGACGTGGTTGCAGGAAATCGGCGTGAAAGGTATCAAGGTTGACTTTTTCGGCGGCGACAAACAGTGTACCATGCAACTCTATGAAGACATCCTCTACGATGCCGCCCGTCATGGCCTGCAAGTTATCTTCCATGGTTGCACCATACCTCGCGGCTGGGAAATCATGTATCCCAACTATGTGGCTTCTGAGGCCGTGCTTGCCTCTGAGAACGTTTATTTCAGCGAGGGTCATGCCAAGAGTGAGGCTTTCGAACTCTGCCTGCATCCGTTCATCCGCAATGCCGTAGGAACAATGGATTGGGGTGGCACCATCATGAACAAATATCTCTCGCGCGACAACAAGAGCCGTCACCGCCGTTACACCACCGATATCTTCGAAATGGCTTCTGCTATCACCAATCAGACGCCCGTTCAGTGTATCGCCATCCAGCCCAATAATCTCACAGAACTGCCTCAGTTCGAACTCGACTTCCTCAAGGCCGTTCCTACAACGTGGGACAAGACCAGTTTCTTGGCTGGCTATCCTGGCAAATATGTGGTACTGGCGCGCCAGCATGATGGCGACTGGTACGTGGCCGGTCTGAATGCCGAGCCGCAGCCAAAGACCTTGACCGTCACGATGCAGGATTGGGCAGGCAAGACGGTTGATTACTACGTCGATGACCCGAAGAAGGGCCCGCAGTTGCAAAAGCTGAAGTTCGACAAGAAAGGTCAGGCGAAAGTCACCATCCAACCGATGGGAGGTATCATCCTGAAATAAAAAAATCCCGCCAGACGGCGGGATTTATTATTTATTTGATGTTCAGCACGATAATCGATTTCGCAGGCACTTTCACCGTCACCACACCTTTGGCAATCTTCGCGTCCTTATAGTCAGCGGGAGCCACCACGTTGGGATGTTGGAAATCATTGTAGTCAGCCACATTCTTCGAGGTCAGGATTCTGCCTGAAACACTCTTGGCATTGAAGCCGTCGATGGCGAAGTCGATGGTCTGATCCTTGTCGAGACTCACGTTGGTCACAGCCAGTACGATGCTGCCATCAGTGGTCTTTGCAGCCGAGGCAGAGAGCATCGGACACGGACGATAGCCGGCATCCTTCGCGTCGGCCTTCTCCTTGAAGTAGGCCTTGCTCACAGCCATCACCTCACTTGTCAAATCAACGGGCAGATAGGTAGCCTCCTGGAACGGGGTGTACATCTCAAACACGTGATAGGTCGGCGTCAGAACCATATGACCTGTACCCTCCTGATCGGTCAGAATCATCGATTGCAGCACATTCACGATCTGTGCGATGTTGGCCATCTTCACACGGTCGGTATACTTGTGGAACACGTTCAGGCTCAGCGAAGCCACGAAGGCGTCGCGGAGGGCGTTCTGCTGATACAGGTGTCCGGCGATGGTGCCAGGTTCTTCGTCCCACCAGGTGCCCCATTCATCCACCAACAGACCTACCTTGCCCTTCGGGTCTTTCTCGTCCATGATGGCCTTGTGCTTCTTGATCACTTCCTCAATTTCCAGACACTTGCCGAGAGCCCAGTAATACTGGTCGGTGTCGAACTTCGTGGCAGAGCCCTTCGAACCCGTCCAGCCCGAACAAGTATAATAATGTAGAGACACACCCTGCATCCTGTCGCCGATCTTGTCCATCAGCACCTCTGTCCAGTTGTAGTCATAGTCCGAGGCACCCGAGCCGATGCGGTAGAGCTTATTGCCAGTATAGTCGCGCAGGTAAGTGTTGAACTTGCGGAACTCGTCAGAATAATATTCCGGTGTCATGTTACCGCCGCAGCCCCAAGCCTCGTTGCCGATACCGAAATACTTCACGTGCCAAGCCTTGTCGCGACCGTTCTGACGGCGCAGACGGGCCATCGGGGTGTCACCGTCGCTGGTCATATATTCCACCCACTGTGCCATCTCCTTCACCGTGCCAGAGCCCACATTACCGCTGATATACGGCTCGCAGCCCAGCATCTCGCAGAGGTTCAGGAACTCGTGTGTGCCGAACGAGTTGTCCTCGATGGTTCCGCCCCAGTTGTTGTTACGCAGCGATGGGCGCTTGTCCTTCGGTCCGATACCGTCCATCCAGTGATAGTCGTCGGCAAAGCAGCCGCCCGGCCAGCGCAGCACAGGCACCTTCAAGGCTTTCAGCGCCTCGAACACGTCCTTGCGATAACCCTGAATGTTGGGGATCTTCGAGTTCTCGCCCACCCAAAGACCGCCGTAGATACAGCTGCCCAGATGCTCGGAGAACTGGCCGTAAATCTCTTTGTTGATCTTGGCTCCCGCCTTGTCGGCATGAACCGTTGCCTTCACGTTGTCAGCGGCCATTGCGCCGGTAGCACAGGCCAGTGCGATGGTCGCACAGAAAAGTAGTTTCTTCATATCGTTATTTGGTTTAAAATCAATTTGGCTACAAAGATACGCATTTTTTCCGAGCCTCACAAATTAAAAAGATAATAATTCTCAAATTTTTCCGTTTCCATATAAAAAAGGTATATGAACATCATCAGGAATATCGCATTCGGGTGGTCGCTGTCGCTGATGCCCTTATGCATGCAGGCCCAGACTTTCCAACTCTCACTGAACAAGCAGAGTGGAGTGTATCAAAAAGGTGAAAGGGCGGTAGTCACGTGTCGTATGGATTCGCTCACGGCCGATTCACTCACCGTCCGCATCAGTTATAACAATCAGGTTCAGCGCGAGGAACGCATCAGACCGCAGCGTGAGACGATTACCCTCTTCGATGCCGCGATCGACAGCACTTGTGCCGTCAGTCTCGAGGTGAGTGGAAAGGGCGCACCAGAGGGCATCGGTTTTGTGGTGGCGCCCGAAGGATTCAAGGCCGGATATAAAGAACCTGCTGACCTGATGGACTATTGGAACAACCAGAAGGCACTGCTGCGGGCGCTGCCTATGCAGGTGAAGCAGACCGCGCTCGATGTGCCGCAACAGTATCAAGGAAAATACATCTGCGAGGATATCGAAATCAACTGTCTCGGTCCGGCTCCCGTTCGGGCCTATATGGCTAAGCCTGCTGATGCCAAGAAGGGTTCGCTGCCAATCGTCATCTTGTGTCGTGCAGCGGGTGTGAGTGGCAACTGGTGCCGTTGTCAGGTGGGCGAGTGTGTGGGCAATGCCGCTCTTGGCAGTGGAGCTCTTAGCCTCGATCTCAATGCTCACGGCATGCTGAACGGACAGACCGACGACTATTACCGTATGCTTGAAGACGGGCAGCTGCGCAACTATTTCGACCACAATGCAGCCGACCGCGAGACTTATTATTTCCGTGGGATGTATCTGCGTCTGCTGCGGGCCATCGACTTTATGACGCAGCAACCTGAATGGGACGGCCGTCGCATCCTCGTCATTGGCGAGAGTCAGGGTGGTGGACAGGCTGTGGCGGCAGCTAGTCTTGATCCGCGTGTTTCGGCCGTTGTACTCAATGTGCCAGCCATGCAGGATTTCGGTGGTACGCGTGTGGGCCGTCGTGGTGGTTGGCCGCATCCCATCGAGACGCATCAGGACATCAGTCCCGCTATGCTCGATGCCACGCTCCCGTATTTCGATGGCGCCCTTCTCATCCGTCATTCCAAGGCAGAGATCTATTGTGAGATAGGCCTGATCGATACCACTTGTCCACCTTCTGCCGTCTGGTCGTCGCTCAACGGCGCTCCTGGCAAGAAGACCGTCAACTGCGTGCCTTTCCGCACTCACGCCTGGCCCTCCGGCCGCTGGCGTGCTTATTGGGAAGAGCATTTCCTGCATCCGCGTGAGCAGTTTATTGCAGACTATCTGAAATAATTGAAAGATCCTATGAGCAACATTAAGAATATCGCATTCGATCTGGGTGGCGTGGTGCTCGCCCTGAGTTATGAACAGGCCGTCGCGCGGTTCGAGGAGATCGGACTCCGTAATGCCCGCCAGCATCTCGACGCCTTCGAGCAGAAGGGCATCTTCGGTGATTTGGAGGCGGGGCGTATCTCGGCAGAGACCTTCCGTACGGAACTGAGCCGGCTGATAGGTCGTGAGCTCTCGATGGACGAGTGTTATTATGCTTGGCACGGCTATGTCGACCATGTGCCGCCGCAGAATCTTGAAGCGCTCCTGAATTTGCGGAGTAGGGGATATAAGGTCTGTCTGCTGTCGAACACCAACCCCTTTATGATGCAGTGGGCTGGTCGTGATTTCGACGGTCAAGGTCATCCCATCAGCTATTTCTTCGATGCGATGTATCTCAGTTATCAGTGTGGTGTGATGAAGCCCCATCGTGAGATCTTCGAGATGATGCTCCGCGGCCAGCAGTCGCTCCCGCAGGAAACCCTCTTCGTCGACGATGGCGAGCGCAACGTTCAGGCTGCCGCCGCCCTCGGCATGCTCACCCTCTGTCCCCACGACAACGAAGACTGGATCCAACCCCTCGAGCAATTCCTGAAATAAAAAATCCCCACCAGAAATATTTGGTGGGGATTCTTTCTTGTGAATCACGGGGACTGGCTCCAATGATAGCATCTTTGATCTATCAGTGTGTGCCTGTCCCCTGTGATTTGCAGCGCTCCCTAGAGCGCAATCGGTCCGTATCCCATACACGACGTAGTGGTAATTGCCGTCAGGAAGGCCGTGAGCGCGGCTACTACAACCTTCACCGCAATCTCAACGAAACGCTTTTTCATAACTCTTCCCTATACTCTTCACTCTTCACTCTTCACTCTTCACTCGCGAAGCGTTAGTCCTTGTCGAGACCTTCGCCACCGTCGCCACCTTCACCACTGACACCCGTGCTGATCACGAGGGCAGAAGCCTGTCCAGGCATAGCGAAGCTACCGGTGTAGACACCATTGTCCTCAGTCAGTTCGATGCTCGAACCGTTGATGGATGCGGTAGGCACCTGACCCTCAGCGGGCGTGATGCTGATTTCCACCTCATCGTCCTCATTCAGAGAAGTACCAGAGGTCACAGCGTTGCCATCGTGGGTGACGGTTGCACTACCGCTACCACTTGTTGCAATGGTCAGTGCATAGCCCTGAGCGCCTTGCTGGCCCTGTTCGCCCTGCTGGTTCTGTTCACTGCCGTTCTGAGAACCGCCGTTCTGCTGCGAACCGTCATTCTCGGTGTTCTCGTTGTTCTCGTTCTCGGTGTCCTCGATGGTGCCGTCGTCGGCAGAGGTCACACGCTTCACTTCCTTACCCGTACGATCGTAGCAGGTGATCTGGATGGCCGTATTGGCCAGTTCGTCCTTCAAGTCGACGGCAGGCGTGAAGATGATGCGGCGAGCAGTGATGAGCGAGGTCTTCACCTTGTTGACGTCCTCCACACTCTTCGAGCGGAGACCGAATCGCATGGTACCCAATCCGGGCAGTGCCACCGAGTGACCCTCCGTTGCCCACGCCTTGATCACCTCACCGGCTGCATCCCAGCAGGCCTTCATCACTCCCTGACTGACGCCCGAGCGGAGAGCGGCTTCCTTGATGACCTTCGTCTGGTTCAGCGCGATGTACAGGTCGGGCTGCATCACATAGCGCCATACTCCTTCGTCGTTCTTGTTGAACTTGATTTTGCGTTCTACTGCTTTTACTTTTAGTGCCATAGTCTTTCCTCCTTTTTGTTGTGTTGTTGGTTAGTTTTGTTTAGTTTTTTCTTAATCTCCGATTTTGACGTCATTTTGGCTTTATACTAGGAAAAACGTCCCCGCGCGTTAGGAAATTTTTGCTGCCCAGTTAGGCCGTAAATTTCGTCTTTTATCTTTGACGCTGCAAAGTTACAAAATTTTCGAGGCGATTCCAAATTTTATCCCATTTTTGGCAAAACCGTGTTTTTCTCACACTGGGGACGGTCCCTTTTGTGAGATTCCTCAGTTTCCTCAGTTGACAGTTGACAGTTTATTGAAAATAACTGATACCTCATTTTATACTTATATATAATATATATATTATATATAAGTATATTTTAATTGATGCTTTTTCCAAAATCCTCAATCAACAAACTGTCAACTGTCAACTGTCAACTGTCACCATCTAGGTCGTCTGGCGTAACTATTTGAATTATACCGACTTGACATTCTTTAACGAAAAAACGGCGATATTCGTCGAAATAATATTTGGTGGTCTCATGAGAATTATGTACCTTTGCAAACGCATTGCTCCGCTTCGGTGGATGGATCTCATTACCCTCTCGACGCCATCAATTTTTTGACGATTAATTAAAAACTTTATCATATCAAGCACGTAAGTCCATATCTATCAATAAGATGGAAATTCCCATTAACGCATCACTTGGAAACAATCGTGATGGGGCAGATTCCGGCCCCATACCCGAAGGTGGCGGCGGTGGCTTCGGCTCCCGTCCGGATGCGGAATATAGGAAGGCGCTTGATGATGCGTTGAGTCAGGTTGTTGGAGAGAGCAATTTCAACACGGCTTACACCACACTTACGATATCAGCCCGACTGCTGATGAAACTCGGCATGCCCGTCACGCTGATGCTGGAATATCAGGACAAACTGGCTGATATCTTTGCCAAGCGACAGGAGCCCGCAGCACCTGTGCAGCATATCCAGCAGCAGAATATGATCGGTACGAACACCGGTACCCTTCAAGGCAATATCGGCAGTCAGAACATCGATCTGAACAGTAATCCCAATCCAGATAAGGACCCTAAATTATTAGAATAATGACAGACGACACTCAACACAAGGCGACACAGATTGCCTTCAACTTCGGGCCGGTCAACGGCCATGTCTTACAGCAGCACATCCACACTACTCAGCCGAAAGAACCTTCTGAGCCACCGACTTCAACCGAGGCCGAACCTCCTCAGGAGCAAGCGTCGGAATCCAAGCAGCTGACGCGCTCGCAAGCCGTGATTCTCTTCTCTGCACTCTTGGGCGAACCTCTCGAACATGGCTTCGGCAAGCACAAGAGCCAGCTGGCCGAACTGATCAGCAAGGTGACTGGTTACACGCCTGGCGGTGTGCGTCAGAAAATCATGGAAATCGGCAAAATGGACGTGTACCCCAAGAATATCCAACAGGATGCAGAATTGGTCGCAAAAATTTTAGAGCCGTACAACTCTCAGGCTGCCAGCGACATACGAATCACTTATCTCGACGAGTAACAGGTTGTAATATTACAAAGGTATTACACCACCCGTAACTTTGCCCACGGATTTCAAAATGAAGTCTGTGGGCTTTTTTATTATGGCCCAGTTGTCTTACTTAAAAAATATAAAAGGTATGGGAAAAGAAGAAAAACTAAGTGTGGAACTGGAGAAAACGCAGAAACTCCTGATGAAGAAACTCTACAAGATGCGCGTGTTGCGTAACGAACTGCATGCGACGAAGAACGACCTGCGACAGACGCAACGAACACTGCTGCTGACCGCCGACAAACTGAAAGATGCGCAGGCTAAGATCAGCATGATGAAGCAGGCTACCGACGACACGGTGTGCATCCTGCGCGAGTATCTCTTCCTCTGGCTCACGCCGATGAACCAGTTCCGAGTGAAGCGCATGCTGCGATTCTACAACAAACAGCAGCAGGTCAGGATGATGTCTGCACTGCTCAGCTACGTCATCTTCGGCGAGAAGACCGTCTTCACCCGCGAGGTGGAACGCTGGCATTTCAAGATCATCATCAGCCAGATCGACGAGGACGCCATCTCGCTGCCCACCCACACGATGATGGTGAAGTTGTTTAAGAAGTACGGCCTGTTTGAGGAGCCTAATTTTCGTCCGTTTGACCAAGAATTTTAAGCGTTATGAGAGCAAGTGAGAGTTTGATTCAGAAACTGAAAGAGTTTGAGGGTCTGCGTCTGGAAGCTTATCTCGATGCAGCGGGCGTACCCACCATCGGCTATGGTCACACACACCATGTCACGTTGGGTGACCGGTTGACGGAGTATTGGGCCGACCAGCTGCTGAGAGAAGATGTGAGAAACGTGGTGCGCGACATCAGCCAGTTGGGCGTCGTCCGCACGCAGGGCCAGATGGATGCACTCGTGTCGTTCGCCTTTAACCTGGGTATCGGACGTCTGCTCCGTTCGACGCTGCTGAAAAAGATCCGTAGCGGGGCTTCGATGCATCAGATCCGCAAGGAGTTTATGCGCTGGGTGTATGCCGACGGCAAGCGCCTGAAAGGTCTCGAAAAGCGCCGCCAATGGGAAGCAGAGAGATTCTTTCAGAGTGAAGAGTGAAGAATGAAGAGTGAAGAATAATGAGGACAAAAACTATGAACAAGACTAACATGACAATGAAGACGCTGGTAAGTGGTACAGCTGCTTTCAGCGAGAGTGAGAACAAAGGAAAGTCGATCGGTTTCACACCGAAGACGAGTGGTAACAAGATGCTGAGGGGCTTCGGTGGTGATGCCTATCTGACGACATCGCCCGACGGCCGATTTGTGGTGAGAATCCGAAAGAGGGATAGGAGCAAGTCGCACGTCATCAAACAGATGAATCACGGTTGCCTGACGCGCACGAAGGATAATGCCATACTCTTGACCATCAAGATTTTCCATCCGGAGGAGAACGATGTGGCGAAGATCATCATCAACGAGTCGTGGGAGGCTGCGGCAGCTTACAACGAGCTGATCGTGAACTAATTGCCATCGATGCCCGAACACACGAACTTAACAACACACACAAAGACTACCGAATGATATACTACATTACCTTCGACGGGGCCAGGCATAAGTTGGCCTGCCCCGTCAAGAACAGGGCTGAGTTGATGCGACTCCGCAATTCCAGCCAGAACCGAAGAAATCTGAAAAGATACTACAAAGGCGACAAGAAAGCAAAGCTGAAACTGTTGCAGCTGGCCTATAATGCGCGACCCGTCAATGGGCGACTGGCAGGCTGTCAGCACATCGGCAGTTTCTTCTTTCACGATGTTGACTGTTACGATGAGCAGCAGACGGCAGCCTACAAGCAACTGATCCTGAGCAAGAAGGATGAGATCGGGCTGATGATGCTCGAACGCTCGGCCAGCGGTGGGTGGCATCTCGTTTGTCGGCGCGAACGGGGCAAGACCATCTTGGAGAATCAGGTGCGCGTGGCCAGCATCCTAAAGATAGAGATGGACACGAGTGCGCATGATTTGCAGCGTGTGGTATTCTCTACCAGCGGCTCGGAGGAGGATTTGCCTTATCTCGACGATGCGTTGTTTGAGGAGCCTCTTTCTGTGGAGGAATCAGCAGCAGAGTATCAGGTGCTCTCTGAGCGTGAACGCAATGGCGAAGAAGACTTGCCTGCCGATGCCAAGCGCGCCAACAAGCACTATCGGCCGTGGGAAGACCTCACACACGGGGACTGGAACTCATCTGTTGACATCCCCGATGTCACAGTGGTTCCTGTCCCCAGTGTGAGGTCGGAGCCTCAGACATACCCATCGGAGTATCACGGTATCCCGTTTACAGACATCCTGAAGCGCTATTGGGAGGTGAACAACAAGGGCTTTGAGCCGACGGAAGGCGACCGCGACACGCTGACCTTCCAGCTGGCCTCCGACCTGCGCCACATCTGTGGAAAAAATGCCGACTGGCTCGATCAGGTGATTCCTTGTTATGACAACTTCCCCATCGAGGAGAAACGTCAGAAAATCAAGAACGCCCTCAGCAGCAAGTTCGAGTCGATGCCGCAGCGTCTGAAAGTGGTCCTCGACAGTCTCGAGCGCGAGAAATCGCACAAAGGGGACCGGCCCTCTTGTGAGACGGAGGTGCCGCCGGAGATGCCCGAAACGCTGCCAGGCTTGATCGACCTGCTGGTATCACGGACGCCTGATATCTACAAGGCGGCGGTGGCGCATGCGGTATTTCCGTCGCTGGCGGTGCATCTGTGGAAGGTGTATTTCCGCTATATCGACAACAAGCGTCACGAGGCCACGCTGATGAACTGTCTGATGGCAGGAACGGGCGCCGGCAAGGACTGTATCTCTGAACCCATCGACCATATCATGGCGGATATCCGCGTGCGCGATGCGGAGAACATGCGGCGTGAGAAGGCGTGGAAGAACGAGGTCAATTCGAAGGGCGCCAACAAGGACAAGAAGCAGCGACCTGAGGGGCTTGTGATTCAGGAAATCGATGCCGACATGACAAATCCGGCTTTCGTGATGCGAACGGCCGAGGCGGAGGATCATTTCCTCTATGTGAAGCTGAACGAGATTGACCAGTTTGACGCGCTGAAAGGCAACGGGCGGACGGGCAGTCAGTTTCAGATCATGTGTCTGGCCTTTGACCCGAACAACCGTTACGGACAGACGCGTATCGGCACGCAGTCCATCACCGAGCGTGTGCAGATCCGATTCAACTGGAATGCTGCGACCACGATTCAGAAGGGGCAGCAGTATTTCCGACGCGTGCTGACCGACGGGCCCATCTCGCGAATCAACTTCTGTACGATTCCTGAGCGTGAGATCGGTGCGGAGATTCCTCGGTATGGCGAGTATGATACGGCCTTCGACGAGGCGCTGAAACCTTATATCGAACGGCTTTGTGCGGCGCGCGGTGAGGTGGACTGTCCTGAGGCGTTCAATTTGGCAGAGCGGTTGTGTCGCGAGTGTGCTGAGTTTGCACAACTCTCGCAGTCAAGGACTTACGAGAATCTCTCGTTCCGCGCCAATGTGATTGCCTGGCTGAAAGCCTGCGTGCTCTATGTGGCGAACGGTTGTCAGTGGGATGAGCGCTTCGAGCCCTTTATCCGCTGGTCGCTGAACTATGATCTGTGGTGTAAGATGCATTTCTTCGGCGCCGCCATCGACAATGCCAACAACATTGCCGAGAACGGTCAGCATCGTGGCCCTCAGAATCTGCTCACCTTGCTGCCTGAGGTCTTCTCTCGCGACGATGCCGACCGCATCCGCAAGCAGGAAGGCCTCGGCTCGAAAGGCACCGCAAAGATGATCTCCCAATGGAAATCCCGCGGTTACATTCTTCAGTTGACAGTTGACAGTTTCCAAAACTTGAAATTTAAGGGATAAGGGTTTATAATCTTCATACGTTTCCGAACAGGGTCCGCAGCGATGCGCACCCTGTTTTTTATTTTACATGAGTTTCTTGATTTCATTTTCAGGTGGTAGCACTTCTTGAAGCCGATTCTACATTTGTTAAAAAATGTGTTTTCGGTAGTTCGAACTACCGATTTAACTTCAATACCCTTCCATGCCTCTCTGCAGTGAAGCAACGAGGCTCATATAACAAAAGAACCGTCCCTCAGTTACATTTGACCCTGATGTGTCCATTAGAACTTATCTCCATAAAAGATCAGGATGAGAATGCATGCTATAGAAAAAAGGAAAGAACTAATTGATATGAACAATCCTAGCACAAACCAACCCAAGACATTTATTCCGTCTTTATCGAGCCTTGTTAATTCTTCCTCAGAGGTTTCTTTCCAAATTCTTTTTTCCAAATATGCCAGCACAAAATAGAAGCTGATTGCCGAAAGCATAAGGACAATCAATCTTTCTATACCATAGTTTTTAAATAGAAGTGATGTCAGTCCTGCTAACAGTAAAGAAATCCCTATCTCAATATTAGTAATCATATTTATCATGATTGCACCACTATATCCACCTTTCTTACCATACGGAAATAGTTTTTTCTCCACCTTGTAAAAACTATAGTATATTTTGTCTAATATATTCCTCATTTTTTGCAACACAGAAACAGTTCTTTTGTTATATAAGTATTAACAGATCAATTGAGATCCCAATGGCAAAGAATAAGAAAGATATGATATGCCACAGAATATGATTGTAATGCGGGTTATTCCTGAACTCACGAAAGTATTTCTTGTATACCTCGTTCTTAACGAGTCTTAAGCAAAAAGGAAGAGTTAATGCGGAAATAATCGCTATTACAAATAACATGTTCCTGTTCCAGCTTAAGTCTGATATCTGAATCAATAAAAGACAAATCACGTATAGCATGCCTAAAATATAGCCGCTTAATGCAATAGACAATGTCATGGTTGCAGTATAGACGGCATTCTCTCTTGCTTCAATACTGACAGGGTTATACGTAAGTAACCTGTCAACGGAAGCATACGAGTAATAAACATGATTTATAAATCTTTCAACTGTCATGCTGCAAAGATAGTGCATTTTTCTGAATACACAAACTTTTCCGACTTTATTATGCTCATTTATTTTGTTTGTTCACAAAAATGCTGTAACTTTGTGCCGAACTACAATTACGCGGTTTATATATTTTGATTCTGATGATTATCACGTCGAAATTCAGCAAAAAAGGACTTGTAAGTGTCACACAAGGGTCAGGACATTTTGTGACATTTATTTTTCATGCCATACTATCATGACTTTTCCATCTGATTTTCGAATTACAATGTGTGCTGTTCCACCCAAGTATCCATCCGAAAGCGATCCCTCAACAGTCCAATATTTCTTATATTCAGTTACCTGGAATGGCTTTTCTTTTTCTATTTTCTCTTTTCCATACAAAGGGTACCATGCTGCCTTTGCGATTAACACGGCAGAGAGAGAGTCTGCAACGATGTCTTTGTCATAAGCATTATACCCGATTCCGAGTATTGTCTTATCTGAACTTGCTACGCAAAAAGTGTGGGTGCTGTCATCTTCAAGCCACCTGAAAGCAGAAGTGTCGTTTATACATGTATCATTGGCCATAATAATCTCTATTTTTTCTTGAATACTTGTTTTAGGGTGCGTACAGTTACAGGCCGTCACTATGGCTCCAAGTATAATAAGATAGGATAGTTTCTTCATTATTTCAATTTATTTTCAGCTTTCAAAATCTCCAGAATTTCTGTAACAGAGGGACGATTCTTTTGTTACATACGTTGTATCAAATGGGGCTATTTTCTTAAAACCAAACGGCCCAAAGGGTGCTGAAACATTTGCATCCCTTCGAGCCTTACATATCATGACATAATTAACAAAACAGAGTAGATTATGGATTACTCTCCCTGATAGGTGCCGATGAAGAACACAGCACCGCTGCTGGCCTCACGTATCATATATACAAATGGCGTGTTAGCATAAAAGCACACTTTTTCGCCTAAAAACAAATCTGCAATATCTGCCCCTGCTACAGTTACAGCAGAAGCCTTGGTCCCTTCCTCGTTTACTTCGATAGCTGCAGTCTGTGTAATCTTATACACATAAAGGTTTTTGTTTTTGCTGATCAATGACAAATCTGCCTTATTCGCATCGAACACCGACTCGACGCCCATCTTCTGCAAAGCACTCTTTACGTCGGCCTTATAAGAGCTTTCAAATCTTGGAAGCTTGATGTCTACGTCCATAGGCGAAGCAGAGCCATAGTTGTAAGGAAGCCATTTACTCATATCGAGTGAGTTGATGACATCGCGAACGGTTTTCCCCTCTTTGGGCAAGAATATGGTCATGCCCCATTTATCGCCAGAGCCATAAGGCAAGAGGAGCGTATAGCAGTCAGTCTCTTCGCCAACACGAGCGATGGCATGACGATGCATCATCTGTACCGATTGCGTTGTACCGTCCTCCTTAGTGAATGTTTCTGTCTGCGTATCCTTCTCATCAAATTTCTCAGTCCATGTGGCCTTGAAACTGATGGCATTCATCAGCATCAATGCTGCATCCTCTTTCAACTGGTCCATCAACTTTGGAATCATGCCGCCAGTGTGCCTGTTGCTCCAGTCGTTAACTGCTTTCAGGGCGTTGCTCGAAGAAAAGTCGAGTTCCATTACCTCACCTTTGTAATAGTTCGAAATATCGCTTACAAACTGGTCTTTCAGCTCTATGTTCTGTCTCTCATTAACCACAACGCAGTTGGCATTCGTCAGCGATACCGATGGATCCACTTCCGGTATCTGTTCTATCATGGCCTTGCAGAAATCGTTTACCGACTGCTTCCCGCCAAATCCGAGAGCAGTGGTTATCTCCTCGGCGGTCTTGCCAGCAGCCCCGTCGTTCAGCATACCCATCAGATAAGTGGCGCTGAAAGGCGATACGATAATGCTCTTGTCAGCATTTTCGCCCTGACAGATGGCCTTGTACAGATTAAGGGCAAACTCATTGTTTTTGTTCACAAACTCCTTTTGTTCTTGAGTAAGTTCTACGGAGCGTGTCTTAGGCAACATGTCTATCACGATGTCACCCTCATTACTATCACTACTGCAGCCTGAGAATGACATTGTCATAAACGCTGCTAACACAACATAATAATAACTCTTTCTCATAATTATTCTTTTTTATTGGTTTCTACTGATATAACAAGCAACTATCGTAAATCTTACACGCAAGGGTGCTGTATTTAACAAATTTTATGAAAAGACATGAACAATCTCTAACACTTCCAAATTTTACTATATCATTTTACACAATAAGAACCGTCCCTACTGTGTACTTTTCGGTAATAAATTCAATAGAATCAATCAATGTGTGCAATGAATCTTATAAATACATAAACAATGCAAAATACAAAAGGATTGGCTGTGGACTATTCTGGATTATTCCTATCTTTGCCGATACATAAACTTGTTGGCAAATGAAGATTGTACGTTTTTGCTTGCTTTTGACAATGTTGTTCAGCATTGCTCCAGCAGAAGCACAGGATACTAAAAGTATTCCTTGGTATGGTCGTTTGTCCGTTGGCTTTGGGCATGACGATGTTAGGAACGTGGATATTGGATTACTCAGCGTTATCCCTTCCTTAGAGGGATTCCAACTGGGCTTGATTGCGGGAGGCACTCATAAGAGCATGTCTGGTGTGGGGATTTATGGCATCATGGGTGCTTCTGAGGAAGCGGATGGCGTACAGATTGCTGGCATCAATATAGCGAAACAACGTATGCATGGACTCGCTATCGGTGGAATCTGTTTTGGTGGAGATAGTCTGCATGGTGTGCAGATTGGCGGGGTGAATATGGCTGGTGAGATGAAGGGCGTTCAAGTGGGCTTTTTAAATGGCGCACGCAATTACGGTTTGCAAGTGGGAGCCGTCAATTTCTCTGGCGATAACTCTGGTGTAAGTATTGGTGGAATAAATCTTGAATTTGGGCATAACAAAGGTTTACAGTTGGGTGGTGAGAATTTAGCCGATAGCCTAGATGGTGTGCAAATAGGTGTCTTCAACCAATGTAGAAATGGTGACGGTGTACAGATTGGTATATTAAATTATTGTGCAGAAGAGTGTCGGCAGTTTGGATTAGTCAATGTCAATCAGCGTTCACGTTTGCAGATGCTTGTAACTACAGGAAACCATGATCTTATCAGCTTGGCATTGCGCATCCGTAATCGCCATACCTACAATGTGATAGGCTTTGGTGTTGGACGGAAGGGATGGGATGATCATAGTTGTGGCTCTGCGTATTATCGCATCGGGCAGTATTTTACCGTTCTTCCTCGTCTTACCTTTAGTGGAGATATTGGTATTGCCGATGTGGCAGTCTTGCGAAAAGGGACTGATGCGCCGAATATGTTTTCGCTCGAAGCCCGAATGAATGTGGAGTATGAAGTGCATCCCAAGGCTTCTCTTTTTGCAACAGCAGGCTATACCTCCACCCGCTACGCGTCAGATGGCAAGTTGTTTAAGAACAAACCATTGTTTGAATTGGGGGTTGCATTGTTTTAATTAGCATAAGTATAATTCAACACTTCGAACACGATTGTGGCGTTGACGGTATAGATACTGGTCTTGTCGATAGATTCGAACTTGAGATCGCTGAATCTCACAATCAGGAATGATTTCTCATTTGTTGTATATTTGCTTATCACACGCATTTTTCCGCTATGCGCTCTCGCGCCTCTCATGACATGTTCCTTCCACGTTGGGTTGTAATAGGCGAAGATGCCCACCTCGCTGCTGTCAAAGGTGTCGCCAATCTTCAGATCCTCGATGAATATTTTTTTGCTGCTTTCGATGTCAACCTGCAGTAAATACAAAACGGGCGACTCTTTGATGTTGAGAGAGAATTTCAAATGATATGAAGTGCGTATACTCCCATCAGTTTCATAGCTGATATTCTTACCGTTTACGTAGCATTGGGGGTTATAGGCTAGTCCTATCTCCGATTCACCCTTATCCGAACAAATCGATAGCTCATTGGCGTCTATAGTTGAGAAGTCAAAATCATCGTCACTACTGCAACTGCTCATACCAACAACCAGCATCAGCATTGCGAACATCCAGAATAAAAAGCTCTTTTTCATACGCCTTGTTTTATTTGTCCTTTCTTATATAACATCCAAACATCGCAAATCTTGCACGAGAGGGTGCTGTTTTTAACAAACTTTGTGCAAAGATAAGTTTTTTTTCAATAGAAAAAACCGTCCCGCCGTTACACAAAAGCGACAGACTCCAAAAGGAATCTGCCGCTCTTTTACTTTATAACTGAATCCAGCGTGTCTCGTTTTTACTCTTCGGTATTCTCAGCGGGAACCCACCAATCATTGGGAAGCGACACCCTCTCTAACTGCCAATCAACATGTGTGTCTACAGCGATGATCATAGGAACTTCGCCAACTCTTGGGAATGGAATAGAGAGGATTACGTCATCGTTGTTAAGGCTATTAGCTGTTACAGTAATATTGTTGGTGTTGGGGTCCCAACCACTTACCGGGAATTCAGCCAAAACGGCATCCCACTGAGGATTCTCAGTGTTATACATCGTCTCGACCTGATAGTTGGCAGCTACACCCTGAACGCTCTTAGTCCACTCTGTATTACCGATCTTCATGGTAAAGTCGATTGTACCGCCCATTGCACGGATGATGGCCTTCTGACTGCCGTCAATAGCCTGATAGACATCAACTACGATATCGTTGAAGTCGAAGTCTTTCTTAGAACCAAGGTCCTCAATCATATAGCGCTTCTCGATAGGTCTGACAGGATCAACATTTTTCACCATGCAGATCAGATCAGAATAACTGCCATTTTGACCTACACGGAAACCCCAGTATGTTCTACCGTTTACTTTGAACTCCTTGTAACTGTCAATCTTGTAATCCTCAATTGTGCCGCCTACAACACTTTCATTACCCCAAACATTTATATCTGTTGGATATAATGCCCAATATACATTGCTTGCGCCGGTCAATGATTTTGAATCGATTGTTCTTCCAAAACGTCCCAAGGTGTTCCATCCTTTATTTAATACTTCTAAAAAATACCCAACACCTTGTCTATAAATATTTTCAGTAGTGTTATTATAGCACACAGCTAAACGATAAAAGTCGGTTTTGTTGTTGTTGCTTGCTACATAGCTGTAGGCAGGATACAGATCTACGGCCACATATGGATTAAATTCCTTTACCTCAGCATTGTCAATCGCTGCAATCACCAGGGCCTTATCGTGATCAGCCCAACGATCGAGCCAATCATTGATAGGGTTGAGATATCCCCATGTTAATGACCCAGCGGCACGAGTTTTGGCCTGAGTGCTCGGGGTAGCGCAGAAATCCCACGATTGGTTGGGAGACACTTCACCATACTTCTGCACAAAATTTGTACGATACTCACTCTTCTCCTGCTCTGCGACATACTTCTTGTTTTCCTCAAAAACGTCTGTTTTAGAGCAACTTACGAATGCAACGCTTGCTACAAGCATTGACATTCCAATAATAGCATTTTTTTTCACTTTGGTTGATTAATTTAAATATAAAATTGGCATTCGGATGCAAAAGTATATAAAAATATGTAAATAATAATCATGTCTGTCAAAACGTTAACATAGTTTAATACAAAGATGGTGCAAAGACAACTGTTTCTTTGAAAGTTAGCAGAAAAGTTCGTATATTTGTCAACAATCTGAATATAAACCGCAGCAGACTTATATCAGACGGAAGTGACGGAGGGCGGTGAGGATGCCATCATCGTCGACGGAGGTAGTGACGTAGTCAGCAGCCTGTTTGAGGGCGTAGATGGCGTTGCCCATAGCGATGCCGATACCTGCGGTAAGGATCATTGAGGTGTCGTTGCCACCATCGCCGAAAGCGATGGTATAGGCGGGATCGAGACCTGCGTAGGCAGCCATCGTCAGCAAGCCTTGCCCTTTGTCGGCTCCGCAGGCGGTGATATCGGTGAACTCAGGATGCCAGCGTCCGGAAGTGCAAGAGGGGAGGCGTGACATCAGCGTGGTTTCATAGTCGGCATCGAAAAAGGCGGTGATTTGCAGGATGCGCTGGTCGAGGACGGCTTCAAGAGGCTTGGCCAGATGGAGGTTCTCGACGGCGAGTTCCTGACGGAAGATGCGGTCGACATCACCCTTAGGATCGTAGACAGCGACATCGCGTTCGCCAATGACGATGAGGCCGTAGCTGCGGGCGATGGCATCGTCGGCGATATGGCGGACGGCATCTGCGGGGATAGCGTGACAGGCTACGGTCTCTGAGCCCACGATGCAAAGGGCGCCGTTGGTAGTGACGTAGCCGTCGATAAGATGCTCGATGGCACCGAGGTTGGTAATGATAATCGGCGGCCTGCCCGTAGCGATAAACACACGATGTCCGTTGGCCTTGGCCTGCGTCAACGCGAGTATCGTTGACGCAGGGATCTCGTGGGTCTTAAAGCTGACGAGCGTGCCGTCGATATCAAAGAATAGCGCGTAGCGGTCCACTTACTTATTGTCGACAGCAGCCTGCTCGATGGGCAGACAGCGCTTGTAGTTCTCAATGTACTTCTCGAAGCCAGCCACATCCTCGGCAGTTGGAGCGATAGACACACCCGTATTGCCTGCGAAGACGACGTTCTCGAGATAGTCTGCCAGACTCAGTTTGTTGGGATTATTCACAGCATAACCAGCCAACAGGGCGATACCCCAAGCACCACCTTCGCCAGCAGTCTCCATCACAGAGATGGGGCTGTTGAGAGCGGCGGCGAGCATGCGCTGACCAACGCCTGGTGTCTTGAAGTAACCACCATGACCCGTGATACGATCCACGCGGATCATCTCCTCCTTGAAGAGGATGTCGTTACCGATCTTCAACACGCCGATAGCGCCATAGAGATGAGCGCGCATGAAGTTGGCGAGGTTGAACTTGTCGTTGGCAGAACGTACGAACATCGGGCGTCCCTCAGCGAGACCTGTGACAGGCTCGCCACTGACGTAGTTATAGGCCATCAGACCTCCGCAGTCGGTGTCGCCTTCAAGGGCTTTGTTGAAGAGTTTACCATAGAGTTCGTTCATATCTACCTCGATACCAAGCAGTTGCTGATACTCCTTAAAGAGACCTACCCATGCGTTGATGTCGCTGGTGCAGTTGTTACAGTGAACCATTGCGACCAGAGAGCCATCGGGCGTGGTGACCATATCGATCATCTCGTAAGGTTTGCTCAGCGGCTTTTCGAGTACGATCATCGAGAAGGAAGAGGTACCTGCGGAGACGTTACCCGTACGCTGCTTGACGGCGTTGGTGGCAACCATACCGGTGCCTGCGTCGCCCTCAGGAGGACAAACGGCACAACCGGGTTTCAGGTGGCCAGAGACGTCGAGTTTCTTAGCACCTTCGGGTGTCAGGAAACCTGCGTTCTCACCAGCGTTGAGTGACTTTGGAAGAATGTCGAGGAGTTTCCAAGAGTAACCCTTCGGAGCGATGAGCTCGTCAAACTTTTTCACCATCGTGGCGTCGTAGGTCTTCGTGGCGGGATCGACGGGAATCATACCTGATGCGTCGCCTACACCGAGAACGAACTGACCGGTTACCTGCCAGTGTACATAGCCTGCGAGGGTGGTGAGGTACTTGATGTCCTTCACGTGATCATTATCTTCGAGGATGCACTCATAGAGGTGGCTGATGCTCCAGCGGAGCGGGATGTTGTAGTTGAAGAGCTTGGAGAGCTCGGCAGCGGCCTTACCGGTATTGGTGTTACGCCAAGTGCGGAAGGGTACGAGGATCTCCTGCTTTTCGTTGAAGGCCATATAGCCGTGCATCATAGCGGAGAAACCGATGGCAGCGAGGGTCTCGATCTCGCAATCGTACTGCTTCTGGACGTCCTTGCGGAGGTCGGCATAGCAGTCTTGCAGACCGTACCAAACGGCCTCGGTAGAGTAGGTCCAGAGACCATCTACCAACTGATTCTCCCACTCGTGTGAGCCCTGTGCGATGGGCTTGTTGTCCTCGTCGATGAGGACGGCCTTGATTCTTGTGGAACCGAACTCGATTCCCAATATGGCTTTTCCAGCCTCAATAGTCTGTTTTGCAGTCATTTTATCGTTTATTGAAGTTAAAGGGAAGTTATAAGGAAGTTAAAGGGAAGTTAAAGGGACAATACCATGTTAATCCTTGATGCCTTTGTCTTCGGTGATGGCCTTACAGTAGGCATTAAGATAGAAACTTGCTCCTTCGATGCTATAAGTGAGTGTGTTGAACTCTTCCTCCGAGATGTATTCCAGATCCTTGGATAGCATCACGTAACATCTGCATTCTTCCAAACTACCTTGTGCAATATTCATCATTCGAAGTTTATCGGCTTTACTTAGTTTCTTGGATCCTTCAGCTATATTGGCGACAATCGAGACCGCAGCACGCTGAAATTGCGACGATAGACCATGCTTTTCGAAGTCAGGAAACTTTTTTGTTGCTCTGTATACCATCAGAACAAACTCATATGATTTCTGCCACGCAATAATATCTTTGAAACTGAATGCCATCAGTAATGTCCTTTTAACTTCTCTTTAACTTCCTTTTTACTTCCTTTCCATTCCTTTTATTTTAACGCTTTGTTCAACATGTAGTAAACCTCGTTGTTACGGAGGGTCTGCTTGAAGTCGGCGATGTTGGTCTGCTTGTTGATCTTGACATACTCGATGCCGAGCATCTCAGCAAAGTCCTCCCAGTACTCCTCGTTGATGTCATAAGAGAAGGCACTGTGGTGGGTACCGCCGGCGAGGATCCATGCAGCAGCACCAATCTCGAAGGTGGGCTGAGGAATCCAGAGGGCAGAAGCAACAGGCAACTTAGGCATGGGCTTCGGCTCGATGCACTCTACCTCCTGAGAAATCAGGCGGAAGCGGTTGCCGAGGTCAACGACAGTAGCCTTGATACCACGACCGGTCTTAGAGGTGAACACGAGACGGGCGGTCTGCTGCTTGCGGATACCGATGCCGAGGAAGTGAACCTCGAGCTTGGGCTTATCAGAAGCGATGAGCGGACAGATCTCGAGCATGTGGCTCTGCAAGCAAGACGAGCGGTCGCCAGCGAAGTTCAGCGTGTAATCCTCGAGGAACGAGCAACCTGTAGGCATGCCTTGCTGGATCACCCAGAGTGTACGATAGAGACAAGCGGTCTTCCAGTCGCCCTCAGCGCCGAAGCCGTAACCCTCCTGCATCAGACGCTGTGAAGCGAGGCCAGGAATCTGGTCGAAGCCACAGAAGTCGGGAGCGTCGATGTTGGCATCACCGAGGTCGTCGAAGTTGGTGGTGAAGGCGGTAGCACCCTCATCTTTCAGCACGCGACGCAGAGCGATCTCTGCCTTAGCGCTGTTCTTCACCTTCTCCCAATAAACTTCTTCGCCACTCTCATCGATCTTGATGGTGTAGAGCTTCTTGTACTCCTCAACGAGTTCGTCGGCCTCCTTATCGGTGACCTTCTTGTAGTACTCCATCAGAGAGCTGACGGGATAGTAGTCTACGTGATAGCCGAGACGCTGCTCGAACTCCACACGGTCGCCGTCGGTAACGGCCACGTTGTTCATGTTCATACCGAACATCAGACAGCGTACGTTGTGAGCATCAGCAACACCAGCAGCCACGCGAGCCCAAACGGCAATCTGCTTCTGAGCCTTCTCGTCCTTCCAGTAACCGCAAACCACCTTGCGGGCGATGCGCATGCGGGTACAGATGTGTCCGTACTCGATGTCGCCATGAGCACTCTGGTTGAGGTTCATGAAGTCCATGTCGATCTCGTTCCAGGGAATCTCGGCGTTATACTGTGTGTGGAAGTGGAGGAGGGGCTTCTGCAGCTGCTGCAGACCCTTGATCCACATCTTTGCGGGTGAGAAGGTGTGCATCCAGGTGATGATACCTACGCACTTCTCGTCGTTGTTGGCAGCGAGCATGATCTGCTCAACTTCCTTACTGCTATTGGCTGTGCCTTTATAAACGATCTTCACGGGGATGTTGCCACCGTCGTTCAGACCGGCTACCATCTCCTTAGAGTGTCCATCAACTGCAACTACTGCGTCGCCTCCGTACAGAAGCTGTGCACCAGTTACCCACCAAATTTCAAAATCTTTAAACATACCTTTAAAATTTTAATTGATAATTGATAATTGACAATGGATAATTGGCTCCGCTTGACAACAATCGCATATCATTGTTAATAATGTTATTTGTTATTCTCTTTTGTTGATTTTACAATCGTTACTAATAGTTTTGTGATGGCCCGACAATCGGAAATGATACTATTGTACTCATCCTTGTTTAAGTATTCTGTTTTTTGCAGCAATCTGAGCCAGTAGTCTGACTCATATGCTTCCTTCAAAGCGATACTCATTTTTGACAAGAAGTCCATTGGACTTTGAGCCTGCTGCGCTTCACAGACGTTTGCTCCTATACTTGTTCCTGAACGGAGTAACTGTTTGGACATAACGTACTCTTGCCTTGCTGTTGTCAAGTATTTGTATAGATTGACGATCCGAACAGAGAATTCAAAGCTCTTTTCTTCGACGATATTATTCTCCTTCATGGCGCAGCTTAATTATCCATTATCCATTGTCCATTATCCATTACGATCAATGTTTTCGTTGACCGTAGTAGGCATTGGGGCCGTGCTTACGGGAGAAGTGCTTCTCGATGAGGAGCGGATTCATTGTGAGGTCGGGATTGACGGAGTAGGCGATGAATGCCATCTTCGCCACCTGCTCGGCGACCACAGCGTGATAGACAGCCTGAGCAGGATCCTTACCCCAAGAGAAAGGACCGTGATTCTTGACCAAAACGGCTGGCGTATGCACAGGATTGATGTTGTCGCGACGGAAACGGTCGACGATCACCACACCCGTCTCCTTCTCGTACTCGGGCATCTGTGCCTCCACCATGCTATCGGTGCAAGGAATGCAGTCGTGGAAGTAGTCGGCGTGAGTGGTACCGATGTTGGGGATGTCCTTACCTGCCTGCGCCCATGCGGTGGCATAGGTGCTGTGGGTGTGGACGATGCCGCCCAGTTCGGGGAACTCACGATAGAGCACCAAGTGGGTGGGTGTATCGCTGGAAGGGTTCAGTTCGCCATCGACGACTTCGCCCGTCTGGAGGTCTACCACCACCATATCGGAAGCTTTCATTACGTCGTAGTCGACACCAGAAGGCTTGATGACTACGAGGCCGTGTTCACGGTCTATGCCAGACACATTGCCCCAAGTGAAGATCACGAGGTTGTGCTTCACGAGGTCGAGGTTGGCCTGAAATACTTTTTCTTTTAATTCTTCTAACATTTCTATTAAAGTTTAAAGTTCGTATCCTCGTTGTAGGCCCTCTTGTTGAAACGATAGAGGAAAGCCCCACGTTTGGATCCCGTTTTATCAATTAATTCGGTCTTCTCGATGAAGTCCATATCCTTGATACGCTTGCGGAAATTGCGCTTGTCGATAGGCTCGCCATTGACGGCCTCATAGAGACGTTGCAGCTGCGTGAGTGTGAAGAGACTGGGCAGCAGACGGAAACCTACCGGTTCGCTGGCAATCTTCTGCTTCATCAGCTTACGGGCCTTGAACACCATCTTGTTGTGGTCGGAGTAGAGTTGTGGGAGTTCGTCGAAATTCACCCATTCCACACCGTGCTCCTTACGGAGATGGTCGTCGTAGTCCTTGACATTGATCAGCGCATAGTAGGCGATGGAGACGACACGCTCACCAGGATCGCGGTCGACATTACCAAAGGCACCTACCTGCCGCATAAAGAGATTCCGCAGTCCGGTGAGCTCGTAGAGTACGCGGTTGGCTGCATCGTCGATGCCCTCGTCGCTGCGGACGAAACCTCCGTAGAGGCTCCATTCGCCACGACCGGGATCCATCTTTCGACGGCCAATCAGGATCTTCAATTTCCCTTCATCGAAACCGAAGATGATGCAGTCTACTGACACCCAAACCTGAGAATGTTCACTATAAAAAGCGGTCATTTTCTTTCAAGCGGTTTACCAGAAGTATGCATAGAAACAAGCGCAGCAGATGATGACACCGAGGGTGGCCACAACATCCCATACGCCCCAACTCTCGCGGATCTGCTTGCGGTAGTCGCCAGTGAAGGTGATGGCCTCCACCTGAGCCTTTGTGGGAGCAGGTGTGAAGAACGATACGACCACCATCAGCAGCACGATGAATACGAGCAGCCAGCACTCGAAGATGAGCCAGTTGGTCTGCCAGAACCATGCGGTAGCATCCCAGAAGGCACCATCCATAGCGGCCTTGCCTGAATCTGTGAGCACATTGGTGAGCAGACGGACCATACCGATGAGGAAGCCACCAATCAAGCCCCATTCACCAGCCTTCGGTGTGATCTTCTTAGAGAAGATACCGAGGGTGAACACAGCCACCATCGCAGGTGCAATCAGCGACTGGATATCCTGCAGATAGCTGTAGAGGTTACCCATTGACATCATGACCGGCATCCAGAGCAGACCCAAGATCACAACGACAACCGTAGCAGTACGGCCAACGAACACGTAGTGAGCCTCGCTCATGCCCTTCTTCATCGGCTTGTAGAAGTCCTCAGTGAAGAGGGTAGCACAGCTGTTGAAGAAGGCAGCCAGAGAAGCGACGAGGGCGCAGATGAAACCGATAGTAACGATACCCTTGATACCTGCAGGCAGAATGTTCTTCACCATCATGGCGAAGGCACCGTCGGTATCGTGGGTGTTGGTGATGTCCATCACGATGCCGCTACCAGTCTTGAGCGACAGCGCATAAGCCACCATACCAGGAATGAGGAACATGAACACGGGCAGAAGCTTGAAGTAACCTGCGCAGATGGTACCACGACGGGCGCGCTTCATCACTTCGGTATTGTCCTCACCCTTGGTCTGTCCGAGTACACGCTGAACGATATGCTGGTCAGTACACCAGTACCAGAAACCGATGATAGATGCACCGAGGAACACCACATAACCTGGGAACTGCGGATACATAGGATCGGCCTGATCAGGATGGAACATGTGGGTAGTTCCGAAACCGTCATGAGCAGCCTTACAAACCCTCATCATCTCGCCCCATCCGGCAGAGATACTACCGTCGCCGAGCATGTTCAGTCCGAGGAACAGCACGAGGAACGAGCCTATAATAAGAATAGGTGTCTGGATGGCTGAGAGCGTCATCACACCCTTCATACCTCCGAAGACGGTGAAGACGGCGGTGATGGCAATCAGACCGATAGCACCATACCAGAAAGGCAGACCGAGCAGATACTCGAAGAAGATACCACCAGTGAAAGCGGTAACAGAAACCTTTGTCAGCACGTAGGCAATCAGCGTGATGATTGACAGCCACGAACCTGTACGCTGGGTGTAGCGGAACTTCAGGAAGTCGGGCATGGTGATGATCTTGCCCATCTTGTTGTTGAGCAGCTGATAGAACGGTACGAACAGCCAGCCAAGGATCAGGATCATCCAACCCTGCATCTCCCAGTGTGCCATACCTACACCGTCCTTAGCACCAGTACCGGCGAGACCTACGAGGTGCTCAGAACCGATGTTGGCAGCAAAGATAGCTGCACCAATCACATACCAAGGCTCACCCTTACCGAACAGATAGTCCTGAGAGTCAGCACCCTTCATCTTCTCCTTGTCTTTCTTGATGGCGCGATAGATCGCCCATACAATGGCCAGCACACCGACAGCCAGTACGGCCCAGTCAAGCCACAAAAATTCGTTTGAATTCCAATTCATAGTGTTTATTTTTTACCTTTTTACTTTTTTACCTTTTTACTTTACAGAGAACTTATATGCAGCGTGGCTGAAGTACTTCTCGCCGGGCTTCACAACGGGCTGTACCCACTGAGGCTTGTTGGGAGAATCGGGATACTTCTGGCTCTCGAGACATACGCTCACGTGCTGCGGATAAGGACCGTGCTTGTGCTGGATGTTCAGCTCGTTGCCCACACCCTGGAAGTTACCGCTGTAGACCTGTACACCAGGCTCGTTGGTGAACATCTCCATGAAGATACCGGTCTTCGGGCTGTAAAGGCTGGCGCAGACCTGAGTGTCGTCGCCTTGGCCGTCCTTATAGGTGTTCAGACACCAGTTGTGGTCGTAACCACCGGCATTCTGAATCTGATCGAACTGTGACTTGATGCTGTCGCCAATAGCGTGAGGCGTACGGAAGTCCATCGGGGTTCCCTCAACAGACTTAACTTCGCCTGTGGGGATGTAGAGTGTGTCGCTGGGGGTGAAGTTGTCGGCATTCACATAGAGCACCATATCGTAACCAGGCTGTGTGAAATCACCACTCAGATTGTAATAGTTGTGATTGGTCTGATTGATGATCGTCGGCTTGTCGGTCTCTGCCTCCCAAGTGATATCGAGGATGTTGTCAGCAGTTACCTTATAAGTTGTTACAGCCATCACCTTTCCGGGGAAGCCGTTCTCACCATCGGCAGCGACAATCGTCAGTTTCAGCACAGAGTCGCCGATCTGCTCGGCATCATAGACCTTGTTCATCCAACCAGTGGTACCACCACCGTGCAGACAGTTAGGACCGTCGTTCTGCTTGAGTTGATACTCGGTACCGTCGAGTGTGAACTTACCACCCTGAATACGGTTGGCATAGCGACCTACGCTGGATCCGTAGTCGGTGGGAGAGTTGAGGGTATCGGCATACTGGGCGATGTTGTCGAAACCAAGGACAACATCAGTGGGGTTACCGTCCTTATCAGGAACGACGAGCGATACCACACGTCCACCATAATTGGTTATACACACCTCCATGCCGTTGGCATTTTTCAGGGTGTAAAGCTTTACGGGCTTGTCCTGAAGGGTGGTGTCGAACTTGGCTGGGTCGAGACCCGAAACCGTTAACACAGGAGCCTGCTGGGCACCTTGACATGCTACGAGCATCAGCGCTGCTGCGCCAAGACTCAGAATGCTACTTTTCAGTACTTTCATTGTTACTAAGTTTTAAGTTGTTTTACTCAAAGTTGATTTTGGGTGTAAATTTACAACTTATTTTTGAAACGACAATGAAAAAGGACATAAAAATAGACGGTAAAGTGTAAATTCTACACCTTACCGCCCATATTTAACCTTTATAAACACATTTTGTGTGTTTACAAGTGGCTTTTAGCAGAGTTTACGAGAGCCGTCGCTGATGACAACATCATAGACTTTCGGCTCGTGACCATACTTCTCGTTGAACTTCTTCTTGGCGTCCTCGATAAACTTCTTATAGAGGTCGTTGCGAACAAGGTTGATGGTACAGCCACCAAAGCCGCCACCCATGAT
Organism: uncultured Prevotella sp.; assembly: GCA_946415245.1. Taxonomy (GTDB): domain Bacteria; phylum Bacteroidota; class Bacteroidia; order Bacteroidales; family Bacteroidaceae; genus Prevotella. The sequence continues at coordinate 40,211 of CAMKRS010000006.1, read as the reverse complement.
ACGAGAACCAGTAACACCGTTCTCCTTGGCCACATCGTTCAGGAAGTCGAGCTCCTCGCAAGAAACCTCGTAGTCCTTCGACAGACCTTCGTGGGTCTGGTACATCAGTTCGCCCACCTTCTCGTAGTCGCCTTCGTTGAGGGCTTCGCAGACGCCCAGCACACGGTCTTTCTCACCGAGTACGAACTTTGCGCGCTTGTAGTCCTCGGCACCGACCTCTTCCTTCACTTCCTCCAGCTGCTCCCAAGTGCAGTCGCGCAGGGTCTCATACTTACCCTCTGGATGCTTGGCCTGAATGTGCTTCACCACATTCTCGCAGGAGTTACGACGGTCGTTGTAAGGAGAACCTGCCAACTGGTGCTTCACCACAGAGTCGAGCAGCACGAGACGATAGCCATCGGGCTTGAAGGGGAAATACTCGAACTCACGAGAGCGACAGTCGAGGCGCATCAGACAACCTGCCTTTCCGAAGACGGAGGCAAACTGGTCCATGATACCACAGTTCACACCGCAGTAGTTATGCTCTGTAGCCTGACCAGCCAAAGCCATATCCCACTGCGACACCTTATTGTCGCCGAAGATATCGTTCAGACCGAAGGCGAAACAGCTCTCCATAGCAGCTGAAGAAGACATACCTGCACCAAGGGGAACATCACCTGCGAAGGCGATATTAAAACCTTTAACGGGAACGCCCAACTTCTTCATCTCCAAGGCGATACCATAGATATAGCGAGCCCATGAAGCACGCGGACCATTGGGGTCGCTCAGCTTGAAGTCGACACGATCCTTGAGGTCGATGGCGTAGGCCATCACAGTGTCTTCTGTGCCGTTAGCGCGCATCTCAGCCATGATGCCTTTGTCGACGGCACCTGGGAACACGAAACCACCATTGTAGTCGGTGTGCTCGCCAATGAGATTGATACGTCCGGGAGAAGTATAAACGTTGCCGGTCTTTCCATCAAAGTGCTTGATGAAACGGCTTCTTACAAATTCAATATCCATCATACGAATTTACAATTTAGAGATTTACAATTTGACAATTAATCTACGGGAATGTCGGTATTGACATTCTTGCAGCCAACGAGGGCGTAGAACAGGATGTAGGCCAGCATGGCGATAACGAGCCAGTAGCTGAAGATCGGACCTGCCGACTTGGCCATAGCCTCCTGAATCAACGGCATGATACCACCGCCAACCACCATCGTCATGAAGATACCGGAGGCTGCTTCGGTGTATTTGCCGAGACCCTCTACAGAGAGGTTGAAGATACCTCCCCACATAATAGAGGTGCAAAGACCGCATACGGGAATGATGAAACTCTTGGCAGGAACATCGTGACCGTTGAAGCTGATGGTAACGCTCTCAGGCATGAAGATAGCGATGAGCAGCAGGATGATAGCCACCGTACTCACGGTGGTCAGCTGCAACTTTGTGGATACCTTACCAGAGATGGCGCTCGAGCAAGCACGTCCGATCATCATCAGAAGCCAATAGGCAGCAGCAAGTGTACCGCCCACAGCAGCAGCACCTTCGAAGCCGAGGTCTGTGACATAGAAATTCAGCTCCATAGGAATACCGATCTCGATACCCACGTAGAAGAAGATGGCGATGACGCCAAGCAGACAATGGCGGAAAGCAATCGGGCTGTGCTCGTACTTAGGCTGTACCTTTCCGAGTGTAGGCTCTGGGATTGTCACACGACTGATGATCACAAACGAGATGGCGAATACGGCCATACCGATGAACAGAAGAGGAGCCACATCGCTCATACTCGTGTCCTTGGTGACGGTACCTACGAGGATACCAGCCAACAGTGGGGTCAGCGTACCCGTCAGCGAGTTCATCGTACCACCGATCTGGATCAGCTGGTTACCCTTGTTACCACCACCTCCGAGAAGGTTCAGCATCGGGTTGACGACGGTGTTCAGCATACAGACGCAGAAACCGCAGATGAATGCTCCGAGCAGATAGATCAGCAGATTGAGAGCCACAGGGATGTTGTCATAGGTGAAGACATAAGTGCCTGCGCCTACGAGACTTGAAAGATACTGGAACACAAGTCCTACGATACCAACGACGAGTGCCGTCAGAGCCGTTTTCTTGTATCCGTACTTGATGAGCATCTTACCAGCCGGAATACCCATGAAGAGGTAGGCGGCAAAGTTCATCAGATTACCCCATGCCTTGGCAAAAGGATATTCGAATCCCCAGATATTACCGAAGGGGGCTCCCATGTTCGTCACGAAACTGATCATCGCAAAGATGAAACACATCGTGATGATGGCAATCAATTTGCCATTGTTCTTTGTTTCTGTCATAATGTTTGGTCTTAAGTTTTGTGTTTGTTACTCTGCGATACCGAAACGATAGATCGTCTTCTGCTTATAGCGCTCGCCGGGTTTCAGCACCACGCTGGGGAAGTACGGACGGTTAGGAGTATCGGGGAAGTGCTGTGTCTCCAGACAGAAGGCTGAGCGATAGGGGAAGGTGCAACCGTTGGCACCCTTGTAACCGCTGGCGTAGTTGGCTGTGTAGAGCTGCATACCGGGTTCGGTGGTGTAGCACTCCAGCGTACGACCGCTCTTCGGGTCTGTCACTCTGGCGGCAAAGCTCAGCTCACCTTCCTCGCGCTTGTTCAGCACGTAGTTGTGGTCGTAACCGTGACCGAAGATAATCTGCTCATTATCAGCGTCGATATCCTGTCCGAAGGTCTTGGGTTTACGGAAGTCGAACGGTGTTCCCTCTACCTTCAGGATCTCACCGGTAGGAATAGCGGTGTTATCGGTGGGCAGATAGAAATCAGCGTTGATCTCGCAGATCTGATCCTCGATCGTAGGTGTGGGATCAGCGGTACCTGGCAGGCTGAAGAAAGCGTGATGTGTCAGGTTCACGATGGTCTTCTTGTTCGTGGTGGCCAGATACTCGATGATGAGCTCATTCAGGTCGGTGAAGGTGAACTCTACAGTGATGTCCAGCTCGCCTGTGTAACCTTCCTCTCCGTAAGAAGAGATACGGTGGAGTGCGAGAGCACGAGGACCCATCTGACGGGCATCCCACACTTTCGCGTTGAAGCCCACAGCACCGCCATGCAGGTGGTTAGGACCATCGTTGAGAGCCAGCTGGTAGTCTTTGCCGTTCAGCGTGAACTGACCCTTGCAGATACGGTTACCCCAACGTCCGATCAATGTCGAGAGGTAGGGCTCGTTACCGCTCATGAGCTGCTTGATGCTGTCATGACCCTGAATTACGTTAGCTACTTTGCCATCCTTATCAGGCACCATAATAGCACAAATGGCACCGCCATAGTTGGAGATTGCCACTTCATAACCTTTACGATTCCTAAGAATGTACAGATCGGTTTTCTTACCGTTGATAGTGGTCTGGAAGTTTTCTCTCTTCAGACCACACAAATTCGCATTTTCTGTTGTTGCCATAATTGAAATGTTTTTAGTTACAAACTATTTTTTGCAAAGTAACAGAAAAAATTCCAATTGGGCAAAGGAATCGACGAAAAAAATGTTGTGGATATATTAAAAAAACCTAAACGCAGTTTGTTAGGAAGTCTGCAACTACATAACTGCTACCTCCGATAAACACAAAATCCTCTTTTCCCGCCTTTGCTTTTGCAGCAGCGTAGGCCTCTGCGACACTGGGATAGGCGTCACCCTTCAGGCCTAATTGCTGACCCATGATCTGGAGCACACCCTCCGAAAGCGCCCGTTTGTTGTGGGCCTTCGTAAAGAAATAGGTAGCTTGTTTCGGCAGCAGGGCCATGATGCCATCGACATCTTTGTCCTCCACCACACCGAACACGATATACATATTCTTGCATTCCACCTCGTTCAGCTGCCGGCTCAGATACTCCCAGCCTGCGGTATTGTGACCTGTGTCACAGACCACAGTGGGTGAAGTGCTGACGATCTGCCAGCGTCCCTTCAATCCTGTTGTCGCACAGACGGTCTTGAAGCCTGCCATGATCTCGAATCCCTTCTTGGGGGCCTTCGAATCGTCGGTGAAGCGGTACATATAGCCCATATCCTCCAGTTTCCTGATGGCACAGAGGATGGTGTTGGCGTTCTTCTCCTGATAGCTTCCGCAGAGCTCGCCAATAATCTTGCCATAATTACGGGTGTCGTAGGCCATCTGTGAATAGTGCTGTTCTGCATGCAGCACCTCGGGCTGGTCTTCTGCAAAGATGATGGGCGCCTTATTCTCTTCCGCCATCGCCTCGAAGATCGGTCTTGTCTCTGGCAGTGCCTCACCGATGATGACGGGCACACCCGGTTTGATGATACCGGCCTTCTCTATCGCAATCTGTTCGAGCGAATTGCCCAACAGCTGCGTATGATCCATACTGATGTTGGTGATGACCGATAGGATAGGGGTAATGATGTTCGTGCAGTCGAGTCTGCCACCAAGGCCTACCTCGATGACAGCGATGTCGACGTTCATCTCACTGAAATATTTGAAAGCCATCGCTGTCGTCAACTCAAAGAACGTAGGATGCAGAGGCTCAAAGAACATCCGCTCGTCTTCCACGAAGTCAACGACATAGCTCTCTGGGATGGGCTGTCCGTTGATACGGATGCGTTCGCGGAAGTCCACCAGATGGGGAGAGGTATAGAGACCTACCTTGTATCCGCAATGCTGAAGGATGGCTGCGATGGTGTGCGCACAGGAACCCTTTCCGTTGGTACCCGCAATGTGGATACTACGGAAATTCTTGTGCGGATGCCCGAAGTGCTCATCGAGCGCATGGGTATTCTCCAAGCCTTCCTTGTAGCCGCTGACGCCTTGTTTCTCAAACATCGGCACCTGCGTGAACAGATAGTTACAGGTCTCTTGGTAGTCCATTATCAATTGAAATAGTTCTTGAAGCGCTGGAAGATAGAATCCTTCGTCTGCTTGTCGCCCTTGAAGTTGTCGGAGTTCTTGAATTTCTCCACCAGCTCCTTCTCCTCACGACTGAGTGTCTTCGGGACGTATACGCTGATATTCACCACCAGATCGCCCTTGCCCGAACCATAGCCCTGTACTGCGGGCAGTCCTTTGCCCCTCAGACGGAGGGTCTTACCAGGCTGCGTACCGTTCTCCAACTTCACTTTCAGTTTCGTACCGTCGATGGTGGGCACTTCCACCTCACCACCTAAGGCAGCTGTGGGGAAGTCGAGCAGCAGGTTATAGATCAGATCGTTGCCATCGCGGATGAACGTATCGTTCTCAGCTTCTTCGATAAACACCTGTATGTCGCCAGCGATACCGTTGTGTCTGCCTGCATTTCCTTTGCCAGGCACATTCACCACCATACCTTCTGCCACACCTGCGGGGATGTTGATCTCCACCACTTCCTCGCCTTTCTCGACACCAGTACCGCCACAGTGCTTACATTTGTTCTTGATCACCTGACCTTCTCCGTGACAGGTGGGACAGACACTCTGCTGCTGCATCATGCCGAAGATGCTCTGTGTGGTGTGGGTGATGACACCGCTACCGTGACAGGTGGCACACTGCTCCTTGCCGCTGCCGGCTTCTGCGCCCGAACCGCTGCAATGAGGGCAGACGATATCCTTGCGCACCTTGAACTTCTTGGTGACGCCCTTGTTGATCTCCTCCAACGTCAGTTTCACTTTCAGACGCAGGTCGCTGCCACGATGCTGCTGCGGACGACGGGCACCGCCTCCGAAGCCACCAAAGCCGTGACCTCCGAAGATGTCGCCGAACATCGAGAAAATGTCGTCCATATTCATCGAGGCACCACCGAAGCCGCTGAAGTCGAAACCTCCGGCACCAGGACCTGCGAAGCCAAACTGGTCGTACTGCTGACGCGTCTTCGGGTCGTGCAGCACGTTATAGGCCTCTGCGGCCTCCTTGAATTTCTCCTCAGCCTCCTTGTCACCAGGATTACGGTCGGGGTGGTACTTGATGGCTATCTTTCGATAGGCTTTCTTTATCTCGTCTTCCGAGGCGGTCTTATCGACCCCAAGCACCTCATAATAATCTCGTTTCTGTGCCATTTAATTGTCCATTATCCATTATCCATTGTCCATTGTCATTGGCCAACTGCCACTTTCGCGTGGCGAATTACTTTGTCATTCAGTTTATAACCCTGCTGCAGACAGTCGATCACCTTACCCTTCTTATCGTCGCCCATACCGGGAACCATTGCCACAGCCTCGTGTACGTCGGTGTCGAAGTCGGCATTCTCGGTCTCGATCTTATTGACGCCTTGCGCCTCGAGGGTCTTCATGAACTTCTGATAGATCAGTTCCATACCCTCACGCAGCACAGCGGGGTCATCGGTCTTTGCACCATTCTCGATGGCGCGCTCCATATCGTCGAGCACGGGCAGGATGGCAGTGATAAACTTCTCACCACCGTTTAGGATCAGTTCTGCACGCTCTTTTAGTGTACGTTTGCGATAGTTCTCAAACTCTGCCACAGAGCGGAGCCACTTGTCTTTCAGTTCTGCATTCTCAGTCAGAGCCTTCTCCAGAGGATCTTGTTCCTCTGATGATTCCTCAGCGTTTTCTGAGTTCTCAGCGTTCTCTGGGTTCTCTGACTCTTCTGCCTGATTGTCAGTTTCTTCTACGGGAGCCTCGTTCAATGTCTCCTCGTCTTCGATATTCATATCTTTTTTTGTCATAATAGCGTTGTTTAATCTTTATTGATTTACCAGCAAATTCCGTGCCACTATTCACTATTCACTGTTCACTATTCACTATTTATGCGTACATTTTTGCTTTTTGCTCCTTGATGGCCTCGTCGTAGATATAGTCATCATAGGTCATCAGCTTGTCGATGGTACCCTTCGGTGTCAGCTCGATGATGCGGTCAGCCACCGTATTGATGAACTCATGGTCGTGCGAAGCGAAGATGATATTACCCTTAAACTGTATCAGGTTGTTGTTGAACGCCTGGATACTCTCAAGGTCGAGGTGGTTCGTGGGCGTATCCAGAATCAGGCAGTTGGCATTCTTCAACTGCATCCTGGCAATCATACAACGCATCTTCTCACCTCCGGAGAGCACGCACACCTTCTTCTGGATATCCTCATCCTTGAAGAGCATACGTCCCAGGAACGACTTCATCGTCACCTCATTACCCGGACCCCATTGCGAGAGCCAGTCCACGAGGTTCATCTCACTCTGGAAGAACGATGTGTTGTCGAGTGGGAGATAGGCGGTGGTGATGGTCACACCCCACTTATAGGTGCCTGCATCAGCCTCGCGGTTGCCGTTGATGATCTCAAACAGCGCCGTCATCGCCTTGGGATTATGACTCAAAAATACAGTCTTCTGACCTTTCTCGATGGTGAAGTTCACGTTGTCGAACAATACGGTGCCGTCCTGGTCTACAGCTTTCAGACCCTCTACCTCGAGAATCTGTGTGCCAGGTTCGCGCTCCATCGAGAAGATGATGCCCGGATACTTACGTGTCGAGGGTGTGATCTCCTCCACATTCAGCTTCTCCAGCATCTTCTTACGTGAGGTTGTCTGCTTCGACTTTGCCACATTGGCAGAGAATCTGCGGATGAATTCCTCCAACTGCTTGCGCTTCTCCTCAGCCTTCATCTTCTGGTTCTGGGCCTGACGCAGCGCCAGCTGCGAACTCTCATACCAGAACGAGTAGTTACCTGAGAAGAGCGTCACCTTACCGAAGTCGATGTCGACGGTCTGCGTGGAGACGGCATCCAGGAAGTGACGGTCGTGAGACACCACGAGCACACACTGTTCCAGATTCGAGAGATACTCCTCCAACCACTGCACGGTGTCGAGGTCGAGGTCGTTGGTAGGCTCGTCGAGCAACAGGTTGTCGGGATGTCCGAACAGCGCCTTGGCCAGCATCACGCGCACCTTCTCGTTGTTTGAGATGTCCGACATCTGCTTATAGTGCTGTCCCTCGCCGACACCCAGGTTCTGCAACAGCTGTGCAGCCTCGCTCTCAGCCTCGTAGCCGTTCATCTCGGCAAAGGCCATCTCCAGTTCAGCGGCTTTCACACCGTCTTCCTCGGTCATCTCGGGTTTGCTGTACAGAGCCTCACGCTCCTTCATATTGTCCCACATGGGCTTATGTCCCATCAGCACGGTGTCCATCACCGTAAAGGCGTCGTATTTGAAGTGGTCCTGCTCCAGCACGCTCATACGCTCGCCAGGCAGCATCTCCACCGATCCTTTGTTGGGTTCTAATTCTCCGCTGATGGCGCGCAGCAGTGTAGACTTGCCCGCACCGTTGGCACCGATGATGCCGTAAATGTTTCCACTTGTAAACTTCAGGTTCACGTCCTTATAGAGAACCTTCTTTCCGAATTGGATAGCCAGATTTGTGACTGTAATCATCTCTTCCTTATACCTTATTATATATATACGACTGAATGAGGGTGCAAAGGTACGAAAAAATAGTGAATAGTGGATAGTGAATAGTGAAAAATTTGCTGCCGCCTGCATAATTTTCCATTTTCAATGGTCAATGTTCAATAAAAATACGTAACTTTGCACCCAAAATCAGCAGATATGAGATACAACGCAGGATATAATCGTGAGGGAGAGTACGACCATTTCGTGGTCTCCGAGCCGATGCCGCTGCTCGAGTGGCTGTTGGCGAATGTGCCTCAGTCGAAGTCGAAGATCAAGGCCACACTACAAGGACGGGGCATCAAGGTCGACGGAAAGACGGTGTCGCAGTTTGATTTCCCTTTGGAGAAGGGCATGAAGATTGCCGTGAGCAAGACCAAGCGCAACCAGAAGGGTTTCAAGAGTCGCTGGGTGAAGATCGTGTATGAAGACCGTTGGCTGATCGTTGTCGAGAAGGCCGAGGGTATTCTCTCGATGGCTGCGGGCCACTCGACGCTGAACGTGAAGACTGTGCTCGACGACTATTTCAAGAAGTCGCGTCAGAAATGCACGGCGCATGTGGTGCATCGCCTGGATCGCGACACGAGCGGACTGATGGTCTATGCGAAGGATATGGAGACGGAGCAGATCCTCGAGCACAACTGGCATGAGATCGTCTACGACCGTCGCTATGTGGCTGTCTGCTCGGGAGAGATTGCCGAAGACGACGGTACTATCGAGAACTGGCTGAAAGACAACAAGGCTTACGTGACCTATTCCTCACCTGTCGATAATGGTGGCAAATACGCCATCACCCATTACCACGTTTTAGCCCGCACAGCTGACCATTCCCTCGTGGAGTTCAAGCTCGAAACAGGTCGTAAGAATCAGATCCGCGTACATTCTGCGGATATGGGCCATCCTGTCTGTGGTGATCCGAAATACGGCAATGGCGACGACCCCTTGCACCGCCTTTGTCTGCATGCCTGGCTGCTCTGCTTCCATCATCCGGTGACGGGTGAGCCGATGGAGTTTGAGACGCCCTTACCAACTGCTTTCAAGAAAATGTTCTGATTATGGAGAATATCGGTTATTATATTTTTATTCTGGTGGCCATCATCGTGGCCTTCCTGATCATCAAGAAGGTCACCACATGCCTCGTACGTTCCATCGTATTGATCGTGTTGGTGGCTGTGTTGGGATATATCTATTGGATGTATCTCAGGTAGTCTTAGTCTCTTCTGCGAAATACTTCTCAAAGGTCTCGCGGAGCTTCGGTGGGTTGGCAATCAATTGGCGCAACTCATTGAGGTTCTGCTCGTTAGGTGAGTGGGGGAGCCACAGCCGTATATACCCATTCACCGAATATTTCTCGTCCAGATGCTGCTTGAAGCGCTTCCAGTGTCCTTCTTTATCGAGTTGTGGATAGTTGCCCAGCCCGTATTGGATAGTGCGACGGATAACGATGTCCACGCTGATATCCCTGTCTGCCTCCGCCACAATCTTCCCATAGAGACTTCTGGGCGAATGACTGGCTGAAGCGCGATGATCCTCCACCGCCTCCTTCATGATCTTGATCTGTTCGGGTGAGAACCATTTCTTCAACCTGGCATCGTTGGCGAGTATCTTTCCGCCCGTCATGTGGTGTACGGCTCTGGGTCCCGACATTCCTAAGTCGTGATAGGCTGCAATGACGTAGGCCATATTGATATCTGCTCCGGTGGTCTTCACCATCTCCATCGAACGACGGATCACACGGGTGACATGCTCCAGATTGTGGGCACGGTCGAAGTTAGCGTAACGGGGTAGAATCTGCGTCTCGACAAACTCCACCAGATCGAGGCTTGGGCTGTTAGCAATCATAGATATCTTTGTATTTTGATGCAAAGATAAAAAAAAATTATGAATTATGCATTATGAATTATGAATTATTTCGTATCTTTGCACGGAAATAACTTAAAACATATGATGGAAGAGAAGAGAATCGAGACCAATTCCATGAAAGCTTGGCTTCTGGCTGCCCGTCCTAAGACGCTGTCTGGCGCAGCCGTTCCCGTAATGATTGGTGTGGCGCTGGCTTATGTCGATGCCCAGATCTATGGCGAAGAGGTGTTCAGTTGGGTGGCAGCCCTTTTATGCCTGCTCTTCGCCTTCGTCATGCAGATCAATGCGAATTTCATCAACGACTTCTTCGACTTTGCCAACGGCACCGATGATATCGAGACGCGCGTAGGTCCTCGTCGTGCTTGTGCGATGGGGTGGGTGAAGCTCGACTCCATGAAGAAGGCCATTGCGGGTACCACCTGCTTGGCTTGTCTCATCGGTCTTCCCCTCGTCTATTGGGGCGGGTTGGAGATGATCCTCATCGGTCTCGTCTGCATTGTGTTCTGCTTCCTCTATACCACCCATCTGTCGTATATGGGTCTGGGCGATGTGCTGGTGCTGGTGTTCTTCGGCATCGTACCCGTCTGCATTACCTATTATGTGCAGTATCACACCGTCACCTGGGAGGTGTTCCTCGCCTCTCTGGCCTGTGGCCTGGTGATCGACGCCCTGCTGCTGGTGAATAATTTCCGCGATCGCGATACCGATCGTGAGGCGGGCAAGAACACGCTCGTGGTGCGCATCGGTGCCAAGGGTGCCTTGCAGTGTTATCTGGGTGTGGGCATCGGCGCCATCATCCTGGGCTTCACCTTCTTTATGAACGGTCATCCGCTGGCATTCTTCCTCCCCTTTGTCTATCTCATCTTCCATGTATATACCTATTTGAAGATCAAGCGGATAGACAGAGGAAAGGCGCTGAATATCTGTTTGGGAGATACAGCGCGCAATATCTTTATTTACGGTGTTTGTGTCGCAGCGGGCCTGCTGCTTGTTTAATTCGTTTAGTTGAAGAAGGGCCACGAGACACCCATGTGCATCACACGTCCGTTCATCGGGTAGTGGGGTGTGGTGAAGTAGCGTCTGTTGCCTGAGCTGTCAAGCATGTTGCTCATCATCACGAAGAAGCGCACACCCTTCAACTTCATGTTGGCATAGACATCCACGAAGGGAAATTCGCCCAGCTCCACCTTGCTGTCGGTATTCTTCTGAATGGCAAACTGGTTGAGTGCCGGACAGAAATCCGCTGCCTCGTATCTTGTGAAGTAGGTCATGTTACCACCCAGTTCCACATCCAGCACGCGGGCAATCTTGAACTTCAGGTAGAGGTTCGTAAAGATGTTCAGCGTGGGCACAGGCAACACGTTCTCGTCGCTCGAATTCTGATAGGTGATGATGTTCTCCCAGTTCAGCGGACCAAGACGGAAGTTCTGGAACAGTTGCGCGGTGAGCAGGTTGATGTTCTTGCTCTCCTGCAACACGCCAACCGTCAGATTCGCTGGTCCTGGACTATTGATAGTACCGTCGTCGAAATGATCGTAGCTCATGCCGAAGTAGGTGTAGTTCTGTATCTCCTCGACGGCCAGACGCAGACGGGTGTTCGTGAGCGAATACGACAGGTTACCCTCCACCCTCGTGCGCATCTCCTGCTTGAGCTCGTCCTGCAAGTCCCACCACAGGTGCTGCGAGTGGTAGCGACGGTAGAAGAACGAGGGGTTCAGGCGGTGGAAGAAGGCTTTGGCGGCCACCCGCACGGTATCCTTGAAGAGGGCGAACTTCAGTTCGGTATCAAAGTCGAGTTTCAGCTGACTGGCATCTTCGCCTGCCAACCAAAATTCTCCCGTGAGGTTGAAGTGCAGCGTTTCTCCCTGTGTCTTGTTGATCTGTCCGCCCACGCTGACGTTATTCTCCGTCCATCGCTGCTGGAAGACGGTCGTTCCCAGAGTGTCGGGCATATCATAACGACGGTACTCGTGGGTGACGAAGCCTTTCAGTCCGGCCTTCATATATTTGTTGAAGCCCTCGAGCAGCGCCAGTCCGAAGGTGTTCTTCACCTGGAAGTGCTTATACTGGTCGTCGATGCTGTCGCCACCCAGGGTGGTGTAATAGCGGTCGAGGTAATAGCCCGTAGGCACCTGATAGGCCAGATAGTCGCGCTTGTAATTATGCAGCTCCAGCGTGTGGATGATGCTGGTCACAGGCACATACTCGCGTTTCATCGTGGCATCGATGGAGTCCTGGATGGCCTGCAGACGATTCAGACTGTCCAGCTTCTCCTGACTGTCCACCTGGATACGGGTGGAGTCTACCGCTGCATCTGTCTTGTCCTTAGGCGGTTCCATACCTGCGATGGCAGCACCCTCAGGACGTCCTTTCGGAGCATCAGTGGGCCTACCTTTCGGGGCATCCTTGCCCTCCTTCTTCTGTGCCTTCTCTTCTTTTTCCTCCTTCGAGGCCTTGGCAAACTCACGGGCCTTGATCTCCTCCTCGGTCATCGGCACCTGACGGTAGAAACCGATGTTATAGCGGTGACTCAAGAATACGTGCAGGTTGTCGTTTTTGTTCCAGTTCTGCGTGAGCGTCGTGGGGATTTCGTTCTCCGCGAAATCGTCATTAAACGATTCCGGGTGCATGATATACTCGTCGTTGGTGATACCGCCGTTCTCGGTGGCCTTCTGGTGGTTGGTCGAGAAGAGGAAGTGGGCATTATAGCGGTCACCCAGATAGGTGGCGAAGATCGAACCGTTGAAGTGCGAAATGCTCTGACTGCTGTAATAGCCTCGGGCGTAGTCGTAGGTCAGCTGGAATCCGAATCCCAGTCGTTTGTTCACATTCACGGCAAACTTCGCGTCGAGCCTGTCCTCACCGTTCTGCTTGTCACCGCAGTTGTCGTAAGTGAGGTAGGTGAGGGGCGAGAGGGTGTTGGTAAACAGAAACTCGTCGGGCTCCACCATAAAGAACGAATAGGGGTCGGTGAAGATAAACGGGCTGCTCTCCTTACGGTCGATGAAGATGCGGTTCTCGCGGGCGGTATAGTTGCTGCCCACGGTATTGTACTCGCCATACCTGCCCCAGTTGAAGAGCGACTGCGGGAACAGATGGTGCAGCGTGTCGGGCTCTGTGGGGATCACATTACCGAACTTCCTGTCCACCGTCCACGTCTTCATGCCCTTGGGCACCTCCTTGTTCTTCGTGGTGTCGTTGTTGTGCTTGTTGAAATTCTGGTTGCTGTTACGCTGCGTCACATTTCCCGACTCATCGATCTGGCTGAACGTATCTTGCGATCGAGTGAATAGTGAAGAGTGAAGAGTGAATAGTATGAATACCACTCTCAGCAGATATATATGGCAATATCGTCTTTGCATCATTTTTTGAACATTCGCATGGAGGCTTCCGCCATCTTGAAACACATGGCGATGAGGATAATGATAGTACCCTTCATCTTGTCATCGGTGAGGTAGATCACCACGCCCACCACCGCCACGATCATAAAGATCAGATTCAGCACATTGCGAATGCGGTCCTTGTTCATTTCTCGTTAAGCAGTGAGGTAAACTTATTGAAGATGAAGTCCTTACGGTCGATGGTCTTCCTACGGAACTTGGCCGAGAGCTTCGTCAGTTTCGTATGCTTCTTGTTGACGGCCACCTTGTCTACGATCCATTCCTCAGCCGCATAGTGGGTGGGGTCGCGCTCCAGCTCGTAGTCGTAGCTCACGCGCGTCATCTGCACATCGGCCTTGCCATCGCTGCAGTTCACGATGATCTGGTAGTTCAGCACCGTACGGTCCAGCGTGAGGGCGGTGTTCTTAAACACCAGCCACTCGTGGAAGGTGGCACCCAACTGGTGGGCTGCCTCATCCTGAATGGCCACCTTGCTGCGCTCCTCCAACTGGTTCTCCTCCTTCGTCATCTTGGTGAGCTGGGCCAACAGGATGTCGTAGATCTGCTGGGCACTCTTACCGGGAGCCTCGATCACCTTCTGCCAGCACACCTTGCCGTTAACCACCGGCACCGCGTTCTCTACCAGATACTTAGCGTCGGGATTGGCCTGGTTTGCAGCACCTGTTTCTATTCTTTCCCACGTGTTGTCCTGTGCGGCAGCCATCAGGGGCAGAGCCAGCAACAGGGTTATCAAAATCTTTTTCATCGTTACCTTATTTATAATTATGGCTGCAAAAGTACGAAAAAATAGTGAATAGTGAATAGTGAATAGTGAATAATTTGCTACCGCTCACAGATTTTTCGTTTTTTTCACTATTCTGCGACTCTTCTGCGACCACTATTCACTCTGCGAATCCTCTGCGACTACTATTCACTATTCACTCTTCACTATTCACTGACTCCAATTGTTGTTGGAGTCTAAACACTTCGTCTCTGTATTGTGCGGCTTGCAGGAAGTCCAGCTGCTTGGCGGCCTCCTTCATCTTGCGGGTGGTTTCCTTCAGCAGTTTCTGCAGCTGCTCACGCGTCATCTGTCCGATAATCGGGTCGGCAGTCATCATGGCGCCTGTGCTACCGCTCTCCGCAGCCACACCGATATCCCGCAGCATCTCCTTCGTATCCGCGCGGTTCTCCTTCTGCAACGCACTCACGCTCAGGTTCTTCACAATCTGCTTGGGGGTGATGCCGTGGGCCTCGTTGTATTGTATCTGCTTCGTCCTGCGGCGCAGCGTCTCGTCGATGGTCAGCTGCATCGAGGCGGTGATGGTATCGGCATACATGATCACCTTGCCGTTCACGTTTCTCGCTGCACGTCCGGCTGTCTGCGTCAGACTGCGGTGGTTTCGCAAAAAACCCTCCTTATCCGCATCGATGATGGCCACGAGCGACACCTCGGGCAGGTCCAGTCCCTCACGCAGCAGGTTCACACCCACCAGCACATCATAGGCCCCCTGTCTCAGTTCCGTCAGGATCTTTACACGATCCAGCGTCGACACGTCACTATGGATATAGTTCGTGGCGATATGATGGTCCAGAAGATAGCCCGTCAGCTCCTCCGCCATACGCTTGGTCAGGGTGGTCACGAGCACGCGCTCACCCCGATGCTTGCGGGTCAGTATCTCGTCCATCAGGTCGTCAATCTGGTTTTCGCTCTTGCGCACCTCAATCTCGGGGTCCAACAGTCCCGTAGGTCTGATCACCTGTTCCACCACCACGCCCTCGGCCTCTTCCAGCTCGTAGTCGGCGGGGGTAGCCGACACGTAGATCACCTGGTTGATCATCTCGTGGAATTCCTCGAAGGTCAGCGGACGGTTGTCGAAGGCGGCAGGCAGACGGAAACCATACTCCACGAGGTTGGTCTTGCGGGCGCGGTCACCACCGTACATCGCCCGTATCTGGGGCACCGACACATGACTCTCGTCGATGATCATCAAGTAGTCTTTCGGGAAGAAATCCAACAGGCAGTAGGGCCTTTCGCCCGCCTTGCGCCCGTCGAAATAGCGGCTGTAATTCTCAATGCCCGAGCAATGCCCCAGCTCCTTGATCATCTCCATATCATACTCCACGCGCTCCTTGATGCGCTGCGCCTTGATGCCGTCGCCCAACTCCTCGAAATAGGCCACCTGCTGCACCAGATCGTCCTGGATCTCACGGATGGCGATGTTGGTCTGCTCCTGCGAGGTCATAAAGAGGTTGGCGGGATAGAGCTGGTATTCTTCGAAGCGTGCCAGACGGTCGAAGGTCACCGCATCCACCTCCTCGAGGGCGTCGATCTCATCATCCCAGAAGGTCACCCGCAGCACCACCTCACTATACGCCATCGCGATGTCCACGGTGTCGCCCTTCACACGGAAGTTGCCACGCTGCAGATCCACGTCGTTGCGCACGTAGAGAGCGGTTACCAAATTCCTTAACAGCATGTTGCGGTCCAGCTTCTGACCCACGTGCAGTCTGATCACGTTCTCCTGCAGGGCCACCGGACTTCCCATACCGTAGATACACGATACCGACGATACCACCACTACATCCTTTCTGCCTGACAGTAAGTTAGATACGGCCGACAGTCTCAATCGGTCAATCTCGTCGTTGATAGAGAGGTCTTTCTCGATATAGGTGTCGCTGGCGGGCAGATACGCCTCGGGCTGGTAGTAGTCATAATAACTGACATAATACTCCACCGCATTCTCGGGGAAGAAGCCCCGCATCTCGTCGTAGAGCTGGGCAGCCAGCGTCTTGTTGTGGCTCAGGATGAGGGTAGGGCGGTTCACCTGAGCGATGACATTCGCCATCGTGAAGGTCTTTCCCGAACCCGTCACACCGAGCAGCACCTGCGACTGGTCGCCGCGCTGCAGTCCTTCCGTCAGCTCCCTGATCGCCTCAGGCTGGTCACCGGTGGGCTGATAGGGTGAAGTTAATTTGAAATCACTCATAATAAGGTGCAAAGATACTAAAAAATTGATAATTGATAATGGAAAATGGATAATTATTGAAAAAAACTTTGTTATTTTGCCGAAAAATCGTAACTTTGCACCCCGATATGAAGAAAAGTATCATAATAGGTTCGTGCGCGATGCTGTTTTTATGCAGTTGCGCAGGAGAGTTCAACAGGGTCTACAAGTCGGCCGACGATACCTACAAGTACGAGTATGCCAAGGAGGCCTTCGCCAATAATAAGTTCTCGCAGGCGTCTGTCTTGCTGGAACAGCTCGTGACCGTCAAGAAGGCCAGCGACGAGGCTCAGGAGAGTCTCTACATGCTGGGAATGGCGCAGTATTGCAACGGTGATTTCGAGGCCGCCTCTGCCACTTTCAAGAAGTACGGCAGCAGCTATCCCCGTGGCACCTATGCCGAGGCTGCCGCCTATTACGTGGGTCAGGCGCTCTATGAGAGTGCCCCCGAGCCCCGTCTCGACCAGACACCCACCATCGGCGCCATCAACGCCTATCAGAACTTCCTCGACCTCTATCCCGACTCCAAGCTGCGTCCCGCTGCCCAGAAACGACTCTATGAGTTGCAGGACAAGCTTATCATGAAAGAGTATCTCTCTGCCGAGCTCTATTATAACCTCGGCGGATATTTCGGCAATATCAACAAGAACGACGAGAGCAACTATACCTCGTGCATCATCACCGCCCAGAACGCTTTGAAGACCTATCCCTTCTGCTCCATCCGCGAGCGGTTTGCGCTGCTCATCATGAAGAGCAAGTTCGAGCTGGCTGAGAACAGCACCGAGGACCGCCGCCTCGACCGTTACCGCGATGCCGAGGACGAGTGCTACGGCTTCATCAACGAGTATCCCGACTCCAAGGACGTCCGCACCGCCGAAAAGTTCATCGCCAAATGCAAGAAAGTTATTAAGGATTAAGAAATATGGATTACAAGAAATCAAAAGCACCGGTAAATACCGTGACCCGCAACATCATGGACCTCTGTCATGATACCGACAATATCTATGAGAGTGTAGCCATCATCGCTAAGCGCGCCAATCAGATCAGCGCCCAGATCAAGGAGGACCTCTCCAAGAAGCTGGCTGAGTTTGCTTCATACAACGACTCCCTCGAGGAAGTGTTCGAGAACCGCGAGCAGATCGAGATCTCACGCTATTACGAGAAGCTGCCGAAGCCCACGCTGCTGGCAACACAGGAGTTCATCGAGGGCAAGGTCTACTGGCGTGACCCCTCACGTGAGAACAACCAGCTCGATTAATCATCCCTGTTCTTATGTGGCAACGTAAACAGACCGTTTATCTCCTAGTGGCCGTTATCCTGACGGTCATTTGTCTGTGTATGCAGATCGGTGCCTTCAACCTCGGTGGCGTCGATGTGGCCCGCGTCTACAACCTCTGGTTCACCGATCCCATCGGCAAGCGCCATTTCGACGTGTGGCCCCTGATGGCCATCCTGCTGCCCACCGCAGCCCTCGGCACCTACACCATCTTCATCTTCCGCAACCGCAAGGCGCAGGCGCTCTTCTGTGCCCTCAACACGCTGCTCATCGTGGGATGGTACATCTGCTTCATCGTCGTAGGACATATTGCTGGCAACAAGTCGTGGGGCGCTGTCGACTTCCGTCCTGAGTGGCCCGCCGTGCTGCCCGCAATCGCCCTCATTCTCTATCTCCTGGCCCGTCGCGCCATCCGAGCCGACGAAAAACTCGTCCGCTCCCTCGACCGCATCAGGTAGAGACAACACAGTTGAGACTCTTTTTCGTAATCCCGCATGACTGTCCGTCAGTTGTGCGGGAATATTATTGTATCAATATTTCAATGATCACTCGTCTGGCTCATTTTGCGCTCTGTCTAGGAAACACGTGTCCGCGCGCTAGGAAATATTTGTTACCCAGGCAGGCCGCAAATTTCGCCTTTTTTCGTCGACAGTGCAAAGGTACAAAAATTTCAAAGCCTTTCCAAATTATATCGCCAAAAAAGCACGCAAAAAAACACGTTTCGAAAAAACGAGTATAAAATCTTGCATTCTTGCATTCTTGCATCAAAAAAAAGAGGCCCAATTACTGTGAAAGAGTAATCTAATTATTATTATATTATAATATAATAATAATTAGCCCACCTTCTTCCTCCCATATGTGCCTTTGCAAGGATGCAAGGATGCAAGAATGCAAGGTTTTTAAGACTACACAAATATTATTAAACCTTACTAAGAAAACTACGTCAATATAGTATAATGAAGAGAAGTGCTTTTTGCCGTGCTTTTTTCTTGCTATAATTTGGAAGTTTGAGAAATAATCCATAAATTTGCAAACAAATAATAATATATGAATAAGATAAAAACCATACTAACCATTTTGCTGGCTTTCAGCGCGTTTTCGGCCTGGGCTGATGATGGCGAGTGGCAATTGAAGATCCTTGCGCAGAGTGAGGGCAGTATTTCATTTGTGGTGGATGAGGACCTGAAGGATGTGAACCAATCGTCCCCCTCCTATGATGGAGAGTCTCTGGCCAAGCGGCTCATCGTGGATGAGCCCGTGAAGTATGAGGCGCACCACATCATTGCCACCAGTTTTGCTGACGAGGACAAGCTGGAGTATCACGGACCGGATGCCTTCTACCGTGCGATCGTGAAGGCCTATGCCCAGCATAAGTCGGTGACGCTGTCGCCAGATATGATCTGGCTGCTGATTAGTCAGGGCTTTGCGCGCTATGTGAATGCCCATGCTGAGGCGCTGCGACCGCAACTGGTGGATCATGAGGGGCAGATCAGCCTGGTGGTGGAATCAGACGTGGAAGTGCTGTCGCAGAAGGCTGACTGGCCGAAGCTGATTGGCGGCTTTACCTCGCAGATAGAACGCTATACCAAAGGCGACATCGGCAATACCATCACCGCCAACTTCTCGACAACGGGACTGACGGAGCGTGTGGCTTCGCAGATCACGCTGATGGACGCGATGAAGTCGTATTTCGAATATGTGGTGATATATATGGGCTGCGGCATCCCCAGCATCACGTTGCAGGGTACGCCCGACGACTGGCGGGAGGTGATGGACAAGACCCGGCGACTGAGTGTGTACGGACTGGAGGAATGGACGAAGAAGCTGGAGTATGTTCTGCTGCAGATTCTGCGCACCGCTGAGGGCAAGCCCAATAAGCATTTCTGGAAGAGTATGGTGAAGCAGTATCGCCCTGACGAGTTGCAGGGTGGCGCCTGCGACATGAGGGAGCCGACGGTGCTGGACGGATGGCTGTTGAGACTGTTCCCCGACGAGAACGGAAAGACGCTCGACAAGGTGGAGCATACGAAGGAGATGGAGTCGGAGATGGTACGCACACCGTTTAAATACCAGATGATAGATCGTGAAACTGGCATGTTGCTCCACGAGTGGCCTATGGAGCTCTGGGCGGGATTTATCGGCGCTCAGGAGGATAAGGAAACGAATATGGTGACGCCGAAGATCGGTTGGATGGTGCGTGTGAAGGAGACCGACGAGGAGACGCTGAATCAGATGAAGAAACTGGACAATGAATGGGGCATCACCCTCCGCGTGAAGGAGGTGCCGGAGGTGATGAAGAAATTGAAGAAGATCAAATCGCTGGAGATGGAGTTCACGGATGAGGTGACGTTGCCGGAATGGTTCTATAATATCAAATTCGAACGGCTGAATATTGTCGGCAATATGTCGGAGAAGACGAGGGAGGAGATGAAGCAACGGTGGCCGAAGGCGCAGATTTATGAGTATTTAAGGAAGGGGAAGTTTAGGCTGCAATTGGATAATAAGGAATACGAGAAGATTGAAAGTTTAAAGTCAACCTTAAGAAAAGTGAATAGTGAAGAGTGAATAGTGAATAGTATAAACAATAAAAGCCTCGGGGGTCCCGGGGCTTTTATGGTGAAATTTACACAGTAGGAACCGTCCCTACTGTGTAATTATTTGCCGCGGAGGGCGGCAATGGATTCTTTGAGGGCGGCGATCTTCTCTTCGGAGTCGCTCTGCTTCTTGCGCTCGAGGGCGACAACGGCCTCGGGGGCGTTCTGCACGAAACGCTCGTTGGAGAGTTTCTTCTGGATGCCGGCGAGGAAGCCTTCGAGGTGCTGCAGCTGAGCCTCCATCTTGGCGATCTCGGCCTCGACGTCGATCATGTTGCCCAGGGGCACTGCAAACTCGTCGGTGCCTACCATGAAGGATGCAGCGGTGGCGTCCTTGTCAGCAACTACAGAGATAGCGCTGAGGTTGGCCATCTTCATGATGACGGCAGTGAAAGCCTCGTAGGCATTCTGACCCACCACCTGCAACTCGAGCTGCTCCTTGGGGGCGATATTCTTTGATGAGCGTACCATACGCACACCAGAGACAATCTGCTTGACGCACTCGATCTGTGCAGCCAGCTTCTCATCGGCCTCGCTGGGAGCGGGGATATGAAGGCTGTCGCGCATGATGGACTCGCCAGACTTGCGGTCGTAGAGGTGCTGCCAGAGCTCCTCGGTGATGAACGGCATGAAGGGATGCAGCATCTTCAGCAGGATCTCGAAGAACTGGAGTGTCTTGTCGTAGGTCTCACGGTCGATGGGCTGTGCCTCACCGTTGATATAGGCGGGCTTCACCATCTCGAGGTACCAGCTGGAGAACTCGTCCCAGAAGAGCTTGTAGACAGCCATCAGGGCCTCAGAGATGCGGTATTTCTTGAAGAGGTCGTCGACCTCGGCGCTGGTCTGGCGGAGCTTGGCCTCGAACCACGAGGTGGCAATCTTACCGGCCTCCGACTGTTCGATGTCGGCCACCTTCCAGCCCTTGACGAGACGGAAGGCATTCCAGATCTTATTGTTGAAGTTGCGGCCTTGCTCGCAGAGGGTCTCGTCGAAGAGGATGTCGTTGCCTGCAGGGGCGGAGAGCATCATACCCATGCGCACACCGTCGGCACCAAACTTCTCGATGAGCTCGATGGGGTCGGGGCTGTTGCCGAGAGATTTCGACATCTTACGGCCCAGCTTGTCGCGGACGATACCCGTGAAGTAGACATTCTTGAAGGGCATGTCGCCAATGTACTCATAACCGGCCATGATCATACGGGCTACCCAGAAGAAGATGATATCCGGACCTGTCACGAGGACGTTGGTGGGATAATAGTATTTCAGTTCCTCATTGCCGGGATTGTTGATACCGTCGAAGAGGGAGATGGGCCAGAGCCATGAGCTGAACCAGGTGTCGAGGGCATCTTCGTCCTGACGCAGGTCGGCGTATTGGAGGTTGGCGTTGCCGCTCTTCTCACGGGCGAGCTCGAGGGCCTTCTCAGGGGTCTCAGCGACCACGAAGTCGCCCTCCTCATTGTAATAATAGGCCGGGATGCGGTGTCCCCACCACAGCTGACGCGAGATACACCAGTCCTGGATGTTCTCCAGCCAGTTTTTATAGGTGTTGACGTACTTCTGCGGATAGAACTTCAGTTCGCCGTTGAGCACGGGGGGCAGGGCGATGTCGGCAAAATGCTTCATCGACAGGAACCACTGCATGGAGAGACGGGGCTCGATGGCGGTGTCGGGATTGCGCTCGGAGTAGCCCACCTTGTTGGTGTAGTCCTCGATCTTCTCCATGAGACCGGCTTCCTGCAAGTCCTTGGCAATCTGCTTGCGGCAGTCCATACGGTCCATACCCACGTAGATGGGGCTCTGGTCGCTGATGGTGCCATCGGGGTTGAAGATGTCGATGGTCTCGAGGTTGTGGGTCTTACCCAGCATGTAGTCGTTGGTATCGTGGGCGGGTGTCACCTTCAGACAGCCCGTACCGAACTCGATGTCCACGTAGCGGTCTTCGATGACGGGGATGACGCGGTTGACGAGGGGCACGATGACCTTGCGGCCCTTGAGCCACTGGTTCTTCGGGTCCTTGGGGTTGATACACATGGCGGTATCGCCCATGATGGTCTCGGGACGCGTGGTGGCGACAACGGCGTAGTAGCCTTTTTCGTCTTTGTGGATGACGTTGTCGGAGTTGAGAGTTGAGAGTTGAGAGTTGAGAGTCTCGGGGTCCTCGGCCACGTAGTATTTCAGGTGGAAGAGGTGGCTCTGCTCCTCACGGTAGATGACCTCCTCGGTAGAGAGGGCGGTGAGGGCCTTCGGATCCCAGTTGACCATGCGCAGGCCGCGATAGATGAGGCCCTTGTTATAGAGGTCGACGAAGACCTTGATGACGCTCTGTGAGCGCTTCACGTCCATGGTGAAGGCGGTGCGGTCCCAGTCGCAGCTTGCACCCAGACGGCGCAACTGCTTGAGGATGATGCCTCCGTGCTCGTCGGTCCACTCCCATGCGTGCTTCAGGAACTGCTCACGGGTGAGGTCGTGCTTCTTGATGCCCTGTTCGGCGAGCTTCTTCACCACCTTGGCCTCAGTAGCGATGGAGGCGTGGTCGGTGCCGGGAACCCAGAGGGCGTTCTTACCCTCCATACGGGCACGACGGATGAGGATATCCTGAATGGTGTTGTTCAGCATGTGACCCATGTGGAGCACTCCGGTAACGTTGGGCGGCGGAATCACGATGGTATAGGGCTCGCGTCCGTCGGGCTTACTCGAGAATAGTTTGTGGTCCAGCCAGTACTGGTACCATTTGCCTTCGACCTCTTTCGGGTCGTATTTGCTTGCTAATTCCATATGTTTATTTGTTATTTCTATGCTCAAAAACGGCAAAATCTCAAAAAATCGCTGCAAAATTATAAAATAATTATGAATTATTGGTTATGAATTATGAATTATTTATTAACTTTGCCCCAAATATTTAAAGAATATGCACTCAAAAGAAGAAAAAATGCAGGCTTTTGGGCGGTTTCTTGATGTGCTTGATGCATTGAGAGCCAATTGTCCGTGGGACAAGAAACAGACGAACGAGAGCCTGCGACCCAATACCATCGAGGAGACGTATGAACTCTGCGATGCCCTGATCAAGAACGACGTGCATGACATCTGCAAGGAGCTGGGCGATGTGCTGCTGCATATCTGTTTCTATGCGAAGATCGCTGAGGAAAAGGAGCAGTTTGATATGGCGGATGTGTGTAATGCCCTCACCAGGAAGATGATCACCCGTCATCCGCATGTGTATCATCCCTCGCAGATAGACGCCACCGATCCCAAACCGCTGCCCTTTGTGCCGGAGGAAGTGAATAGTGATTCCAGTGAGGTAGCGAAGGTGACGACGGTGACGCAGGTGCTGGAGAACTGGGAGCAGATCAAGTTGAAGGAGAAAGATGGTAATGAGAGTGTGCTCTCGGGGGTGCCTGCAGCGCTGCCCAGTATCATCAAGGCCTACAGGATTCAGGATAAGGCCTGTAATGTGGGATTTGACTGGGAGGACCGTCGGGATGTGTGGAAGAAGGTGCGTGAGGAGATTGATGAATTGGAGGCAGAATTGGAGCGCGACGACAAGGAACGTTCGACGAAAGAACTGGGTGATTTCCTCTTTGCGGTGATCAATGCCGCCCGCCTCTATAAGCTGAATCCCGACAACGCATTGGAGATGACAAACCGTAAGTTTATCAACCGTTTTAACTATATCGAGGCGCATAGCATTAAGATTGGTAAGCCGCTGAATACGATGACGTTAGAGGAAATGGATAAACTATGGGAGGAAGCGAAAGCTAGTGAAGAGTGAAGAGTGAAGAGTGAAGAGTGAATAGTGAATAGTATATATGAGAAAGATTTGGATTTTATGTGTGGCGGTAGCCAGTATGACCATCACGATGAGTTGTGGTGGTGGCAACCAGCAACAGCAGGTGGCTCCTGATGAAGAAGACACTGCGGCAGTGAATGCGATTCCTCGTGACCAGACCCTTTATGGTCTCTGTGGCGACGGTACGGCCATGAACACCCTTCAGTTGTTGCGTGACAATGGTGACACGCTGGTGCTGAGTATCACGAATGCGCTGGAGGCAGGTCAGGTGTTTGGAGGACTGCAGGTGGGCGATCGTCTCGCTGTGTTCCCCAATGCCACCCAGTCGGAGGCTGTCATCGTGATCAACCAAAATGCGCTGTTGGGCGATTGGGTGATGCCTAATCCCATCGACGGCAGTTCTGAGGTGGGTATCCGTATCAAGGAAGGTGGTGTGGCCGAGAGCATTGAGCAGAGCAGCATCATCTACAAGACCTGGAAAATCTTCAACGGTCGTCTGGAGATCCTCTCACAGCGCGATGGCGGTGGCGACGAGGAAGAACTCAACCTCTACGAACTGGTGAAACTGGGTGCCGACTCGCTGGTCTACAGGACCATGAACAAGCCCAGAGAGGAGATGGAGACCTTTGAGTACAGCCGTTGGAAGGAGCCTGAGAAGTTGGATCT
Organism: uncultured Prevotella sp.; assembly: GCA_946415245.1. Lineage (GTDB taxonomy): Bacteria > Bacteroidota > Bacteroidia > Bacteroidales > Bacteroidaceae > Prevotella. The sequence continues at coordinate 15,286 of CAMKRS010000006.1, read as the reverse complement.
GCACGGTCTGCAACTCGAGGACGCTGCTGATGAGTTCCACCTTTAATCACGCCTGAATTCTTTGGAACCGTTTAAAGTGCATATCCTGGGGTGCGGAAGTGCGCTTCCCACCCTTCGTCATAACGCTTCGTCGCAAGTGGTCGAAGTGCGGGGAAAGTTGTTCATGCTCGATTGTGCCGAGGGTACGCAGATGCAGCTGAGACGCAGTAAGATACGTTTTACGAAGCTCAGTCATGTGTTTATCACCCATCTGCACGGGGACCATTGTTTCGGATTGATCGGTATGATCTCCACCTTCGGACTGGTGGGGCGTACGGCACCGTTGCATGTGTATGGTCCCAAGGAACTGGGCCCTATCCTCGAAGGACAGATCGCCTTCTTTACCCACGACCTGGGTTTTGAGGTGAAGTTCTATCCTGTGGATCCCACGCAGCACCAGATGATCTACGACGATCACAGCGTAGAGGTATGGTCGATTCCCCTGCAGCACCGGATGCCCTGTTGCGGGTATCTGATCCGCGAGAAGGCCACTGATCCCCATATCCGTCCGGAGATGATGACGTTCTACAAGATTCCCATCAGTCAGCGCAACAATATCAAGAAGGGTGCGGACTGGGTGACGCCCGAAGGGGAGACGATTCCCAACGAACGGCTGGTGACGTCCGCTGATCCCGTGCGTAGCTATGCCTATTGCAGTGATACCCGATATCTCGACGATCTGTGGCAGCTGGTGCAGGGTGTGGATACCCTCTATCACGAGAGTACCTATGGCGACGACCACCTGAAGCAGGCAGAGAAATACTGTCATACGACCGCCCGTCAGGCAGCGATGGTAGCCCGCAAGGCGGGGGTGGGGAAGTTGCTGCTGGGACACTACAGTTCGCGCTACGAGGATGAGAACATCTTGCTCAACGAGGCCAAGGAAGAGTTCGAAAAATGCTATTTGACGAACGAAATGGACGTGTTTGACGTCTAATTTGGGGGTAGAAATGCATTTTTCTTAAGAAAAATTTTGTAGTTTCGCCAAAAATGTCTATCTTTGCCACAACTATAGACGTATGCGTATGCGAAAAAATCTACTTATCATAGCAATGACGGCATTTCTTGCCATTCCTGCAGCAGCTGAACCGACGATGCTGGAGGAGCGTGGTGTGGCCGAGATGATCGACGAGACCATCACCCTGACGATCGACGGGAATGCCGTCACCGTGAGTGGTGCTCAGGGTCAGAAACTCATCGTGGTATCGCTCACTGGAAGGCAAGTTGCAGAGTATCAGATTGATAGCCCTGCCCAGCGTATTGAACTTAATTTGACCAAAGGGTGTTATGTTCTCAAGGTTGGCAACGTAGTGCGCAAGGTTTCCATTCATTAGTATTGACGCTACTGATGGCCTGCGCACTGCTGGTTTCCTGTGACTCGGGAAACCGCGTGCCTTCTGAGGCAGACCTCTCTACATTCGGAACTTATGTGAATGCTTTGGATACTGTTCGCCTGGAACAGAGTCTGAAGCATATTTTATCGAAGGACACTTCCCACTGGTCGTTTGATCAGGCCCTGAAGAAACGCTATACCGACCTCGCCAAGTTTGAGGATACCCCGATGTGGTATTCGCGGATGGGCGTTGTGGGTGAGGCAGATTCGCTGCTGAGCTATCTGCGACACGAACTGCCCCAGAGCGGTCTTGACACCGCAGCCTTCTATATTCCGGAGATTGCGGAGGATCTGGGGATCGTAAGGGCGCTGGCCTTCGACTCCGTGGGACAGAATATCAACGATCTGCTGCCCCGACTGGATTACCATCTCTCGAAGGCCTATATGCGCTATGCCGTAGGACAGCGCTATGGTTTCGTGCGGCCTACACGCCTGATGAACAAGCTCTTTAAGAAGGCCGGTACCGATGAGTTTGCCAGAGTCTTCGACGAGACGGTGAAGGAACCGGATTATGAGGAGGTGATCTCGCAGCTGGCATCCGACAACCGCATGGACTATCTGGTGGCATCTACACCGAAGAGTCCGTTGTATAAGACCTTGCAGCATGAACTCTCGACGGCCACAGGCAAGGAAGCCCGCAGACGACTGGCGGTGAATATGGAACGCTGTCGCTGGCAGATGAGTCGTCCTGATGACCACGCGAAAGCCATCTTGGTGAATATCCCTGCCCAGCAGCTGTGGGCCGTAGGCGGTGACTCGGTACTCGATATGCGCATCTGCTGCGGGGCTGTCACCACGAAGAGTCCGCTGCTGCACAGTACCATCAGTCATGTACAGGTGAATCCCGACTGGATCATTCCCCATAACATCGTGCAGTCAGATATCGTGCGTCATGCAGGCGATTCGTCGTATTTCGCCCGTCATCACTACTATATCGTGGAACGGGCCTCTGGTGACAGCCTCGATCCTGCGGAGGTGACGCAGTCGGATCTGGCATCGGGAACGTTGCGCGTAGGACAGCATGGAGGTCCGGGAAACAGTCTCGGACGTATCGTCTTCCGCTTCAACAACAATTTCTCCGTCTATCTGCACGATACCAATAACCGCGGGGCTTTCCAGCGTGAGAAGCGTACGCTGTCGCATGGTTGTATCCGTGTGGAGAAGCCCTTCGACCTGGCCTGTTTCCTGATGCCCGAGATGGACGAGTGGGAGCAGGACCGATTGCGTATCTCGATGGATCTCCCGCCTCAGACCGTGCGGGGTATCGAGTATCTGGAAGAGCATGGGGAAGAGCCGCGTCCCCATCGGTTGATGACCTATCACGAGGTATCACCGCGCGTGCCCGTGTACATTATTTACTATACTGCTTATCCGAATCCGGCCACAGGCATCGTCCAGACGTGGCCCGACCTATATGGTTACGACAAGGCAATAGCGTCTGCCATAGACATCTTCCTGCCTAAGTGAGTTCAAAGACAGAGTGACAATGGATAAATACGACGATCAACAAATCAAGGAGTTGCTGATGAAGGCAGAGACCCAGCATAAGGGTTTCGAAATCCTTGTGAAGCAATACAGCGAACAGTTGTATTGGCAGGTGCGACGTATCGTGATGACGCATGAGGATGCCAACGACGTGCTGCAGAATGCTTTCATCAAAGCCTGGAACGGTCTGGAGACTTTCCACGGTGATGCGAAGGTCTTCACCTGGATCTCGAGGATTGCCATCAATGAGAGTATCGACTTTGTGCGCCGTCAGAAGAACATGGCCGCTATCAGTGCCGATGATGAGGATTCGCACGTGGCCAACACGCTGATGGCAGACGAATATTTCGATGGCGATGAGACGGAGGCCCTGTTGCAGGAAGCCATCGCCTCACTGCCTGAGGTGCAGCGTACCGTGTTCACCCTGCGCTACTTTGAGGAAATGAAATACAGCGAGATGAGTGAGCGCCTGAAAACGTCGGAAGGCAGCTTGAAGGCCTCCTATCACATCGCGGTGAAAAAGATTTCGGAATTTTTTAAATCACATGATTAAACCTTTTAAATGATTAAACGTCAATATAGTATGATGGAAGAAAAATATCTCATAGAAAAAGTCGGCAAGGAGAATCCGTTCAGGGTTCCGGAGGGCTATTTCGACACACTCAGCAGTCAGATTATGGCGAAAGTAGAGGCCGAGGGTGTCGCGCCCAGAGACATTAAGGCAGGCAAGGAGAAACGCGCTAAAGTGCTGTGGCTCAGGCCTGTACTTTATGCCGCTGCCAGTGTGTGCGCTTTGTTCATTAGTGTTCTCGCCTATCAGTCACACTCTGACGATGGCGTTGCAGCACCCACTCAGACTGTCGTGGCCAACAATCAGATGTTGATGGATGACTATTTTGATGAGGCCGCAGACTACGTGATGCTTGACAACCAGGATATCTACGCCTGCTTGTCATCGGAATATTAAATGATGTTAAAAATGAGACGATTGGTTATTGGCCTTTTCTGTTTGGCAGTTACACTTGGTGTATATGCTGATGGACCTTGGGGACAGGGACAATTTCCTCAGGGCGGTTTCCCCCGCCAGGGAGGTTTCCCACAGTTCTCACAACAGCAGCGGAATGGTCAGCAGAGATTCTCCCCCGAGAAGTACCAGGCTGATCTGGAGCAGTATATCACCAAGGAAGCCTGTCTCACTCCGCAGGAGGCATCGGCTTTCTTCCCCCTGTTCAGGGAGATGCAGAAGAAGCAGCGTGCGCTCTACAACAAGATGCGTGAGGATGTGAGAATCAAACCTGCTGACGAGGCTGCCTGTAAGAAGATGATCCAGAAGCGCGACCAGGTGGAACTGGAGCTGAAGAGTATCCAGCAGACCTATCACAACAAGTTCTTCAGTGTGATGCCCGCCTCGAAGGTGTTTGATGTCATCAGGGCTGAGGATCAGTATCATCGCGGACTGCTCAGGAACATGGGCAGAGCACCGATGGGTGGTATGGGGGCACCGATGGGAGGTTTCGGACCTCGTGGCCAAGGACAGCAAAGAGGCCAAGGCCAACAGAAAAATCAGTCGAACACCAAGAAGTAAAAGAATTAGAATGGAAAATGTAAATACCGCTGCTCCAGGATGGGGTAGCGGTATTTCTTTTATTCCAGTTTGGAACCCTCGAGCAGCTTCGGACAGAGGGGCTCCAACTCGCATTTCTCACAATGGGGTTTGCGTGAGGTGCAGACATAACGTCCGTGCAGCAACAGCCAGTGGTGGGCATCGGGGATATCCGCCTCGGGGATATATTTCGTCAGCGCCATCTCTACCTTATAGGGCGTGTTGTCGCGTTTGCTCACAAGTCCCAAGCGATGGGCCACACGGTAGACGTGGGTGTCGACAGCGAGCGCAGACTTCCCGAAGGCCACACTCTGAATGACATTGGCGGTCTTACGGCCTACACCAGGCAGGTCCAACAGCAGATTCATATCTGAAGGCACTTCGCCATCGTGTTTCTCTACCAAGGCCCTCGCCATCTTCACCAGATGCTCCGCCTTTGCGTTGGGGTAGGAGACACTGCGGATATATTCCAGCACCTCTTCGGGTTCTGCCTTCGACATCGTCCTGGCATCGGGATAGTGACGGAATAGTTCGGGCGTCACCTGATTGATGCGCTTGTCGGTACATTGGGCACTGAGAATGACAGCCACCAACAGTTGGAACACGCTGCCAAACTCGAGTTCTGTATTCACATTGGGCATCTCTTTGCGGAAATGCGCCAGGATTCTCTGGTATCGCTCTTCTTTCTTCATCGGGTACAAAGATACGAAAAAGTAAGTGAAAATCCAAAAATATTTTGATATTCCGGAAAAAATGTGTATCTTTGTGCCCATAAAAAAACCAGTAGCAAACTAATATAACTAAAGTATATGAGAAAACTATTGCTATCAATGGCTTGTCTGGCAGTATTTCAGAGCTTTGCTGCAGATAAGGCGCCCGTGTGGAAAGACCCAACAGTGAATCAGTTGAATCGTGAGCAGAGACATGCCGCATTCTTTGCCTTCGAGAGTGAAGACCTTGCCCAGCAGGGTGACAAGACGAAATCGTCGCGCTACCTCTCGATGGAGGGTATGTGGAAATTCAACTTCGTGAAGAACCATCAGGATGCCCCGAAGGACTTCTTCGGTCTGAAGTATGATGATTCCAGCTGGGTGGACTTCCCCGTTCCCGGACTTTTCGAACTGAATGGCTATGGCGACAAGATCTACAAGAACATCGGCTATGCCTGGGGAACAACCTTCAAGAGTGATCCGCCTTATATTGGTGAAATCAACAACTATACGGGTTCGTATCGCAGAACCTTCGAGTTGCCTGCTGACTGGAAGGGACAGGAGGTCTATTATCATGTGGGCTCTGCAACGAGCAACCTCAGTCTCTGGGTGAATGGCAAGTTCGTGGGCTACTCCGAGGATTCGAAGGTGGCTGCGGAGTTCAACATCACCAAGTATCTGAAACCGGGCAAGAACCTCATCGCCATGCAGATTATGCGCTGGTGTGATGGCTCGTATCTCGAGGATCAGGACTTCTGGCGCTTTACGGGTATCGCCCGCGAGGTGTATCTTTTTGCCCGTCCGAAGGCACATATCCAGGACCTCACGATGACGCAGGACTGGGTGGTGGATTCCAAGCGCGGTATCCTGAAGTTTGATGCGAAGACCACAGGCAAGGCCACCGCCACAGCGAAGATCATCTTCGACGATGGACAGGTGAGTAGCGAGATAGATGCCAACCACGAGATCTATCTGAATCAGGTGAAGCCCTGGACCGCAGAAACACCCCATCTTTATACCGTCTTGGTAACGCTGAAACAAGGCGACAAGGTGCTGGAGGTGATCAAGCAGCGTGTGGGCTTCCGTCATATCGAGATCAAAAATGGACAGCTACTCGTTAATGGTCAGCCGATTCTGATTAAGGGTGCAGACCGTCATGAGCTCGATCCCGATGGTGGATATATCGTATCGGTAGAGCGTATGATCCAGGATATCAAGATCATGAAGTATCTGAATATCAATGCCGTTCGTACGTGCCACTATCCCGATGATCCCCGCTGGTATGACCTCTGCGACGAATACGGACTGTATCTGACTGCTGAGTCGAACCTCGAGAGTCATGGTATGGGTTATCGCGAGGGAACGTTGGCCAAGAACGAGGCATTTGCCAAAGCCCATATCGAGCGTCAGGAGGGTAATATGTGCTCGTTCAAGAACCATCCGAGCATCATCGTGTGGTCGCTGGGTAATGAGGCTGGCTATGGTGAGAACTTCGAGAAGGCCTACGACTGGGTGAAGGCTTACGACAGCACCCGTCCTGTGCAGTATGAGCAGGCCGGACACGCAGGCAAGACGGATATCTTCTGTCCGATGTATATGGGTTATGAGGATTGCGAGAAGTATTCGAAGACCGATAATCCCCGTCCGCTCATCCAGTGTGAGTATGCCCACGCAATGGGTAACTCGATGGGTGGTTTCAAGGAGTATTGGGACATCATCCGCCAGAATGCGAAATATCAGGGCGGCTATATCTGGGACTTCGTGGATCAGGGTCTGCGCGACAAGAGTCCGATCACGGGTAAGGAGATCTTTACTTATGGTGGCGACTACGGACGTTATCCCGCTTCCGACTACAACTTCAACTGTAATGGTATCATCGCTCCCGACCGTCGTCTGAATCCGCATGCCTACGAGGTGCGCTATTACTATCAGAACGTCTGGGTGGCTGATAAGGGCCTGAAGGAAGGCAAGGTGGAGATCTACAACGAGAACTTCTTCAAGACGCTCGACGATCTGGAGATGGAGTGGTTCGTAGGTGGTGCTTCCGCTGGTCATCATCACGAGGGCAATCGTCCTGAGGGTATGACCTTCGGACACGGTGGCACCTTCGCCATCAACGGCATCGCTCCGCAGCAGCGTAAGGTGGTGACCATCGACGCCATGAAGCAGGTGATCGAGCGTGTGCTGGGTCATCATGGTGATCAGGAGCTCTTCGTCATCTTCCAATTTAAGACCCGCGAGGCGCAGCCATTGATCGATAAAGGTCAGGTGGTAGCGCGTCAGCAGTTTGTGCTGAATCCCTATCAGTTCCCGGAGATCAAGGCTGAAGAGGCTGATGTGCAGAAGGAGGAGACCGAGAGCTACGTGAAACTCGATGCTGGCGGTACCTCGCTGACCATTGGCAAGCGTCACGGATGGATCGACTATCTCGATGTCGATGGAGAGCCGATGCTCGTGGATCGTGAGTCTATCACACCTGAGTTCTGGCGCGCACCTACGGACAATGACTATGGTGCAGGATTGCAGAACCGTTTCGCTGTGTGGAAGAATCCGCAGATGCGCCTGAAGAAGCTCGATGTGGATGACAACGAGATTGAGGCTACCTACGAGATGCCCGATGTGAAGGCAGAGCTGAAGATGACCTATACGCTGACGAAAGAGGGTGAGGTGATCGTCCGCGAGCAGCTGAAGGCGGATAAGGAGGCGAAGATCGCCAATATGTTCCGCTATGGTATGCAGCTGCAGATGCCGAAAGCCTTCAATGAGGTTGAGTATTATGGTCGTGGTCCTGTGGAGAACTACATCGACCGTAACTCCAGCGAGTTTATCGGTGTATATAGTAATAAGGTGGCTGATGAGTACTACAGCTACGTACGTCCGCAGGAGTCGGGTAACCATACGGACATCCGCTGGTTCCGTGTGAAGAACGCAGCAGGCAAGGGCCTCGAGTTCTATAGCAACGCCCCGATGGAGGCCAGTGCCCTGAACTTCCTGATGTCGGATCTCGACGATGGTCCCCGTAAGGAAAAGAGCTGGGGTCATCACTCTGGCGACCTGATCGAGCGTCCGCTGACACAGGTACATATCCAGCAGCGCCAGTTTGGTCTGGGTTGTGTGAACTCCTGGGGAGCATGGCCTCGTAAGGAGTATCAGATGCCTTATCAGGATTACGACTTCACCTTCGTCATCCGACCGCTGAAGTAAGCGTCAGAAATTTGCTAAATTCAACCGTCTTGTTGCAAAATGATAGCACAAGACGGTTGATTTTTGTCAAAAAGCGCTAAAAATATGCGGTTTTTATACTTTTTTATGTACCAAACTGTTGGTTCATATCTTTTTTAATACTATCTTTGCACCCGAAAATGTTAATCAATTGATGAAAGAGATGAAAGAGATGAAGAAAATGGTACTTGCAGCGCTGTTGTGGCTGGTGGGTACAATGACGCTGAACGCAACAGAGAATAATGCCGATGGCAAGGAAGCCGTCGACACCACTTATATCAAACTGGATGAGAACCGTGAACCCATCAACCACGTGAATCTGACAAAGGAGGAACTGGAGGAAAAGGTGGGCGAGTTGGAGACCATTCTGGAGACGGAGAATTTCCAGCTCTACGCAGCAGGCGACTATACCTATAAGATTGTGGATGGGGTAGTGGTCTCGATGGCCATTCAGATTCCTGACGACAACAACGATAAGGTGATCTATAACCAGATCCTGAATGCGCTGGCTAAGAGTAATTCCATCAAGGATACGCACAATACGGGTGGTAACTACTATCTGTATGGCAATTTCCAGATTCAGTTTGATGATTTCGAAGGTTATGAGAAACTGACCTTCCTGGCTTTGGAGCAATAGTCTGAACAAATTTTAATAGTGTATGGCCTCGTTCTTCGGAATGGGGCTTTTTTCTTTAGTTAAAAATAAATATCTTAATATTCTGTACTTTGTTAACTTTCTTAAAATTGCTGCAAATAATTAACAAAACGCATTAAGAATTTTAAGAAATCCGCTAACTTTGCAATCGCAATTAGAACAGACATGAAGAAAAGTACGATTTGGATTATAGCAACGATTATGGGTCTCGCGTTTCTGGGGCTTCTGTTCTTGCAGCTCTCCTACATCGAGCAGATGGCGAAGATGAAGAAGGAGCAGTTTGACGAATCGGTGAACCGCAGCCTTTACCAGGCCTCGCGCAATCTGGAGATGAACGAGACCTTGCGCTATCTGGAGAAGGATGTCAAAGATACAGAGCGTCGCGCCTACAGCCAGGACTCGGTGATGGTCGATGGCCTGGGCACCGTCAAGCAGTCACATCAGTTTGCGGTGGCTGCTGATGATGGAACGGTCTACTCGAGCTTCGAGCTGAAGACCTTCGCCATCAAGCCCGCCAACGTCTCGAAGGCGATGATTCTGCGCACGGATAAGAGCAGTATCTCCGAGGCCTCGAAATCGCTGCAGGAGATTGTGCGTAACCGTTATGTCTATCAGAAGGCCCTGCTCGACGAGGTGGTCTATAATATATTGTATACTGCTTCCGACAAGCCCCTGAAGGAACGTGTGAACTTCCGGCTGCTGGACCGTGATATCAAGGTGGAACTGTTGAACAATGGTGTCAACATCCCTTATCACTTCACTGTGGAGACGAGCGATGGGCGCGAGGTCTACCGTTGTCCGGACTATACCGACGAGGGTAGGGAGCATGTCTACACGCAGACCCTCTTCCGCAACGACCCGTCGCCCAAGATGGGTGTGGTGAAGATCCACTTCCCCGATATGAACTCCTATATCTTCTCGAGTGTGCGGTTCATGATCCCGTCGATGATCTTCACGCTGGTGCTGCTCATCACCTTCGTGTTCACCATCGTGGTCATCTTCCGTCAGAAGCGCTATTCGGAGATCAAGAACGACTTCATCAACAACATGACGCATGAGTTGAAGACGCCTATCTCCAGCATCTCTCTGGCTGCGCAGATGCTCAACGACGACTCTGTGGACAAGTCGCCCGCCATCCTCAAACATCTGGGAGGTATCATCAATGATGAGTCGAAGCGCCTGCGTTTCCTTGTGGAGAAAGTGCTGCAGATGTCAATGTTCGACCGTAAGACGGCATCGTTCAAGAAAAAGGAACTCGACCTCAACGAACTCCTCGAGAACATCGCCTCCAGCTTCTCACTGCGTGTGGAGCATACGGGCGGAAAGATCTATACCGAGATCGAGGCTGTGGATTCTGCTATCTACGTCGATGAGGTGCACTTCCAGAATGCCATCACCAACCTGATGGATAACGCGGTGAAATACCGTAAGCCCGATGAGCCGCTCGACCTTTATATCCGTACTTGGAACGAGAAGGAGCATCTCTGCTTCAGCATCCGCGACACGGGGCTGGGTATCAAGAAGGAGAACGTGAAGAAGATCTTCGACAAGTTCTACCGTGTTCACACGGGCAACGTGCATGATGTCAAGGGCTTCGGCCTCGGCCTCGCCTACGTCAAGAAGATCATCAACCTCCATGAGGGCGAAATCAAGTGCGAGAGCGAACTGGGGAAGGGCACCACGTTCACCATCAAACTTCCGATCCTGCGTGAGGACACCAAATAGTAAATAAGCGAAATTGAGAAATAAATTGTAAAATAGTAAATTGTCAAATTGTAATTTTTAAGATTATGGACGAGAAACTGAAGATTTTACTTTGCGAGGACGATGAGAACCTCGGAATGTTGCTCCGTGAGTATTTGCAGGCCAAGGGCTTCACGACAGAGCTCTGTGCCGATGGTGAGCTGGGCTACAAAGCCTTCCTGAAGACCAAGTTCGACATCTGTGTGCTCGACGTGATGATGCCTAAGAAGGACGGTTTCACGCTGGCGAAGGAAATCCGCAATTCCAATCAGGATATTCCTATCATCTTCCTGACCGCCAAGACGCTGAAGGAGGATATCCTCGAAGGCTTTAAGATTGGTGCCGACGACTATATCACCAAGCCCTTCTCAATGGAGGAGCTCGTGTTCCGTATTGAGGCTATTATCCGTCGTACGAAGGGTAAGAAGAACAAGGAGAGCACCGTCTACCGCATCGGTAAGTTCACCTTCGATACCCAGAAGCAGCTGCTCTGCCTGGGCGACGAACAGCGTAAGCTCACCACCAAGGAGAACGAGCTGCTGGCCCTGCTCTGCTCTCACGCTAACGAGATCCTGCAGCGCGACTTTGCCCTGAAGACCATCTGGATCGACGATAACTACTTCAACGCCCGTTCGATGGATGTCTACATCACCAAGCTGCGTAAGCACCTGAAGGATGATCCTCAGATCGAGATCATCAACATCCACGGTAAGGGTTACAAACTGATTACCCCCGAAGAGGAATGAGCCGTTGGAAACAACTCATAGGAGTGGCGCTGGTCATGGCCGGCGCCCTCTTTTTGATGACCGCCTATCTGGCAGGCTGGACATCCAGTAATCTCATCCTCCTTTTAGGCCTGATTATCATACTAATAGGTCTTTTCCTGCATGTAAAATACGCAAAATCAGGTGAAAAGTATTAAATCATGTTAAAGTTGAGGTTAACTATTCACTATTCACTATTCACTCTCAACTAAAATTTGTACCTTTGCACCCGCTTTTCGAAGCACATTATTAATTTTTTTATTTATTTATAGTATGAATCAATACGAAACCGTTTTCATTTTGACTCCCGTTTTGTCTGATGACCAGACAAAGGAAACGGCCGCAAAGTTCAAGAAAGTCCTCACCGATAAGGGTGCAGAGATTATCAACGAAGAGGCCTGGGGATTGAAGAAGATGGCTTATGCTATTCAGAAGAAATCTACAGGTTTCTATTTCCTCGTAGAGTTCAAGGCTGAGCCAGAAGTGATCAAGACATTGGAGACTGCTTTCCGTCGTGACGAGAAAGTGATCCGTTTCCAGACAGTTAAACTCGACAAGTATGCTGCAGAGTACGCTGAGAAGCGTCGCAACAAGCTTGGCGCAAAATCAGAGGAGGCTTAATTATGGCACAGGACACAGAAATCCGTTATCTGAACGCTCCTTCTATCGACACGAAGAAGAAGAAGTACTGCCGCTTCAAGAAGAGTGGTATCAAGTACATTGATTACAAGGATCCCGAGTTCCTTAAGAAGTTCCTCAACGAGCAGGGTAAGATTCTTCCCCGTCGTATCACCGGAACATCTCTGAAGTATCAGCGTCGTGTGGCTCAGGCCGTTAAGCGTGCCCGCCAGATTGCTCTGCTGCCTTACGTAACCGATTTGATGAAGTAAAACAAGGAGGACGCAAGTATGGAAATTATTCTGAAAGAAGATATTATCGGTCTGGGTTTCAAGAACGATATCGTGAATGTGAAGTCTGGCTACGGTCGTAACTACCTCATCCCTCAGGGTAAGGGTGTGATTGCTTCTCCGATGGCCAAGAAGATTCTGGCTGAGAACCTGAAGCAGCAGGCTCACAAGCTGGCAGCTCAGAAGGCTGCTGCTGAGGAGAAGGCTGCTGTGCTCAATGGCGTGGCTCTCGAGATCGCTGCCAAGGTGAGCGCTACTGGTCAGCTCTACGGTTCTGTAGGTGCTGCTCAGGTGGCTGAGGCTCTCGCAAAGCTGGGTAAGGAGGTTGATCGTAAGATCATCACCATGAAGGATGCCAAGAAGCTGGGTGAGTATGTTGCTCTCGTACACTACCACAAGGAGGTGATCGTTGAGATCCCCGTAACGGTGGTTGCTGAGAACGCTGCCGAGCTGAAGGCTGCTGCTGAGGCTGAGCAGGCTATCCGCGCTGCTGCTGATGCTAAGGCTGCTGCTGCCGCTGCTGCTGAGGCTGAGGAGGCTGCTGATGAGGAAGAGGTGCTCGAGGCACTTGGTGCTGCTGAAGAGGCTGCTCCCGCTGAAGAGGCTCCCGCAGAGGCTTAATCATGCATTTTTTAAATCAATAAACAATTAATAATTAATCACTGCTGTAAGGCATCATTGATTTATTATGACAACAGTGTCCCGGAGGTTTCCACCCCCGGGATTTTTTTGTTCTGATGATTTCTGAAGGGATTTATTTGAACAGATACTGCGCAAACTCGTGCAGCGACTTGCGCCATACCTGCCACTCGTGATCGCCAGGGTAGGAGTTGAACTTCACCTCTACACCGCCATCACGCATCTTCTTCACGATCGAGCGGGTATGCTCGATGCGCGGATCCTGTTCGCCACAGCTCACGAAGAACACGTCAAACTGCTGATTAAACGTCTTGGTGTCCGTCAGTATGCCCGGCACCTCCTTCTCCAGGTCGAAGTTCGAGGCGCCCTGAATACCACCGAACATGCCCGTTGAGAACACGCCCACATTGGCAAACACCTCGGGGTCGCGCAGTCCGATATAGAACGACTGTCCGCCACCCATCGACAATCCGCACATCGCACGGTTCTTGCGGTCTTTCTTCACGCGGTAGGTCTTCTCCACAAACGGGATCACATTCTCCAGCAGCTCCGAGCGGAAGGTCTGCATACCCTGCCAACTGTAACCGCCTCCGAAACCACCGTTGCGCGACTGCACATTACTGTTCGAGCTCACCACGATCATTGGCTTGGCCTTGCCCGCTGCTATCAGATTGTCCATGATCTGCGCCGTACGCCCCTGTTCCATCCAGCCGCGATGATCCTCACCGCCACCATGCTGGATATACACTACGGGATAACTCTCACTGCCCTCGTTATAGCCTGCGGGCGTGTAGACCATCAGCGGGCGCCATGTGCCATCCACCTTCGAGAAGTAATACAGTGTGCGCACCTCACCATGCTTCACGTCTTGCACCTCGAAATCGTCCATACCGGCCTCCTTGATCTCGATGGCACTCGACCAGCGACTGCAGCCATAGAACGTCTGGCTGGCGGGATCGGCCACCGACACACCATCCACCACGAGCGAATAATAATGATAGCCAGGCACCTGCGGACTGGTGGTCACCGTCCACACGCCGCCTTCGCCCTTCGTCATATCATATTTCTTACCGCCCAGGTCTATCTGCACCAGCTGGGCCTGAGGGGCATTCACGCGGAACATCACGCTGTTGTCTTTCAGCACACGCGGATAACCGTTGCGGTTGATATTAGTCACTGGGGAATACGACCCTTCGGGGAAAGACACTACTTCCCTACGGAAACCTTGCGCACTGACCTCTGCGCAGAAAACGGCCGATAGCAGCACGGCCAGCATCATTTTTTTCGTTCTCATATTGCTAATTAGTTTTGTCTTACAGATGCAAAAATACAAAAATTTTCGTATATTTGCAGTCGAAATAAAAAAAAGTTCTGGAAAGTGCGGGATATTTTCGAGAACTTGTCGTATAACGAATAGAACAAGGTTAGTATGAAGGCTCTGACAGAGACAGAAATCACGGAGGCCGTTCGCAAGGGACGGCGCGAGGGACAGGACGAGATGGTCTGCCGCTATGCAGAACGCGTCTTCGCCATGATCGTTCGCCAGGTGCCCGATGTGATGGACGCTCAGGAACTGACGCAAGACACCTTCCTCCGTGCTTTCAGCCACATCGACAGCTACGACCCCCAGCGGGCTTCGCTCTCCACCTGGCTCTGTCGCATCGCCTACCGCCTGACACTCGACTTCCTGAAACGCCGTCGTCCGATGATCGTCTCGATCGAAGACACGCAAGTCTGGCAGACGGATATCAGCAACGAGGAGCTGGAGGCAGAACTCTCTACAGGACGCGAACAACGCATTTCGCAACTGATGGAAATCGTAGACACCCTGCCCGACGACGAACGGATGCTCCTCACGCTCTACTACTTCGAAGACCGTCCGCTGACGGAAATCGCCTACATCACCGGCATCGAGGCCTCGGCACTCGCCAACCGCCTCTACCGAACAAGAAAGAAAATCTTTAAGAAATTGAAAATTGATAATTGATAATTAAGATGAAGGAAAGATATAACGATACCGACCTGCGCGAGGCACTGAGACGCAAATACTCAGACACGCCACAATTGCCAGCCGACTTCATGGCCAGCATGAAGCAGCGGATGGAAGAGCCCAAGCAGGCTCCGA
>CAMKRS010000005.1 GCA_946415245.1 uncultured Prevotella sp. | reverse complement strand
CTGCTCTTCTGACACATGAACTGGGACACCTCCGGCTGCATCACTCTGCCGATGTCGTCTTAGTGGAACTGCTTACTGCCCTGCAATGGTTTAACCCTGCGATGTGGATGCTCCGTGCCGACTTGCGCACTATCCACGAGTACGAGGCTGACCAACAGGTGCTCTCTCACGGATTCAATGACATTCAGTATCTACAGCTTTTAATCCGTAAGGCTGCTGTCCAGAGCGGGTACTCTCTGGCCAACGGCATCTCTAACAGTGCCCTTAAAAAACGCGTAACAATGATTATGAAACCAAAATCAAATCGCAACAGCATGTTGAAACTCCTTGCCCTCGTTCCAATCGCGGGCATCTGTCTGGCCCTTAATGCCAATACCGTTACCGACTATGTTAATGACGAGCCCCAGAAACAACAGCCTGTCAAGAAAGGCAAAAAGGCTGCCACCATCAATACGGGTAGTCAGCAGTTAAATGAAATAGTTGTCGTGGAAGATGCACCTTCTGCGAATGAGGCCGCTGACGATAAGAAATTCATCGCTAAGGGTGTCGTTTATGACTATGGCGAAGCCCAGCCTACACCAATTGTTGGTGCCGTTATCTTGGTCGAAGGAACCAAGAAGGGAACTGTCACCGACAGAGAAGGAAAATTCCAAATAGAAGTGTCAATGGGTGACAAGATCACTGCATCCTATGTTGGCTATGAGTCGAAGACAATAGGTGTCAGCAAAATCTATTCAGAGTCGAGTAAGTCTAACGAATATTATATCGGATTGAATAAAGAGACAGAAGCAGATGAACCAGAAAAGGTTTATGACGTCGTAGAGCAGATGCCTGCATACCCTGGTTCTCCCTCTGCCCTGTATGAATTCTTGTCCAAAAGTATACAATACCCAGAGGAGGCTGAAAAGGCAGGAAAACAAGGCCGGGTTATCGCGACCTTTGTTGTTGAGAAGGATGGCAGTATCACCAATGCCCGTGTTGTAAAGGCCCTCGATCCGCTGTTGGATGCCGAAGCCTTACGCGTCATCAACGCCATGCCCAAATGGAATCCAGGTATGCAGAACGGAGTGGCAGTTCGATGCAAATACACGGTGCCCGTTACATTCCATCTTGATGGAAAAGACTTTCCAAAGGGCGAGTCGCGGGTGATTGTAAACGGAGCGGATAAGTCAGCAGAAGAGAATTACGTGCTCGAAATTGACGGTAAGGTAGCTGATGATTCTGAGATTGCCAACATACCCCAGGGAGCCATCGCTGACATGAGAGTTGTGAAAGCGCAAAACGGCCATCCTAAGACAATTGTTATCACAACAAAAAGAATAAAAGCAAATTCCAAAGAATAGTCTCATTTAAGCCTCGCCTAACTGACGATTCTCTCCGTCAGGGGCGAGGTTTCTCGCATAATATATGAAAAGAATACTGACAACACTGTGTGCTATCTGCTGTGCAATGCTCACTGCATCAGCCCAAACCAAGGCCGACTCTCTCCGTGCCGACAGCATCTTCAAGTCTCTGGAACTACAAGGCGTAGAGGTGGTCAAACAAAAGTCGCTCGTCAAATCCGATATCGACAAGATCACCTATAACATCGAGGATGACCCTGACTCGAAGTCGAATACTGTGATCGAGATGCTCCGTAAGGTGCCGATGGTCACTGTCGATGGCGAAGATAATATACAGGTGAACGGCTCCAGTTCGTTTAAGGTGTATGTGAACAACAAGCCTAACCAGATGATGACGAACAATCCGAAGGAAGTGCTGAAAAGCATGCCCGCCAATTCGATCAAACGCATCGAGGTCATCACTAACCCTGGACCGAAGTATGATGCAGAAGGCGTGGGTGGCATCCTGAATATCATCACTCACGGCAAGGGTGTTGAAGGCTATACCGCCACTTTCAGTGGAAATGTCAGCAACCGTGGTGCGGGTGGCAGCACCTACGCCACAGTCAAGAGTGGAAAACTGACAATGAGTGGGCGCTATAATTATAGTTACAACACCTCTCCCCGCAGTTACTCTGGCAGCAGCCGTAAGACCATCGGCAACATCAGCGAATCATCGTCCGACCTCGAAAGCGAAGGGTCATCAAAATATCACGGTCATTCCCAGTACGGAACCATCGAGGCCAGTTATGAGATAGACACCCTGCGACTCATCTCCGCCTCGTTTGACTTATATGGCGGTGGCAGCAAGAGCGATGGCGAAAATCATACCTTTGCTACATCGCCGCTCACCCACAACCGCCTTTATAGTTACAATACTGCCCGTAATTCGAAAAACAACTATGGCTATATCGATGGCGGCATCGACTATCAGCGCACCTTTTCTGTAGAGGAACGCCTGCTGACATTGTCGTATAAGTTAAGTAGTGAGCCTGACAAGAGCGACTCCTATACCGACTACCTAGACATGCAGGCTGCCGACGGTTGGGAGAACTTCCTTCAACGCCTGAAAAACCAACGTAACGATGGCAGTGAGAATACGACGGAACATACTTTCCAAATAGATTACACCACACCCTTTGCCAAGATCCATACTTTGGAAACAGGACTGAAATATATCCTGCGCAACAACACCTCTGAGGATGACCGCTATGAGGAGGGCGTTTTCGATAGCGATCATTCGTCGCACTACAAGCATCGCAACGATATCTTCGCCGCCTATCTGGGTTATGGTCTTAAACTGAATAAACTGTCGGGCCGACTTGGCTTGCGCTACGAGCATACCTTGCAGGATGTGGAATATAAACTTGGGCGTGGCGATGATTTCAGAAAGCACTTCAACGATTTCGTGCCCTCTGCCAGCATCGGCTATAAACTGACGCAGATGTCGAACCTCCGTTTGGGCTACGACATGCGCATCTACCGTCCGGGCATCTGGTATCTCAACCCTTACCTTGACGACTCCACACCTACGAATATCTATCAGGGAAATTCCCATCTCGACAGTGAGAAGAGTCATTCGTTCAACCTCAGCTATAGCAATTTCACGCCAAAGTTTAATATCAATCTCGCCCTGCGCTATGGCTTCACCAACAACAGCATCGAGAATGTTGTCAGGATGATGCCTGACACGCAGATCTCAGGTTTGAAGAACCCGACTGGAAAAGATGTGCTCTACACTACCTATGAGAATATTGGGCGCAGTCAGGGTGTCAACTTGAATACCTATGTTAACTGGAATGCCACCAAGAACACCCGCGTCTATTTCAATGGGCGACTCTCCTATACCAACATGGATGATGGGGGCGACCTCTCCAATCATGGATGGAGTCTCTTTACCTATGGTGGTGCTCAGCAGACACTGCCCAAGAGCTGGCGACTCTCCTTCAACCTTTATGCTATGACGCCAAACATTAACCTGCAAGGCCGTGGCAGCAGTTATAGCAGTTATAGCATGAGCATCCAGAAGTCGTGGTTGAAAAATCGCCTCAACCTGACACTCAGCGCCACGAACTTCCTGAAAAAATACATGCGATACAATTCTACGACGGAGGATACTTTCTTCCATGCAAATAGTTGGTCGAAGAGCGTTCAGCAGCGATTCAGCCTTTCCATCAGTTACCGCATCGGAGAATTGAAGGCCAGCGTTAAGAAAGCCGAGCGCACGATCTCCAATGATGACGTCAAAGGAGGAGGCGGAGGTAGCGACAGCGGTAACGAAGGCAGTTCCAACTAAAAAACTCAGCCGCTTTAGTTACACGAGTTCTGTTGCTTTGGGCCGTTTGTGACGAATATCGCGGAATTATTTGGAATTCTCGAATAAACTTCGTATCTTTGCACACGAATAAAATATGAGCAAAAATCTGTATATCATCAGTGGATGTAATGGTGCAGGCAAAACGACCGCATCATATACCGTTTTACCCGAAATCCTTGATTGTAAGGAGTTCGTGAATGCTGATGAAATTGCCCGTGGTCTCTCTCCATTTAATCCTGAGAGCATGGCTATCGAGGCAGGTAGATTGATGCTAAAACGAATTGAAGAGTTGTTGGAAAAAGAAGAAACCTTTTCTATTGAGACAACATTGGCTACGAAATCATACATTAACCTGGTCCATAGAGCGCAAGCAAAAGGATATACAGTAAGTGTTTTGTTTTTCTGGTTGAGAACACCTGATTTGGCTATTCAGCGTGTTGCAGAGAGAGTACAAAATGGGGGACATAATATCGAAGAAGATGTTATTAAACGGAGGTACGTAGCAGGAATCAGTAATCTTTTTGGTCTTTACATGCAAGAAGTTGATTATTGGGATATTTACGATAATAGTGAGAATCCTCGCAAACAAATCGCTTGTGGCGGTAAGGACTCAGATACCATTATAAAAGAAGAATTGTTGTTTTCTAAAATTCAAAGCTATGTCAAATAAGGAAATGAGAGAGTTCTCTGAGAAACTTAAACGTGGCTTGGAGATAGCAGAAAAAAGAATGCTTAAAGAAAAAGCATTAAGAGGACAGGATGTCATTGTGTGTGACGAAAATAATAACATACGACGCATTCCTGCAGAAGAGGTTATATCAAAGAATCCGATCTTTCAATAATCGGTGTTTATTAGCGTTTAAATAGCGCAAGGGTAGTTAAAAATAACCTAAAAAACAAATATTTTTCTAAAATTTTTCTGTTTTTGCGACAGAAAGAAGCGCCTTCGGGCGATATTTACTACTTTTGCATCGCAATAGTAAAATTACGCATGAAACAACGACGATTTACGGTCTGGACTTGTCTGGTGGCGACGGTGGTGTTGCTGGTGGGATGTCTGCAAGATAAGGTGGGCGGCGTCAGGATCTATTCTGAGCCGAATGCCGAATTGTATTCCATCTCGAACCAGGTGAGTCTGTTTCTGTTTCATGCCAGCGGTCCCTGGAAGGCAGAGAGTCCCGTGCCCTGGTTGCAGGTATTGAAAGAGACGGGTCCCGGCGGTACTGACACGTTGAAGGTGATGACCTGTGAGAAGAATCTGACGGGTGTGGAGCGTTCGGCGCTGGTGACGCTGGTGTCCGACGGTGAGCTGCGCACGGTGGAGATCAAACAGCGCAACGAGTATGCGGAGTTTGACCGCGAGGAATTCAACCTGCCGGCAGAAGGAGGTACGCTCGATGTGGGATTCCGGACGAACGTGGGCGACAGTCTGTTGCTCTATGTAACAGGCAGTCTGGCGAAATACCTGGAAGACACGCGTGAGAACGACTCGACGAAAGACGACGAGACCCGTGCGGAGACCAAGGAGAGACAGGGAAAGTTGAGTTGGCTACGTGTGCTGCCGAATGAGGATACCGTTCCCCGAAGGGCCAAGTTCTATCTGGCCTTCGGTATTGGCAATGACCGCCATATCAGTCTTGACACTTTGACATTTTATCAGGATGCCGTAATGCCTTGAAGAAGTCCTGCATCAGCTGCCGACATTCTTCTTCCAAGACGCCGCCGATGATGGTGGCCTTGGGATGCATGGCCTCTGGGGCAAAGGCGTGATAGCCCCGTTTCTCGTCGAGACAGCCGTAGACGATGCGGGGGATCTGTGCCCAACCGATGGCGCCGGCACACATCACACAGGGTTCGACGGTGACGTAGAGCGTGCAATCGGTGAGGTATTTGCCGCCTAGGAGGTTGGCAGCGGAGGTAATGGCCTGCATCTCAGCATGGGCGGTGACATCACAGAGGGTCTCGGTGAGGTTGTGGCTGCGGGCGATGATACGGTCCTTGCAGACGACGACGGCGCCGATGGGAATCTCACCTTCGCGATAGGCCATACGAGCCTCGTCGAGCGCCCGTTGCATGAAGAATTCGTCTTTTTTCTGTTGCTCTTCCATATTCATGGTGCAAAATTATAAAATAATTATGAATTATGAATTATGAATTATGAATTATTTCGTATCTTTGCAAGCGGATTATGGATTTTCAATTGATTCATATCGAAGAAACGGACTCCACCAACCGCTGGTTGCGGAATTATATGGCATCGGACAAACACGGACTTGCACGGACTTCTTCTGTCCGAGAGAGTCCGAGCTCGTCCGATGCGATAATAGCTGTGGCGGACTACCAGACGGCGGGGAAGGGCTGCGGGAATAACTCGTGGGAGAGCGAGCGGGGGAAGAACCTGACATTCTCGCTGCTGATCCATCCGGAGCGGATACCTGCGAATGAGCAATTCCGGATCACGGAGGTGGCGTCGGTGGCGCTCTGCGAGACATTGGCGCACTATATTAAGGTGGAGATCAAATGGCCGAACGATATCTATGTGGGTGACCGCAAGATCTGCGGCATGCTGATAGAGAACCGTTTGCAGGGTCCTGTGATCAAGGACAGCATTATCGGTATCGGCCTGAACGTGAACCAGCGCCAGTTCCTGAGCGACGCACCTAATCCCGTATCGCTGTATCAGTTGACGGGACAGGAGACCGACCGAGAGGCGCTGTTGAAGGATTTCCTCGAAGCCTTCGAACGGGTATCCCAAAGCAAGACCACGAGTCGTGACTACCGGGAACGCCTCTACCGGAAAGGACAGGAGGCGATCTATGAGGACCAGCGCGGACGTTTTAAGGCGAGGCTCACGGATGTGCTGCCCGATGGCAGGCTGGTGCTGAGGGATGAAACCAACCGGGAACGTGCCTATGCTTTTAAGGAGGTGAAATTTGTGATTTAGAGTTTATTATAATTTATAGATTATGGCAAGGTTTAAGCGAATTCTATTGAAGTTGTCGGGCGAGAGCCTGATGGGAAAGCAGGGTCACGGTATCGACCCTGAGCGTTTGGGTGATTACGCCCGTCAGATTAAAGAAGTGCAGGAGATGGGTGTCCAGATCGGTATTGTGATCGGTGGCGGTAACATCTTCCGCGGTCTGAGTGGTGCGAAGAAAGGTTTCGACCGTGTGAAGGGCGACCAGATGGGTATGTGTGCTACGGTGATCAACTCGCTGGCGCTGAGCAGTGCCCTTGATGCCGAGGGTGTGAAGAACAAGGTGCTGACGGCCATCCGTATGGAACCTATCGGTGAGTTTTACAGCAAGTGGAAGGCTATCGAGGCGATGGAGGCTGGTTATGTGTGCATCTTCTCAGCCGGAACGGGACAGCCGTATTTCACCACCGACACGGGTTCGAGTCTGCGAGGTGTGGAGATCGAGGCCGACGTGATGCTGAAAGGTACGCGTGTGGACGGTGTCTACACCGCTGATCCGGAGAAGGATCCCACGGCCACGAAGTTCGAGGACATCTCGTATCAGGAGGTGCTCAATCGCGGTTTGAAAGTGATGGATCTCTCGGCCGTCTGTATGTGTCAGGACAACAACCTGCCGATCTACGTCTTTAACATGGACGTAGTGGGGAATCTGAAAAAGGTGATGAATGGTGAGCCTATCGGCACGCTGGTTCACCCTTAGACCTCTTCAAACTCAACGTATTCGCCGTCGTCGTGAGTGAAGATCTTCTTATACTCCTCACGCTCGTCGATAATCGTCACACCACTGCTCGTAGTCGTTTTGCGGGTAGTGGTTTTTTGTGACTGCTCCTGAGTCCGCTTGGTCTGTTGGGTGCGATTGCTCTGGTGGGAGCCGGTATCGCTGCTCTTGAAATAGTCATCGCCGAAGGGGTTCTTCTCCTTCTGTTCCTTGCGTTTCTGGTTGAGTTCCCACTGGTCTTCAGCGGCCTTGCGCAGCTGACGCAGACTCTTGTATGAGAAATTGATGACCACCAGAATGATGATGGCGAGGGCTATCAAGCCGAAGATGATGAGGCCGATGACGATTCTGATCATAACAGGTTATTAGTTTGTTTTGATTTTCTTGGTAGTGATAACGGATAGGATGACATACCATGCGATGATGGCTGCAAGTCCGCTCACGCCCAGCAGGAGCAGCAGCGGAATGCACGAGAGGATGAAAATGTATTTGACTTCATTGCCCTTCCAGCCCCAGGTCTTGAATTTCAGGGCGAACATGGGGATTTCGGCAATGAGCAGGTAGCAGCTGATGAAGGTTCCGATGAGAACAAGATAGGGGAGTGAAGAGTGAAGAGTGAAGAGTGAAGAATCTTCACCCCAGTCTTGCAGGCCGACGATGAGGGAGCCCCAGAAGAGGGCGTTGGCAGGGGTGGGGAGGCCGATGAAGCCTAAAGCCTGTCGCTCGTCGAGGTTGAACTTCGCCAGACGTAAGGCAGAGAACGCTGCCATGATGAAGGCGAGGAAGGGGATGAACGGCCAATGGATATGGAACGTGCAGATATAGCTGAACACGATGGCTGAGGGCGCAAAGCCGAAGGTGATATCGTCGGCCAGCGAGTCGAGTTCCTTTCCGATAGGGGAGGAGACATGCAACAGACGGGCCACCATACCGTCGAAGAAGTCGAACACGGCACCGATCACGATGAACAACAATGCCAGATAGGTTACACCCACGAATGCCCAATAGGTGGCGATGCAGCCAGAAATCAGGTTGCAGCAAGTTATGGTATTGGGAATATGCTTTTTAATATTCACTATTCACTATTTTTACGCCATCTTGGCAATAACGGTCTGGTCGCCGGTTGTGGGCTGTCCCATCGTAACGCAGGCCTTGGCGGTCAGCGGCAGAAAGACATCCACACGCGATCCGAGTTTGATAAAGCCCAGGTGCTCGTCGATATAACACTCTTCGCCCTCTTTGGCGTAGGTCACGATACGACGGGCCAGCGCACCAGCAATCTGACGCACCAGCACATCTTCGCCGTCGGGGGTGGTAATCATGATGTCGGCATGCTCGTTTTCCTCGCTGGCCTTGGGAAGCCATGCTTTATGGTAGTTGCCGTCCTGATGGTGGACGAACTTCACCTTGCCGTCGATGGGGAACCAGTTGGCATGCACGTTCAGCGGACTCATAAAGATGGAGATCATCAGGCGCTTGTCGTGGAAGTACTCGTTTTCCTCGGCCTCTTCCACCACGACGATCTTGCCGTCGGCAGGCGCCACGACCAGTTTGTCGGTATCACCATTGTAATAGCGAATAGGACAACGATAGAAATTGAGTGCCATGAACCAGGCAGCACCGAAGATGATGATAAAGATCCAAAAAGGTATAGTGGTGCTGAATGAATACCAGAGCAGATAAGCGATGCCAATGATGGCTAAAGCGCTCCATGTGAGTTCATGGGTACCCTCGCGATGAATTCTGATTTTCTTCAGTTTCTTGATTCTTTCTCCCATTATTTAATTAGGTGTCGTTATTAATTTGCGTGCAAAGGTACAACTTTTTAACGTAAGTTACAAATTTTTCTGCTATTTCTTTTGGTATTCTCAATAATTAGCTGTATCTTTGCCGTCTGCCAATAGGGCTTTTTGAGTGAAAATATGGAAGATTTCATACATCTGCACGTACATACCTATTATTCAATACTTGATGGACAGTCGAGTATCCAAAAGCTTGTGGACAAAGCTGTTAAGGACGGCATGCGAGGCATGGCAATCACCGATCACGGCGACATGTTCGGTATTAAAGAATTTCATGACACTTGTCTCGACCTGAACAAGAAGCGCAAGAAAGACGGTCTCGAACCCTTCAAACCCATCTTCGGTTGTGAGATGTATGTGGCCCGTCGCGGTGACAAGAGTCTGAAAGAGACCAAGGAAGACCTTGGCGGCTATCACCTCATCGTGCTGGCGAAGAATGCCAACGGCTATAAGAACCTCATCAAGCTCGTCAGCAATTCCTGGGTCGACGGTTTCTACAACCGTCCGCGAACAGACCGCAAGGAATTGGAGAAATACCACGAGGATCTGATTGTCTGTTCGGCCTGTATCGCTGGTGAGGTGCCTGCGAAGATCCTGAAAGGCGACATCGCCGGCGCCCGTGAGGCCATCGAGTGGCACAAGCGCCTCTGGGGCGACGACTACTATCTGGAGTTGCAGCGTCATGAGGTGAAGGATCCCTTGCAACGCGCCAATCGTGAGACCTTCCCGATGCAGCAGCAGGCCAACAAGGTGCTCATCGAACTGGCCAAGGAATACGGCATCAAACTGGTGTGTACCAACGATGCCCATTTCGTGGATAAGGAGAATGCCGAGGCCCACGACCATCTGCTCTGTCTCTCAACGGGCAAGGACCTCGACGATCCCACGCGTATGCTCTACTCGAAGCAGGAGTGGTTTAAGACGCAGCAGGAGATGAATGAGATTTTCAGCGATGTGCCTGAGGCGCTGTCGAACACCCTTGAAATTTTGGATAAGGTGGAGGTGTACAGTCTCGACAACGACCCCATCATGCCGTTCTTCCCCATCCCCGAGGACTTCGGAACGGAAGCGGAGTGGCGGCAGAAATTCACCGAGCAGCAGTTGTATGACGAGTTTACCAGCGATGAGAATGGTGAGAACCAGTTGTCGCCCGAGGATGGTGAGAAGAAAATCAAGAAACTCGGCGGCTATGACAAGCTCTACCGCATCAAGTTTGAGGCCGACTATCTGGCGAAGCTCGCTTACGAGGGTGCCAGACGCATTTACGGCGACCCACTGCCTGCGGAGGTCGAGGAGCGTGTGAAGTTTGAGTTGCATATCATGAAGACGATGGGTTTCCCGGGCTACTTCCTCATTGTGCAGGACTTCATCAACTCCGCCCGCGACGAACTGGGCGTGATGGTGGGACCAGGTCGTGGCTCTGCGGCTGGTTCGGTGGTCGCTTACTGTCTGGGTATCACGAAGATCGACCCGCTGAAATACGACCTGCTGTTTGAGCGTTTCCTGAATCCCGACCGTATCTCATTGCCTGATATCGATACCGACTTCGACGATGACGGTCGCGGCAAGGTGCTGAAATGGGTGGAGGATAAGTACGGTCATGAGAACTGTGCGCATATCATCACCTACGCCACGATGGCCACGAAGAACTCCATCAAGGATGTGGCGCGTGTGGAGAAGGTGCCGCTGAGCATCTCCAACGCCCTTTGTAAGGCCATTCCCGACCGTCTGCCCGATGGTCCTGACGGTAAGGCGACGAAGATGAACCTGCCCAATGCCATCAAGTATGTGCAGGAACTGCGTGAGGCTGAGGCCTCCTCCGACGCGGCCCTCGCCAATACCATCAAATATGCGAAGATGCTGGAGGGAACGGTGCGCGGCACGGGTATCCATGCCTGTGGATTTATCATCTGTCGCGATCCGATCAGCGATCATGTGCCTGTGTCGACGGCTGATGACCCAGACTTCAAGGGAACGAAGACCAACTGTACGCAGTACGACGGACACGTGATTGAGTCGACGGGACTGATCAAGATGGACTTCCTGGGACTGAAGACGCTCTCGGAGTTGAAGGAGGCCTGTGATATTATCAAACGTACACGGGGTATCGACATAGATCTCGACCATATCCCCATCGATGATGCCAAGACCTACGAGCTCTATCAGCAGGGACGTACCGTGGGTACCTTCCAGTTTGAGTCGCAGGGCATGCAGAAATACCTGCGCGAGTTGAAGCCGACGGTGTTTGAGGACCTCATCGCCATGAACGCCCTCTACCGTCCGGGACCTATGGGCTATATCCCGCAGTTTATCCGTCGTAAGCACGGTACCGAGCCGATTACCTACGATATCCCCATCATGGAGAAATACCTGAAAGATACGTATGGTATCACGGTGTATCAGGAGCAGGTGATGTTGCTGTCACGACTGTTGGCCGACTTCACCCGTGGTGAGAGCGATGCCCTGCGTAAGGCGATGGGTAAGAAGAAAAAAGATATCGTCGACGCCATGAAGCCTAAGTTTATCGAGGGCGGCCAGAAGAACGGGCACGATCCGAAGGTGTTGGAGAAGATCTGGGCCGACTGGGAGGCATTTGCTTCCTACGCTTTCAACAAGTCGCATGCCGCCTGTTACTCATGGGTGGCCTATCAGACGGCCTATCTGAAAGCCAATTATCCCGCTGAGTTCATGGCGGCCATCATGAGCCGTCGCAGGGACCAGATCACGGAAATCACCAAACTCATGGACGAGTGCAAGCAGATGCATATCGATACGCTGGGACCCGATGTCAACGAGTCGTATGAGAAGTTTGGTGTGAACCATCATGGTCAGATCCGCTTCGGACTGGGTGCCATCAAGGGTATGGGTGATTCTGCGGCCCTCGCCATCATCGAGGAGCGCGAGAAGAACGGCCCCTATAAGAGCATCTACGATTTCGCCCAGCGAGTTAGTTTCTCATCCGTCAACCGTAAGGCCTACGAGAGTCTGGCGCTGAGTGGTGGTTTCGACAGCTTTGGTATCCGTCGTGAGGACTATTTTGCCACGAACTCCAAAGGAGAGATGTTCCTCGACACCCTTGTGCGTTACGGACAGACCTACCAGCAGGAGATGGCAGAACAGCAGAACTCGCTCTTCGGTATGTTTGGCGAGGGTGTGGAGATTGCATTGCCCCCTGTGCCGAAGAACGATGTGCGTTGGAGCGATATCGAACGTCTGAATAAGGAGCGCGATCTGGTGGGCATCTATCTCTCTGCCCATCCGCTCAACGAGTTTAAGATCGTGATTGACAACCTGTGTAACACCACTTGTTCGGAACTGGCAGATATCGGCAGCGTGACCGACCGTGAGGATGTGGCGCTGGGCGGTATCGTCACCGCCGTCAGAACGGGCTTCACCAAGAATGGCAAACCCTTCGGTATCGTGACCATCGAGGACTTTGACGGCTCGGGCGAACTGCCGCTCTTCGGCGAGAACTGGGGACAGTATGGCGGCATGTTTACCATCGGCGCCTCTGTCTTCGTGGTGGGTAAGGTCCGCGCCCGTTTCCAGTATAATAACGACGGTCCTAAGGAACTGAAAGTGAATCGTGTGGAATATTTGCAGACGGTGAAGGAGAATGCCATCGAGCGCATCACCATCTCGATTGTCACCGATCCTGAGATACTCGACGAGCAGATTGTGGAAGAGCTCAACGAGCTGATAGCCGAGAATCCCGGCAAGACCAAACTGTTTTTCCAGTTGCGCGACTCCTTGGGTAAGCACCATGTGCTGCTACGTTCTCCCAACAAGGGCGTGGATGTGCGTCATACGCTGATCGACTATATCGAGAGTCATCCCAATGTGATGGATTATAAGATCAATTAATATAAACCCTTTAAAACAAAACATTATGGAAGTAACAATCACAAGTGAGAATTTCGAGAGCCTGAAGAATGGCGATAAGCCGTTGGTAGTTGATTTCTGGGCAACCTGGTGCGGTCCGTGCCGTATGATTGCGCCCATGATCTCGAAAATGGCAGAGAAGTACGACGGCCAGATTGTTGTCGGCAAGTGTGATGTAGAGGATCAAGAGGATCTGGCTGTTGAATTCGGCATCCGTAACATCCCCACCATCCTTTTCTTCAAGAATGGACAGCAGGTCGACAAACTGGTAGGTGCTCAGAGCGAGTCTGTTATCAACGAGAAGTTCCTGTCACTCCTGTAAACGATGGCAAGTATCGATGAAGAACTCCGCCTCGACGAGGAGGAGAACAGAAGAGAACTGGCGTTTATCCGCGAACGGATTCCGTTTGATGGGAAGAAGCATTACAGCGATGAGACCATCCTGTATATCATGGACTTGATAGTAGACTACTACTATACAAGTGGCATTCTGGAGAGCACTGAGGAGGAGGTTGACATCGACATGGAGGCTGTGGCAGACTATGTCTGCAATAAGGCCAAGGAGGAAGGTGTCACCAACCTCGTTCCGGAATATGTGCTCTTCATCGTCCAGGCCGACCTCGACTTCCAGGAGCAGAACCTTTAAAAGCTGACGGTGCGTGAGCCGTCGGGTTGCTCGGTGATGGTCACTTTGACCGCATCATCGGGCAATACCTCTTCTATCAGCTCGGGCCACTCTATCAGACAGAGTGAGCCTGAGTAGAAATAGTCCTCAAAGCCCATGTCGTAGACCTCTTCCAACTTCTTGATGCGGTAGAAGTCGAAGTGGAAGATGGAGGAGTCAGGAGACAGGAGACTGGAGTCAGGAGAATACTCGTTGACGATGGCGAAGGTAGGGGAGGTGATCACGTCCTCTACACCCAGTTCCTCACAGATGGCTTTGATAAAGGTGGTCTTGCCGGCACCCATATGTCCGTAGAAGGCGAACACGGTGCGGTCGCCAATATTCTCAACAAATTCCCGCGCAGCCTCGCGGATATGCTCTAAATCTTGTATCTTTATTTCCATAACTATTTTTTCCTTCCCGTCATTGTTATCAATGGTATGATGATTTCCTCCATCGAGATACCTCCGTGCTGGAAGGTGTCGCGATAGTAACTTACATAGTAATTATAGTTGTTGGGGTAGGCCAGGAAGGCGTCGCCCGTAGCAAACACGTAGGTCGTAGAGAGGTTGGGCGCAGGTAGTTGCGCCTTCTGCGGCTCATGGATGGTAAACAGGTTCTTGTCGTCGTAACTCAGGTTCTTACCCAACTTATAACGCAGGTTGGTGTTGGTATTCCTGTCGCCCACAATCTTCACGGGCTGCGTACAACGGATACTACCGTGATCGGTGGTGACGATGACCTTGCAATCCTCCTGTGCCAGCTGACGGAAGAATTCGGCGATGACCGAATGGCGGAACCAGGAGAGCGTGATCGAACGGTAGGCGCTCTCGTTGTTGGCGAGTTCGCGCACCATCCTCGACTCCGTGCGGGCGTGACTCAGCATATCGATGAAGTTGAATACCACCACATTCAGGTCGTTCTTCCCGAGATTCGACATCTGCTGCATCAGCTTGTCGGCATCGGTAGAGTTGTTCACCTTGTGATAAGAGAAGGTGTTCTTCTTGCGATAGCGGTCCAGCTGTGTCTGAATGAGCGGTGCCTCGTTCAGGTTCTTACCTTCCTCCTCGTCCTCGTCCACCCAAAGGTCGGGAAACATCTGGGCAATCTTGTTGGGCATCAGACCTGAGAAGATGGCGTTGCGGGCATATTGCGTGGCGGTGGGCAGGATGCTGAAATAGAGCTCTTCCTCGATGTCAAACTGCTTGCTGAGCTCGGGTGCGAGCATGCGCCACTGGTCATAGCGGAAGTTGTCGAGCACCACGAGGTAGACTTTCTTACCCTCGCTGAGCAGGGGGAACACCTTGTTCTTGAACACCTCTGGCGAGAGGATCGGACGGTCGCCGGTGGGGGTTGTGGGGTTCAGCTGCGCCACCCAGTCGAGATAGTTTTTCTTGATGAACTTCGCGAAACCCAGATTCGCCTCCTCTTTCTGCATGCGGAGCATATCGGTCATGTTGCTGTCAGTAGAGCTCAGCTCCAACTCCCAGTGCACGAGTTTCTTATAGACTTCCACCCAGTCCTGCCACGTCCTGCAATCCATGATCTGCATGGCGATCTGCTGGAACTGTTGCTGGTACTGTGTCTGTGTCACCTCCGTCTCGATCTCTTCGCGGTGGATGTTCTTCTTCAATGTCAACAGGATCTGGTTGGGGTTCACGGGCTTGATCAGGTAGTCGGCAATCTTCTGTCCTATGGCCTGGTTCATGATGTCCTCTTCCTCGCTCTTGGTCACCATCACCACGGGTAGGGCGGGGTGTATCTCCTTGATGCGCTGAAGGGTCTCCAGTCCGCTGAGGCCGGGCATCTGCTCGTCGAGCAATAC
Source organism: uncultured Prevotella sp. (assembly GCA_946415245.1). Taxonomy (GTDB): domain Bacteria; phylum Bacteroidota; class Bacteroidia; order Bacteroidales; family Bacteroidaceae; genus Prevotella. The sequence continues at coordinate 77,150 of CAMKRS010000005.1, read as the reverse complement.
CAGGTCGAAATGTCGCTCACGGCAGAGGTCGATGGCGTCGGTGCCGTTGCTCACGGTCGTGACGTCATAACCTTTGCTTTCCAAGAACAGCTTTTGTCCGTGCAGCTGCTCAATCTCATCATCCACCCAAAGTAAATATCCGTTGATCATAATTCTTCACTCTTTCTGCGGTAGCAAATTCTTCACTCTTCACTCTTAACTCTTCACTCTTACCAAAAGTCTTCGTCGAAATCGAAGTCCTTGGCCTGTTTCTTTTTCTTGTTCTTCGGCTGAGGCTCGTCGTCATCCTCATCGTCCTCGTCGTCGTCGGTTGCGGCCTTCTTGCCTGAGGGGATATCCTCGGGATCTACCACTTCGATATCCTCAGGACGGATCAGCAGCTTGTCGGTACTCGTCTTCATCGGCACGAAGATGTCCTCATAGAACTGCTCGTAGTCGTCGTAACTGAACTGTACGCCCAGCAGTGGCAGGTTCACCTCGCTGATAACCAGACTGCGACATTTGGCAAGTTTCTCCGCCATCACGTCGTTGGCATACAACTGTCGGGCGTACTGCAGAGCCTCGTCATAGCTGAGGAATCCGCTGATGAGCATACGTAGCAGCCCGTCATCCTCGTCGGTGCTGATCTCGAAGTTACGCACCAGGAAGTTAGAGAAATTATAGCGTGCCATCTCGAATAGCAGCTGGTTCTGATCCACGCTGTCGGGCTCGTAGACGAGCATGAAGATGAACTTCTGATTCGGGTCGGCACTCAGGGTGTCGGCCTTTGTGGAGTCGGCGGTGAGGGTGATGTCACGACGCGACCACACATCGCCGATGTCGAACTTGCCGCCATGTAGTCGGCGACCCTCCTGCACACCTTTCACAATCATACCTGCCATCTCGGCCACCTCGCTCTTCGGGTGTTTCTCAATCACCTCCTTCAACTGTTCCAGACAACCGCTGGCATCGCCGTTGTTCAGTCGGCTCAGACCGTCGATGAAGATGAATTTCGCACGGTGTTCACCCATCGGGAAACGGTCGGCAGAGATGCGGGCATTGCCGGCCACCTCCGAGAACTTGTCATCTTTGAATGCCTGATAGGTGGCGGCATAGAGCGAGTCCTCGATATGGGTGCCGAAAAGGGCGTTTTCAGCGTAGTAGGGGTCGGAGAGCAATGTGGTCCATTGGCTCTCGGGATGTTCGGCTTTCAGATGCGAGAGACAGGCCTCTGCCACATCATGCTTGCCCAGTCGCGAGTAGAGCAGGAAGAGGTGATACCAGGCATCGTCGAGTTTCTCAAACTCGGGGTAGTCCTTCGTCAGTCTAAGGAGCTGCTTCTCGCTGAGTTTCAGGTTGTCGAGCTTATCCTTGAAGATGATGCCCGACTGCAATAGCGCCTCTTTGATGATATCGTGGCTGGCGGCTTTCTGCTCGTCGGTGAAAGGTATCTGGGCGAGGTAGAACTCGCGGTTATGCGGATCATTGGCGAGGGTGTCTGTGGGGGCCTTCTCGCCCTTGATGCTGTCGCTGGCGAGAGCGCCTTGGGCAGCCAGCGAATCGGAGTACTCAGAGTTTTCGGAGTACTCGGAGTTTTCAGATTTCTCTTCGCTAGCGGCCAGATTCACCACCGTCTGGTTCATTCGCTGCCAGTTATCGGCATTCTTTCGTTGTCCCCACTGGCGCTGGAAGGTGGTCTTTCCCTGACTTACGGCCTGCGGATTATAGAAATACCACGCACCACCGCTCTGTTGTTGGGTCGTAGGACGATTCTGCTGGGTGCCTCCCCGTTGTCCCACAGCCTGGTTCTGTTGTTGCATGCGCTCGGCCTCTGCTATCTGGGCTGCGTCGCGGGCCTCCTTCTCCTTGTGTTTCAGCTCCTTGATCACACGATCGATGGCTTCCAGACGCTGGGCCTCAGGCATATCGGCCAGTGCCAGCAGCGAGTCTTGCAGATGGATGGCGTCGGTATGCGGCACCAACTCGTCGAGCACCTTCGATCGCTGGGCCAGTTCCTCATAGTCCTTGCGGTCCTTATCCAGCAATCCGATGGCCTCGCCATAGCAGCGCTGGGCATCGTTGTATTTCTCCAACTGCCAGTAGAGATTTCCCAAGGTCAGCAGCAGCACACCTTTTTCGACACCACTGCGGGTAGCTTTCTCATTACCTTTCTCATAGGCGGCGATGGCTTTCAGCGTGTCCTTCTGCATCAAGTGGATATTTCCCATGGCGTAATACACCTGGTCGAGATATTCCTTGTTGTTGTCGTTCGAGGCCATGCGCTTCAAACGGCTGATCATCGCCTTGGCATTGCCCTTCGCCATCACCTCCGTCTGCGCGATGCGGGCATTGAATTCGAGTTCGTAGCTGGGGTGACAACCGACCACCTTTCCGAAGGCGTGCTCGGCCTCGGCGCGATTGCCCAATTCCTGCTGAATCTGTCCCATGAGGAACCACTCACGGGCCTTTTGTTGATGGCGACGCTCGTGCTTGATCACTTTCCGCAGATAGGGCACCGCCTTCGCGTATTCCTTCGTGTGGATATAGTAGTCGGCAAAGGTGTAGTCCCAGTCCTTGACGGTACGGAAGTGCATCGAGTCGCGGCTCATATTGCGGATCACGTCCTCGGCATCATAAAGCCAGTCGAGTTCGGTATAGCATTTCGCGAGCCACGCCTTGGCCAGACCGCTCTGCATGGGTTGTGTCTGGTAGAGACGGATCATATAACTGAACGTGGCAGCGGCCTCGTCGAAGTCGCCTTTCTGGAATTGTGACTTACCCAGCAGCATCCACGCTTTCCACAGGAAGGGGTTGTATTCCTTACGTCCCAGCCACTCCTTGTCCTTGTCGGTCTTGCGCTTGCCGCCCTTCCATTCGGGCTTGGCCTTGATGCTGTGGCGACGGATGTCCTTCTCGGCCTTCTCGATGGCGCGGTCATATTGGCTGCTACCCAACGAACGACTGTCCTTGTTGCCAACGGGGTAGAGGGGTATCTGTTCGGTGAAGTTGTCGCGGTTGCCTTTCTCCTTCTCCAGATTACCGTCGATAAAGGCCTCCTTGCCGTTATAATAGATGTTATAGCGGGCGTTGAAACTATGCCACCACCGCGTGCCTGCCGTGTTTTTCTGCGTAGAACAAGCTGCCATCGTCAACATGACGACGACACCAACAGTCAAGATATAGGCAATTCTGCGCATCCTCTTATATAACCTCTTTAGAGGTTGTTTTATTGTGTGATGCAGCGTCTTTTTGATGTTTTTCTTCCAAAAGGCAGTGAATTTTGCAGTCGCCCTCCTGAGCAGCAGTGCAGGTCGAGCAGTCGTGACCCACCTGGATGGTATCGTCACCCTTGTCGAAATGGTTGGCTATCCAGGCTATCACCCCCAGCCCCACAATCAACCCTACACAAACAATTGCAAATTCCATAGCGGTAGCAAATTCTTAACTCTTCACTCTTCACTCTTCACTTCGATGCTGAATCCAGCATCGGTCAAGCTCTTCCAGAAATGCGGATACGACTTCGTCACCACCTGCGGATTGTTGATAATCAGACTGCCTGACTTCATGGCGAAAGGAGCGAATGAGAGTGCCATACGGTGGTCGTTGTAGGTGTCGATACCTTCTTCCATCGAGGGTTCGCAACGCTCTCCGTCCCAATACAGTTCGCTGTCGTTGCGGTCGTGCAACACATAGCCCAACTTCCGCATCTCGCGCTTCATCGCCTCGATACGGTCGGTCTCCTTGATTTTCAGCGTGGCCAGACCTTTGAAGTGGAAGGGGATATCCAGTGCGGCACAGGTTACGATCACCGTCTGCGCCAGATCAGGAGAGTTAACAAAGTCGTACTCCAGCTTCGGCACACAACGGCCATTACGTTTCAGCGTCACGGTCTGCGGGGCGGTCGTGGCCTTCGACTGGAACAAGGTCTTCACGCCCAGCAGACTGAAGATGTACCTCACCACCGAGTCGCCCTGCTTCGAGCCATCCTTCAGTCCGTTCAGCACCACCTGTGCCTCACGGTTGTCGCTCAGGGCCAGTATCTCATACCAGTAGCTGGCACCGCTCCAGTCGTTTTCTATCACGTAGTCGCGGTTCACGTAGGGCTTGTGGTTCACGGTGATGGTGTCGGCTGCTGTCCATTCAGCATCAGCACCATATTCGCGCATCATCCACAGCGTCAGGTCGATATAGGGTCGGGAGATGATGTCACCCGTCAGTTTCAGTTCGAGACCTTTCTTCAGCATCGGACCTATCATCAGCAGGGCAGAGATATACTGCGAACTCACGCTGCCCTCGATCTCCAACTCACCGCCTTCGATGTCCTGGCCCGTGATGCGGAGTGGGGGATAGCCCTCCTTACCTACGTAGCTGATGTCGGCGCCCAACTTCCTGAGGGCGTCCACCAGAATACCTATCGGACGCTGCTTCATACGCTCAGTACCCGTGAGCACATGCGTACCTCGCATTACACTCAGATAGGCGGTCATGAACCGCATGGCCGTACCGGCAGCTTTGATGTTGATTTCTTCGGGCATGTAGCGCAGGGCATCGAGAATCACCTGGGTATCGTCACAGTCAGACAGATTCTCCGGCAACTGACGGCCACCGCTGAGCGCATAGATGATAAGCGCACGGTTTGAAATGCTCTTTGAGGCAGGCAGGCTCACCATCGCCTTTTGTAGTTGGGGAGCCGTGATTTTATATTGAGTCATTTGTTTGTTGTAGTCTTGATTTGTGGTGCAAAGGTACACATTTTTATCGGTTTAAGCAAATCTGACACAAAAAAATCACATAAAATCGAAAAAAGTCGCTGGAAAATTTGGTCAAACGGAAAAATGTGTGTACTTTTGCACCCGCATTTCAGACTTAGGTCAGATGCTAAGCATTTTTAGGATCGGGATTTAGCGCAGTTGGTAGCGCACACGTCTGGGGGGCGCGAGGTCGCTGGTTCGAGTCCAGTAATCCCGACCAAAACAAAAGTTAAGGTGCTGATTTTCAGCACCTTAATCTTTTTCTATACAGCAAGACGTTTGAGCAGTTCGATAAGCACTTGCCAGATATCCTCTATGGTCGCCAGTTCCACACGCTCGCTTGTTGAGTGAGGCTCAACGATTCGTGGGCCGATGCTGGCAATCTGAATGCCTGGATAGTGCTCGACGAAGAACCCTGCTTCAAGCACGAAGTGCATGGCCACCATCCGTGGACGCCAACCCAGCACATCTTGGAACGTGTCGGAGGTCAGCTGCAGGAATGCCGACTGTTGGTCTTCCTGCCAGGCAGGAGCCGACATCACAACTTCGGAATGGGCACCGCTATCCTTAAACGTCTTGGCAATAGCCTTGCTTAGTGCATCCATATCGTCATCGATGAAACTGCGTGTGTGGGTAGAGACAAAAATGTGTTCCTCTTCCGTCACGACACGCCCGATATTATTCGACGTTTCCACTGTGTCCGGCATCGCCCACTTTAATCTCACTACCCCTTGAGGCACCTCACACAAGCAGGTCATCAGTGCCTGGAAAGTTTTTGGCGAGATAACGGTTTCTTGGGGTTCACAGGCTTCGATGACACACTTCACATCAGGGTCCTGAGGGTATTCATCATGCAACCAATCGCATGGATGCTTAAAATCAAGAGTCAAGGCTTGAGATTCTGCCGATGGACATGCTATCACCATCTCGCCCTTTGAGGCAATCGAAGCATTGGCCTCACCGATATTGATAGTTGCCAAGCTGAAGTCATGTTTCTCCGAAAGAGACAATAAAATAGCAGCAGCTGCCTTAACGGCCGAACAACGTCCTTTATTGATGTCAACACCAGAGTGCCCGCCCAATCCACCATCTATGCGGATGCGGTACCAGCTTCTGTCTTCAGGGGCCGGCACACGCTCCATGGGGATGCGATGGAACTGCAGGCAGGCACCTGCAGCTCCCGTCGTGATGGTGTCGTAGTCTTCCGAATCAAGGTTGATGACCTTGCGACCTTTCAGGAAGTCGCTGCTCAGCTGTGAGGCTCCTGACATGCCGTCCTCCTCATTGGTGGTAGTAATGACCTCCAGCGGGCCGTGCACAATCTCGTTGCTCTCCAGTACAGCAAGTGCCATCGACAGTCCGATGCCGTTGTCAGCACCCAATGACGTGCCGCGTGCCTTCATCCATCCATTCTCTATATAGGCATCGATAGGCGTGTTAAGCGGATCGCTCATGCCCACGCAAACCATATCCATGTGGTTGAGCAGTACGACAGGTTCTGCGCCTTCATACCCCTGTGTGGCAGGTTTGCTGATGACGACGCAGTTCTCCTTGTCGCGCTTGTAGGGCAGATTCAACCGCTCTGCAAACCGGCATAGATAGTCAGCCACTCGCTCTTCATGGTGCGAAGGGCGTGGAATCTGGTTCAGTTCCTTAAAGATCTGGAACACACGTTCTGTTGTAGTTTTCATACTTTCAATGCTTAATCATGTTCATATTCATTGAATTGTGGTTGCAAAGATACACTTTTTTTGTTATAAAATGAATGCACAATTGCAAATTTTACATTATGTCTTGCCCTGATAGGGAAAATCCCCACGAAAGTTTAGGGAATCAGGAATCATAGAATAGGATTTTTCATTTCCAAATCCCACTGAATCTCCTTAACTTTGCACCGTGAATCAGAACATAGGAGTCTGATCACAGAACGAAAGTTGAACAATTTAAAAGAAGAAAGTTATGAAGAAGACAATAGTGAGCACTAATTGGCTGAATAAAGTGATCGCAATCATGATGATGATGAGCATCACATTCGCAATGCCAGCAATGGCCGGTAATAATAAGAAGAACGACAAAAAGCATGATGTCGTTGTAGTGAATAATGATAAGAAGGCCTCGCACTTCGATAAGGCTGATAAAAAGACTGCGCACTTCGATGCCCACAAGACCAAAGCCTATCGTCCTGACGTGAAGACCTGCACCATCAAGGTGAGCCGTCACGATTCTCATAAGAAGGTTGTGGCCAAGGTTGAGAACATGAAGGGCGTGATGGACACCAACTGGAATTCCCGCACTCGTGAGTTGACAGTCCGCTACGATGCCAATAAGACGTCAGCCCGCAATATCAAGCACTTCATGGCATGATTGTTTGCCATTCCATATATATCAATCAAGAATCCCCGGCTTGCATTACTGCAGGTCGGGGATTTTGATAATATATACATGTGGCTGGCTGGGGATTGTAGATAACGAGGTTGCCTGTCTCGAAGTCAAGAGCAATGAAATCGCGGATCATTTTTCTTTTGTAAATGTGTAAACTGCAAGTGTTGGTAGAATCACTAATAGCAGCAATACGACCTCTACCAATGCGTACGACCCGAAATAGTCAACCAATGTCTGGAACTTCAGGACTCCATCCACCAACAATACTAAAAGGGCAAACCAACAGAGAAGGAATATTGCAGAATACTTAATCTTACGTTTCTTCATTTCTCTAAATAATCAAATAAGTTGATGGTTCCTGCTTCCTCCTCGACATTGAGGGACGGCACTTCCTCCACTATTTTTGTGGTGCCACTTGTCTTGTCGACATAGAAATGTACAAAGGCACCGGTGTAACTGCGGAATACCACTTGGTGTGCGGAATCCGTCTCTTCGCCCATCGTCAGATACATGATGTCAGGATGATCCTTTGCTACGCTCCAGTCATACGTGCTGTGGCAATAGTTGTTTACGCCCTCGTATGCCATTTCTTCCGTAATGGTCCTTAATGTGTCTTCCGTCTGCACATCAGAGGACGGTGCCGCATGATTACGGCATGAGCATAATAACAAGACTAAAAATACGAATGTAAAGGCAATGTACTTCATATAACTACGGCTGTGCCGCTGGTGGCAACCATGAGCATCGAACCGTTGGCACCGATGGTCTCGTAGTCGATGTCGATGCCTACAATGGCATTGGCTCCCATAGCCTGGGCACGTTGCATCATTTCATTCAAAGACGTTTCTTTGGCCTCGCGCAAAACAGTCTCATAAGCGCCTGCACGACCGCCTACGATGTCGCGGATGCCAGCAAACAGATCCTTGAACATGTTAGCACCGATAATGGTTTCACCTGTCACAATACCTTTGTACTCGCGGATGGTGTGACCTTCAATTTGTGGGGTTGTTGAGAGTATCATAATCGTTATTGTTTAAAAGTTTCTATCTGTTAGACGCAGGTTCAATGCGAAAAGTTGCGTTTTAGTAACTAAACCGGCTTCCGTTCCATTTCAGCGTCTTCTGCCATTTCTCCCTGCCGTTTTCGCTCCACTGCGTTACGATGATATCCTTGCCTGTGCGGGGTAGGGAGTAGGAGATGTTGAAATAATCCACTTCGAAACCTGCGTCATACAGCGACATCGTCTTCGTGGCATTGTCGTAGCGGTAGAAGTTCAGCCCGTCATACTGGCCGGGCGATGTGCGTTTGCCGTTCTCAGAGAGCTCGACGCAATATGCAAACAGCTTGTGCTTTTTGTCGCTCATGTTCCAGTAGCACATCTCCCACTTGCTTATGAAACCGTCGTGGCGAGACTCCACGAGGATGTAGCCTGCCTTCTGGTCGACAGTTACCGTATAGCCCTCGGGCTGAGACTGGCCCTTGCGATACCGTTCCAGAGCCTGTCGCAGAGCGTTTGTGGACTCATCTACCTCTCCATCCTCTTCACCATCGGAAGAAGTAACGTAGGACCACGCAAAGTCCATGATGTCGGGACTGTTGCCCTGGAATTTCACTTTAATGCCGTCCTGTGCTGCCATTGCCAGCGTGCAGAACACAAACATGATTGCCAAAGATAGTCTTTTCATTTTTATAGAGTTTATATGATTTCATTATTGTTTTCGCAAAATATCTTTGCAAAGATACTAATTATTTCGGAATTATTGCTAATTTTGTGGCGATATTTATGATAGTTTATAATCAAACACCAACAAAAGATATGAATAAGAAGCAAAATAAGATGAGGAAGATCTTGTATATGTTCGTTCCGATGATGCTGATGGCCTGTGGAGGTCAGAAGTCACCTCAGGATGGTGGTCACGGTATAGGGATAGACAGTGCCAGCATTGTAGTAGATGACACGCTGAATACGGTAGAGGCTGTCAAGAAGCAGGTGAATGCCGTCTATGCCTATTGGAATGAGCTGCGGGTGCATTATGACGAAGGTAAGCCATCGGTAGACGATCTTTTCGGCAGTAAGGAATGGCAGCGGGTAAATAATGAAGTGCTGGCTGTCGACAGCGTGTGTGAGTGCGGCGGATTCTTCGACTTCGGTGATGAAGGACCGTTGAATCCTTGGGTTTACGATTGTTACGAGGGAGCTATCAGCGTCGATAGTATTCAGGTCACGATGCAGCCTGATGGTATGGCTGATGTCAGGTTCCAGGTGAAGGATGCCGTTACCATCAAGGGCGTTCCCATGCGCTGGCTGATGCAGGTGGAGGATGGTCAGTGGCGTATTGCCAACGTTTTCTTCGTGAAAGATGATAATTTCGACATCCTGACGAACATGCGTGCCTACGCCGAGGATATGGCCAACCAGAAAGAGACTGAAAAAGAGACTCCCGCTGATAATATCAAACTCTCAGATTACGCGGAATAAAATGAAAAGGGAATCCCAGCATGCTGAGATCCCCCGGTGTCCTTTGTAGGCATATAGTGGTTTTATGGAACAGTTTACCTGCGTCCGAAGTGGCCACCATTGCCACGATTCGTATTCATTGCCATGTGACGATCTGCGCCCTTGCGATCATTGTGTGCTGCTGCGGGCTTTCCGTTGTGCGGAGCCGGAGCTGGTGCATTGCGATGTGCAACTGGTGCATTCTTGGACGAGCCAAGCGGCATAGCCGAGCGGTGATGTGCAGCAGGAGCATTGTGATGCACAGCGGGTTTATTCACGTGACGGTCGGCATAGAAGCGATCGTGCTTGTGGTTGTTTCCGCCCTTATAGGTAACGAATACCTTTGGGTGTGCGTTGAAGAAACGCCCTCTGTCATAGTGGGAGTACACTGCGAATGTCCAGCCACCTGCATGCCAAGCCACAGGACGATAGAAGTGAGCCAGGCTCATATACTTGTCGAACTGCCAGCTGTTCAGCACGAAACGGAGGTCAGCATTGCGGCGATCCCACCAGATGCCGAAGACATCACCGTGTCCGTTCAGGCTCATTAGGTAGTCGAGGTTGATCTCGTAAACTGCCTCATACTGTGCAGCGGTGAGGTTCAGCTCGTAAGCCATCTTGTCGCTCAGGAACAGTGCCTCGTGCTTTGCTGCGTTATAGCTCATTGCGTTGGCCGAGATAGTCATGACCATCATCACTGCCAGAATCATCATCTTCTTCATATCTTAATCTCCTATCTTTAAAGAGTTAAACATTTTGTTTCTTGTTCACGCTGCAAAGATCGGAACTTTTAGTGAGGTTTACAAAGGAAAAGTCCTAATCTGGATGGGGATTTTTCCTATTCTTGAATAGGGAAATCCTATACCTTTACATCGATGGTGTCCAGCCAGACTGGTATAAATACACAGTAGGGTCGGTTCCTACTGTGTAATTTTCTTTTTATTGAATTCGTCGAGCTGCTTGAAGCAGTGACGGTTGATGATTTCCTCGAGTTTGCGGTCGTGGTTGTGATGGAGGGTGGGCTTGGTACCGCCAAATTCCATGAGCTCGCCGTTTTCTTTGGTATAGGGTTGCCATGAGGGTAGTCCGTTGCAGTTGGGATTGCCATCGTGTGCGAATTTCGCCCACACATTGCTTAATGTCTCCGCCCACTGCTTGTTGGCGTCGATGCATTGTTGTGACAACTGGTTGCTGTAGTGATAGAGCACATCGAAGCAGTATTTCAGTTCTGAACCATGGGCAGAACCCTTATAGCCACGATTGTCGCTCTCGCCAACGGTGTACATATATACATAGGTGTCGGCTTTGCGTGTGCCACCAATGGCATCGGAAGTAATGATGGTCTTCGGGCGGAACAGCCAGTCGATACAGAGCAGATCGGCAGGCAATGTACGCAGTTGCTTGTCGGGATAAGATTCACAGAAAGCACTGATGTAGGCATCGGTCTCGTCGCCAAAGGTGCGTTGCAATTCTGTGCGTGCCTGTTCCATCGTGATGGGCTGATTGTAGCGGGCGCGCTGCAATTCATTGAAGGTGGTGCCGATCATCAGGGGGATATCGTCGCTGATGCTGGCAAAGGCGGGTTGGAAGGGCTGTTGCAGCAGCACCTCACCATCGGGTGTAGGTCCGAAACCCCACATCATCGGGGTGCCCGGCCTGCGGGTGCCGATGCTGGCAGCCATCGCACGCTGACCTGCTGCATAGAGATCCTTATAGGATACCTGATTGATTTTCTCTACATGCTTCTTGTCGATACCCAGTTCCTTGAGCACAGCTTCACCGAGTTCCTCTGTCATCGCCTTGGTATTGACATTGAGGATAGTACCACTCATGATGATGGCCTTGTGGAAGAGTCCTTTGGCCTTAGGCATACACATCAGCGTGCCAACCTTTCCGCCACCGCCGGATTCACCGAAGATAGTGACGTTGTTGGGATCGCCACCGAACTTACTGATGTTGTCGCGCACCCATTCGAGGGCCTGCACGGCATCAAGCATGCCGACATTGCCTGAGTATTTATATTTCTTGCTGCAGGTGGAGAGGTCGAGGAAGCCGAGAATGTTCAGTCGGTGGTTGATACTGACTACAACCACATCTTTCTTAGCCAGACACATGCCGGGGTCCCATTCCGAGGTGCCGCTGTCGAAGCCGCCACCGTGAAGCCAGAACATCACGGGTTTCTTCGCCTTCACATCGGTGGTCCACACGTTGAGTACGCAGCAATTCTCTGACATCTGGTCTTCCGTCATCGGACGGTTCTGCTGTTGCATGGTCATCGGCCCCCAGTGGTCGCATTTACGTACGCCTTTCCACTTCTTAACGGGTTTGGGAGGCATAAAACGCTCCACTTTGGCATAAGGAATGCCGAGGTAGGCGAGGGTGCCTTCCTGGATGATGCCGCTCACACGACCTGAGGTGGTGGCGATGATTTCTTTATTCTCTTCTTGGGCTGAGGCCGTGAGGACCATCAGCAGGGTGATGAGGAACAAACTAAGCTTTTTCATTGATTGTTGGGTTTTGTGGATGGGTCTTATGGGTAAAGGGTGATGGTTCCGCCATCACTCTGACAATATTTGCGAAGCAGCCCTTGGATAAACTCGGCATTGGCGATGACGCGCTCGCGGTTGCCGTCGTAGCCATTGATGAGTACCACGAGATGTGTGGTGGCAAGTGTCATCTTCGTACGCTCATGGTCGCTGGTGGGAGTGCCTACGCCACCTTGGGCATCGCGATACACAGGCAGTCCCGCAATGTTCAGAGGTCCGCGTCCGATACCCTCGTAGGGTTCTCCTTCGCGTCCGATGCCCAGGGTGAGGGTATCTCCTACGAAATGGTCTGCATCGAAACCACCGATGCTATAACCGAAGGCGATGGAGGCGAGGTTCACCAGGTCGACGAGGGTGTCGATCTGATAGAGTTCCTTACCCTGCAACATGCGTCGGATGAGTTGTTCGCTGGCAGGACGGTAGCGCGAGGGGTCCTTGCCACACGCCTTGTATACCCGACGGGTGGCCGCGATGCCTGGCTGTTCCTTGAGTGTCTCTGTGGAGAGCGTCTGGCGCAAACGGTCTTCGAGGGCGTGGATCTCCTGCCATAGTTCTGCACTGTAGGGGGTATTAACCACACGAGCGTCTACCGCGGCTCCTACGAAGCCAGGGCAAACGCTCGCTATCTCTTGAGAAACGAGGATGTTCATGGGTAAAGTAACAACGACTTTACTGGTCGGGGTCGCCCTGATAGTGATAGGGCTTCACAGCAGGATTCGTTCCCAGGTCGTGATTGTTGATGGTTCCTGTGCGGATGACGCCGTCCTTGTACTTCTTCTGCATGGGTCCCACGTTGAGCAGCAGGTCCTTGTAGAGCACGGTGGGATAAACGACACTGAACATACCTACGCCCACACGCACACCCGCAGGATGGATGTTGTTGATGATGTAGGCGGTGCGGAAGAAGGAGTGGTTGTAGATCTCCAGCTTGTTGTTCTTCTTCAGCGACGTGAGCAGCTCCTTGTTGATCTTGGCGGTGTCGGCACGACTGAACACACTGTTCATGTTGTTCACCTGGTCGTCGATGTCATCGCCTTGGATGCTGTCGTTGGCCTGAATGCACTGCAGGATGTTGTCTACCATTTCCATTTCCATCTCCTCTTGTGTGGGCTTGGTCATAATGGCCACAATGAAGAGAAGAATCAGAATGCCTATCAAAATGGCGATCTTGCCAAGGCAGCTGTGGTAAAACGCCTGAATTGGCGACTCGTTTTTCTTGAAATTCCCGTTGCTTGTCTGATCCATAATGATAAAAGTTTAAATTTTATTGTTGTGAATTAAGTTCATAAATTCCTGGCGCGTCTTGGCCTGGTTGAAGGCACCGCAGAAATCGCTGGTAGTGGTGATGCTGTTCTGCTTCTCCACACCCCGCATCTGCATACACATATGGCGGGCCTCAACCACAACCATCACGCCTAAAGGCTTGAGTGTCTGTTGGATACATTCCTTGATTTGGAGTGTCATGCGCTCCTGTACCTGCAGACGGTGGCTATAGATATCTACCACACGGGCAATCTTCGACAGTCCCGTGATGTAGCCATTGGGGATATAGGCCACATGTACCTTGCCGTAGAATGGTATCATGTGGTGCTCGCAGAGCGAGAAGAAATCGATGTCCTTGACGATGACCATCTGTGAGTAGTCCTCCTTGAAGAGGGCCTGACGGAGCACCTCGTGGGCATCCATCTGGTAGCCGCGGGTGAGCACCTGCATGGCCTTCGCCACGCGCATGGGGGTCTTTTCCAGACCCTCACGCTCCGGATCTTCGCCTAGCAGGGTGAGAATCTCACGGTAGTGCTGGGCCAGTTGCTCTAAACCTTCGTGGTATTCTGTTTCCGGATTCATGGATTATCGGTTGTGGTGGTTTGCGGGGCAGGATTGAGATACGGCACGGTAATCTTTCCCTTCACGATGATGGCCGACTGATAGCCGAGTTTCTTTACAGCGTTGAGTTTCTGGTGGGCTTCCTCGTAGGTACGATAATTGCCCATGCGACAGATCCATCTGGGGGAGTAGAAATGCACGTAGACGGGCTCTCCCGGGAAGAGACTGTTGATCTCGCGCCCTGTCCGCTCGGCCTTGACACGGGCATCGCGGGAGTTACCTCCGGCATAGACCTGTACGCGATAGCCGTTCACCTTATAGCCTTTCAGAATCTTCTTTCGGGGCTCGGTGGTATAGGTGGTGTCGATGGTGACCTCAGGCTGGGTAGAAATCTGTGGACGCTGCGTCTTCGGAGTCGTCGCAGTTGTCGGATTACTCGGAGTATTCGGAGTTGTCAGAGTATTCTGATTATTCTGAGTATTCTGATTATTCTGAGTATTCTGATTATTCTGAGTGCTCTGAGTATTCTGCTTTGCAGGGGTGGTAACAACGTCCTGCGGACCGTTCACGAGGTCGTCGATTTCCTTAGACTGTGTCACAGTTACTTTTCCCTCACCAGCATTGCTCTTTTGGAGCCTTTGGGTGAAGGTTGTCTGTGCGTTAGCTGCCAGCAGGCAGCTAACACACATCCATCCTATGGTTAAAAGCCGTTTCACTTCTTCCAGGCGTCAATGATACCCTTGAAGTCAGCAGCCTTCAGCGAAGCGCCACCGATGAGGCCTCCGTCGATGTCGGGCTTGGCAAACAGCTCAGGAGCGTTTGATGCCTTGCAGCTACCACCATAGAGAATAGTGGTGTCGTCGGCAACAGCCTGGCCGTACTTCTCGGCGATGATGCTACGGATATAGGCGTGGATCTCCTCTGCCTGCTCAGCAGTAGCGGTAAGACCGGTACCGATGGCCCAGATGGGCTCGTAGGCGATGATGATCTTACGGAAGTCTTCCTCAGAGAGGTTGAAGACGCTGCCCTCGAGCTCGGCCTTTACCACCTCGTTCTGCTTGCCAGCCTCACGCTCTTCCTTGCTCTCACCGATGCAGAAGATCACCTTCAGGTCGTTCTTCTGGGCGAGGATCACCTTTTCCTTCAGAATCTCTGGAGTCTCCTTATAGTACTCACGACGCTCGCTGTGGCCAAGGATCACGTACTGTGCACCTGTCGACTTCACCATCTCAGCGCTAACCTCACCGGTGAAGGCGCCCTTCTCCTTGTCGGCACAGTTCTCAGCACCCAGACCGATGATGTCCTGATCCAGGAACTGGGCGATGCTTGCCAGGTGGATAAACGGTGTACAGATGACAACGCCACAGTTGGGTTTGTCAGCTTTCAGTGTCTCATTGAGCTCCTTCGCAAGAGCGATGCCGTCCTGGAGATTCATGTTCATCTTCCAGTTACCGGCTACAATCTTTTTTCTCATAATCTTTTTTCCTTTTATTAATGGGTTATTATTAACTTTTCTAAGCCATTTGCTCCATGCCCAGAGGCGGTCGGCAATGGTGAGTATCATCAGCGGCAGCACAAACCACAAGAGCAGTTTGGCAATCTTGCCTGGCACGTTGTCTGCGGGCATCTTTCCCATCTCGCAGTCCTCCAACCGCTGTGTGAGTTGTTGCTCCTTGGGCAGACGGTTGTGACTCCACTTGCGGATCACAGTTCCCTGGTGCAGAAGTATCAGACCGGGATTGCTGCGGATCATGGTCTTCAGCGTGATCTCATCGGTGGTGCAGAAGGGGTATTCGGCCCCCGTCATGTCGCGCCAACGGTTTCTGGCGCGATCGGTACTGGCGGTGAGGCAGTAGAAGGAATAGCCGTTTTCCTTACAATACTCATACACCTGGTTGATACGGTCGAAATAGGTGTCGTCAGCATTTTCCAGATGTGGTGAGATAAGCAGGAAAGTGTAGCCCTCTTTCTCGAGCACCTCGTTGGTGATGTCGCCGTCCTCGGTCCCGATGGTAAAGTCGTGGATGGGCGGTACATAGCCCTCAGCCGTCTGGATGGTCTTCGAGTCGATGAAGGTCCAGGTGGAGTCGGGATAGTTGTCTACGGTGAACTCCTTCCGCTGTCCGTCCTTCTCCATGATGAAGGTGGTCTCGAACTGTGGCTGCGGGGCTCCCTCTGGCACTTCCATGCCCTGTTTGATATTGGCTCCCACGTGGTAGGGGCGGAAGTCGAACATCGGCAGGTCGTAGAGACTGTAGCTTGCGATGAACAGGATGAACAGAGCCGCGTAGTTAAGCACGATCCACTGGTTCGTCTTACTGATCATGCGAGCCATATCCAATGGTCTCCAGCAGATGATGTCGGCAGCGATGAGTAGCACCACATTCTTCCAGAACGTCTGCCAGTTTGTAAGCACCAGTGCATCGCCGAAACAGCCGCAATCGCTCACGGGGTCGGCAATGGCGAGCCACAGGGTGATGATTGTCATGACGACCATCACACAAAGGGTAACCCTCGACACCAACCGCCTCCGGATGGCGAAGAGCAGACAGATGCCGATGACAAACTCTGCAGCCGACAGTAATACCGATGCTGAGAGCGTCACGATATCGGGCGCCAGTTCGCGAAGGTTCAGGGCGCCGAGGTAGTCGGTGATCTTGTATTGTGTGCCCAGCGGGTCTACTGCCTTCACGAATCCCGACATGATAAATGTCAGGGCGAGCAGCAGTCGGGCCAAGTTTACAAGGATCTTCCTCATGCCAGTTTAATCATTCCAAAGACCGCGTAGTTGATGATATCCATATAGTTGGCGTCGATGCCCTCTGATACGAGTGTGTCGCCGCCAAGGTTCTCAATTTCCTTGATACGTTCTATCTTCGTCAGGATGAAGTCGGTATACGAGCTCACACGCATCGAGCGCCAGGCCTCGTCGTAGTCGTGGTTCTTGCGTTTCATCAGTTCCAGAGCCTCGTGGGCATACTGATCGTAGAGCCGCATGGCCTCGTTGTTGTCGATGTCCACGATGTCGGCAAAGCCTTTGTTAAGCTGGATGAGTCCTACGATACCATAGTTGATGAGTGCGATGAACTCCGGACGGATGCCTTCGCCCACCAGCGATTCCTGCTTGATTTCCAGCGAACGGATGCGCTTGGCCTTGATGAAGAGCTGGTCGGTAAGGGCTGTGGGACGCAGGATGCGCCATGAGGCCTTATAGTCGTGGAGTTTTTTCTCAAACAGGGCGCGGCACTCGGCGATGGCCTGTTCAAACTCTTGGTTCGTCTTCTCAAACTGATCCATATCTTACTTCATCTCCTTTTGTTTCTTGTGGATATATCTGATTTTGGCGCCGAGCACCTCCGTCTGCGTGCGTAGCGAGTCACGCTTCATACGTGTCCTGGTGAGCATCGTCAGTTCCTCGGGGGTGGCGCACAGGGCCGCCTTGTCACGCTCCACCTTCTCCTGTTGGTAGGTATAGTCGTGGTTCACGGCCTGCAACAGACTGTCGGTTATGAGCAACTCCTGCTGGGCCTTCTTCAGTTCGATGTCCTGATAGAGCTTCAAGGCCTTCTTGCGGGTGTCGATGGCGTTGGGGTATACCTTGCGGAGGCTGTCGATCACCGTCAACGCCTCATTGTATTGCCCCTGCTCGTAGCAGACGCCTGCTTTTTCGAGCATGGCCTCGGCCTGTTTCTGGGCTTCATTCTCCCCACAGGATACGAGCAACAGGGCGGCCAACGCACTCAAAACCAATCTTCTAATTGCCATATTTCTCGTATTTCGGTGCAAAATTACAAAATTATTATGAATTATGCATTAAGAATTATGAATTATTTTGTATCTTTGCAGCAAATTTGTGAAAAAGTACTAATGAAATTATATACTGACGAAGAATTAGCTGAGATATTAAACCAGGAATTGTTCCACCAGATCAGCGAGGCTGCTGACCGTCTTGGGGTGGAGTGTTACGTCGTAGGAGGCTATGTGCGTGACATCTTCCTGGAACGCCCTTCCAACGATATTGATGTGGTCGTAGTGGGCAGTGGCATCTCTGTGGCTCAGGAGCTCAAACGCATGCTGGGGCGCAAGGCGCATCTCTCCGTATTCAAGAATTTCGGTACGGCGCAGGTTAAAATAAGGAGACAGGAGTCAGGAGTCAGGAGGCAGGAGTCAGGAGTCAGGAGACAGGAGAATACTCCTGCTACAGACTCTTCCCTCCAAGGTAATCTACCGACTCCAGACTCCTGTCTCCTGACTCCTCAATTCCTCGAAGTGGAGTTCGTGGGGGCACGTAAGGAGAGCTATAGCCACGACTCCCGTAAACCCATCGTTGAAGACGGAACTCTCGAGGACGACCAGAACCGTCGTGACTTTACCATCAATGCAATGGCTATCTGCCTGAATAAAGACCGATTTGGCGAACTCGTCGATCCCTTCAACGGCTTGGCTGACCTCGAAGATGGCATCATCGCCACCCCCTTGGAACCCGATATTACCTTCTCCGACGATCCTCTGCGCATGATGCGCTGCATCCGATTTGCCACCCAACTCAATTTCCAGATTGAGGACGAGACCTTCGTGGCTTTGGAACGGATGGCTGAGCGTATCAAGATCGTCAGTGGCGAACGCATCAAGGACGAACTCAATAAGATCATCATGGCGCCGCATCCCAGCATCGGTTTCGAATACCTGCAGCGTTGCGGCCTCCTGCAGATCATCCTCCCCGAACTTTCCGCCCTCGACATCGTCGATCAGAAGAATGGCCGCGCCCATAAGAATAACTTCTACCACACCCTCGAGGTCCTGGAAAATGTTGTTAGGAGTCAGGAGTCAGTAGTCAGTAGTCAGGAGAATACTCCTGCAACAGACTCTTCCCTCCAAGGTGATCTACTGACTCCTGACTCCTGTCTCCCGACTCCTGATCACACCCTCTGGTTACGTTGGGCAGCAATCCTTCACGATGTCGGCAAGACCAAGTCAAAACGCTGGGACCCGGCTATTGGCTGGACCTTCCACAACCATAATATAATAGGTGCAAAGATGGTGCCGGTGATTTTCCGTCGCCTGATGCTGCCCCTGGATATGAAGATGAAATATGTGCAGAAACTCGTCGACCTGCACATGCGACCCATTGTCATTGCCGATGATGTGGTGACAGATAGTGCTGTGCGCCGTCTGCTGAACGATGCCGGTGAGGATATCGATGACCTGATGACGCTCTGCGAGGCTGATATCACCTCAAAGAACGAGGTGAGGAAGAAAATGTTCCTCGAGAACTTCCGTATGGTGCGCGAAAAACTCACTGACCTGAAAGAGAAAGACTATGTACGCTTGCTGCAGCCCGTGATCGATGGCAACGAGATTATGGAACTCTTCCACTTGAAACCCTCTCGTGAGGTGGGCGTCCTGAAACAATACCTCAAGGATGCCGTCCTCGATAACCGTGTCGAAAACGAGCGCGAACCCCTCATGCAACTCCTCATGCAAAAAGCCAAAGAAATGAAACTGATATAAAGGTAAAAAGGTAAGAAAGTAAAAAGGTAAAATAACTAAAACCGTGTAATTATGAAGAAATTACTGCTGATACTATTCACTATTCACTGTTCACTATTCACTGTCACTGCGAATCCTGTTGATGAGCTCTTGGAACGCATTGACAAGGGCGCTTCTGCGAAGTTCAAGACCGAACTGGTAAAGAGCGATAAGGACTTTTTTGAACTCGACCAGCGCGGCACGAAGGTCGTGGTGCGAGGCAATACCTGGGTAAACATCGCCTCTGGTATCAACTGGTACCTGAAATACCATGCTGGCATCCACCTTTCCTGGAATCAGATGCAGGCCAAACTGCCTGCTGTACTCCCTGCCGTCAAGCAGAAGGAGCGTCATGAGACCGACCTGACATTAAGATACGATTTCAACTACTGCACATTCTCTTACTCTATGGCCTTCTGGGACTGGAAGCGCTGGGAACAGGAAATCGACTGGATGGCGCTGCATGGCGTCAATCTGCCCCTGGCCATTGTCGGTGAGGAGTGCGTCTGGCGTAATATGCTCCTGAAACTCGGCTATACCGAAGAGGAAATCGGACAGTTTATCGCTGGTCCGGCCTTCCTTGCCTGGTGGGAGATGAATAACCTCGAAGGGTGGGGTGGACCGTTGCCACTCTCCTGGTACAGTCGTCAGGAGAAACTCCAGAAACAGATATTGGCCCGTATGCGTCAATTGGGCATGCATCCGGTATTGCCGGGTTATAGCGGTATGGTGCCCCACGATGCCAAAGCGCGCCTAGGACTGAATGTCGCCGATGCCGGCCTCTGGAACGGTTTCCAGCGTCCTGCGAACCTGTTGCCTACAGACCCCCGCTTTGCGGAGATTGCCAAACTCTATTTCGATGAACTGACTCGACTCTATGGCAAGGCCGATTATTATTCGATGGATCCCTTCCACGAGAGCAACGACGATGCCTCTATCGACTATGCCAAGGCTGGTGAGGCGATGATGCAGGCCATGAAGCGGGTGAATCCCAAGGCCGTCTGGGTGATTCAGGGCTGGACAGAGAATCCCCGTCCGCAGATGGTCGATGGTATGAAGGCGGGCGATTTGCTCGTGCTCGACCTCTTCTCTGAGTGTCGTCCCATGTTTGGCATCCCCAGCATCTGGAAACGTCCCGAGGGTTACAAACAACACCACTGGCTCTTCTGTCTCCTCGAGAACTTCGGTGCCAACGTCGGCCTCCATGGCCGCATGGACCAACTCCTCGACAACTTCTACGGCACAGATTCTTCACTCTTCACTCTTCACTCTTCACTCCGCAAGGGTATCGGTTTCACGATGGAGGGTTCGGAAAACAACCCTGTCATGTTCGAACTCATGAGCGAGCTGCCCTGGCGACCTGAGAAATTCAAGAAAGAAGACTGGGTGCGCCAGTATGTCAAGGCACGCTACGGTGTCGAAGACCCGCTCATCGAACGGGCTTGGCTCCTTCTGGCACGTACCATTTATAATTGTCCTGCGGGCAATAACCAGCAGGGCCCTCACGAGAGCATCTTCTGTGGACGACCCACACTCAATAACTTCCAGGCCTCTTCATGGTCGAAGATGAAAAACTATTATGATCCTTATTCTACCCTCGAGGCGGCCATGATGATGAACAGCGTGGCTGAGAAGTATCGTGGCAACAACAATTTTGAATACGATCTCGTGGATATTACCCGTCAGGCTCTCGCTGATCAGGCACGTTTGCAGTATCAGCGCACTATCGCTGATTACAAGGCCTTTGCCAGCAAAGAATTTGAGAGCGATTACCGTCGATTCCTCCTCATGCTGCTCATGCAGGATAAACTCTTAGGTACCCGTTCGGAATTCCGCTTGGGCCATTGGACTCAGGCTGCCATAGATTGTGGTTCCACTCCTGAGGAGAAGAAACTCTATGAGTGGAACGCTCGTGTGCAGATTACCACCTGGGGCAATCGTTACTGTGCTGATACAGGTGGCCTGCGCGACTATGCCCATAAGGAGTGGCAGGGGCTGCTGAAAGATTTTTACTATCCCCGTTGGGAAGCATACTTCAATGCCCTCTCTGATCAGATGAAGGCACAGCAGAAACCGCAGCCCGATCTCCTCGGCGGTGGCCCCAATGCCTCGAAGACGGCTGCCGAACTCTTCCAGATGGCCCTGCCTCAGGAAGTCACCCTCGACTACTATGCCCTCGAGGAGCCCTGGACCCTCCGTCAGAATCCCTACACCTCCGCCCCCGAAGGCTCTCCCGTCGATATCGCCCGTGAGGTCATGGACCTCCTCAATAATCACTAATCACTCTTCACTCTTCATTCTTCACTCTTCACTATTCATTATGCAAAGTAATCGTCTTTTAAGTCTCGACATTCTCCGCGGCATCACCGTCGCCGGAATGATATTGGTCAACAACGGCTGGGGTGAATCCTTCGAGATGCTGAACCATGCCAAATGGAACGGCATGACTCCTTGCGACCTCGTCTTCCCCTTCTTCCTCTTCATCATGGGTATCTCGTGTTACCTCTCTCTGGTGAAGTCTGAGTTCAAACCCACGCCCAAGGTCATCCGTCGTATCATCAAGCGAACGGTGCTGTTGTTTGCCATCGGCCTTTTCATCAACTGGTTCGACAACGCCATCGAAGGCGATTTCCTTTGCTTTGGACATCTCCGCATCTGGGCTGTCATGCAGCGCATCGCCCTCTGCTACGGCATCGTGTCGCTCTTCGCCCTCTTCTGCAACCATCGTTATACCATCCCTGTGGTCATTGGCCTCCTTATTATATATACCGCCATTCTCGTCTTGGGTAATGGCTATGCTGAGGATGCCAGTGTCAATGTTCTGGCGCAGGTCGATCTCAACCTCTTCGGCTACGATCATCTCTATCATAAGAGTCCCGTCGATCCCGAGGGTCTGCTGGGCACCATCTCCTCCGTCGCCCATGTCCTCCTCGGCTTCTATTGTGGCAAACTCATCCGTCAGAAAAATAATGTTTCTGATAAGGTCATTGCCCTCTTTGTCGTGGGTACCATCCTCGTCATCGGAGGCTACCTTCTCTCTTACGGTCTCCCCCTCAACAAGCGCATCTGGAGTCCCAGCTACGTCATGGTTACCTGCGGCCTCGCCTCCCTGCTCCAGGCCTTCCTCATGTATATCATCGATATTCAGAAGAAATCCAATTGGACCACTTTCTTCCACGTGTTTGGAGTAAACGCTTTAGCGCTTTATGTTTCGAGTGAGTTATTGGCCATCCTTTTGGGCAATATTGGTGTTTCTGAAACTGTCTATGGATGGATCCACGCCGTCATTCCTCCTCTCAAGTGGGCTTCCCTCGCTTACGCTCTCTATTTCGTCGCCCTCAATTTCCTTATTGGCTACGTTCTCTACCGCAAGAAAATCTACATAAAATTATAATACGCAATAAACTTTGTTAAAAACGTCTTAACAGAATATATCTATTGATATATTTTTCGTACCTTTGCACCTCGGAAACTACAGAGCGCCTCGGGAGTTTTCGAGGCGCTAATGGGTTTGATACGTATTAAACAAAATAGTTATAAGTATGAAAAAGAACAAGATTTTGATGTTTGCTGCTGCAGCAGTGATGTTCGCATCGTGCGGTGGCGGCGGTGGTCGTCCTACGTTTGGCGACAACGAGTACCCGGTGGTGACGGTAGGTACGTCGAGTACCCAGATGCAGACCACTTATCCTGCGACGATCAAGGGTGTGCAGGACGTGCAGATCTGTCCGAAGGTACAGGGATTCATTACCCAGATCAACGTGAAGGAAGGTCAGACGGTGGGTGCCGGACAGGTGCTCTTCGTGCTGGATAATGCGACTTATCAGGCCCAGGTGCGCCAGTCGCAGGCTTCGGTGAATACGGCTCAGGCTGCTTGCAACACGGCGAAGCTGAGTTACGAGAACGCCAAGAAATTGTTTGAGAATAAGGTGATCGGTGACTTCGAACTGCAGTCGGCTACTAACAGCTACGAGAGTGCGAAGGCTTCTCTTTCTCTGGCTCAGGCTGGTCTGGCTTCGGCCAAGGAGATGCTGAGTTTCTGCTACGTGAAGAGTCCCGCCTCGGGTGTGGTAGGTACGCTGCCTTTCAAGAAGGGTGCGCTGGTGAATACCGCCTCAGTGCTGACCACCGTGTCGAATAACTCGCAGATGGAGGTTTATTTCTCGCTGACGGAGAAGGACGCACTGGCCATGAGTCAGGCCGAGGGGGGCCAGAAGGCTGCTATGGGTGCTATACCTAACGTGCAGTTGCAGCTGGCTGATGGTAGCATCTATGCCCACGAGGGTAAGGTGACGAAGATGAGCGGTGTGATTGATCCCGCTACGGGTTCGATTCAGGTGATCGCCCTCTTCCCCAATCCCGAGAAGCTGTTGAAGAGCGGTGGCTCTGGCTCCATCATCATCCCGAAGAGCAACAGCGACGCCATTATTATACCACAGGCATGTGTCTCTGAGGTGCAGAACAAGAAGTTTGTCTATACCCTGGGTAAGGACAATAAGGTGAAATATACTGAGATCAAGGTGGATCCGCAGAACGACGGTAATAACTACATCGTGACCGACGGTCTGAAGGTGGGTGACAAGTATGTGACCAATGGTATCACCAAGCTGAACGATGGTATGGAGATTGTGCCCATCACGCCTGAGAAGTATCAGCAGAAGATTGATGAGCAGGCCAAGGCCATGACGGCTGGCGACATCGTAGGGGCAATGAAAAAGTGATTAAAGGAGACAGGAGTCAGGAGACAGGAGTCTGTAGAATACTTTTGCCATCTGAATCCTCTCCAGTAATATAAAATGTAAAGGGTCAGTCACCGGAACCAAGTAATCTACTTTACTCCTGACTCCTGTCTCCTGACTCCAAAAATTTAAAGATATGACTTTTACGAATTTTATCAAACGCCCGGTGCTGTCGACGGTGATCTCTATCCTCATCGTCTTGCTGGGCTTTATCGGACTGGTATCGCTGCCTATTGAGCAGTATCCAGATATTGCGCCGCCTACGGTGGTGGTTTACACCAGTTATCCTGGTGCTGACGCCGAGACGGTGAAGAACTCCGTGATCGTGCCGTTGGAGGAGAGTATCAACGGTGTGGAAGGTATGGACTATCTGAGTTCGACGGCTTCCTCTGGTTCGGCCAGCATCTCCGTGCTGTTCCGCCAGGGTATGAATGCCGATATGTGTGCCGTGAACGTGCAGAACCGTGTGCAGCAGGCACTGGCGCTGTTGCCAGCTGAGGTAACGCGTATCGGTGTGACCGTGATGAAGCGTCAGACCTCACAGGTGATGATGTTTACCCTGACTTCTGAGGACGGCCGTTACGACGACCAGTTCCTGACGAACTATAACAACATCAACATCATCCCCGCCATCAAGCGTATCCAGGGTGTGGGTGACGTGCAGAGCCCGGGTCTGAAGACCTACTCAATGCGTATCTGGCTGAAGCCCGATGTGATGAAGCAGTACAACCTGATGCCTTCTGACATCAGCAATGTGCTGGCTGAGCAGAACATCGAGGCGGCTCCTGGTAAGTTCGGTGAGGAGTCGGACGTGGCTTATGAGTACGCTCTGCGCTATACCGGTCGTCTGAAGACACCGGAGGAGTTCGGTGACATTATAATCCAGAGCCAGAATGACGGTACGACGCTGAAACTGAAGGACGTGGCCAAGATTGAGTTGGGCGGTCAGCAGTACAGTGTCTCGATGAGAAACAACAACCTGCCCTCTGTGATGGGTATGGTGCAGCAGATTGCCGGTTCTAACGCCAACGAGATTGCCAAGCAGGTGAAGGCCGAGCTGGAGGAGCAGGCCAAGTTGTTCCCGCCGGGCATGACCTATAAGATCAACTACGACGTAACGGAATTCCTGTATGCCTCTATCGAGGAGGTGGTGTTCACGCTGTTCTTCACCCTCTTGCTGGTGTTCCTCGTGATCTACGTGTTCCTGCAGGACTGGCGTTCGACGTTGATCCCGCTGATTGCCGTGCCGGTGTCACTGATTGGTACGTTCTTCTTCCTGTCGGTATTCGGTTTCTCGATCAACCTGCTGACGCTATCCGCCTTGCTTCTGGCTATTGCCATCGTGGTGGATGATGCCATCGTGGTGGTGGAGGCCGTGCATGCGAAGTTGGACCAGGGTTATAAGTCGACGTTGACGGCTTCTATCGATGCCATGAACGAGATTTCGGGAGCCATCATCTCCATCACACTCGTGATGGCGGCGGTGTTTATCCCTGTATCGTTTATCGGTGGTACATCGGGTACGTTCTATCGTGAGTTCGGTGTGACGATGGCTATCTCCATCTTCATCTCGGCACTGAACGCCCTGACGCTGTCGCCGGCCCTCTGTGCCATCTTCCTGAAACCGCACGATGAGAACGGCCATGAGAAGAAGATGTCTATGATCGACCGTTTCCACGCTTCGTTTAACACGGCTTACGACAAGGTCTTGGGCAAATATAAGACCCGTGTGGAGAAACTCGTGCGCAAGCCACTGGCCATCGGCCTCGCCGTGATAATCGGTATTGCCGTGCTGGTGACGACGCTGATGACGACGAAGACGGGACTCGTGCCTTCTGAGGATACGGGTACACTCTTCTGTACCATCTCCATGCCTCCTGCCACCTCTGTGGCCCGCACACGACAGGTGATCGACGAGGTGGACAAGATCCTCGCTGCTGATCCCGCCATTCAGAGCCGTGAGCAGATTCAGGGTTATAACTTCATTGCCGGTGCCGGTTCCGACCAGGCTACCTTCATCCTGAAGTTGAAGCCCTTCGGTGAGCGTCAGAAAGGATTCTGGTGGAAACTCTCTGGTCTGTGGCAGGGCGACGGTATCTACCGTTTCTTCCTCGATCCGGAGAGTGCCGACGGTGTGGTGGCGCAGATCTTCATCAAGACTGCCCATATCAAGGATGCCTCGATCCTGGCATTCTCGCCGCCTATGATTCCTGGCTTCTCAGCCAACTCGGGTGTGTCGATTGTGATGCAGGACCGTACAGGTGGTAGTCTGGAGCGATTCTTCGGTGTGGTGAAGGACTACATCGCTGAGCTCAACAAACTGCCGGAGTTCCAGATGGCGCAGACATCGTATAACCCCAGCTATCCGCAGTACATGGTGCATGTGGATGTGGCCAAGTGTAAGCAGAGTAATATCTCGCCCGCAACCGTTCTCACCACGCTGCAGGGTTACTATGGCGGACTCTATGCTTCGAACTTCAATGCTTATGGTAAGCTCTACCGTGTAATGATCCAGGCCTCGCCTGAGACCCGTATGACGGAGGAGTCGCTTAAGAATATTTATGTACGTACGCCTGCGGGTATGGCTCCCCTTCAGGAGTTCTGTCGTCTGGAGCGTGTCTACGGTCCTACGAACATCAGCCGCTTCAACCTGTTTACATCTATCAACGTGACGGCAACGGTGGCTAATGGTTACTCTACCGGTGAGGCTATCAAGGCTGCCGAGAAGGTGGCTGCCGACATGCTGCCTGCGGGTTATTCCTACGAGTATCAGGGTCTGACACGTGAGGAGGCGAAGGCATCGAACACCACAGGATTGATCTTCCTGTTGTGTATCATCTTCATCTACCTCATCCTTTCGGCACAGTACGAGTCGTACATCCTGCCGTTGTGTGTGATCCTCTCCGTACCGTTCGGTCTGGCTGGCTGTTTCCTCTTCACAATGATGTTCGGCCACGCCAACGATATCTACATGCAGATCTCGCTCATCATGCTGATCGGACTGTTGGCTAAGAACGCCATCCTGATTGTGCAGTTCGCTCTCGAACGCCGTGAGACGGGTATGGCCATCTCGTGGTCTGCTGTCCTTGGTGCTGCTGCCCGTCTGCGTCCTATCCTCATGACCTCTTTGGCAATGGTTATCGGTCTGCTGCCGATGATGTTCGCCTCGGGTGTTGGTAAGAACGGTAACCAGACGTTGGGCGCCGCTGCTGTGGGTGGTATGTTGATCGGTACGCTGCTGCAGATCTTCGTCGTACCTACGCTCTTCGTCATCTTCCAGTCACTCCAGGAGAAGTTCCGTCCGATGAAGTTCGAGGATGAGGAGAATCCGGAGGTAGCCGCCGAACTGGAACAATATGCACATTCTAAACCAGAAGACTATGAACTTGAGAAGTAATATGAAAAAGATCATGATGATGATGTCTGCAGCCTTGCTGCTGTCGAGCTGCGGACTCTATAATAAGTACGAGCGTCCGGAGGTGAAGACCGACGGTTTGGTCCGCGATCCGGTGTCGCTGACGGATACGCTCGCCGTAAAGGATACCACGTCGTTTGGCAACATGCCTTGGCGCACGGTCTTTACCGACCCGCAGTTGCAGACGCTCATCCAGCAGGGTCTCGACAATAACCCCGACCTGTTGAATGCTGCCCTCAACGTGCACATGGTGACCGAGGCATTGAAGGTGGCGAAACTCGCCTTCCTGCCATCGGTAGGTATCAATGCGCAGGGAACACTCTCGTCGTTCGATGGGGCTGCTGCCACAAAGGCTTATACACTGCCCATCTCTGCCAGCTGGAATGTCGACCTCTTCGGCAACCTGCTCAGCGTGAAGCGTTCGGCACAGATGCAGCTCATCGCCACGAAGGACTATCAGACGGTGGTGAAGTGTAACATCATTTCTACCATTGCCAACCTCTATTATACGCTGTTGGCCCTCGACCGTCAGGTGGAGATCAGCAACGATATGGAGCAGTTGACCAAGGATACCTGGGACAAGATGAAGTTCATGCACGAGAACCGTGTGGGCTATCGCTCTACGGCGGTGCAGAGTGCTGAGGCTGCCTACTATCAGGTGCAGGCGCAGAAGGTTGACCTGCAGCGTCAGATCCGTGAGATTGAGAACTCGCTCTCGCTGTTGCTTGGACAGCCAGGACAGACCATCAAGCGTGGCACGTTTGCTAATCAGAACCTGCCTCAGGACCTCGCTGCAGGTGTGGCCATCCAGATGCTGAACAACCGTGCCGATGTCCACTCTTATGAGATGGCGCTGGCACAGTGCTTCTATGACGTGGAGACCGCCCGTAGCCGCTTCTATCCGAACATCACCGTGACAGGTACCGCTGCCTTCACCAACAATAATGGTTTGGTGAATCCCGGTAAGTGGCTCCTCTCGGCAGTAGGAAGTCTGGTGCAGCCCATCTTCCAGCACGGACAGATCGTAGCTGGTCTGAAAGTGGCTCAGGATAAGTATGAGCAGGCCTACAACAACTGGCAGAACGCCATCTACAAGGCTGGTAATGAGGTGTCGAATGCCCTCGTCGCTTATAACTCTTATGCTGAGAAGGCTGAACTCGACGGCAAGCGTGTGGCAGTGCTCCAACAGAACGTAATAGATACGGAGAAGTTGATGGAGTCATCCAGCAACACCACCTATCTCGAGGTGATTTCTGCCCAGTCTAGCCTCCTTAATGCTGAGATCAGTGAGGTGACGGATCAGCTTAACAAGATGCAGGCGGTGGTAAGTTTGTATCAGGCATTAGGCGGTGGAGCGAAGTAATAGTGAATAGTGAATAACGAATAGTGAATAGTTATGGCAAGTGAAATAAGCCCAAAAGCTGAGATTTCGCCAAAGGCGAAGATTGGCAACAACTGCAAGATATTCCCCTTCGTATATATCGAGGACGATGTGGAGATTGGTGACAACTGTATCATCTTCCCCTTCGTCAGTATCTGCGACGGTTCACGTATTGGCAATAACAACAAGATCCACCAGGGAAGCGTCATTGCCGCCCTGCCACAGGATTTTAACTTCCGTGGTGAGAAGTCGTATGTTCAGATTGGCGACAACAATGTCATCCGTGAGAATGTGGTCATCAACCGCGGTACCCACCGCGATGGTGTGACGAAGATTGGCAACAACAACTTCCTGCTCGAAGGTACGCATATCAGCCACGATACCGTTGTAGGCGATTACTGCGTGTTTGGTTATGGTGTGAAGATTGCTGGCGATTGCGAGATTGGCAATGGTGCGATCTTCTCGTCGAGTGCCATCCAGAATGCCAACACCCGTGTGGGTCGTCTGGCACTCGTTCAGGCAGGTACATCTTTCTCACAGGATATCCCGCCCTTCGTCATTGCTGGTGGTAAGCCTCTCGCCTACGGAGGTCCCAACAGTACGATGATGCGTGAGGCTGGTATCGACGATAAGGTGCAGAAGCACATCGCCAACGCCTATCGTCTGCTGTTCCACGGAAAGACGAGCGTGTTTGATGTCATCAACCAGATCAAGGACCAGGTGCCCGATGGTCCTGAGATACAGACCATCATCCAGTTCCTTGAGAACTCGAAACGAGGCATCATGTGTAAATAATAAAAAGCCCCCGCAACTGCGGGGGCTTTTAGTAGGAGGCAGAACAGGGAATGCCTGCTGCAATCACCCTGTCACGTATCTGGTCGAGTTGTTCGTGAGTCGCTTTGAGCAGACCCTTTGTGGGGGTCTCACGATCAATGGTATAGATCATCACCTGCTGAGGCTTGATTTCCTTTACTGCCTCGAGCCAAGGCCCCACAAACGCCTCTCCAGTATTATCTACTGACTCCTGACTCCTGTCTCCTGACTCCTGTCCTCCCATAAACATCGTCTGAATGATGACATGTCCCTGGAAGGCCTTCAGCCCTTCGATGATATCCTTGACATCGTAGGGCACCACCGGCTGGTCCACCTTATTTATATATATAGGGTCGACGGTGTCGAGTTTCAGGATGTTGTTATCCACCCGCATCAGGGCATCGTGCACCTCCTGACGGTGAATCGTTGTGGAATTGCTCAATACCGACACCTTCGCCTTCGGACAATAGTGATCGCGCAGGCGGATGGTATCGTCGATGATCTCTGCAAAGTGCGGATGACAGGTGGGCTCGCCATTACCGGCAAAAGTCAGTACATCAGGCACCTGTCCCTCAGTCGCCATCTCTTGCAGTTTCTCTTCCAGTTTCTGGGCCACGAGTTCCCGTGAGGGACGGGGCAGGGTAGGACGGTGGTCCTCGTTCAGACCGCATTCGCAATAGATGCAGTTGAACGTGCAGATCTTACCATCGGCAGGCATGAGGTTGATGCCGAGTGAAATGCCCAGTCGACGACTATGAACGGGGCCGAAGATGGGCGAGGGATAGATAATTGTACTCATAACGGCTGCAAAGGTACTAAAAAAAACGAAAATATTTGGATTTCGTTTTAAATTGTTGTATCTTTGCAGCTCGATTACGTACGTATTTAAAAAGTAAATGAAAAAACGCAAGAAGAAGACTGGCAGCCGGCGTGGTGTGCAGTGGGTCACCTTGTGTATCAGTACAGCCATGGTGCTGGTGCTGTTGGGAATCATTGTGTTCTCCGTGCTGACATCGCGAAACCTGTCGGCATGGGTGAAGGAGAACCTGACGGTGACTGTGATGCTGGGTGACGATGTGAGTGTCAACGAGGCCAAGCGCCTTTGTCGCGACCTCTACCACCGTCCCTATTCCCGTAACATCGACTACGTCAGCAAGGAGCAGGCCCTCAAGGAGCAGACGGAAGCCATGGGTTCCGATCCCTCGGAATTTCTGGGCGCCAATCCCTTTGTGGCTACCCTCGAGCTGCAGCTGAAGTCGGACTATGCCAACCACGACTCGTTGAAATGGATTGTCTACGAGTTGCAGAAAAACCCGAAGGTGACGGATGTGGCCTATCAGGAGGACCTGATGGACAATGTGAACATGAACCTGGGACGTATGAATATCATCCTCTTGGTGTTGGCAGCACTGTTGACATTCGTCTCGTTCTCACTCATCAACAACACGGTGCGCCTGAGTGTCTATTCCCGACGGTTCCTCATCCACACCATGAAACTGGTGGGAGCCTCGTGGGCCTTTATCCGCAGACCGTTTATCCGACAGGCCATTGTGGTAGGTGTCATCGCCGCTATATTGGCTATTATCGTACTGGGAGCCGGTGTCTACGCCCTCTACACCTTCGAGCCGAACATCCTCAACATCATCACCTGGCGTGAACTGACGATAACCGCCATAGCCGTGTTGCTCTTCGGACTTATCATCACGTTTATCTGTTCGTGGATCTCGGTGAACAAGTTCCTGAAGATGAGTGCGGGAGAGCTGTACAGGATTTAGTGAAGAGTGAAGAGTGAAGAGTGAATAGTGAATAATTAAATATGGATAAAAGAGATTTTGCATTTGATAAGATGAACTTCATCCTCCTGGCTGTGGGGATGTTGATAGTGGTAATCGGCTTTCTGCTGATGACGGGTCCTGGATCGAGTGATACGGTGTATGAACCCGATATTTTCAGTGTCCGCCGCACCAAAGTGGCACCGATCGTGTGTCTGATAGGCTTTGTGTCGATGATCTACGCTGTGGTGCGTAAGCCGAAGGAGAAAGCTAACAGGAGTCAGGAGTCAGGAGAGAAGGAGTAAGTAGAATGGATTGGATTGAAACCGTCATTATCGCCATCGTCGAAGGACTGACAGAGTTCCTGCCTGTTTCTTCCACGGGGCACATGATTATTACCCAGAATCTTCTGGGAATTCAGCAGGGCGACCCCTTCGTCCACGCGTTTACGTTTATCATTCAGTTTGGCGCCATCCTCTCGGTGGTATGCCTCTATTGGAAACGTTTCTTCCATTTCGACAACACCCCCGCTCCCGAGGGCAGCAGCCTGTTTCAGAAGCTGCGTCATAAGTTCTATTTCTACTGGCTGCTCATTGTGGGTGTCATTCCCGCAGTAGTCATCGGCTTGCTGGCAAAGAAGTCTGGCCTGCTCGATTGGCTGCTGGATAGCGTGGAAGTAGTGGCAGTCATGCTGGTGCTGGGTGGTATCTTCATGCTGTATTGTGACAAGATATTCAATAAAGGCTCCGACGCCAACAAAGTCACGGAGAAACGGGCTTTCAACATCGGTCTCTTCCAGTGTATCTCGGTGATTCCCGGTGTGTCGCGCTCTATGGCAACCATCGTTGGTGGTATGGCGCAGGGTCTGACCCGCAAGCGTGCCGCAGAGTTCTCCTTCTTCCTGGCTGTTCCCACAATGGCAGGAGCAACGCTGTTAGATCTGCTCGACCTGTTGAAGGACGATGCAGCATGGGCCACTTCCCACAACATCACCATGCTGATCCTGGGATGTGTCGTTGCCTTCATCGTGGCTCTGCTGGCCATGAAGTGGTTCGTGTCCTTCCTCTCCAAATATGGCTTCAAGGCCTTTGGAATCTATCGCATTATCGTCGGTGGCATTATCATCATCCTGCTGCTGACAGGTCACTCACTTGCAATGGTAGATTAAATGAATTTCCAGGAAGGTGCCCTCATCTATATCAACAAGCCCTATCGCATGTCTAGCTTTGGGGCCTTGGCACATATCCGCTACCTCGTGTCGAAACGTCTGCACGTAAAGCGGGTGAAGATGGGGCATGCCGGAACCCTCGACCCTCTGGCAACGGGGGTGCTGATACTCTGCACAGGAAAGGAAACAAAGAACATCGAGTCGTTGCAGCGACATACCAAGGAGTATACCGCCACGTTGCAGCTGGGAGCTACCACTGCCAGCTACGACCGTGAGCATACCGTAGACTATACCTATCCCACGCGTCATATCACCCGCGAGCTGATAGAGCGGACCCTGCCGCAGTTCGTTGGCGATATCATGCAGCGTCCACCGCTTTATTCCGCCTGTATGGTGGCTGGCGACAGGGCGTACGAACTGGCGCGGAAGGGGCGCGATGTGGAACTGGCACCGAAGCCCATCCATATCGACGAGATAGAACTGACTGATTTCAACCCCGACACCATGCAGATGTCCATCCGTGTGGTGTGTGGCAAAGGAACCTATATCCGTTCGTTGGCCCGTGATATCGGTGCTGCCTTAGGTAGCGGGGCCTTCCTGACGGCACTCTGCAGAACCCGCGTGGGAGATGTACGCATCGAGGACTGTCTGACCTTCGACGACTTCCCCGCATGGCTTGAAAAAAATATAATATAACATATGAAATTATCGCAATTCAAATTCAAACTGCCTGAGAATTTGGTGGCTCTTGAGCCCAGTTATCATCGTGATGAATGCCGCCTGATGGTGATTCACCGTAAGAGTGAGCGTATCGAAACCTATCAGAAGGACGAGAATGGTGAGGACTTGAAGGATAAGGAGGGAAACCCCGTATTCCTCGATTTCCGCAATGTGCTCGACTATTTCGACGAGGAAGACACGTTTATCTTCAACGACACCCAGGTGTTCCCAGCTCGTCTCTACGGCACCAAGGAAAAGACCGATGCCAAGATCGAGGTGTTCCTGTTGCGTGAGCTCAACGAGGAACTGCGTCTGTGGGATGTGCTGGTAGAGCCTGCCCGAAAGATCCGTATCGGCAACAAGCTCTTCTTCGAGGAGGATGGTCCGATGGTGGCAGAGGTCATCGACAATACCACCAGTCGCGGACGAACCCTGCGATTCCTCTACGACTGTCCGCACGATGAGTTCAAGAGAGAACTATTTGCCCTCGGTGAGGCTCCGCTGCCTCGCTATGTTGTCGACAAGCGTCCGGCAACACCCGAGGATATGGATAACTTCCAGACCATCTATGCCCGTAACGAGGGTGCTGTCACTGCACCGTCTACCGGTCTGCATTTCAGCCGCGAGCTGATGAAGCGTATGGAGATCAAGGGTATCAACTTCGCCTATGTCACCCTGCACTGCGGCTTGGGCAATTTCGACTCCATCGAGGTGGAAGACCTGACGAAGCACAAGATGAACTCCGAGCAGGTGATCATCCGCAAGGAGGCTTGCGATATCGTCAATAAGACCAAGGAGGCAGGACATCGTGTCTGCGTGGTAGGTGTCAGCACCGCCCGCGCCACAGAGACGGCAGTAGGTACCGACGGACTGTTGAAGGAGTTCGATGGATGGACCAATAAGTTCATCTTCCCGCCTTACGACTTCGGACTGTCGAATGCCCTGATCGGTAATTTCTATCATCCTGAGTCAACGATGATGATGACGGAGTGTTCCTTCGGTGGCTACGACCTCGTATATGAGGCCTACCGTAAAGCCGTCAGCCTGGGCTATAAATTCGGCTGCTTCGGCGATGCGATGCTGATAGTGGATGACTAAATAGTGAATAGTGAATAGTGAAGGGAGGCATAAGGTATATTTAGGGCTGGGGAGTAATCTCGGCGACAGAAACGCCAATCTTGAGCGATCCATTGCCCTGATTCATGAAAGGGTAGGCGAAGTCGTTCGCCGCTCTTCATTTATCGAGACCGAGCCTTGGGGATTCCAGTCAAAGAACGCATTCCTGAATGCCGTTATTCTCTGCGAAACCACCCTTACCCCTCGTGAAGTGCTCAAAGCGACCCAAAAAATAGAGCGCGAACTTGGTAAGACCAAAGTTCACGCTACGCGCCGCAAAAACTCTTCACTCTTCACTCTTCACTCTTCACTCTACAAAGATCGTCCCATCGACATCGACATCCTGCTCTACGACGATCTTACCATCGACGAGCCCGACCTGAAAATCCCGCATCCCCTGATGGAGCAGCGCGACTTCGTGATGATCCCGCTTCGTGAGATACAAAAAAAATAAAGCCCCGCTTTTCAGCGAGGCTTTTCTCTTTCTTATTTTCTAAGACCCAGGGCCTTGATGATAGCACGATAACGATTGATGTCGTTATTGTACAGGTACTTCAGCAACTTACGGCGCTTACCTACCAGCATGGTCAGTGAGCGGGCAGTGTTGTGGTCCTTGTGATTCTTCTTCAGGTGCTCGGTCAGGTGAGAGATACGATAGCTGAACAGGGCGATCTGAGCCTCTGCAGAACCGGTATCTGTGGTACCCTTACCATACTTACCGAAGATTTCCTCTTTCTTAGCTTTGTCTAAATACATAATTTAAAGTGATTAAATGTTGTTTGCATATACATCTTTCAGACGCCTTTTCGACCTAATCACCAGCCGGTTTACGTCGTCAAATGCTCCGGATTTTCCGAAATGCGGCTGCAAAGGTACAACTTTTTTCCCATTTCCACAAATAATTCCAAGAAAATTTGTACCTTTGCACCCGCAAAACAAGAAAATCAGTATGCAGGATATCAGAAACATTGCTATTATAGCGCATGTCGACCATGGTAAAACCACACTCGTCGACAAGATGATGCTCGCTGGAAATCTCTTCCGTGAGGGACAGAATCTCAGCAATCAGGTATTGGATGCCAACGACCTGGAACGTGAACGTGGTATCACCATTCTATCGAAAAACGTCAGTATCAACTGGAAAGGCGTCAAGATCAATATCATCGATACCCCGGGACACTCCGACTTTGGTGGCGAGGTAGAGCGTGTGTTGAATATGGCCGACGGCTGCCTGTTGCTCGTCGATGCCTTCGAGGGTCCGATGCCCCAGACACGCTTCGTACTGCAAAAAGCCCTCCAGATCGGTCTGAAACCCATCGTTGTGGTCAACAAGGTCGACAAGCCCAACTGTCGTCCTGAGGAGGTCTACGAGATGGTGTTCGACCTCATGTTCTCACTCAATGCCACCGAGGACCAACTCGACTTCCCTGTGGTCTACGGCTCTGCCAAGAACGGCTGGATGGGTGAGGACTTCAACAAGCCCACAACCGACATTACCTATTTATTAGATAAGATCCTCGAGGTGATTCCCGCCCCCGAGCAGATTGAGGGTACCCCCCAGATGCTCATCACCTCACTCGATTATTCGAGCTATCAGGGCCGTATCGCCGTGGGACGTGTACACCGCGGACAGCTCAAAGATGGCATGCAGGTGACGATAGCCCACCGCGACGGTACGATGGAGAAGACCAAGATCAAGGAACTCCACACCTTCGAGGGCATGGGTCACGTCCGTACCGAGAGTGTCGATTGCGGCGATATCTGTGCCGTCATCGGACTCGAGAAGTTTGAGATTGGCGATACCATCTGCGACCTCGAGAATCCCGAGCCGCTGCCGCCTATCGCCATCGACGAACCCACCATGTCGATGCTCTTCACCATCAACGACTCCCCCTTCTTCGGCAAGGAGGGCAAGTTTGTCACCTCGCGTCATATCAACGACCGTCTGGAGAAAGAATTGGAGAAGAACCTCGCCCTGCACGTAGAACCTTTCGAGGACTCTACCGACAAGTGGATCGTCTCAGGCCGTGGTGTGCTCCACCTCTCCGTACTCGTCGAGACCATGCGTCGCGAGGGTTACGAGTTGCAGGTAGGCCAGCCCCAGGTGATCTATAAGGAGATCAACGGACAGAAGTGTGAGCCGATTGAAGAGCTCACCATCAATGTCCCCGAGGAGTTTGCCTCGAAGATGATTGATATGGTCACCCGTCGTAAGGGTGAGATGACCTCGATGGAGAACCAGGGCGAACGCGTCAATATCGAGTTTAATATCCCCTCACGTGGCATCATCGGTCTGCGTACCAATGTGCTGACAGCCTCTCAGGGCGAGGCCATCATGGCCCACCGCTTCAAGGAGTACCAGCCTTATAAGGGCGAGATTGAGCGTCGTGTCAATGGTTCCATGATCTCGATGGATACGGGTAATGCCTTTGCCTACGCCATCGATAAGTTGCAGGATCGCGGTAAGTTCTTCATCGATCCGGGTGAGGATGTCTATGCCGGACAGGTGGTAGGCGAGCATGTCCACGACAACGACCTGGTGATCAACGTCTGCAAGGCCAAGCAGCTCACCAACGTCCGTGCCTCAGGTACCGATGATAAGGCGCGTATCGTGCCTAAGACGGTGATGAGTCTCGAGGAGTGCCTGGAATACATCAAGCAGGACGAGCTCGTCGAGGTTACCCCCAAGTCGATGCGAATGCGCAAGACCATCCTCGACCACGATCAGCGCAAGAAAGCGAATATTCAGAAAGGGTAAAAACGATTACCAATCATCGTCATCGGCACCGGTGATGCCGTTCTTGAGCGCCTCTTCCACCTTGTCGATGATGGCGTTCGAGTAGGCGTGTGTCATCACGAGCGCCTTCGAACAGGTGCGCTTCTGGGCATCTTTCTCCACGAAGGGATAGTGCTTGGTGATCTCCCATTGCTCATCGTAGAGTCTGCGGTCGGTATTATCGTTTTTCAGGCGTTTGCCGTCGCTGTAAATGGTCTGATTGCGTCTGTTCTGGTCACCTTTGTCGCTACCGATGCCGCCCAGCCAGCCACCGTCCTCCACTTTCAGCACGTCATAGTTCTGCATGGTATAGGTCACACGCACCTTCCCTTCCTTGATGTCGAGCTTGATCACCGGTGTGATGCTCACCACATAGCGGAAGAGCGTGCCCGTATGGTCGGCGATGGCATCGATGGTCGACGATACGATGATACACCCTGCATCCTTATCGTTCAGCGTGATGGCCTGCTTGTCCTTGAAGGTGGCCGTCACCCAGTAATTCAGAGCCACATAGAGCTGTTCTCTCGTTTTGCCCGGCACCTTGATCACCTGCTGGTAGGTCAGGGCCTCGTTTTTGTCAAACGTCAGGCCTTTGCTTAGGTTGGCTGCAGCGTCGAGCCATTTGTCACCATACTTGTTTTTGGCATACTTCTCCAGGTCAGCTGCTTTCATCACCTGAGCCTGAACCTTTATCGTGCCACCGAAAGTGAAGATGACGGCAATGATCAAAAATAAAGCCTTTCTCATTTTGTCAGTTGTTAGTCGAATATTATATTTTGCCTGCAAATATACGACATTCCCCCCAAACCTCCAAATTTTTTAGAAATTATTAGCCTTTCCTACCGAACACCTTTTCCTCGATGGTCTGGAAGATGACGAAGAGGCAGGGAACGATGAAGAGTAGGGCGATGGTGCCGATGAGCATGCCACCGATGGCACCCACGCCGAGGGAGCGGTTGCCATTGGCGCCTACACCTGTGGCGAGGGCCAGGGGTAGCAATCCGAACACCATGGTGAGCGACGTCATGAGGATGGGTCGCAGTCGGACGGCAGCAGCATCAAGGGCTGCCTCGACGATGCCCATGCCTTGGCGCCGACGCGTGGAAGCATATTCCGTCAGGAGGATGGCTGTCTTCGACAACAAGCCGATGAGCATGATGAGTCCCGTCTGCATGTAGATATTGTTTTCCAGTCCCCAGAGGTGGGCGAAGAGGAAGCTTCCGAGCAGTCCGAAGGGTACGCTCAGGATGACTGCCATGGGGATGAACAGGCTCTCGTAGAGGGCGCAGAGGATGAGGTAGATGAACACGATACAGATGATGAACACGAGGGCCGTGGTGTTCTGTGCCGATGCCTCCTCACGGCTCATGCCACCAAACTCATAGTCATAGCCCTCGGGCAACACCTCTGCCGCTGTCTCGCGGATGGCGTCGATGGCCTGACCTGAGCTGTAACCCTCGGCAGCGGTGCCTCCGCACTGGATGCTGGGGAAGAGGTTGAAGCGGGCGAGGGTCTCGGAACCGTAGATACGCGTCAGGGTGAGGTACTGGCCGATGGGCGACATCTCACCAGAGGAAGTGCGTACGAAGATGTTGTTGAGCGACTCGGTATCGAGACGGTATTCGGGCGACGCCTGCACCATCACACGGTAGAGTTTGGTGAAGCGTACGAAGTTGGAGGCGTAGGAACCGCCGATATAGCCGCTGAGGGCTGCCAGCACATCGCTGGGCGACACTCCGTTGCGTTTACAGAGGGCGGCATCGACCTCGACGCGGTACTGCGGGTATTTCAGCGAGAAATTGGTGAAGGCACGGCTGATCTCAGGCCGTTCGTTGAGGGCGGCGATGAGGCGGTTGGTATAGGTGAGTAGATCTTGGATGGTGCCACCGTGCTTGTCCTGTACGTGGAGCTCGAAGCCGTTGATACGTCCAAAGCCCGGGAGCATGTTCTGCGTGTTGACCTGTATCTTCGCGTTGGCGATGTCGGCGGTGCGACGGTAGATCTCGTCGACCACACTTTGCACATCGTCGCCTTTGCCTTTGCGCTCGCCCCACTTTTTCAGTTTCAAAGTGAAGTTACCGTTGGAGGAGGACTGTTCGAAGTTGTTGGAGTTACCTGCGATGAGCGAGTAGATACGCAGCTGCGGCAGATCCTTGATACGCTCCTCCACCTCTTTTAATATATGGTAGGTCTGTTGGAGGCTGCTGCCCGGGGAGGCCTGGACATTGATGAACACGGTACCCATATCCTCGTTGGGAACGAGTCCGGTCTTGGTGGTCTTCATCATCCAGCCGAGGCCGAGAATGGCCACCACGACGAGGGCGGCAGCGAGCCAGCGCTTAGGAATGACGACAGCCACAGCGCTCTTATAACGATTGAGCACGGCGTTGAAGCCGGCATTGAAGCGGGCCTTGAATCCTTTGTTCTGTTCTGCCAGACTCGCATTGGGTCGCATGATCAGCGCGCTGAGGGCAGGGGAGAGCGTCAGGGCGTTGAAGAGGGAGATACCCACGGCGATGGCCATGGTGAGTCCGAACTGGGTATAGAAGGTGCCGGTGACGCCACCGATGAAGCACACAGGTACGAACACCGCCATGAAGACGAGGGTGGTGGTGACCAATGCCGAGGTGATGCCATGCATGGCAGCGATGGTAGCATTGTAGGTGCTTTGTCCGCCTTCGTCGAGCTTGGCCTGTACGGCCTCTACCACCACGATGGCATCATCGACCACAGTACCGATGACCAGTACGAGGGCGAAGAGCGTGAGCATGTTGAGGGAGAAGCCAATGGCATAGATAACGGCGAGGGTGGCGATGAGTGACACCATGATGGCCACAGCGGGGATGATGGTGGCGCGCCAGCTCTGCAGGAAGAGGAACACCACGAGGATGACCAGTGCCAGGGCTTCGAGCAGGGTCTCTACCACGCTGGTGATGGAGGCATCAAGGAAGTCCTTCTTTGATTCGAGGTCTTCGATGACGATGCCCGGCGGCAGCGAGCCGCGGATATTCTCTATCTCACGGTCAATCTGTTTGATGATCTCATTGGCATTGGAGCCTGCCACCTGGTTGATGGAAACGTTGACACCCGGTGAGCCGTTGGTCTCGGCGATGATGTTGTAGTTCTGTGAACCGAGTTCCACCTTGGCAATATCCTTGATGCGGAGCACGTCGCCGCTGGGCAGCGAACGGATGACAAGGTTCTCGTAGCCCTGTTCATCCTCATAGCGTCCGCGGTATTTCAGCACATACTGGAAGGTGTTCTGGCTCTCGGCACCGAGAGTACCTGTGGCCACCTCCACATTCTGTTCGTTGAGCACCTGGGTGATGTCGCTGGGGGTGAGTCCGTAGCGGGCCATCTTCAGAGGGTCGAGCCAGATACGCATGGAGTAGTCGGCACCCATGACGTTGACCTCACCCACACCGGGGATACGGCTCAGGCGCGGCTCGATGTTGATCTTTGTATAGTTGGCCAGGAAAGCACGGTCGAAGGTGCTGTCAGGACTGTAGATGGCGATCTGCTTGATATTCGATGTCTGGCGCTTGCGCACGGTGAGTCCGCTCTTCACCACATCACTCGGCAGACGGCCCTGTACGGTGGCGGCACGGTTCTGTACGTTGACCATCGCCATATCGGGATCGGTGCCCTGACGGAAGAAGATACCGATGGAGCCGGAACCGTTGTTGGAGGCGTTGGAGGTCATGTACATCATACCCTCGACACCGTTGATGGCTTCTTCGAGGGGTACGACGACACTTTTCTGCACCGTCTCGGCATTGGCGCCGGTATAGCTGGCCATGATGCGGACGGTGGGCGGGGCTATCTCCGGGAACTGTTCGAGGGCGAGCTGGCTCAGTCCGATGACGCCGACAAGCACCATCAGTACTGAAATCACGCCGGAGAGTATAGGGCGATCAATAAAAGTCTTAACGTTCATACCTCTTACTTCTTACCTCTTACCTCTACATTCACTTCGATTCCGTCTTTGAGCAGGCCGGCACCTTCGGCGATGATGGTATCACCGGCGTTGAGGCCCTCTTCCACAATATATTCCTTTCCGTTGTTCTGGGGGAACACGGTGATGGCGGTAGACTTGGTCTTGCCGTCGATGACACGGTAGACGAACGAGCGGTTCTGCAGTTCATAGGTAGCCTCCTGAGGGATGACGATGCACTGCTGGTGTTGTGAGGGCACGATCACTGTGGCACTGGCACCGTGATGGAGCATGCTGGTGGCATTGGGGAAGGTGGCGCGCAGGGTGACGGCACCTGTCTTGGTGTCGACGGTACCACTGACGGCACTGACATGTCCCTTCTGCTCGTAGGGTTTCCCGTTGTTGAGGAGCAGGTCTACAGTCGGGGCCTTGGCGATGAACTCCTGTATCGAACCATACTGATCGAGGAGGTTGAGGGCCTGATCCTGACTGATGCTGAAATAGGCATACATCTCCGAGTCGTCGGCTACCGTCACCAGCGGTTCGCTAATGGTGCTGCTGACGAGGGATCCCACGTGCCAGGGAATCATCGATGCCACACCGCTGACGGGACTCTTCACCTCGGTATAGCTCAGGTTGTTGCGGGCATTCACCTCCTGCGCCCTTGCCGTTGCCAGAGCGGCCTCGGCTTCTGAGAGAGCATTGCGCATGGTCTGCACGGATACTTCGCCAACGACATTGCCCTGTTGCAGACGGGCCTCGTTGTCGTAGTTCATCTTGGCCGTTGCCAGACGGGCTTCTGCCGTCTTACGGGCTGCTACGGCCACATCGAGGGCTGCACGGTAAGGCACCTGGTCGATGACGAACAGCAGTTGTCCCTTGCGGACGGCATCGCCCTCGTTGATACAGATGCGGGTGATGTTGCCTGATACCTGGGGACGCACCTCTACGATCTGCCGTCCTGTGAGACGGGCACTGTACTGGTGGGAGAGTGTCATGTCTTTCTTACTCACCACCAGGGTTTTGTACTGTACGGCATCGTGTGGCTTTTTCTTCTCGCCGCCGCAGGAAAGGGTCAGCAGAAGTGCCATCATGAGGCTGAGATAAGAATAGTTGATCTTCATGTTGATATGTGTTGTTTGATTGTTGCTATGCATCGGCGAAGACTTTGCCGTCGTCGAGGGTAATCTGGAGTTTTGTGTACTCGGAGTGGAAATCGTTTTGCAGACGATCGAGATAGCGGGCACTTTCCCACTTGCACATCGGGAGGTCATGGAGCAGATAGTTGCCGCAGGCCTCGGGTCGGGTGGCAGGTACTTCATTCTGGGTGAGTATCCACTTCAAGCATTCGATGGTGAGTTGGCGCATGTCCTCGACGGTGTAAGCGCCCGTCATGATGATATACATGCCAGTGAGGCAACCCATGGGACCCACATAGACCACATCGTCCTTGACCCGGGAGTTGCGGAACCAGGTGGCCATGAGGTGTTCCATACTATGCATGGCGGCAGGGGCAACGGCAGGTTCCTTATTGGGTTCGGTGATGCGCAGGTCGTATGTGGTGAACCCTTTATCCTCGCGGGAGACGTAGATACCGGGCTTCAATTGCGTGTGGTCGATCGTAAAACTCTGAATAACCTCCATGATTTGACTATTTGACTATTTAACAATTTGACGATTTAGAGAGATTCGATGAATGTCTTGGTGGTTTGGAATGATTTCTCGGCGACGGAGTCCCAGAAATTGTGGTACTGCGAGGCATCGGTGTCGCGCAGGGGGATGTCGCTGATGAGACGGAAGGAGATGAAGGGCACCTTATAGATATAGCATACCTGTGCGATGGCACACGACTCCATATCGACGGCTTTCGCCTCAGGGAAGTGTCCGACGATCTCGCGCATCTTCTCCTTGGAGTCGACAAACCAGTCGCCAGTGACAATCAAGCCTGGCTTCGCACCCGTGAGTTTCGCTTTTTCCAGGAGATAGGGGTCGGCCTGATAGCGTGCGGGCAGGCCCTGTACTTGTCCATAGACGGTGGTATCGTCGATGGCCTTGCCACAATACACGTCGTGATAGGTGAGTTCCGAACTCACCACCACATCTTGCAGGTTGATATCGGCGCCATTGCCGCCGGCACATCCGCTGGAGATGATGCAGTCGGGTTTGTACTGACGGATCATTTCTACCGTCTGTATGGCTGCGTTGACGGTGGCGATGCCGCTCTTTTGCAGGATCACCTGGTCTTCGGAGAATAATGGACGGAGCTGCTTCAACTCCTTTTCCATTGCTACAATCATTCCAATCTTCATATTTTACCTTTTTACTTTTTTACCTTTCTCTGTCTGACCGCTTCGTACATGAGGATGGCGGCGCTGACACTGACGTTGAGGGAGTCGAGGCGTCCCAGCATGGGGATGCGGATATGGGCATCGGCAGCCTCGCGCCACTGCTGGGTGAGTCCCGTAGACTCTGTTCCCATGACGATGGCAGTGGCTTGCGTCATGTCGTAGTCATAATATTCGTTGGAGTCCTGCAACTGTGCCGTGAGGATCTTGATGCGGTTGGCTTTGAGGAAGGCGATGCACTCCTCTGACGTGCAGACGGCGGTGGGTACATTGAAGACGCCACCGATGCTGGCACGGATGAGGTTCGGGTTGTAGAGATCTGTCAGCGGGTCGCAGACGATGACGGCATCGACACCAGCAGCCTCGGCGGTACGCAGGATGGCTCCCAGGTTGCCGGGTTTCTCCACACGTTCGAGGACGATGATGAGAGGTGAGAGGTAAGAGGTAAGAGGTGAGAGAATACTCAGAGAGTGGTCTTTGCATTTCGCCACAGCGATAATTCCCTCGGTAGAGCCACGATAGGCCATCTTTTCATAGACCTGGGGCGAAACAAGGTATTCTACTTCTTTCCTGACTCCTGACTCCTGACTCCTTTTATACACTTCTACCACCTCGTAGCCGCAGGCAATGCAGTGCTCTATCTCGCGCTGGCCCTCGACGACAAAGAGACCCTCCTCACGACGGAGCGAGGACTTCTGTTGCAGGGCTACAACATGCTTGACGCGGGCGTTTTGGAC
Organism: uncultured Prevotella sp.; assembly: GCA_946415245.1. Classification (GTDB taxonomy): domain Bacteria; phylum Bacteroidota; class Bacteroidia; order Bacteroidales; family Bacteroidaceae; genus Prevotella. The sequence continues at coordinate 32,726 of CAMKRS010000005.1, read as the reverse complement.
ACTGGTAATAACGTTTTCTTCCATATTTCGACTGCAAAGATACGAAATAATTCATAATTCTTTGCAAGCAAAGCGAATAAATTCGAGCGAATAATGCATAATTCATAATTTATTTGTAATTTTGCACGCAGATTAATAAACTTGCAAGTTATGACATTATTAAAGAAGTGCCTGCCCGACGTGTTGGCAGTGCTGTTGTTTGCCGTTCTGGCCTTCGCTTATTTCTTCCCTGCCGACATCGAGGGACGTATTCTGTATCGTCATGATGCCTCGGCCGGAAGAGGAGCCGGACAGGAGGGTATCGAGTATCTCCAGAAGACAGGAGAACGCAGTCGTTGGACAAATGCCCTGTTTGGTGGTATGCCCACCTATCAGATGGCACCGTCGTATCACTCTACCGACAACCTGACGCAAGCTATCAACGCCTACCATCTGTGGTTGCCTGAGAATGTGTGGTTCGTCTTCGCCTATCTGCTGGGATTCTATATCCTGCTCCGTGCGTTTGATTTCCGTCAGCATCTGGCAGCGCTGGGTTCTATCCTCTGGGCTTTCAGTACCTATTTTCTGATCATCATCGCTGCCGGACATATCTGGAAGGTGTGGGCTCTGGCCTATCTGCCACCGATGATTGCGGGTATCGTACTGGCCTATCGGGGGAAATACCTGTGGGGTTTCGTCGTGACCGCTATCTTCACGGCGTTTGAGATCAATGCCAACCACGTGCAGATGACGTATTATTATCTGTTTATCATCCTCTTCCTGATTATCGCCTGGCTGGTGGAAGCCATCCGCGAGAAACAGCTGGTAAGGTTTGCGAAGGCTACGGGTGTGTGTTTGGCGGCAGGTGTCTTAGGCCTTTGTATGAACCTGTCGAACCTCTATCATACCTGGCAGTATGGGCAGGAGTCGATGCGTGGCAAGAGTGAGCTGGTGAAGCAGAATTCCGTCAATCAGACCAGTAGCGGATTGGAACGCGACTATATCACCCAGTGGAGCTACGGCATCGGAGAAACCTGGACGTTGTTGGTGCCGAATACAAAGGGTGGTGCCTCGGTGCCTCTGAGTATGAATGAAACGGCGATGGCGAAGGCCGATCCGAACTATATGGAGATTTACAATCAGATAGGTCAGTATTGGGGAGAGCAGCCGGGAACGAGTGGTCCGGTGTATGTGGGTGCCTTCGTGCTGATGCTCTTTATCCTCGCACTGTTTATCGTGAAGGGTCCGATAAAGTGGGCACTGCTGGCAGCTACCATCCTGTCGATCCTGCTGTCGTGGGGAAAGAATTTCATGGGATTTACCGACTTCTTCCTCGATTATGTGCCGATGTACGCCAAGTTCCGTACGGTGGCATCGATATTGGTGATTGCAGAGTTTACGATTCCTCTGCTGGCGATGCTGGGATTGAAGAAATTCATGGAAGAGCCTGAGCAGATCAAACCGAGATTGAAGTATGTGGGTATCTCTTTCTTGTTGACGGGTGGTATCGCCATGTTGTTCTCAGTGATGCCGTCAACCTTCTTCAGTAGCTTTATTTCTACGAGTGAGATGCAGGCCTTGCAGGGACTTCCCGCAGAACATCTGAGGCCGATTATGGCTAATCTCACAGAGATGCGTCAGGCGATGTTTACCAGCGATGCCCTGCGCTCGTTCTATATCATTCTGGTGGGAACGGGTATCCTGCTGGCATTTGCTTTTGGCAAGTTGAAGAAGGAGTATGCTGTGGGTATCCTCCTCGTGATCTGTCTCGTGGATCTCTGGACGGTGAACAAGCGTTATCTCAACGACGAGATGTTTGTGCCGAAGAGTGAGCGTGAGGCTCCGCAGCAGATGACGCAGGCCGACGAACAGATCCTGCACGACAAGAGTCTCGACTACCGTGTGCTGAATCTCGCGTCGAACACCTTCAATGAGAATGAAACCTCTTACTATCATAAGAGTATCGGTGGTTATCATGCTGCCAAACTGCGCCGCTATCAGGAGATGATCGAACAGTATATCTCGCCTGAGATGCAGCAGATATTCGGCGCTGTCTCAGAGGCTGGTGGCGATATGACAAAGATCAACGGTGACAGCATCTGGCCCGTGTTGAATATGCTGAATACAAAGTATATGATCTTCCCCTTGCAGGGTGGTCAGACGGTACCGTTGCAGAATCCCTATACCTACGGCAATGCCTGGTTTGTGGATAAGATCCAGTATGCGGCGAATGCCAACGAGGAGATTGACGCTATCGGAAAACTCAATCTGCGTCATGAGGCCGTGGCTGATGCGAAGTTCAAGACACAGCTCGGCGACGCTGTGGAGCAGGATAGCGTGAGTATCGTGACCATCAAGACCTATGAGCCTAATGAACTCTCTTATGAGGTGAACTCTGGCAAGGGTGGTGTCGTGGTGTTCTCTGAGGTATATTATCCCGGATGGACGGCTACCGTCGACGGACAACCTGCAGAACTGGGACGTGTGAACTATATCCTGCGTGCCCTGAATGTGAAGCCCGGAAAGCATGAGGTGGTGCTGACCTTCAAACCGAAGTCGGTGAATACCACAGAGACGATAGCCTATGTCTCATATGTCATTCTGATTCTGGTGGTGCTGGGCGCTGCCTATATGGAGTGGAAACGTAGGAAGAAATGAAAAAGCTGCTGTCGTTGCCCCCGAATCTGGTGAGGAGTTTTCATGAAGTGACGGGACTCTGCCGCGAGGAGTATTTCTGCACGTGCGATCCGATAGGACATCGTCTCGGCAGCGGTGGCGGTACGGCGTGGCTCCTGCAGGAGGCGTATAGGAGTCGGGAGTCAGGAGTCGGGAGTCAGGAGTTTGAAGCATGGCTTGCGAAAGAGAAGCGTATCCTGATTCATGCTGGTGGACAGAGTAAACGTCTGCCGAGCTATGCTGTTTCTGGGAAGGTGCTGATGCCGTTGCCAGTGTTCCGATGGGAACGGGGACAGAAACTCTCACAGGACCTGATGAGTGTGCAGTTGCCATTGTATGAGAAGATGATGGCGGCAGCGCCGGAATCCCTGCATACGATGGTGGTGAGTGGCGATGTGTTGATTCGTGCCACACAGCCCCTGCAACCTATTCCCGATGCTGATGTGGTGTGCTATGGTCTCTGGCTCGATGCCTCGGTGGCAAAGAATCACGGGGTGTTTGTCAGCGATCGTCGTACACCGTCGGTGCTGAAACAGATGCTTCAAAAACCGTCGGTGCAGACGCTTGCTGAACTGCAGAAGGATCATTTCTATCTGACGGATATCGGTGTGTGGTTGTTGAGCGATAAGGCTGTGTCGCTGCTGATGAGGAGGAGTCTGAATAATCGGAGTATTCAGATTACTCCGAGTAATCCGAATGATTTCAAGGAATATGATCTCTACTCTGAGTTCGGCTGCGCCTTAGGCACAGACCCCTCGAAGTCTGATGGTGAGATATCCTCGCTAAAAGTGGCCATCCTGCCGCTGGCTGGGGGAGAGTTCTATCACTTCGGCACCTCGCGGGAGATGATCGCCTCGACCATGCGGTTGCAGAATCTGGTGAATGATCAGCGGGAGATCATGCATATCGACCGCAAACCCCATCCCTCGATCTTCGTGCAGAATTCCGTGATGAAGATTCCGTTTACGGAGGAAAATACGAATGTGTGGGTGGAGAATAGTTTTGTGGGACCTCGTTGGCATCTGACGCATGACCACGTGATTACGGGTGTGGCGGAGAATGATTGGGAGATCAGTCTGGAACCTGGCGATTGTATCGATGTGGTGCCTGTGGGAGAGAGTGATTATGAGGTGCGGCGGTATCGGATAGATGAGCCGTTGAACAGCAATGAAGTGGCTGAGCGGGCGAATTTGAAACGGTTGTTTGAACAGCGCCGGAAGTATCGTAAGGAGAACTGGCAGGCACTGGCCAAGAACTGGCGTCACAGTGTGTTTTATCAGCTTGACTTGGCCGATGCGGCTGAGGCGTTTGAGAAAGAACAGATACCTCTGCCCGAGCCTCTCGGAGAAGAAGCCCCACTGATGACACGTATCCACAATGCCATGTTCCTTGGCGATAGCGAGAAGGCTTTCGCTTTGCTTCGCGAGGGCCTATGTAAATATGCAGCTGTTGATCAACAGCAACCGTCCCTCTGTGTGGCTGACGATCAGATAGTCTGGGGACGTTCGCCAGTGAGAATCGATATTGCTGGCGGATGGACGGATACCCCGCCATACTGTCTGATGGAGGGGGGTAATGTGATAAACTTCGCCATCGAACTGAATGGTCAGCCGCCTTTGCAGGCTTACGTCAAACCATCGAAAGAACCACGTATCGTGTTGCGTAGTATCGACCTCGGTGCCGTGGAGGTGATAGAGACAAACGAACAGCTCATGGACTTCATGCATGTCGGCTCGCCATTCTCTATTCCGAAAGCCGCCCTTGTCCTCGCGGGTTTCGGAGCAAACTCTCAACTCTCAACTCTCCACTCTCAACTCGAAGCCTTCGGTGCTGGTATCGAACTAACCCTGCTCTCGGCCATTCCTGCCGGTAGCGGACTGGGTACTTCGAGTATTCTTGCATCGACGGTGTTAGGTGCCTTGAATGACTTCTGCGGTCTGGGCTGGGATAAGAACGAGATAGGTCGTCGTACGCTAATGCTGGAACAGATGCTCACCACTGGTGGTGGATGGCAGGATCAGTTTGGAGGCGTATTGGGTGGTGTGAAGCTGTTGCAGACGGGTAGGGGCTTTGATCAGAGTCCTCAGGTGCGCTGGCTCCCCAACGACTTATGGACACAGCCTGAATATCGGGCTTGTCACTTATTATATTATACGGGCATTACCCGTACGGCAAAGAGTATCTTGGCGGAGATTGTGCGCCGGATGTTCCTCAACCATCATGAAGAATTGAATATGCTGCGTGAGATGAAGGCGCATACGATGGAGATGTATGAGGCTATTCAGCGTAATGATTTCCAGCAGATGGGTCTGCTCGTCAGAAAGACTTGGCAGCAGAACCAGGCACTCGACAGTGGCACCAACCCGCCACAAGTGGCAGCACTTACCAATCTGATTGATGACCTCTGTCTGGGATATAAGTTGCCCGGAGCTGGTGGTGGTGGCTATCTCTATATGATTGCCAAGGATCCTGAGGCTGCTGCCCGTATCAAACAGATCTTGGGCGAGAATCGTCAGAATAAGAATGCCCGTTTCGTAGAGATGTCGCTTTCGACCACAGGATTGCAAATCAGTAGAAGCTGATGGAATTTAGGACTATTGTTGATATTCCTGATCCGGGGTTTAGGATAGGCCCTTGCGAGTCAATGCTTTTTGTTGGCTCTTGCTTCGCTGACAGTATTGGACGAAGGTTTCAGGAAGAGAAGTTCCGTACGGTGGTTAATCCTTTCGGCGTGATGTATAATCCCGCTTCCATCCTTCACACCATCCAGCGCATAGTGAAACAGGGGGACGGTTCTTTTGTTACATCAGCTGGTGTAACAAAAGAACCGTCCCCCTGTTACGCATTCCTGACTTTAGGAACCAATCACGTCTATCGTTTGAAGGAGACGGGTGAGATCGTTGATAATTGCCAGAAGCGTCCGCAGTCGCTCTTCGAGGAAGAAGAACTCTCTGTAGATGAGTGCGCAGATTATCTGACAAAGGCTATTGATTTGCTCCGTGAGATGAATCCAGAGACGCATATTGTACTCACTGTGAGCCCCATTCGCTATCGCAAATACGGCTATCATGGCTCCCAGCTCTCGAAAGCCACATTGCTGTTGGCAGTAGATCATGTTTGCAGCCAGAAAAGTCCGAATCGTCCGTGTCAGTCCGTTGCTTATTTTCCCGCCTATGAGATTGTGAATGATGAGTTGCGCGACTACCGCTTCTATAAGGAAGACATGCTGCACCCTTCTGATCAGGCGGTGGAGTATATTTGGCAGCGGTTCTCAGAAGTCTATCTGAGCGATGAGGCTAAGGCCTTTCTGGCAGAGTGGGCCCCTTTGAAGGCCGTTCTGAACCACAAGCCCTTTGACCCCGATTCTGAGGACTACAAGGCCTTGATGGATAAAACAATGTTAAAAGTAGCTGCGTTATCGGAAAAATATCCTAACTTTGCACTCTAAAACAAAAATACGTTAGAAATGAAATATTCGATTGAAAAGGTGGCGACGCTCATCGGAGCCCGTCGCTATGGAACACTCCAAGGCGATATTCGCTGGCTGCTGACAGACAGTCGCAGTCTCTGTTTCCCAGAGGAAACCCTGTTCTTTGCTTTGAAGACCCAGCGCAACGATGGGCATCGTTATATCGACGATCTCTACCGTCGTGGCGTGCGTCATTTTGTGGTGGAACAGGTGCCTGAGCATTATGATACCCGTTTCTCTGAGGCGAATTTCCTGCGTGTGCCTCATACCTTGGCAGCCCTCCAACGACTGGCAGAGCGTCATCGTGATGAGTTCGATGTGCCAGTAGTGGGTATCACGGGTTCCAATGGTAAGACGATGGTTAAGGAATGGCTCTACCAGTTGCTCCTGCCTTCACAGAAGATTGTGCGTTCGCCTCGCAGCTATAACTCCCAGATTGGTGTGCCTCTCTCCGTATGGCTATTGAATGAACAGACGGAGGTGGGTATTTTCGAGGCTGGTATCAGTCAGCCTGGTGAGATGTTGGCATTGAGAGATATCATCCAACCCACCATCGGCGTACTTACCTGTCTGGGTAGTGCCCATCAGGAGAACTTCCGTTCGATGGAGGAGAAATGTATGGAGAAACTGGAACTGATGCACGACACTCAGGCAATGGTTTATTGTTCGGATAATGATGTCGTGAGTCGTTGTATCCGACGGATGAATTATCAGGGTGAGAAGATTGCCTGGTCGCAGTGTGATGAGCAGGCAGCTCTGTTTGTGAAGAGCATCGAATGCAGCAAGGATTCAGATTCTACCGTGATAGCTTATCGTTACAAGGATGAGGAAGGCCGTTTCGAGATCCCCTTTATCGATGAGGCTTCTATTGAGAACTCCATCACCTGTGCGGCTGTCGCCCTGCATCTGGGTCTGACAGCAGAACAATTGGCTGAGCGTATGCCTCAGTTAGAGCCTGTCGCTATGCGATTGGAGGTGAAACAAGGTCAGCGTGGTTGTATCCTCATCAACGACTCCTACAACTCCGACATCAATTCGCTTGATATCGCCCTCGACTTCATGCAGCGCAGAAATGTCCCCTTGAAACCGACGCTCATCCTTAGCGACATTTTCCAGTCAGGCTCTTCGCCAGAGGCACTCTATGCACAGGTCAGCGATCTCTGTGTGAAACGTGGTGTGGAAAAGTTTATTGGTATTGGTCCGGAATTGACGGCACAGGCTGACAGAATACATATCAATGAAAAGTGCTTCTTCGCTGATGTGCAGCACTTCCTATCCAGCGATGTCTTCCAGAGTCTGCGTAACGAACTGATCCTGCTGAAAGGTGCCCGTCCTTTTGGTTTCGACCAGATAACGGAGCAGTTGGAACAGAAGGTGCACGAGACCATCCTCGAGGTAAACCTCAATGCTGTGGTGGAGAATCTGAACTACTACCGTTCGTTTCTGAAGCCGGAAACGAAGATGGTGTGTATGATTAAAGCCGATGGCTATGGGGCAGGGGCTGTGGAGATAGCCAAGACATTGCAGGATCATCATGTGGATTATCTTGCGGTGGCGGTGGCTGATGAGGGTGTCACCCTCCGTAAGGCTGGTATCACGGCGAATATCATGATCATGAATCCTGAGATGACTGCCTTTAAGACTATGTTCGACTACGACTTGGAGCCGGAGGTGTATAGCTTCCGTCTGCTTGATGCACTCATCCGTGCTGCCCGCAAGGAAGGTATCACTGGTTGGCCCGTGCATATCAAACTTGATACGGGTATGCATCGTCTGGGCTTCGATCCTGAATTTGATATGGATGAACTCATCGACCGCTTGAAACACCAGAACGCCATCATTCCGCGCTCGGTATTCTCGCATTTCGTGGGTTCCGATAGTGACGATTTCGACACTTTCTCAGCTGAACAGTTCGCAAAGTTTGATGCCGGCAGCAAGAAACTTCAAGCCGCTTTCAGTCATAAGATCCTGCGCCACATGGATAATTCTGCGGGTATTGAGCATTTCCCAGAACGTCAGATGGATATGTGTCGTTTGGGTCTCGGCCTCTATGGCGTTGATCCTCGGGACAACCGCATCCTCTCTACCGTTTCCACGTTGAAGACCACTATCCTCCAGATGCGTCATGTGCCGGCAGGCGATACCGTTGGTTATAGTCGCAAGGGTAAGATAGATCACGACTCTGTGATTGCTGCCATTCCTATCGGTTATGCAGACGGACTGAATCGTCACCTAGGCAATCGTCATTGCTACTGTTTGGTCAATGGTCAGAAAGCGGAGTACGTGGGTAATATCTGTATGGATGTGGCAATGATTGATGTCACAGGCATCGATTGTCGTGAGGGCGATCAGGTGGAGATCTTTGGAGAGCATCTGCCCGTCACCGTACTCAGCGATATCACCGACACCATCCCCTATGAGATTCTCACGGGAGTCTCCAACCGTGTCAAACGTGTTTACTTCCAAGATTGATAGTTACGTTAACGATAACGTAAAAAAATAATAGCGGAATGCGATGCATTTCGCTATTTTTTTGTAACTTTGCAGCGTTTAAAGCTAAAACAAATAGAAATTATCGATCGTTAAACAATGGAACAAGTATTTAGTTACATTATCAGTCTGGGTGCATCGGTGATGATGCCTATCCTGTTTACCATCATCGGACTCTGCATCGGCATGAAGTTCGGAAAGTCTTTGAAATCAGGACTTTATGTGGGTGTCGGATTCGTGGGACTGGGTATCGTGACAGCCCTGCTGACGAATAACTTCGGCTCGCCGCTGAGTGAGATCTCAAAGCTCTATAACCTGCAGCTCGGTGTGTTTGATATGGGTTGGCCCGCTGCTGCGGCAGTGGCTTATAATACAGCTGTGGGCGCATTGATCATCCCCATTTGTCTGGGTGTGAATTTCCTGTTGCTTATTACAAAATGTACGCGTACAGTGAACATCGACTTGTGGAACTACTGGCACTTCGCCTTTATCGGTGCTGTGGCCTATTTCGTGATGGACCAGAGTCTGGCGTGGGGCTATTTTGCTGCCATCGTCTGTTACATCATCACACTGGTGATGGCCGATCTGACTGCTGATAAGTTCCAGAGCTACTACGACGATATGGACGGTATCTCCATCCCGCAGCCTTTCTGTCAGAGCTTCACGGCATTCGCTATCGGCATCAACTGGCTGCTGGATAAGATTCCTGGATTCTCGAAGCTCGATATCGATGCGGAGGGACTGAAAAAGAAATTCGGTGTGCTGGGTGAGCCGATTGTACTGGGTGTGATTGTAGGTGCGCTGATAGGTGCTGTGGCTCAGCTGGATATCAAGAAGGTGTTGTTCCTCGGTGTGACGATGGGTGCCGTGATGGAGCTGATACCACGCATCACCAAACTTTTCATCGACGGTCTGAAACCTATTGCTGAGAAGACGCAGGAGGTGGTTCAGAAGAAGTGGGCTGGTAAGAAAGTATACATCGGCATGTCGCCCGCACTGGTGATTGGTCATCCTACGACGCTGGTGGCATCGCTGATACTGATTCCTCTGGCCCTGCTGATGGCTGTGGCTCTGCCTGGCAACGAGTTCCTGCCGCTGGCATCGCTTGCGGGTATGTTCTATGTGTTTGTGATGGTGCTGCCGTATACGAAGGGTAATGTGATCAAGACGCTGATCGTGGGTATCGTGGCTGTTGGCATCGGTCTGTGGTTTGTTACCGATATGGCCCCTGCTTTCTCTCAGGCTGCTCAGACCGTGTATGCCCAGACGCAGGATCCTGCTGCTAAGATTCCCGAAGGTTTCCAGGCTGGTGCTCTCGACTTTGCATCGAGCCTCTTTGGCTGGGTGATCTATAAGTGCGTGAACAACCTTGCTTATATTGGTGCAGCAATCCTGACGGTTATTACCATCGGTATGGTGTTTATCAACCGCAAGCGTATCGTGGCCGAAGAAAAAATGAATAATGAATAATTAAGATAATAAAACAATGAAAAGAACAATTTTATGTTTAATGCTTATGAGTAGCTTAACGAGTGGCTTTGGCCAGCAGAAGGTGAATTTCCAGACGGCTTGTCATCCCGAGGATGTGAAGCACTATGACACGAAGACCCTGCGTGAGCGCTTCGTGATGGAGAAGGTGATGGTGGCCGATGAGATCAATCTCACTTACTCTCACTACGACCGCTTTATTTTCGGTGGTGCGATGCCTGTGAACAAAACCCTGAAATTGGAGAACTTCCTGGAACTGGGCCTTGATGTAGACCCCGGTATCAAGGAGAAGTATTTCCTGTACAACCGTGAGCTTGGTGTGGTGAACTGCGGCGAAGGTGAAGGTGTGGTCATCGTCGATGGTAAGGAGTATGCGCTCTCACCGAAGGAAGCCCTCTATATCGGTCGTGGTCACATCGCTAAGGACAAGGACGTGAACAAAGAGGTGCTCTTCCGTTCGAAGGATGCCGCAAAACCAGCTAAGTTCTATCTGAACTCAGCAACGGCCCATCAGCACTATAAGACGCAGTGGATCACCCTCGACGGACGTAAGGGCTCGTTGAAGGCTGCTGTCTGGGGACCCGTAGGCTCGTTGGAGGAGTGTAACAATCGTACTGTCTATAAGCTTATCGTGAATGATGTATTGGAGGAAGGCCCCTGTCAGTTGCAGCTCGGTCTGACACAGCTTAATCCTGGTGCTGCCTGGAACACGATGCCTCCTCATACCCACGGTCGTCGTATCGAGGCCTACTATTATTTCAACCTGCCTCAGGAGCAGACCATCGCCCACATTATGGGTGAGCCTCAGGAGAGTCGTGTGGTATGGTTGCACAACGAGCAGGCTATCATGTCGCCTGAGTGGTCGATGCACGCTGCTGCCGGTACCTATTATTATACATTTATCTGGGGTATGGCCGGTGAGAACCTCTACTACAACGATAAGGACAACATCCCCGTGATTGACATCAAGTAAATTGTAAATAGTAAATTGTCAAATAGTAAATCGAAATGACTCCTGTACAAACATCGAAAATGTCCAACTTCCGTTGGGTCATTTGTGCGTTGCTCTTCCTGGCAACCACCATTAACTACATGGACCGTCAGGTTCTGTCACTTACCTGGAAGGACTTTATTGCCCCTGATTTCCATTGGACAGACAGCCACTATGGTACCATCACGGGTATGTTCTCGCTCTTCTATGCCATTGCCAACCTCTTCGCAGGTAAGTTCATCGACTGGATGGGCACGAAGAAGGGCTATCTCATCGCCATCTTCGTATGGTCTGTTGGCGCCTGCTTGCATGCTGCCTGTGGATGGACGGCTCTCGGACTGGCTGGTGGTAGTATCACTGCGTTGACCACCATTTCCGTATGGCTCTTCCTCGCCTGTCGTCTGATTCTTGCCGTCGGTGAGGCTGGTAACTTCCCCGCTGCCATCAAGGCCACAGCCGAGTATTTCCCCAAGAAAGACCGCGCTTTCTCTACCTCTATCTTCAACAGTGGTGCCTCTGTGGGTGCGCTGGCTGCTCCTGCTACTATCCCCCTGCTGGCTCGTGCCTGGGGTTGGGAGATGGCGTTTATCATCATCGGTGCCCTTGGCTTCATCTGGATGGGTCTCTGGTCTTGGCTCTACGACAAGCCCCGTCATAACAAGTTCGTTAACCAGACGGAGCTCAACTACATCGAGCAGGACAACGATATCGCAGAAGTGCAGGATCGTGAGCAGGTGAAGGAAGAGAAGGTGATTCCTTTCTTCGAGTGCTTTAAGTACAAGCAGACCTGGTCGTTCCTCGTGGGTAAGTTCATGACTGATGGTGTATGGTGGTTCTTCCTGTTCTGGGCGCCCGCCTATTTCAGCGACCAGTATGGCTATACCTCTGACTCTACAATGGGTATCCTGCTGATCTTCACGCTCTATGCGATTGTGACCATTGTATCCATTGGTGGAGGCTATCTGCCTACCTACTTCGTTGAGAAGCAGGGCATGAATCCCTATCTGGGTCGTATGCGCGCCATGTTCATCTTCGCCTGCTTCCCGCTGTTGGGTCTCTTGGCACAGCCGCTTGGAGCTTATAGCGCATGGTGGCCCGCTATCCTGATTGGTCTGCTGGGTGCAGGACATCAGGCTTGGAGTGCCAACCTGTTCTCAACCATTGGCGATATGTTCCCGAAGTCTACCATCGGTACGATTGTTGGCCTGGGTACGATGGCTGGTGGTATCGGTTCGATGAGTATTAACTTTGGCTCAGGTAAGTTCTTCGACTGGGCTGCAGAACTGTCTATTGAGAAGGTCGGTGTTGAAAATGCCTTTACTTTCTTCGGTTTCGATGGTAAACCTGCTGCCTATATGGTGGTGTTCTGCATCTGCGCTGTGGCCTACCTGATTGGTTGGTTCATCATGAAGGCATTGGTTCCGAAGTACAAGCCAATCGAGGTGTAATTAAAAGTGAATAGTTAATAGTTAATAGTGAATAGTAAAGAATGGGGCGCCTCAATCGAGGGGCCCCATTTTTATGGTGTAGGGTAGGAAACCTTGCCGGACCAGCGTGCGGATGAGTTCCTTCGACATCGCCTCATTGTCCTTGCGGGTATAGCGGATATCGGTAAAAACCTGCGCCAGCGTCTCCTTGTGGTTGATACGTACAAAGTGCTGGTTCTCGGGCAGGTGTTCTTTCTCATAATAGTATTTGTCGATGTCCAAACCCATATAATCGTTGTAGCGCTCCTGATGGACGAAACTCTCGAGGGGCAGACGGTCGGTGAGTTCCGGCTCCTCATCAGGCCAGCCTACGGTCAATGTGGCGACAGGCATCACAAGCTTCGGCAGATGCAGCACATCGATAATCTGCTGTGGCTGATAGATGGTGGTGCCCAGATAACAATAGCCCAGTCCTTCCTCATCCATGAGGTTGCAGAGCGTCTGTGTGTAGAGTAGGGCATCGGTGGAAGCATTGATAAACGATAGGAAATTGTCGTAGCCAGGATCTGCCTTCCGACATTTGGCCCAGAAACTGGTGCGGTTAAAATCGGCACAGATGGTGAGAACTACGGGTGCTTCCTTCACCATCGGCTGGTTGAAATGTAAGGGCGACAGTTGGGCTTTCATCTCGTCAGAACGGGTGACGATGACGCTGTAAAGTTGCAGATTGCCCATCGTCTGGGTGCGCGAAGCTTCTGTCAGCAGACGGTTCAGCAGTTCATCGCTGACCTCTTGACTACTGTATTTGCGGATGGTTCTGCGTGTCAGTAAATTCTTCATATTCTATGTGGTTTTATTCTGATTCTGGCTGCAAAGATAGTGAATGTTTTCCAAATTGGAGAACTTTTTATAAAGAAAACTCATAAAAGTTTCCTGTTTTAGGAAACTAATGTGTAACTTTGCAGCCAGAAAGGACTATTGTTATGCAAACAGAAACAAAAAACGATTCGTTCAAGCACATTGCTGACGTGTTAACACAGGTGGCAGCCAAGACAGGAAGCGACCTGAATGGTGAGAAAATCACAAGTCTGCTGGGAAAATGCTTTCAGGCTCTGAAACCAGAAGATGCCAGTAAACTGATGGCATTGACAGACCTGGCTCTGGCTGGTGCTTCCCAGTATCGTAATATCGAAGTAACAGAGGTGCGCCCTGCGGTGTTGGAGTGCGATGTGGTGCGTTTCCAGAATAATAAGGAAAAGTGGGTGGCATTAGTCGGACTGCTCGATGGCTATCCCTACGAGATCTTTACCGGCTTGCAGGACGATGACGAGGGTATTGTCCTTCCGAAGACTGTCACTCACGGCAAAATTATCAAGCAGATGAACTTCGACGGCACGAAGCGCTATGACTTCCAGTTTGAGAACAAACGCGGCTATAAGACAACGGTCGAAGGCTTGTCAGAGAAGTTTAATCCGGAGTATTGGAACTATGCCAAGCTAATCTCTGGTGTGCTACGCTATGGTATGCCCTTAGAGCATGTGGTACGTCTGGTTGGTTCTCTCTCTCTGAAAGATGAGAGTATCAATACCTGGAAGACTGGTGTGGAACGTGCCTTGAAAAAATATATTCCTGGCATTCACGAAGAGGATGATAATGATGCCTCGGAGGGAGCTGGTAACAATGTGGAGCCATGAGGCTGACAGCTGGTTATATCCATCTAAGGCAGGTTCGTTTTCATGCTTTTCATGGGGTAATGCCCCAGGAGCGACAGGTGGGAGCGGATTTCCTGCTTGACCTGAGGGTAGGCTACCCTTTGCAACAGGCGATGCAGAGTGATGAGGTTGCTGACACGCTGAACTATGCAACCCTCTATGATATCGCAGCCCGTGAGATGCAGCAGCCCTCGAAATTATTGGAACATGTAGCCGGAAGGATTGCTACGGCCATTGGCCAAGCCTTTCCTCAGGTTACCTCCATCGATCTGGAACTTACCAAACAGAATCCGCCTATGGGAGCGGATTGCGAGGGAGCCAGCGTGGAGATTCACTTAATAAAAGAATAAATGTATAAAAAGATACTGTTCATCTTTATAACGCTTCTTTTCTGTGTGACATCGGCTGATGCACAGAACAAGAGGTTCACGTTGGTTATCGATGCCGGACACGGTGGCGGTGATACTGGTGCCATCGGTGTGGCCAAGACCCGTGAGAAGGATCTGACCTTGAAATTCGCCCTCGCCTTTGGAAAGCTGGTGGAGAAGAATTGTCCTGATGTGAAGGTCATCTATACCCGCAAGACCGACAAGTTTGTGGAACTCTATCGTCGTGCAGAGATTGCCAACAATAACAAAGCCGATTTGTTTATCTCCGTTCATATCAATGCCTTGCCCAAGGGCCATATTGCCCGAGGCTTCCAGACTTATACGTTAGGCCGTAGCCGTCGCACAGGTAAGAAGACAGGTGTTTTAGAGAACCTGGAGGTCGCTAAGCGTGAGAATGCCGTTATCTTCCAGGAGCAAAACTATAAGCAGAACTATCGTGGTTTCGACCTCAATTCTCCTGAGAGCAACATCATGTTTGAGTTTATTCAGGACACCAATATGGAGAATAGTGCGGAGTTGGCTAAATACATGCAACGATATGTCTGTCAGGCTACAGGTCGTGCAGATATGGGTGCCCATCAGGATAATCTGGCAGTGCTGAGGCTGACGTCTATGCCTGGCTGTCTGATAGAGTTGGGCTTTATCTCTACGGCTGATGAGGAGCGCTATATGAATTCGAGCACCGCCACTGAGCAGTATGCACGCGGCATCTACAATGCCTTCGCAGCCTATAAGAAGCGTCATGGGGGTAGCATCACGGTTCCCTATCTGCCTAATCCCGTCGAAGAAAAGGCGCCTGCGAAGCCTGTCGTAAAGGATGAGCCTCAGAAGGAAGAACCTCAGACACAAGTGCCTCCTACGCAGGTGACTCAGGCTACTACCGCTGTTCCTGCAGAGACGCCTCCGATGTCTGTGACCCCAGAGCTTCAAGAAACTACGGAGTCTCAGGTCGTTCCTGAAACACCTGCTGTAACGCCCGTGCAGGAATCTGCTAAGCCTCAGAAAGAGCCAGAAACGCCTGTCGTAGCGCCTATAGCTGCTGCAGATGCTCCGATCTTCAAGGTGCAGATTCTCGTCAGTTCGCAGAAGCTCAAGGCAGGCGACAGTCGCTTGAAAGGTCAGACGGGTGTTGACTCCTATGTGGAGAACGGTATGACGAAATACACCATTGGAGTATCTGAGAATTATAATGAGATCTACCATCTTCGTAAGTCGCTGCTGGATAAATTCCCCGAGGCCTTTATCATTGCCTTCAAGGGTGGAAAGCGCATGGATGTCCAGCAGGCTATCAAGGAATTCAAGAATAAAAGAGTGAAATAAAATAAGAAAGGATATAAGGGCTATGAAGGTTTTTTCAAAAGAAGTTCAGATTGCACTCGTTGCCATTGCTGGCATCGTCATCATGTTTTTCGGCCTGAAGTTTCTGAAGGGAATGACATTGTTCTCTTCAGCCGACAGTTATTATGCCAAGTTTACCAATGTGGCCGGCCTTTCGGTGTCGAGTCCTATCTACTCCAATGGCTTCCGGGTTGGCGTCGTTGAGGATGTTATTTATAATTTCGATGGCACCAACGAGATCGTGGCAGTATTGGGCCTTAACAACAGAATGCACCTTCCCAATGGCACAAAGGCCGAGATCTCCAAGGATCTGATGGGTAATGTGGAACTCGATCTGATTCTGGGTCCCAATCCCGTTGATCTGATGGAACCAGGTGATACCATCTTTGGCCACATCCAACAGAGTGCCTTGGCAAAAGCCAGTGAGATCATTCCACAGGTTCAGCTGATGATACCCAAGATCGACTCGATCCTCTATCATGTCAATATGCTGCTCTCTGACCCCGCCCTAAGCAATTCACTTCAAAACATCGATCAAATTACGGCCAACCTGTCGTCGACAACGAACGAACTGAAGCATCTGTCGTCGAGCCTGAAGACTCAGGTGCCAGGTATGATAGAGAAGGCCGACAATGTGCTGGACAATACCAACACCCTCACCAAGAATCTCAGCGACCTCGATATCGCTATGACGATGGCCAAGGTGAATAATACACTGCAGAATGTGGAGCAGATGACGGCCAAACTTAACAGCAACGAAGGAACTCTCGGCCTGCTGATGCGTGACCAGGAATTGTATCGTAATGCTGCTTCGACAATGGGTCATGTCGACTCCCTGATGATCGATTTGAAACAACATCCCAAACGCTATGTACATTTCTCACTTTTTGGCCGAAAAGATAAGTAATTTAAATTTTGTCTAAATAACAAAAATTCTTTCCCTCTGATGAGGGGATTTTGTAAAGCCCTATATTAATGGCGTTCAGCGCTCATTCTTAAAGGATGTAAATATATTCTCTTTATATAGGCGCGATTTTGTAACTGTTTAATAATCAAATTGTTCGAATTTTCAAATAGGGCTTTTTGATTGCCGTTTTCGTGAAACAATCTAACGTGCCTTTTATTAGGAAGTTACGGCAATTGTACAATTTGCGTATGATTTTTGGGCGTTTGCAAAATCCAAAAAAACATGCTAACTTTGCAACCGCTAAATTAAAGCAATCGAGTATGGTGAAAAGTCAAAGTGCGCTCTGGGGTGAATGTCTACGTCTCATCCAAGCAAACGTCACAGAGCAGCAATACAAAACGTGGTTCGCGCCGATTGTCTTCGAATCTTATTCGGAGCAAGAGCACACGCTCATGGTGCAGGTTCCAAGTCCGTACGTGTACGAGTACTTGGAGCAGTACTACGTTGGCTTGTTAAGAAAGGTACTCGAGCGCGTATATGGCACCAGTGTCGTTCTCCGCTACCGTATTGTTACTGTGGTAGGTGAGAAGAATCGGAGGGACGCCACCCAGATTGTGGAAGGTGAGATGCCCGCAGAGATTGAAAGCCCGCAGGTCGTTACACGTGGCAATCAGTCGCCCACGACACTCGATGCTGCTGTTCCGCAGGGACTGAACCCGCAGCTGGATCCCAAGAAGACCTTCCAGAACTTCATCGAGGGCGATTCCAACAAGCTCCCGCGAACGGTTGGTCTCTCCATCGCTGAGCATCCAGGCAAGACGACGTTCAACCCCTTCTTTATCTATGGTCCCTCGGGCTGTGGCAAGACGCACCTCATCAACGCCATCGGTGTGCGTTGCAAGGAGATGTATCCTGAGAAGCGCGTACTCTATGTCAGTGCCCGCTTGTTCCAGGTGCAGTTTACCGATGCCAGTCGACAGAACACGGTCAACGACTTCATCAATTTCTATCAGACCATCGATGTGCTGATTGTTGACGACGTACAGGAGTGGGCTACTGCTGAGAAGACCGTCACTACGTTCTTCCATATCTTCGACCACCTGTTCCGTCTGGGCAAGCAGATTATCCTCGCCAGCGACCGTCCGCCAATCGACCTGAAATGGTTGCACGAGCGTATGCTGACACGTTTCTCCTGCGGTCTTATCGCTGAGTTGGAGAAGCCTACGGTACAGCTTTGTGTCGATATCCTCAATTCCAAGTGTCGTCGTGACGGCCTGAAAATTCCTGCTGAGGTCATTCGCTATATTGCTGAAACCATCAATGGCAGCGTGCGCGACTTGGAAGGTGTGGTGAACTCGCTGATGGCTTATTCCATTGTTTACAACTCCAACATCGACATGCATCTGGCTGAGCGCATCATCCAGCGTGCTGTGAAGGCCGATAACCATCCGCTCACCATCGACGATATCCTTGAAAAGGTCTGCAAGCACTATAACGTTGAGCAGCGTCATATCATCAGCAAGAGCCGCAGACGTGAATACGTGCAGGTGCGTCAGGTTTCGATGTATCTGGCTCAGAAATACACCAAGATGCCCGCAGCCCGCATCGGACAACTCATCGGCAACCGCGATCATTCTACCGTCATTCACAGCTGTAATACGATTGAACAGCGTCTGAAGATCGACAAAGGCTTCTACGAGGAGATTAGCAGCATTGAACGGTCATTCAGACTGAAGAAGAAGTAAAAAGGCCCGCCATTCGACATTCGAAGCGAGCCTTTTTTCATAGACTGATGCTAAAGCTGGCGATGAGCCAGCGTCCAGGTTGCTCAACCAGTCCGTAATCCCGATAGCTGGTATCAAAGAGATTATTCGCCTCCAGGAAGGCCTTCCACTTGGTCTGTGTCCAAGTCAGTCGTGTGTCGATAAGGGCATAGGGCTCGTAGTCGTGTGACATTCCGTCGAAGTCGGTATAAGAGCCCACGCGATCCTGCCAGCGAAGGTTCACACCTAGCGATAACCGCTTGGTCATCTGCACCTGCGCCTTCGCTACCAACTTGTGTCTGAGGTATTCGAGGGCATACTGTGATACGAGATTCGCCTCTTGCTGCTTATCCTGATGGATGAAAGCGTAACTGATAGTGAATAGTGAATAGTGATGAGTGAATAGTGGCACATAGATCGAGGCTGAGGCTTCGAAGCCGATGCTGTTGATGGCCGTGTGGTTCACACTCTGCCATTCGGCCTCGCTGCCCTTCGAAGTATCCATAATCCAGTCAATCATGTTGCTCCCATGATGATACCAGAGCGCTGAATTCACCGTGAGCCTTGAACCATTCCGCATACGCTCGGCTCTGCCGCTTCGCTCTGCGAAGAACCAGTCACCATTCACCCCTATCTCTATGGCCTGCATCTCTTCAGGTTTCAGGTGCGGGTCTGCACAATAACCTTGCAGTTTGTAATACATCTCTGTGAACGATGGCATACGGAGCGAGGTGTTATACGAAGCATGCAGTTTCCAGTGTGGGGTAGGGCGGTAACTCACGTCGATGCCTGGATACACGGTCATGTTCATATTGCTCCATGTGTTTTTCACCGCCACAAGTCCTGCGGAGATGGTCACCTGGTCCAGCAGGATGTTATGCTCCAGATAGCCGCTGATATTCGTTCGGTTCACACCGAGGGTGTAGTCGCGATCCGTCCCCTTGATATGATGTGTCTGCGACAAAGGTTCGCCCAGATTACCGCTAACGAGGTCTTCGTTGCGCAGTTCTGCTCCGAAGGCCGTGCGTCCTGCCTGCCAGTCGAAATAGGCGCCTGCACTCACACCATACACATCCGTACGGTTATAATTGTATTTCATCTTCTCTGCCTGACCCCGATATCCCTCATAGCGGTCGCGGTTCTGGTTCCAGTAGAGACTGGCGCTCAGGTGTAGCGGACTTTGCTTCGTTTGGCCCTGAATCGCTGAAAACCACTTGGTGGTGTGTTCATACTGCTCATCTGCCTGCCATTTCGGTGAGGCCCAGAAGGTGCTCGATCCCCAGCCTTTATCGGCGATTCCCAGGTGCCAGTTCAGTCTCATGGTCTCGTCTTCATACTGTCCCTGATAGAATCCCTTCGTTCCACTGAAATCTGTATTCAGTTTTCCAGCCTTCGATCGGCTCCATCCATCGCTGCGGGAGTAGTTGGCGGAAAGGGAGTGATGGAAGGAGTCAGGAGTCGGGAGACGGGAGTCAGTAGAATACCTTCCTCCGATGTTCGCATATCCATACGATCCCCCCTCCGTATGCAATGTGATCTCCTGTCTCCTGACTCCTGTCTCCTGACTCCTTGTTACAATATTAATCGCCCCCACCAACGACGACGTCCCATAAATCCTCCCTGCTGGTCCTTCAATCACCTCGATTCTCACGATATCGCTCAAATCTACGGGCAGATCCATCGCATTGTGGCCCGTTTGTGGGTCACAGATATTGATGCCGTTCAGCAAAATGATGATTTGTTCGGATGTGCCGCCTCGGATGGAAATATCCGTCTGAGCGCCAATGGGTCCTCGTTGTCGGACATCCACGCCTATGGCGAATTTCAGCAGGTCGTTAACACTATGTACGGGCGCCTGCGCAATCTCTGCACGGTCCAGTACAGTTACCATTCTCGCAGCCTGACTTTTCGTCAGGGGTGCCCTCGAACCCGTCACACTGACTTCTTCGAGCACCATCTCGCGGGCCGTCGTCATCGCTGCCGAGTCTGTCACCACGGGATTCGTGCTGACACTCTCTGCTGAGGCGTAGGTCAGCGTCGCCACCGAGAGCACGCTGCACACCACCTCCCTACCCAGACAGGCGAAAAGCGAGTACCCCTTGTTCCCAAACTGTCGGAACACGAGCACCGCCCGCTTCATGTTGAATCTTGGTTTGTACATAACGGCTGCAAAGGTACAAAAATATAGCCATATTACGCCCATTATTCGGAATCTTTTCGTATCTTTGCAGCGCAAACAACAAATTACTGATGATGAAACGTCTATTTATTGTTCTTTTTGTGGCGCTGCTCGCGATGCCGGCATGTGCACAACAAGTGATGCAGCACCCCTGGCAGGGGAAACGTGTGGCTTATTTTGGTGACTCAATCACAGACCCAAGAAACAGCGGGTCGAAGAAGAAATACTGGGTATTCCTGCAAGACTGGCTCCAGATAGAACCGTATGTCTATGGGGTGAGTGGTCGCCAGTGGAATGATATCAAGCGCCAGACGGACAAACTGAAAGAGGAACATGGTGACGACTTCGACGCCATCCTGATCTTCATCGGTACCAACGACTATAATGCGGGTGTGCCCATCGGCGAGTGGTTTACGGAAAAAGACGAGCAGGTGATGGCGGGCATCCACGAACCCAAGCATATGGTCGACCGCAAGCACCGCTATCCCGTGATGAGCGACTCAACCTATCGGGGCCGTATCAACCAGGCGCTGGATTATGTGAAGCGCACGTTCCCTAAGAAGCAGATTGTGCTGATGACGCCGATTCACCGTGCAGAGTTCTATGCCAACGATAAGAACTGGCAACCGCGTGAGGATTATACGAACCTTTGCGGGGAGTATATCGATGCCTATGTGCAGTCGGTGAAGGAGGCGGGCAATCTCTGGGCAGTACCTGTGATCGACCTGAACGCCCTCTGCGGTCTCTATCCGCTGATGGACGAGATGGCACAATATTTCAAGAATGCCGACAACGACCGCCTGCATCCGAATGATGCGGGTCATGAGCGGATGGCGAAGACCATCATGCAGCAACTGTTGGTGCTGCCTATTTTCTGATGTAATCCACAAAAGAATAGCGGAAGTCGTGACGATCGTCGATGGGATGATCCTCACGGCTTTCTTCTTGCCAGTCGTCCTCGTAGGGTGGGAAGAATGTGTCGGCATCAGCTGGGGTATCGTCGATCTCCGTGAGACAGAGACGGTCGGCAATCTTCAAGGCCTGACGATAGACCGAAGCCCCACCGATGATATAGATATCCTCCTCAGGCGTGCAGTGTTTCAGGGCTTCTTCCAATGAGGCATAGACGTCGCATCCTGGGAAAGCCTTCTGCGAACGACTCAGCACAATGTTCCTGCGGTTGGGCAGCGCACCTTTGGGCAGAGAGAGGAACGTGTTACGCCCCATGATGATCGTGTGGCCCGTGGTGAGGGCCTTGAAACGTTTCAGATCATTGGGCAACCAATAGATCAATTTATTCTGATATCCGATGGCTCTGTTCTTCGCCACCGCTGCAATGATGCTGATCATACGCTCACTTCTGCTTTGATGTGGGGATGTGGATCATAGCCAACGAGCTCGAAGTCCTCGTATTGGAAATCAAAGAGACTCTTCACGTCAGGGTTGAGCTTCATCTGAGGCAGAGGACGAGGTTCACGGGTCAATTGGAGCTTTGCCTGTTCGATGTGGTTCAGATAGAGATGGGTGTCGCCTGTGGTGTGGATAAAGTCGCCTGCCTTAAAGCCTGTGACCTGCGCCATCATCTGCAACAGCAGGGCGTAGGAGGCAATGTTAAAGGGCACCCCAAGGAACGTATCTGCCGAACGCTGATAGAGTTGCAACGACAGACGGTCGCCAGCCACATAGAACTGGAAGATGGTGTGACACGGGGGCAGCGCCATCTCGTTGACCTCAGCCACGTTCCAGGCAGAGACAATCATACGACGGGAATTGGGATTGTTCTTCAACTGATCCAACACATACTGAATCTGGTCGATGGTGCCGCCTTTATAATCAGGCCACGAACGCCACTGATGACCGTAAACGGGTCCCAGTTCGCCGTTCTCGTCAGCCCACTCGTTCCAGATGCGCACACCGTGATCCTGCAGGTATTTCACATTGGTGTCGCCTTTCAGAAACCAGAGCAGTTCGTAGATGATCGATTTCAGGTGGAGTTTCTTCGTCGTCAGCAGGGGGAAACCGTCGTCGAGGTTGTAACGACTCTGGGTGCCGAAGATGCTGATGGTACCTGTGCCTGTACGGTCGCTTTTCTCTGTGCCTTCCGTCAGGATGCGGTTGAGAATGTCGAGGTATTGTTTCATTTACAATTTAACTATTTACAATTTACAATTTAATTTTCAATTTCACTATTTCTACTGGTTCCGTGGGGAGATGGGTGGTCTTGATGCGCCAGGGCTTCGGATAGAGGTTGTTGGCGCGATTGCCGATATTCTTCACTGGGCCGAGAGCGAAACCCTTGTAGGTCACAGTAACGATACCGCGAGGCGCATCAGCAGGCAGCACAATTGCCTCACCACGCAGATATTTGAGGGCCTCGGAGTAGGGGAGATCCGCTGTTGGAGTTGAGAGTTGAGAGTTCTTGCGTCCCGTTGGTAGCAAACGTCCTTCGGCCGAGCGGAGAGTTGAGAGTTCTTGCATCCCGTCAATACTCAAGCATTTCAACTGCCTCAGGTCATTTCTCTTACCTCTTACTTCTCTCCACTCACCTCTTTTCTTCAACGCGCAAACAAAGAGTCCTTCGCTCCTCGTGATGCCAGGAATGAAGCGATACACAGGTGCCTCAAAGCCATCGAGCAGTGAGCCTGTGATATGCCACGAGGGGTCGATGGGGATATCGATCACCTCAGCATCGTATTCCTCCATGATCCAACGCACGTTTTCCTCGTTCTCTTTGGTATTAAAGGTACACGTACTATATATCATGATGCCGCCAGGATTCAGACACTCCCAGGCATCGGCCACAATCTCACGTTGCAGGCGCCAGCATTTTTCAACGTTCTGCACACTCCATTCGCTGATCGTTGCGGGATCCTTGCGGAACATACCCTCGCCAGAGCAGGGAACATCGCAGAGGATGAGGTCGAACTTTGCCTTAGCCTTCTTAAAATCACGTGGATAATTATTGGTGACGATGCAATTCTTAGCGCCCCACTTCGTGATATTTTCCAAGAGTATCTGCGCGCGGGTAGGGATGGGCTCGTTGCTCACCAGCGTGCAATCCTCGGGCAATACGCTCAACATTGCGGTGGATTTGCCACCAGGCGCCGCACAGAGGTCTAGCATTTGCAATGGCGTCTCCATTTTCCATTGTCCATTTTCCATTATCCATTTTATAACATGCGTGACGAACATCGAGGCGGCCTCCTGAACGTAGTAGCAACCAGCGTGGAAGAGGGGATCGAACGTAAATTGCGGACGCCCTTCCAAATAATATCCCTCAGCACACCAAGCTACGGGCATGTAACAGAGGGACGGTTCTTTTGTTACATCGCCAAGGATGTCACAAAAGAACCGTCCCTTTGTTACATTCAGGCGAATGCTCACTGGGGCCTCCTTTTCGAAGGCCTCCAAGTAGCTATTGAAGCGTGTCTCACCCATCAATTGCCGCGTTCCCCTTACAAAATCCTCAGGTAATTGCATATTTACTGCGCAAAATTACGAAAAAACGGGGGTAAAACAAAAAAAATTGAGGGAAAAACACTATCTTTGCAACTAATTAAGAATTCATTACGTCAAACAGGTGTAGAAATCAAAAAACAAGTGAGATATGAAACAGTATTTAATCGCAATCACAATGTTGCTCGCCCTCAGTCTGAATGCTGAGGCAGCATCGCAGAAGCACCGCCACTCCGCTCGTACGGAGCAGGTGGACTCTACTAAGGACAAACAAGATGCAATCGAAGCCTTCTCTGACACCACCTCTTCTGCTGCCTCAGAAGATGCAGAGGACGATCACTACATCTCCCACCGTCACCGCACCACCTATACCACCAGCAGTGACGCACAGGAATTCAAGGAGGTGATGGAAAGCTTTGGTGGTGTCGTTGGACCAATGATGGCTGTGGGCATCGTCACCATCATCGTCATCTTCTTCTTGCTCCCCCTGCTGATCATCTTCGTGATCATCTATTTCGTGAACAAGAACCGCAAGGAGCGTTACAAGCTGGCGCAGATGGCCATCCAGAACGGACAGCCTATCCCCGATGATATCCTGAAAAGCAAGGTGTCTTCCAGCTCGGGGGACAATGACTATCAGACAGGTGTCCGCCAGATGTTCACAGGCGTGGGTCTGGCCATCTTCCTGGGACTCATCATCGGCAAGGTCGGTATCGGCATCGGCGCCCTCGTGTTCTTCATCGGACTGGGCAAATGGTTCATCTACCGTCAGAATAACAACACGGGCAACGATGATTTTCTGAATCATAACAATTCAAATCAATTCAATAACAATTCAAACGTTCGCGACTATGAGTAAAAGATTAATGCGCTCTAATGACAGAGTGATAGCAGGTGTGTGTGGCGGTATCGCCGAGTATCTGGAGTTCGACCCCGTGATGGTTCGCATCGCCTACGCATTCCTCACCATCTTCACAGCCTTCTGTGGCTTGATATTCTACTTCGTTTTGTGGCTCTGTATGCCTGAGAAGAATCTTTTGGAACGATAGGAAGTGGCAGAGCTTAACGACATAGCCCTAGTGACGCAGGTGGCGGTTTTCCACAACAAGCGGGCCTTCGACCAACTTGTCAGGAAATACCAGTCGCCTGTGCGTCGGTTCTTCTTGAATCAGACGCTGGGCGATGCACAGTTGAGCGACGACCTGGCTCAGGAGACCTTCATCAAGGCCTATCTGAACATCACCAAGTTCCGCGGCCTATCCAGCTTCTCCACCTGGCTGATGCGCATCGCCTACAACGTCTTCTACGACGAGATGCGTAAGCGCAAAGTGGAAAGCGAAGAGTTGAAAGAGAATACCCAGGTGGCAGGCACGCCTCTTACCTCTCAGATCTCACCGCTCACCTCTTCATTAAAAATGGATATTTACGCCGCTTTGGCCCTCTTGAAGCCTGACGAACGCACCTGTATCACGCTGCAGCTTATCGACGGCTATCCCATCGACGAGATCAGCAAGATCACAGGCATTCCCGATAACACGGTGAAATCGCATCTCAGACGAGGCAAGGAAAAAATGACAGTCTATTTAAAACAAAATGGTTATGACCGATAACAATCAATTCTTAGACGATCTCTTCAAACAGGCTGCTCAGCAGCAGATTGAGGACAATGGCTTTACCGAGCGGGTGATGCAGAACCTGCCCAAGACGGACACCGTCCGCAGACTTTCGCGCCTGTGGAGTCTGTTCTGTATTCTCGTGGGTGTGGGATTGTTCTTCGCCTTCGGTGGTTGGCAGCTGCTCCAGAATCTCTTCTTCGGTGGCCTTCGCATGCTGCTGGGTTGGATCGAGGTGTTTGCCATTACGGCACCTACCAACGAGATCAACATCAATCTGTGGGTTGTTCTTCTGCTGGTTGGCTTTGTATTAATCGTCCTGCCTTATCAAACATACCGTAAGTTGTCTGCAACACTCTGAACTCCGTTCGGCGGTTTAGCTGGTTGCACTCTTCCTGCTGTTCCTCTGGGAGGGCGGTGATAAATTCTTCGGTCAGTTTATCACCCTCCTTGAGGAACGGATATTTTTCAGCCACTCTCTTCTTGATCTGTTTCGGCATCCCCTCACCATAGCCCTTCGGCGTCAGTCGGTCTGCGGCGATGCCGTGCTGTATCAGATAGCGCACCACACTTTCGGCACGCTGCTGCGACAAGCGTTCGTTGTATTGGTCAGAGCCCTTGTAATCGGTGTGGGCAGAAAGTTCAATGGTGATATGGGGATTCTGATTCAGCAGGTCTACGAGCGAATCGAGGGCCACTGATGACTCTGGACGCAGCGTGGCCTTGTCGAAGTCGTAGAAGATATTTTCTATCAGCACGGGGGCAGAGATGTTGTAGAGCGGGAATTGCAACACATATTCCTCTGATGCCTTGACAGGACTCACTTTCAGTTGCTGCTGATGGTTGAGATAACCCTTGCAGGTGGCCAGCAACACATAGTCGACGTTGGGCTTGATCACCTGCTCAAACGATCCGTCGCCCCTCACGCTCAGCCTGAGGTTCGTACCGTCGTTGCCCACCATATACACTTGGGCAGCAGGCAGTTCGTAGCCCTCCTGTTCATACACCCAGCCCTTCACAGTCTGGATGATATCGGGATTAAAGAAACTGTAAATATGGTCGAAGCCGCGTGCGTCGCCTCTGTTCGACGAGAAGAAACCCTGATTCTTCATCCCCTCGAAGGTCATACCGAAATCATCACCCTGCGAATTCAGCGGGAATCCCGGATGCTCCATTACCCAACCTGTTTCTGTTGGCTTGGCGATTAAGATATCCAGACCGCCCATACCTGGATGACCGTCGCTCGAAAAATACAGATCGCCATTGGGTCGGAAGGTGGGAAACATCTCGTCGCCTGGGGTGTTGATAGGCGCACCCAGATTCTCAGCACCGCCCGTCTCGTTGCTGCCATAGAGCCGGCAGCGCCAGATGTCATAGCCACCCATACCTCCTGGCATATCGCTCACGAAATAGAGCCATTCGCCATCAGGCGAGATGGCGGGATGGGCATAGCTCGACAGCGTGTCCTTCGAGATCTGCAATACTGTGGCCTTGCTCCACGCAGCATCACTACGGTTGGATACCGCGATGGTGGCGTAACGGGGGTAGTTGGCGTCGATCACACACTGCGTGAGATACATCGTCCGTCCGTCAGGCGAGAAGGCACAGGCACCCTCGTCGAAGTCGGTATTCAGTTCTGAGTCGATGCTCTGCGGACGGCTCCATTTGTCCTTGTCGTCCTTCTGCGAATAGAAGATATCTCCGGCCTTCGTGCCCGTGATACCACTGTATTCGTCGCCCTGGGCCTCGTTGCGTGTCGAGGTGAAATAGAGCATGTCGTTGTCGTCGCCCGCCAGCATCGGCGAATACTCGGCACGTCGCGAGTTAAACAGCTCCATGCGCTTCACGGTATAGGTCGACCCCTCTTTTTTCCATTCCGGCGCCTGCTTAGCAGCCTTCAATCCTGTTCTGGCCAGCGTGAGATAGTCGTTCTTCGCGCATTGCGAGAGGGTGTCAATCGCGGCCTGGAAGTTCTTCGCAGCATCCTTATAACTGCCGCTCTTCATCTGCTGCTGCGCCAGATAGAGGTGGGTCAGCGAGTCGGCTTTCTTATAGCGGATCACGTTGTTGTAGGCGGCAATGGCCTTCGACGTGGCGTTGGTCCTACGGTAACAGGTGGCCATCTTCTGACTCAGCTCACCCCTCTTGGCCTTCTCCTTGGGCGGCGTCTGGGCGTAGGCCTTCTTGTATTGTGCGGCGGCGTCATAGTATTCCCCGAGGGCATAGAATTTGTCAGCCTTCTTCAATGCCTTATCTGCACCACAACCCGTCAAGAGTGCGGTGAGGATGACGATGGAGCATATCTTATAAAAACCTCGCATACCTTATAATAACGATATGCGAGGCCATTTTATTGTTTCTTGGGTGATTTTACCTTCTTCAAGTCAGCGTCCGAGAGCACCGTCACCCGTCGGTTCGAGTTGTCGGCCATCACTTCCTGCACAATCTCCGTCACCTGCACCTTCAACTCGTCGATGAATTGCTTGGCGTCGTATTTCTGATGCTCGATGTCACGCAGTTTCTTTTCCCAGATACCCGTCAGTTCGCAGCTCTTCAACAGCTCCTCGCGGATCAGGTCGATCAGCTCGATGCCCGTAGGAGTAGCAATCAGGCGTTTGCGGTCGCGCTTGATATAATGGCGCTTGAAGAGGGTCTCGATGATCGAGGCACGACTCGACGGACGTCCGATGCCGTTTTCCTTCATCGCGGCCCTTAACGTCTCGTCCTCCACGAATTTACCCGCCGTTTCCATCGCCCTCAGCAGCGAGGCCTCGTTATAATAGGGTGGGGGTGTGGTCCATTTCTCCGTGAGCGTGGGCTTGTGGTCGCCCGATTCGCCCTTCACAAACGTCGGCAGCGTGCGCTCTGGAGCAGAGGAGTCAGTAGTCGGGGAGTCAGGAGTCTGTAGATTACTACCGTCCTCAGCATTTCTACTGTCTACTGTCTCCTGGCTCCTGTCTCCTCCTCCTTGCACCACTCGCCAGCCTGGATCCAATATCTCCTTACCAGTCACCTTGAATTCTACGGTCTCTTCTTCTCCTTTCACCTCTCCCAGCACCGTCGTCGTCGAGAACTTACAATCTGGCAGGAACACCGCGATGAACCGTCTCGCCACGAGGTCATACACCTTCTGCTCCACGGGGTTGAGGCTCGAGGGTATCACGCCTGTGGGGATGATGGCGTGGTGGTCGGTCACTTTAGAGGTGTCAAACACGCGCTTGCTCTTCTTCAACGGTTTACCACCGATGGGCTTGATCAGCTCCGCATAGGGCGCCACACCATTGAACTTGGTCTGATACAGCCCGTTCATCGTCTGCGGGCACTTGGGGTAGATATCATCGCTCAGGTATTGCGTATCCACACGGGGATAGGTGGTCAACTTACGTTCGTAGAGGGCCTGAATCAGGTTCAGCGTCTGCTCGGCCGAAAAGCCGTACTTGCGGTTGCAGTCCACCTGCAGCGACGTCAGGTCGTAGAGTTGTGGCGGCTGTTCCTTGCCCTCCTTCTTCTCCACCTTCGTCACCGTAAACGGCTTGCCCTCGATGGTGGCAAAGGCCTTTTCGCCCTCCTCCTTCGAGGTGAACTTTCCCTTCGTGGCGGTAAAGGTGGTGTCGCGATACACGGTCGCCAATACCCAGTAGGGCTCGGGCTTGAAATTCTCGATCTCCTTCTGACGGTTCACGATCAGGGCGAGGGTAGGGGTCTGCACACGACCTATCGACAGCACCTGACGGTTCTGACCATATTTCAATGTGTACAGGCGCGTAGCGTTCATACCCAGCAGCCAGTCGCCGATAGCGCGTGAGAGGCCCGCCAGATACAAGGGTTGGTAGTCCTGCTGGTCCTTCAGGTTGGCAAAGCCCTCGCGGATGGCCTCGTCAGTCATCGACGATATCCACAGTCGCTTCACGGGACACTTCGCCTGTGCCTTCTGCATCACCCACCGCTGGATCAGCTCACCCTCCTGTCCCGCGTCACCGCAGTTCACGATGCCGTCAGCTGCTTGCATCAGCCGTTCGATGATGGCAAACTGTTTCTTGATGCCGTTGTCGTCGATCAGCTTAATGCCGAAGCGCTGAGGCACCATCGGCAGTTGGGTGAGGGCCCAGGGTTTCCAGGCCGCTGTATAATCGCCAGGCTCTTTCAGGGTACACAGATGACCGAAGGTCCACGTCACCTGATACCCGTTGCCTTCCATATATCCGTCGCGCGAGCTGTTGGCGCCGATGATACGTGCGATATCCCGCGCCACACTTGGTTTCTCTGCTATGCAGACTATCATATCTTCGTCTTTCGTTGTTTTCTTTGCCGCAAAGGTACGAATAATCTGCGAATTATCACGCATTCCAGCAAAAAAGTTGCGTGAAAAATACTGTTTTCGACCATTTGTTTGTATCTTTGCAGCCAGTAACAATAGCAACAGTCAGATGAACAAAGTCAGAATCACCGCCATCCGCCAGACCGTCTATCCCGACCTGATGGCGAAATACGAAAATCCCATCGAGCATACGTGCGATGTCAGCGTGGGGCAACAGTGGATATCCGTCGATGGCACCTGTCCTGAGGGCTTGTGCCCGTCGGCCTGGGCGTCCATGCGTGAGTTTGTGGAGGCATTGGCCAGAGGCGAAGGCAACTTTTACGATGGGTGGATGCAGAATCCCATGAGCGCCATGATCAGTTGTAACGATGGTTTCCGCCCCTTTAGTTTCTATCTCGAAGTGATCGAAACACCCTCGAAATAAACTTTTTTTGCAAAAAATCGCGCAAAAGTTTGGCAGTTCGGAAGAAAATAGCTACCTTTGCACCCGCAAAAAGGGAAAAGTTCCGTTCATGCGTCGAAAAAGTACCGATCCTGCGTTTACATGGTGCCCGTAGTTCAGTTGGTTAGAGCGTCAGATTGTGGTTCTGAATGTCGACGGTTCGAGTCCGTCCGGGCACCCTCTAAAGTGCTGATAATCAGATGATTACGGCACTTTTTAATTTCTGATAAATGTTAGGTTTAACTTAATATTAACTTAAATTTAACTTAAATACACCCAAAAACTAACCGAATCTTCAAAAATCGCCGCAAAATCGCCGCAAAAATTGGCCTTGAAATGCTCAAATAAAGATCAAACGCGTTTCCTTACAGTATATTGTATTTGCGTTTCTTTTTGTGTTCAAATTTGGATGTCATATCCAAAAATGGAAATAAATGAACTCTATTACCATCAAGATGAGACAAAGTGCTCCAAATTCTAATTTCGACATTCAGACGCATTATCTGATTTTCCTCTTTGGAATGATCCATTTTTTTAGTAACTTTGCACTCAAATTCAGATGATATGAGAAAGATATTAGTTGACGCGCATACGCATACGGTGGCATCGGGGCATGCCTACAGTAGCTTGCAGGAGATGGCGAAGACCGCCGCTGACATGGGGTTGGAGGTGCTGGGCATTACGGAGCATGGGCCGAGTGTGCCAGGAACTTGTCCAACGCTGTATTTCAAGAATATGTTCACCGTGCCCCGCCAGATGTACGGCATTCGGCTGCTGATGGGCTGCGAGATCAATATCCTCGATACGAAGGGCGGTCTTGATCTGACGGACGAGCAAATAGGGTGGCTCGATCTCGCTATTGCGGGCATTCACGTTGCGTGGTATCAAGGCGGTACGAAGGAGGAGAACACAGAGGGCATGATTCAGGTTATCAGGAATCCGAAGATCCATATCATCAGCCATCCGGGCGACGGTTCCTGTGAGTTGGACTTCGAGCAGCTGGTTTTGGCGGCCAAGGAGGCTCATACGCTGTTGGAGGTGAACAACCATTCACTGGCTCCGCAGCGCAAGAAGACTGTAGCGAGGGACAACAATCTGGAGATCCTGAGTTTGTGCAAGAAGTATGAGGTTCCCACGATCCTCGGTAGCGATGCACATATCTCATTCCAGATAGCCGACTATGAACGTCTCTATCCGCTGCTGGCAGAGACTGATTTCCCAGACGAACTGGTTATGAACTACTGGCCTGATAAGTTCTTCGATTATCTGGGGATTCAGAGATAGAACGCAAATTTCGAGCCTTTTGCTCCGATGCCGTCGTAGTCGGCAGTGATGGGGAACTGGCAGCAGAGGTTGCTGAAGGCATCATCATCGAGGGTGACAGTCAGCTCCAG
Source organism: uncultured Prevotella sp. (assembly GCA_946415245.1). Taxonomy (GTDB): domain Bacteria; phylum Bacteroidota; class Bacteroidia; order Bacteroidales; family Bacteroidaceae; genus Prevotella. The sequence continues at coordinate 695 of CAMKRS010000005.1, read as the reverse complement.
TTCAATGGCCATCCGTCGCTCGCTGTAGCTGAGATTCCAGATACATTCGCCCAGAACGGCATTCACCACCGTTCTGATTTCGTCTTGTGTGCGCCAGATGGAATCGTAGTCAGTCATAGTATTCGATTTGTAGTTCCCGGCTGACATCAAACTCGCGGTCATCATCATAGAAGTAAACCAGTCGCAGGCCGCGATATACCGATGGAACCTTCAGGACTTCCAATAGGTGCCACTTGGGTTTGCCGAAGTCGTAGGAAGATCGGTCAAGAATGATGCGATTTGAGGTGTAATCAAAGTGGTAGTAGCCACCGCCTAAGCACGAATCACCAGGCTTCAGAAGATCTTTATGTTGGTTAACCATTCCAAGCCGGAAGTAGCCATTCATTGTTATTATGAACTTAGGGAGAGTCATAATTTCACAATTTGATAACCAATGATGACGGCAATCAGTCCAAGAGCAAGGCTGAGCAACGTATATAGCACAGCGGAAAGTATTGCTCCATCGCGGCCCAACAGCAGATTCTCGTTCATAAACGTAGAGAACGTAGTAAAGCCACCACAAAAGCCAGTGACCAATATCAGCTTCGTAGTGGGTGAAATCTGTCCTCCAAGCGACAGTCCTGAAAGCAGGCCAATCAGGAAACAGCCAATGACATTGACTGCCATCGTTCCCCAAGGAAAGGCTACGGGTAGGC
>CAMKRS010000004.1 GCA_946415245.1 uncultured Prevotella sp. | reverse complement strand
TCGAGGACGAACGACACGACAGACACGCGGTTCTTGGGATTGCCGATAAGCGTCAGACCAGGAATCTGGGCGAGCTGCTCACGGGCATACTCCGTCAGCTGGTGCTCATGGTGCTCGATATTGCGCAGACCGATGTGCGACACATAGTCGAGGGCAGCACCTAGTCCGATGGCATCAGCCACATTGGGTGTACCAGCCTCGAAACGGGCAGGGGGCACGTTGTACTCCGTACGCTCGATGGTAACGTCTTTAATCATGTTGCCTCCACCTTGCCAGGGCTGCATCTTGTCTAAGAGTTCCTTGCGACCATAGACCACGCCGATGCCATTAGGCCCGTAGATTTTATGACCGCTGAACACGAAGAAATCTGCACCCAAAGCCTGCACATCGACAGGTGTGTGAGCAATACTCTGTGCGCCATCAATCAGCACAGGAATATTGTGCGAATGGGCAATCTCGATGATGCGCTTCACATCGTTGATCGTGCCGAAGGTGTTATTGACATGACCCACTGAGACAAACCGCGTACGAGGCGTGATGAGGCGCTCGAACTCAGAAAGAATCAGGTCGCCGTTCTGATCGGTGGGAATGGCGCGCAGGGTGGCGCCCTTCTCCTGAGCCACGCGCTGCCAGGGCACGATGTTGGCATGATGGTCGAGTTCAGAGACAATCACTTCATCGCCTGGTGTCAGGAACTGTCGTCCGTAAGTCTGCGCCACGAGGTTGATGCCCTCGGTGGTGCCGCGCACGAAGATGATCTCCTCGCTGGTGGCGGCGTTGATAAACCGCTGCACCTTTTCGCGTGCCTCCTCGTAGGCATCCGTCGCACGGGCAGCAAGGGTATGCGCCCCGCGATGGATGTTCGAATTATAATTACGGTAATAGTCCGAGATCTTGTCGATGACCTGGTTCGGCTTCTGCGTCGTGGCACCGTTGTCGAGCCAGACGAGGTCGTGGCCGTTCACCTTCTGATTGAGCACGGGGAAGTCGCGCTTGATCTGCTCCGAGTTCAGCGTGTCCGCCTCCTCGTAGTGCAGGTCGCGCAGCTTCTGTGTCTCAGGGATGCCGATGCCGAAACCATCGTCCTTGGGGATGGCTCTGGTCTCAGCCTCAGAATCGCCGATGTAAGGAAGATCACCATAGCCACTTCCGCCCGCCAGCAGCTGATTGAAACTAGCTTCCAGCTCGGTCAGATTGAGGCTTTCATCCGGAAGTATCGCCTTCCTTTCCGCCTGCAATTCTTCGGGGCAGTACTTTTGGGCCACTTCTCGTAGCAGCGCGAAGCCAGGGTCCTCGATACCGTATCCGTTAATATTCTGAATATCTATCATTATTTCTCTACTTTGTTACGATGCTGATAATCGTGATAATAGCCAACCTCGACATTTTCGAGCACGGCGATGGCGTCGTCGGTAAGCGCGGCCAATGAGAAGTACTTCGTGAGCAAATAAGAGGCCACGCCGAACTTGTCGAGACCCATCAGACGGGCACTCAAAGACGGGGCAATCTCGCCAGGAATACCGCTCTGGTGCAGACCGATGACACCCTGATTCTTCTCACCGACGCGCACGAGGATAATCTTGGTTGTGCCAACACCGCGACCTGTCAAGTACTGGCCTTCTACCTCCACCTTGTCTGAAGGAATCAGGGGCACGCCGCGCCATAGGATGACCTTTGTGCCGAAGAGATCTGCGGTTACAGGCGGTACACCGCGCCAGGTACATTCGCGCTCGAAAGCAGCGATGGCACGTGGGTTAGCGATGAAGAAAGCCGGCTCTTTCCACACCAGTGACAACAACTCATCGAGGTCGTCGGGTGTGGGCGCACCATAACGGGTGGTGATGCGGTAGGCAGGGTTGGCGGCAGCCAGCAAACCGAACTGCTTGTTGTTGATGAGTTCCCACTCCTGACGCTCCTTGATGCTCTCAATCGAGAGGCGAAGCTGCTCCTCTAACTGGTTGTAGGGATTATTATAAAGGTCGCTCACACGGGTATGCACACGCACCACCGTCTGCAATGTGTTCAGCGAGTACTCCGTCGGATTCTCCTCGTAATCGATGTAAGTCTCAGGGATGATGTTGTCTTCCTCATGACCGCTCACCAGATCGATGTGCTTCTCGCCGTTGTCGTTCACCGATGCCTTCAGGCGCAACTGCTTATCGACAGCCTTTGTGAAGGTCTCGCGGAAATCAGGCACTTCCTTGATAAACTTGATCAGTTCCTTCAGCTTCAGGCCAAGGAACACCGTTGGAGTGATGGCGCGCACGCTGACCGTCGATTCCTGCTCATCCAGCAGGTCGGCCTCGCCGAAATATTCGCCGTCGCCCAAAAGCGCGATCCGCAGGTCCTCGCCGTGAGGGCCTTTGCTGATGACCTCTGCCTGACCGCTGGCCACGATGAAGAAGCGCTGCTTGTCCTTGCCTTCCTCTACGAAGAACTTGTCGACATCTATCTCCTTTGCCTCGAACGAACTCACCAGACGGTGCAGTATCTCGTCGTCGAATTCAGAGAAGAGGGGAATCGCCTTGAGGTTCTTCGCCGTAAACGAGGGCACACCGTTGACATACTGGATGGGTAGGCGGTCGTTCTTTCGTAACTCCACCTTCGTGCGGTTTACGCGGAACGTGCCGCCGCTGACCTGTACCCAGGGCAGGAGTTTCAGCAATAGCCTCGGGGTGATGGAGCCCATCTGCGGGGCGGTTTTTGTGGTCGTAGCCAGTCTTCTGGCGGTTGCAGTGGTCACACTGCGCTGTAAATTAGAATCTGCCATAATCGTTTGAGTTTTTAATGTTATACTTATTTTACCTTTTTTACTTTTTGATTGTTACTTTGTGTGTAGTGCCTTCTACATGCTCTACGGAGAGCACGTTATAGCCCTGCTCGCGGGCGTTGCGGGGCACGTTGTCGAGCGGTTCGCCCTCAGAGAGCAATACTTCGAGTGTGTCGCCCGGCTGTAGTTTCGACAGCTCAATCTTTGTCTTGACGAAGGTCATCGGGCAGTGCTCCTTCGTGATGTCTAATACTTTTGTTGCCATATCCTTACCAATTTAAATAAATAATGTCTGTCCGCCTTCTGAGAGATTGAGGAACGACGCCACGCCGAGCACATCCTTCACCTCAGGGATGAAGTCCTCCTTCTTCAGACCGAGCACGTGCATTGCCATCTCGCAGGCATAGAGGTTAATGCCCAGTGCCTTCGCCGCCTCGACCAGTTCTTCGAGCGTCGCCACGTTGTTCTTCCGCATCAGGTAGCGGAAGATTTTCGGACCGGCACCGAGGAAGTTGAAGCGGCTGGTAGGAGTGACTTTCAGACCACCCATCATAAAGCCAAAGATCTTTGTCAGCCAGTTGCCGCCGGTAAAGCTTCGGCCCTGCTTTTGTTTGATGGCATCGAGCCCCCAGAAGGTGAAGAAAATGTTCACTTCGTACCCCACTGCTGCCGCGCCCGTACCTAATGTAAATACTGCTGTCAGTTTGTCAAAATCGCCACTGAAAGCGATGATGCTTAATTTCTTGTTTTCTGCCATAAAAATAACGTTTGAGTTCGGGTGCAAAGGTACGGCGGTTTTGGCACTCCCACAATCGCACGTTCTTGGCATTCTGCATACCCTTGATATGGTATGCGATTTACCATCCCTGTGGGATTGTAGCATCGTGAAAATCGCCGTACCTTTGCACCCAGATTCAAACTCAAATGATTATGGCAAAGATTTATGTAAATGGAGACGCGCAGGAAGTGAGCCTGCCGCTCAATGTGAGTGAACTGATTCAGCAGAACGATGTGCAACAGCCCGAGATGGTCAGCGTGCAGGTGAACGAGGAGTTTGCCGAGCGTGAGGACTGGGAGAGTATCCAACTCAAGGAAGGCGACAAGGTCGATTTCCTGTATTTTATGGGAGGAGGATGCTTAAGATTGAAGATTGAAAATTGAAGATTATGATTGACTTTACAGAAGAACAGATACAGCGATACTCGCGACACATCCTATTGCAGGATGTTGGTGTGGAAGGACAAGAGAAGATAATGAACGCACGTGTGCTCGTGGTGGGTGCTGGTGGACTGGGGGCTCCCGTATCGCTCTACCTCGCTGCGGCGGGCATCGGCACCATCGGTATCGTAGATGCTGATGTGGTGGATCTCTCGAACCTGCAGCGCCAGGTGATTCACTTTACGAAGGACGTAGGTGTGCCGAAGGTGAAGAGTGCCGAGGAGAAGATCAAGGCCATCAACCCTGATGTGAAGGTGGATACCTATTACGAGTTCCTTGACTCATCAAATGCGCTCGACATCATTAAGGAATATGACTTCATCGTCGACGGTACGGACAACTTTCCTGTGAAGTTTCTCATTAACGATGCGTGTGTGATGGCAGGCAAGCCTTTCTCGCATGGTGGCATCCTGCGCTTCAACGGACAGACGTTTACCCATTTGCCTGGCACGGCGTGCTATCGTTGTATGTTCAAGGAACCACCTCCAGCTGGAGCCGTTCCCACCTGTTCGCAGGCAGGAGTATTAGGTGCTATCGCTGGTATGCTGGGTACCATCCAGGCTGCAGAGACATTGAAATACTTTACGGGTATCGGCGAGTTGTTGACCAACCGTCTACTCACCTTCGATGCCAAGACCATGCAGTTCCGCACGGTTCCCGTGAAGCATCGTGACTCGTGTGCCATCTGCGGCACAAACCCCACTATCGACCATCTGATAGATTACGAACAGGCCGCCTGCGACCTCAAAAACCACTAAGTGATGAAGATTCCACAGATTATTATAGATGAATTGATTAGCCAGGCCCGGCAGGACGCACCGAATGAGACGTGCGGTTACCTGCTGGGTATTAGCGGCGACGAGGAAGACGAGGTGACGGAGAACTATTGGATGGAGAATATCGACCACTCGTCAGAGCATTTCTCTTTCGCCCCGAAGGATCAGTTTGCTGCGTTGAAGTATGCGCGTCAGAATGGCTTAAAGATTCTCGCCAATTGGCACAGTCATCCTGCTTCGCCCTCGCGCCCCTCTCAGGAGGACCTCCGCTTGGCCAACGACCCCACCATCCGCTACGCCATTCTCTCTCTCCACGAGGGCGTCCATCTGAATTCTTTTAAGATTCTGCATGGCGAGGTGGTGGATAAAGAGGTACATCTTTAACTGTTTTTATTTGGCATTTCACTCAGTTATTCGTAATTTTGCAGCCGAAATGATGAGCAAGAGATTCTTCGGCTGGATGATTGTCACATTGCTGACGGTTTCGGGGACTTACGGACAGGTCTCTGAAAAGTCGGATAGTGTCTGGCGCGCAGAGCAGTTGCGGGAGGTCAACGTGTCTGCTCACGGGACTCATGCAAAGTCGAAGGGCCTTGGCAATACCGATTTTATCGGCAGTGGGGAATTGTTGCGTGCCGCCTGCTGCAATCTCGGCGAGAGTTTTACCACCAATCCCTCTGTCGATGTGAACTATGCCGATGCTGCGACAGGTGCACAGCAGATTAAACTGTTAGGTCTGAGTGGTACTTACGTGCAGATGCTGACGGAGAATATTCCCAATTATCGCGGTGCGGCGGCTCCCTATTCGCTAGGCTATATCCCTGGCCCGTGGATGCAGAGCATTCAGGTGTCGAAAGGGGCTTCTTCGGTGAAAAATGGTTACGAGAGCATCACAGGACAAATCAATGTGGAGTTCAAGAAGCCGCAGGCAACACCCTTTGCTGACGCGAACCTCTATTATAATACAAAGGGCAAGTTAGAGGCGAACCTTGGAGCGAACCTGCATCTGTCAGATCGTTGGAGTACGGCTTTGTTGGGTCACTATGAGATACTTGACAAAGCACATGACGAGAACGATGACAGCTTTGCGGATATGCCCAAAGTACGACAGGGGTCGCTGATGAGCCGTTGGGCATGGGTTAGCGACAACTATATCTTCCAGGCAGCGATAAAAGGATTGAAGGAGCACCGCGAAGGTGGACAGGTATCCTCTCACCACTCATCTCTTACCTCTCACCCCTATTTAATCGATATCACCAACGAGCGCTACGAGGCTTTCGCAAAAAACGCTTATATCTTCGACCCAGAACACTCGTCGAACATCGCCTTGATCCTCTCTGGTTCGTTGCACCATGAGAATGCGCTCTACGGACATAAGCAGTACAACTCCGACCAGCGCAATGGTTATGCTTCGCTGCTGTTCGAGACTGATTTTAATGAACACCACAGTTTATCCACTGGTGTGAGCCTGAACCACGACAAGTTTGACTTCGATGAGACCACACCAGGTGCCTATGCTCAATATACGTTTAAGGTTGGTGAGCAATTCACGCTGATGGGTGGTCTGCGTTGGGACCACAGCAACATCTACGGCAGTTTTGTCACGCCGCGTATGCACTTAAAGTACTCTCCCAACGACATCGTAACTCTGCGCGGTAGTATCGGCAAAGGCTACCGTACCAACCATGTGATGGCAGAATATAACTACCTGTTGGCCAGCAATCGACAGATTGTCATCGACGATGACCTCGACCAAGAGGAAGCTTGGAACTACGGCCTCAGCGCTGCCCTCAGCATCCCCATTGGCGAAAGAAAGCTGGAACTCAGTGCGGAGTATTATTATACCACGTTTCTGAACCAGATGCTCGTAGATATGGACAGCAATCCACACGCCGTCCACTTTACCAACCTTGTGGGCGATAGTTATTCGCATACCTGGCAGGTGGAGGCAACCAGCGAACTCTTCGATGGCTTCACGATGACTGCTACCTACCGTTGTACCAATGTGAAATCGACCTATGGTGGCGTGCTTCGCGAAAAGCCTTTGACCAATAAATATAAAGGACTCATCACCGCTCAGTATAAGCCTGGCTTGGGTAAGTGGCAGTTTGATGTGACACTGCAACTCAATGGTGGTGGACGATTGCCAGATGCCTATACGATTGCTGATGGAATCCCTGCATGGGACTCTCGCTACAGGGGCTTCGAGCAACTGAATGCACAGGTTACCCGTTTCTTCCGGCATTGGAGCATCTACGCTGGTGGCGAGAATATCACAAGTTGTCGGCAGAAGAATCCTATCATCGCAGCTGATGATCCTTGGGGTCCGAATTTCGACGCAACGATGGTGTGGGGACCCGTTCACGGCGCCATTTATTATATAGGAATAAGATTAAATTGGGAAAAGATATGAGAACAAAAGCATTATTCATTGCATTGGCCATAGCAGGAAGTTGCTTTGGCAAAGATGTCAAGACCGTTGTACTGACCACCAATCCACAGATGCATTGCGCCAACTGTGAGAAGAAGATTAAGGAGAACATCCGCTTCGAGAAGGGTATCAAGAGCATCAAAACCAACCTCGACGACAAAACCGTTACCATCGAGTATGATGCAGACAAGACCACCGTTCCCGCCATCATCGAGGGTTTTAAAAAAATCAAGTACGAGGCAAAGGAAGTAAAACCAACCAAAAAAGATAAGAAATGAGTAAAAAGACTGTATTAGTAACAGGTGCCAATAAAGGCATCGGCTATGGAATTGCAAAACACCTCGGCCTCAGCGGCTGGCAAGTGATTATCGGCGCACGTGATGGGCAGCGTGCAGAGAAAGCCATCAGTGAGTTGAAAGCTCAGGGCATCGATGTGCTTGGATGGGTGAATATCGAACTGAAAGACCTCGATGGCATCGAAAAGGCTGCCAAGGAGATCAACGAGAAATATCCGGAGCTGACTCTGCTCGTGAACAATGCCGGTATTCCTGGCGATATGAGTGTGGACAGCGAGCATACAGAGATCAGTGTCATTCGTGAGACGCTTGATGTGAACTTCATCGGTACCTTCGCCCTCACCAAGGCGCTGATACCGCTGATTGCCAAGAACGCTGGTCGTATCGCCAACGTCACCGTGCCCTCAGAGATCAGTCCTTACTGGCATCCGCTGGCATACGTGGCCAGCAAGGCAGCACAGAATGCGATGATGGGTGTGATGGCCATTGAATTCCAACAGAGCAATACGCCTGTGGAGATATTTTCCGTTCACCCAGGTCCTACGACCACTGATCTGAACGGCAATATGGCGCTTCCCGGCTTCCACGATATCGAGACCGTTGGCCAGAAATTCGCAGAACTCATCAATGACGGTCAGAACCATCAGGGCGAGTTTATTGAACTTTATCCGATAGTTAAGGAAGACTAAGCCGTCGTAATGTCTTGGATCACTAATCCCGCCAACATAAATCCAAAGATGGCGGTGATGTGAGCCAGGGTACCGTTGATCTGAGCTTTCGCAGAACACCATTCATGGTTCAGGAGACTTTGGTCGCCTGGACCATTTTTCGCTTTGGGGCACATACATTGCTCGGTGCCGCAGGTGGCATTGTGGCCTTTGTTCTCCAATAGTTCATCACTATAAATGCATTGGAATTTACGCTTTGGGAACTGCTTCTGCGATTTGAACTTTTTTCTCAAAGCACGGGCGAGTGGGTCGCCTTGCACCTTCCAGAACTCTGTGATCTTGATGCGTGTAGGATCTAATTTCAGAGCGGCCCCCATCGAAGAGTAGAACTTTGCCTTTGTACGGCAAGCCATCAGAATCAGTAGTGCCTTATCCTTCAAAGAATCGATGGCATCGATGATGTAATCGTAGCTATCAAGATCGAACTCCTCAGCAGTCTCTTGCGAGAAGATCTTCTGCAACGCCGTAATCTCTGCTGAGGGATTGATGCTGAGCAGACGCTCTTTCAGCGCTTCCACCTTCACCTGTCCTACGGTCTTCGTTGTGGCCATCAACTGACGGTTGATATTGGTGATGCACACGCGGTCGCTGTCCACAATCGTCAACTGTCTGATACCACTTCGCACCAGACTTTCAGCGCACCACGAGCCTACACCGCCCACGCCGAAGATGATCACGCGTTTCTGGGCGATGCGTTCCATCACCTCATTGCCCAGCAATAATTCTGAGCGTCTGAATATTGCATCTTGTATTGCCATTTCGGCTGCAAAGGTACTGCTTTTCTTCTAAAAAGCCATCTAAAAAGTTCCAAAAACGTATTATTCACATTTGAGCGCCTCGATAAACTTTTTCGGTCTTTGTTCGTCAAACAAGCAAATAAGGACAAAAAACATGAAAAGAAACCTATTGTGGATACTGACCCTGATGATGGCCAGTATGTGTTATGCAGAGGATATCACCATCCGTTACAATGGCGCAAAAGCGGAGGTAAAGCAGAATACCAAGGACAGTGTGAATGTCATCGTCGATGGTGCTAACGTGAACATAGAGAGTTTGTACAAAGAGCATAAACTCACCCTCCGTCTGATGGGCAAGAGTGACAACGGACAACTCACCCTGAAGACCGCTGGCAAGGCTAAAATAGAACTTGACGGTCTGACGCTGACCAGTCAAGAAGGGGCCCCTCTCGATTTGAAGAATAAGAAGAAGGTGGAGGTCGTAGCCGCGAAGGGTACGAACAATACGCTGACCATCACTGCCTGCAACGATACCGCCAACCACAAGGCTGCCACCATTTGGGCAAAGGACAAGCTGTTGCTTTCTGGCAAAGGTACACTCAATATCATCGCTACGGGCGACGGTTGTCGCGGCATCAAGACCAAGAAAGATATCACTATCGAGGAACTCACCCTCAATGTGACGACCTCAGGCGACAATCTTGGCGAAAAGCCCTTCGGCTTCGGCGGCGGTGGAATGCCGGATTTCGGAGGTGGTATGCCGAATTTTGGCGGCGGGATGCCTGACTTTGGAAACTTTCCCAGACCTGATTTCGGTGGCGGATTTCCTGGTGGAGGTTTCCCTGGCGAAGGTTTTCCTAATTTCGGTGGAATGCGTCCTGAGGAAAACGATAGCACCAACGAGGACGGTTTTGAAGGCTTCGGTGGTGGCTTTGCAGGTAAGCATAAGTATGTTGCATCCACCAAGGGCATTGCCTCGAAGGGCAAAATCACGATCAACAGCGGCAACATAACCGTCAGGACCTCTACGGCTGGTGCCGAAGGCATCGAGGGCAAGGAGGGCGTCATCTTCAATGGTGGTAATGTGGACGTGCAGACCACTGATGACGCCATCAACGCCAATGCCACCATCGAGTTTAACGATGCCAATGTCATCGCCAGAAGCATGGGTAACGACGCCGTCGACTCCAATCCGAAGGGTGGTTTCTTCATGCCCTTTGGCGGCAACAACAACCAAGAGGATACCACCCCTGCCATCATCATCCGAGGGGGTACCGTTTACGCTTGGAGTCAGGTAGGCTCGCCCGAAGAGGGACTTGATTGCGACTTTGCGCCTCTTGTCGTTGAAGGCGGCACCATCTTCTCCGTCGGAGGTGGGATGGGTGAAATGCCTTCTGTGCCCTCCAACGAGGATGCCAAACAACCCACAGCCCTCCTTATCGGACTTAACGTTGTAAAGAATGAACCTATCTATATCTATGATGGCAACGGCAAACAGATCAATACCGTTACCATCCCCTTCTCCTTACGTCGCAGTGCCAGTCTCGTCAGCAGTCCAGCCTTCAAAATTGGCAATACCTACACCGTAAAGACGAAGGGATATGAGCGAACTTTCACCCTCGACGAGCCATTTACAACCGTAAGATAAGCCTGCGGGCCTCGTATCCTGAAAGAATTTCCCAATAAAACATAAATCCCGAGGCAAAATAGCAGCACTTCGGGATTTTTTGCGTATATTTGCCGGACAAACCAACAAAGAAATGAAAGTAATACTCTTCTTTTGTGCCATGCTGTTTCCCTATATGCTTCCTGCACAGGATATACGTGGTTTTGTCAGCAGACAGATGGAGACTTATCCAGAGTCCCGGCTGTTAGACATCTACAAGTCGTGTTTTCAGGACTATATGGGAGCCGAGCACCTGGTGTCTGACAGGCAGAGGGTAAAGGCGTATCTTGACGAGGAGTTGCAAACGACCAGTCTTGATGATTTGATGCCTTGGTATTATGAGTCATGTGGTGTTAATGGTCAGTACATTCGTGTCAGCATCAGAGCCATCAAGGAGAATCTGATAACGGAAGACTTACTGCTTGATGCCTTTATCCGTAGCGCAAATTCAGAGAAGCGTCCTTCTGTTGAGTCTTGGCGTGACGAATGGCACAAGATTATTAGTACGATTGACCAGATGGAACTTGGGCTCTCCCGCTCGGGACAAGACCGTGCGTTTATTGACAGCATCCTCACTGTTGGGAAATATGCCATCAGCCATTCTCCTGAATACCGTGAGGCATATCGCCCGCACTATAGAATTGTTGAAAAGGGTATCTTTGAACGTGAGATAAAACCGTTGTTGCCCAAGAAGCCTGAAGAATACGAGTAGGCCTTGGTCTCGGGCGGTATCAACGTGAATTTCTAATTAAACAATCAACGATATGGAAGCAACAGTAAGACTTTACACATTGAATTATGACGAGGCAAAGACCTATATGTGGGCAGCGATATTCGTAGCTTGCAATCTGGTATTGCCTCAGGTGTTCCACCTCATCCCACAGGGCGGTATCATCTTCTCGCCCCTGTCATTGGTCATCCTCGTCGGAGCCTATAAGTTCGGCTGGAAGACGGGACTGCTCGCAGCGCTGGCTTCGCCGCTGGTGAATCATCTACTGACAGGTATGCCTGCCACCGAGGTACTGCCCGTGATGACGATGAAGCTCGCTGTACTTGCCCTTGTTGCGGGACTGGCTGCTCAGCACTTCAAGACCATCAGTCTGCCAATTCTCATCGGTGTCATACTTGTAACAAAAGCCATTGGAGCACTCGGTGAGTTAATTCTCACTGGCGGTATTGCTGCCACCATCGCCGATTTCACCGTCGGCTGGCCTGGCCTGCTGCTTCAGATCATCGGTGGATATCTCATCATTAAATATCTGCTGAAGAATTAAGCAAACGACTCACGGGACCAGTTTCCGTGAGTCGTATGTTTCACACCAATCCACATCCACATATCCTAGGTCATTCTTCTGGTTGCTCTGCGCAAAGAGGCCGAGCATGACACCAGTGAAACCACCAATGGTTTCTGTGCTGAGGAAACGGTATTCCATCTTGGCCAAAGTGGTGAAATCTGTGCCGTTCTCCGATACCATCATATAGTAGAAGTCACGATCGGAGGTAATGCGCAGATAGACACTTTTGCCAGTTAATCCTATCTCCCGCTCACTATGATTGGTCTGTCCAAGGCGGACATTTGACTTAACGAAAAGTTTTCCGTTGCGACGCTCTGCCACCACATCATAATGGTTCAGCGCAGCCGCATAGGCGGTGATACCAGCCTGCATACCTTCTGTGAGGTGTGAGAGGTCGAACAGCGCAGTAGCAGTGAAGTTCAGTTCTGTCTGACGGCGAGCCACAAAGGTTGGATTAGCTGTCTCACTGAGGTCAATCGTGCTGGGACGGAGGCGCAGGAATCCCTTGCGTTCTGTCAGCGAGTATTTGGTATAATCGGGATTGCAGAGACTCATCCAGCCCATTGGCAGTCCCAAAGAATGGTAGCTATCAGCAGGGGCATCACGCTTGACGTAGTTAAATTCTTCTCTCACAGGTTCTGGCGCCATCGGCACCAAAGGCAGCGTCTTGCATTGCATGTCTATCTGCAACGTGCCATCGCCATTCACCACAGGCCATTCACCTGCTTCCCATTTCACGGGTGCCAGCATTGTCTCGCGGCCCATGACATGCTGCAGATAGCCGCTGGTGCGATAGCCCAGACATATCATCCACCAAGAACCGTCTGGAGCCTGTACCAGATCAGCATGTCCAAGCCCCTGAATCGGACTGTTCTGCATCTTCATATTGAAGTGCGAGAGAATGGGATTGGCTGGGTTCGGTTCGTAGGGACCGAAGAGACTGCGACTGCGTAGGATGTTCACATGATGGCCGTGCTCCGTGCCTCCTTCTGCCAGCAGCAGATAGTAGTAACCATCCTTTTTGTAGATGTGCGGTCCCTCAGGATAACGTCCGCCAAGGCCCGTTCCCAGATGGTGAATCTCGCCCATTTGCTTACCCGTCTCTACGTCAATCTCGCATATCTTGATGTCGCCCTCCTTCCACAGGAAATAGCACTTATCATCCTCCCAATAGAGCGTGGGGTCGCAGCTGCCGATGGCGAAGTCAATCACGATAGGCTCCGACCACTCCCCAGCGGGATTGTCTGTCCACACGTAGAAGTGACGGCGCGAGGGGAACACCGTTGTCACCATATAGAACCGCCCTTTGTGGTAGCGGATGGTTGGTGCGTAGATGCCGCTGTTGCCGTCGGTGCCCTTCAAGTCCACCTGCGAGGGTCGTGTCAGACAGTTTCCCACCTGTTCCCAATGGATGAGATCTTTCGAGTGGAACACCGGCACGCCAGGGAAATACTGAAACGTGCTGTTTACAAGATAGAAGTCATCTCCCGCCCTGCACACGCTTGGGTCGGCATGAAATCCCGGCAGCACAGGATTCTTGAACCCCTGAGCATATCCTGTTGTCAGTAGCGTTGCAAAAGTGATAAATAGTATAAGTCTTTTTCTCATTTTCATATCTTATCTCTTTTCTATTGAACGGGTTTCGAGGAATTGACGGAAGGTTTGTAAGTAGCCGTCAGGAATATGGATGATTTCCTTGCCGATGTAGACACAATCGTTGCGGTCAACCTTCTGAATCTTATCAACGGCAATGATATAGGAGCGATGGATGCGTAGGAAGCGGTCTTTGGGTAACATGTCCTCAACGGCTTTCATCGTCAGATGGGATATCAGCGCCTTGGGCTCGTTGTCGAGATAGAACAGCACATAGTCTTTCATACCATTGACGTAGGTGATCTGGTCGATGGATATGTTGCGCCATTCACCATCGACGCGGATAAAGACGGTATTGGGCTGTTGAGGCTGGGCAACGGGTTCTTGCTGATATAATTTCCTGGCTTTTTCGACGGCTGCGAGGAACTTGTTGTAACGAATAGGTTTCAGCAAGAAGTCGAGTGCATTCACCTCATAGCTTTCGAAAGCATATTCCTTAAAAGCAGTGGTAAAGATCACACGCGTCTCTTCCGGCAGACTATGGGCTAATTCCATTCCGTCGATATTCGGCATCTGGATATCAAGGAACAGCAGGTTGGGCTTCTGCGCCTTGATGGCGTTGATGGCAGTGATGGAGTCTGTGAAGGAGGCCAACAACTGGAGGTCAGGCGTCTTCTCAACATACGACTCCAAGAGGCGGACGGCCAAAGGCTCGTCATCAACAATCATGCAGGTCATAGGTATCATAGCTGAAGGGTGATTTTGACGTGATAGATATTCTCTGGCGTGATGGTCTGCTCCCATTGGTAGCGACCCTGATAGAGGAGATCCAGACGGCGACGGGTGTTCTCCAGTCCGATGCCCGAACCGCTGCGGTCTTTGGTGGGCTTGGGGTTGTTGGTGTTATCGGAAGTGAAGACGAGTGTACCGTCTTTCTGCGTCAGACTGATGTCGATAGTGGCTGGTGCATTGCTGTTCATACCGTGCTTGAAAGCGTTCTCGATGAGAGAAATGAAGAGCAAAGGAGCTACTTCTGATTGACCATTGACTATTGACCATTGACCATTAACAGTCGTCATCTCATTACAACGCAGTTTCATCAGTTCGATGTAGTTACGCATGAACTCCACTTCGCCCTCAAGCGGCACTTTCGGCTTGTTGGTCTCATACATCGCATAGCGCAGTAGGTCGCTCAACTGCATCACGGTGTCTTGGGCTTTGTCAGCATCAATCTGCGTCAGACTGGAAATGTTGTTGAGGGTATTAAACAGGAAATGGGGATTGATCTGATTCTTCAACCATGCCAGTTCCGCCTCTACCTCTTTCTGTTTCTTCTCGCTCTGTCGCATGACATAGCGGATGCTCAGGGCAATACCGATAGCCATCAAATTGACGAGCAGGGCAAAAATCAGAAATGAGGAATAGCCTGCCAGTAAATAATCGGGCAGTGATTTGAAATCTTTAAAGATCACATGGGCGTTGGTGGCCAAAATGAGAACGATATTGGCTACAACGAACTGCCAGCGACGATGACGGAACCACAATAGGGGGACGCACAGGTAGAAGTTAAGGAGATAGACCACAATAGCCGGAGCCAGCCAATAGGCTGATACCGTCAACGACTCCCAGGCCAATTGGGGGTTGTGGCTTGTGACATAGCTGATGAGTCCTGGCGATAGCAGAGTCAGCGACAACAGCAGCACCTGCGCCACGAACAACCACACATCTTTTACCTGTATCTTCTTCATCGCTGCAAATTTACGAATAATTCCTGAGATAACAAAATCTCTCCCGCATAATCTCTATGCGGAAGAGATGCTACATTAATAATGTATGTGTATACAAGTGAGTTTATCTGTTGGCCAACTGCTGATCCATGATGCGCTCGGCTGTATTCTTGGCCGTCAGGTCGAGGGTCTTCACGTACTTGTCATACTGCTTCTCGCTGAGAATCTTCTTCATCGTCTGCTTATGGCGATTCTGGATTGTTTCCCAAGCCTCACCAGCTATAGAGGCATCCTGTTGTTGGTTGATGGTTCCCAACATGTTGTCGAACTGAGCCATTGCCTTCTTCACGGGTTCTATCTGATTGACGGTCAGTTCCAGATAGCTTGCCATGCGATCGAAGGTCAGCTTGCTGTTGTTGTCAATACTCTGAGCGTTAGTACTCATTGCCATCATCACCATTGCCACGAGGGCGATAATCATTTTCTTCATAACTTTTACTATTTAAATTGTTAATACTATGTTTTCGTCGTTTGACTTTTGACAGTGCAAAGGTATGAAGAATATGGGCTGCTTCCAAATCACCTTCGACGTTTACCCCCACGTCTTTCGACGTTTGCCTCGCATCCTGAACTTTTTTCCCAATAAAACATAAATCCCGAGGCAAAAAAGCAGCATTTCGGGAATTTTTGCGTATATTTGCCGGACAAACCAACAAATAAAATGAAAATGATGAAAAGACTTATGTTCTGCCTGATGGCAATGGTGAGTGTGCTGACAATGACAGCACAGAGTAGTGTGTATGATTTCACAGTGAAGGATGATGGTGGCAAGGATGTGTCTCTTGCCGAGTACAAGGGCAAGGTGCTGCTGATTGTGAATACCGCCACGAGATGCGGATTCACGCCACAGTATAAAGATCTGGAGCCGCTTTATCAAAAGTATCATGGTCAGGGTTTCGAGATCCTCGATTTCCCCTGCAACCAGTTCGGCCAGCAGGCGCCTGGCACGATTCAGGAGATTCACCAGTTCTGTACGGCTAATTTCGACATCCACTTCCCGCAGTTTGACAAGATTGATGTGAACGGCGAGAAGGCACATCCGCTCTATACTTGGCTGAAAGCACAGGCAGGAGGTGGTGATATCAAGTGGAATTTCACCAAATTCCTCATCGGACGCGATGGTAAGGTCATCAAACGCTATGAGTCACGCGATCAGGTGGCTGCCATCGAGGCAGATATGCAGATGGAAGTGAATCCTGTACTGACCAATATGATGGCGCGTCGTTCTATCCGCAAGTATCTCGACAAGCCCGTGGAGCATGCAAAACTGGAGACCGTTGTCAAGTGTGGCATCAATGCACCCAGCGGCATGAACCGCCAGCCGTGGATTGTCCGTGTGGTGGAGGATCAGAAGCTGATAGCCGACGTGAACGAGGCAGCTGGCAGAAGTCAGTTTTATGGTGCGCCAGCCCTCATCTGTGTCTGCACTCCAGCCAATGGAGGTGGCGAACTGGATGCTGGACTGCTGGGTGAGAACATGATGTTGGCAGCGCAGTCGTTGGGCCTCGGCACCTGCTGCCTTGGTGGTCCCGTACGCTTTCTGCTGTCGAACGAAAAGTGTAAGTTCTTCTTCGACCGTCTTGACATCCCCGCTGATTATAAGCTGAACTACATCCTTGCTATCGGCTACCCCGAGGAGCAGCCCGCTGCCAAGCCTCGCGATGCTTCGAAGGTGAAGTATATCAAGTAAGTTTGTGGCTTGAATGGAATAAGAGGTATGAGTATAAAACTGATGATATTTGATTTTGACGGGACGCTGGGTGATACCAGACGGAACATCGTCACTACCATGCAGATGGCCATCAAGGAGATGCAACTGCCAAGTCGCACGGAGGCTGAGTGTGCATCGACCATTGGTCTGCCATTGGCCGGGTGTTTCAGGACACTGTTTCCGGATATTCAGGAAGAACTCATCCCTCGATGTGCTGAAACCTACCGCAGAATCTTCAATGAGAATCTGCAGAAGATCACGCCGGAAGCATTTCCCGGTGTTGTCAAGACCTTGGAAACCCTGAAGGCGCAAGGCTTCGTGCTTACTATTGCTTCGTCGCGTTCGCGCAATTCCCTCATGGAACTGACTCGTGATATGGGCATTGCGGATTACATATCTTATTTAATAGGGGCCGATGACGTGAAGGAGGCGAAGCCCAAGCCGGAACCTGTGCTGAAGACCCTCGCTGTGATGCACTTTGATGCCAGCGAGACGCTCGTTGTCGGAGATATGGCCGTAGATATTCTGATGGGAGCCAATGCCGGAGCAAAGACTTGCGGTGTGACTTGGGGCAACGGTAGCAGAGAGGAACTCAAAGATGCCGGAGCCGACTTCATTATCGATAAAATGGAGGAACTTATTGAAATAGCAGAGAATGAAAAGTAAGATGGATTTAAGAAAATATAGATGTCTATGAGAATTCTAATGATTGGTGGTACGGGCACGATTAGCAGTGCCATTACCCGACAGTTAGCAGAGAGCGGCCATGAGTTGTGGTTGCTGAATCGCGGCACCCGTAAGCATGAGGTGCCCGAAAGTGTGAAACAAGTGATTGCCGATATTGACGATACGGAAACCGTGCTGCGTCTATTGGGCGATACGCAGTTTGATGCCGTCTGCGAGTTCATAGGTTTTGTGACTGAACAGGTGGAGCGTGATATCCGATTGTTCAGCGGACGGACCCGGCAGTATGTCTATATCTCATCAGCCTCGGCCTATGCCAAGCCGGCGCGCAGTCCTTATATCACCGAGGGAACAGCGTTGGCGAATCCCCACTGGCAGTATTCACGCAACAAGATTGCCTGCGAGGAACTGCTGATGCACGAATACCGCGAGAACGGATTTCCCGTGACCATCGTGCGCCCCTCGCATACCTACTGCGAACGCGGTGTGCCCTTGAGTATTCACGGACCGAAAGGCAGTTGGGCTGTTCTGAAGCGTATGCAAGAGGGCAAGCCCGTGCTGGTGCATGGTGACGGTTCTTCTCTGTGGACACTGACTTGGAACGAGGACTTTGCACGCGGTTTTATCGGTCTGCTTGGTAATCCGAAGGCTATCGGTGAGGCATTCCAGATAATGAGTGATGAGCAGCTGACGTGGGATCAGATCTATGAGTGTGTGGGCAACGCTTTGAACGTTACACCCAAGCTTTATCATGTGGCTTCCGAATTCCTGGCAGCTGTTTGTCCAAAGGATTATGATTTGGAGGGAAACCTCATTGGTGACAAGGCGGCAACGGTCATCTTCGACTGCACAAAGTTGAAGCGTGCCGTTCCCGGATTCCAGGCTACCACTCGTTTCGACGAGGGTGTGCGTCGTTGTGTCAGCTATATTCTCGCCCATCCGGAACTGCAAGTGGAAGACCCGGAGTTCGACCAATGGTGTGACAAGGTCATCGAGGCACAAGAACAAGCAAAGAAAAATCTGAAATAAGCAAAGAAGAATGATTAGAAAAGCGAATAAGAAGGATATCGGTCGTATCATTGAACTGCTGCATCAGGTAGACATGGTGCATCATGTGATACGTCCGGACTTGTTCAAGCCCAATACAACCAAGTATAACGAGCAAGAACTGGAAGCCCTATTGGAGGATGACAGCAAACCCGTCTTCGTGTTTGACGACGGAACGGTATTGGGACATGCATTCTGTCTGATAACAGAAGTCAGGGACGACAAATTGTTAGAGGACATCAAGACGCTGTATATTGATGACATCTGTGTGGATGAAAAGGCTCGCGGCAGACATGTCGGAAAAGCATTGTATGAGCATGTCCGCGATTATGCCCTATCAATAGGCTGCAACAACATCACCCTGAACGTGTGGGAGGGGAATGATCCGGCATGGAGCTTCTACAAGCACATGGGAATGAAGGTACAGAAAACGACCATGGAGATAAAGCTATAATAAACGGATGCTGCCTCACGACAGCATCCGTTTTCAATACTAATACTAACTTATATATTAATTAACAGACCTATTATTCAGGATTCTTGGAGTGGTAATACTCGAGGGCCGGACCATCGATAGCGTATTTTGTGTGCTCCATCCAGACCTTACGGATCGGGGTGAGTTCGAGCAATCCGTAAGGCAATACGGTGTTGTCGTCGCACTCATAACCCAGGTGCTGGAAGTACATCTTCCAAGAAGTGTCTTCTACTTCGCCTTCCTCATTCGGTGTGAAGCCTACGCCGTCCTGCCAGTTGTCATCGTCATCGCCACCCATGTCGTTGTGACCGTGGTCACCGTTGATGGACATCAGCGGATGGAGGAACACCTTACCGGTAGTGATGCCAGCAGCTGTCATACGACCCCAAACGTGAGTCTTGAAGTTCTCCATCATATCCACCGTTCCTACAAAGTAGTTCTTGTTGTACTTTTGCAGAGCCTCTTCGAGCTGGGTATAGCGGACATTGGCTTTATAGGTATCGTACTCATCGGGATTACCATGACCCATGAAAGCAACGACGCCTTGTGCAGCATATGTGCTATAAAGAGTGTTCAGTTCCTTAGCCACGAGCTCTACATCGGTCTCAGCATCCTGCAGCAGGGGTACACCAAGTTTCAGTTCAACATTGGCCAGATAGCTATCGTCGAGGTCGCCATTAGAGTTGTTGGCGAAGTCCTTGATGTAGTTGATTACACGGGTGTACTCCTCGCCGGGAATTACCTGGAGCGACTGAACCACGATCTCGCTGTACTGCACACCCTCGGCAGCAAAGGCATTGAGCCAGAAGGGAGGAGCATAGTAGTTACGGATCTCTGCACCATCGGCAGCATTCTCACCGGCAGCGGCACGGTTGATACAGATGGCTGAAGAATAG
This sequence comes from uncultured Prevotella sp., assembly GCA_946415245.1. GTDB lineage: Bacteria > Bacteroidota > Bacteroidia > Bacteroidales > Bacteroidaceae > Prevotella. Next base: position 76,299 of record CAMKRS010000004.1, on the reverse strand, counting down.
CTCAGGAATACATCATACTCAGGGAATGCATTCTTGTAGGCATCGATGGTCAGGTCGAAGGCATCGAAAGCCTGCTGCCATGTAGAACCGAAAGCTACGAGCAGGATCACCTTGTCGTGCGACTTCTGGGCCTTTACGTCGGCAGTAACGAGTTGCTGATAGCGCTCCCAGTTTGACGATGGTTCATTCTTCACGACGGTGTCGGTCTTCTCGATGGTCACCGTGTCTTTCTTGATGACTTCCTTCTCAACGATCTTCTCTACTTCCTTTTCTTTTTCACAGGCAGAAAAACCTGCGGTGAGGCAAACGGCTACGAATGCCAACACGAAATACTTAATCTTCTTCATTGTCACTTGATTTTAAATTAGACTTATTGTTTGTAATTTGAAGCTTTTTGCCATGAGTAAATCGGATGGTTAATGTACCATATATTGTTCGTCCTGGAGTGGTGGTGCCTAAGTGCAGGCCGTGATAGGTACGATCAACATAATCGAAGATATTATCAACTCCGGCCTCCACACGGAAGAGCAGTTTCTTGCTCACAGGGAATTCATGGTTCGTGGCAATACGCCAGATCTGATAACCCTTACCATTGCCATCGATCTGATAATAACGGGTGCTAGACATACGGCCATAGAGACCTGCCCCCAGCTGATAACCGTTGTTGAAAGCGTGGTTCCAGGTGGCAAACCAACTGCCCTTGTGATGAGCTGTACCATCGATGACGACATCAACCAGTTTCTCATGTGTTGTGTCATACTGCTTGGCATCAGTATCGAGGTAGCTATAACTGGCACCCGCCATCCATTCCTGATTGATGCGATAGCGCAATGAAACATCGATGCCCTTGGTGACTGCCGACTCCAGATTCTGATACTGGCGGGTCTTCCGAGGGTCGTATTTCACGATGTATTCTGCTGGTGCTTTTGAATTGGGAATCGTCACCAGGGTAATCATATTGTCGACATTGTTGATATAGCCCGTTACCGTCAGGTTCAGTCCTTGCCAGTTGTACTCACCGCTGATGGCATAGTAGTTGGAGGTTTGAGGAGTGAGCGCTTCATTGCCTAAATATAAATAGGTGGCGTTCATATACTTGACATAACGGTAATGCTGCTCCTTGGGAGTGGGTGTCTTGAAACCCTGGCTCCAGGTAGCCCTCAGTCGCAAGTCTTTGCCGATGGAGAGCATACCCGATACCTTGGGCGTAAGTCGATTGCCGAACTGTTCATTATGATTGAATCGCAGACCACCAGTCAGATTGAATGAAAGACGGCTGTTGAAAGCATAGTTGTATTCATCCTGAATGTATGCGGCCTCTGTATTGTCACGTGCCACACCCCCATCTACGCGCATCGGTGCTTCGAGATAGTCGTAACGCCATTCAAAACCTGCACTCAGGCGGTTGTTCATGGGAAGCGAGAAGATGCCTTTCAGATGTGCCATGATACGGCGCTGGTCACTCTGCAACTCCTCATCGTCGGGGAAATAGGGATAATAGGGTGTGAAGTTACCTTGCGGGTCATAACCATCGGTAAGGGTGATGGCCGTGAAATAATAATAGTAGGCGTGGCGGTCCCAATTTACATCGAGCGTCACTTGATCAGACTTGTTAAGACTCCACTTGCCACCAGCAGCCACGCTCTGGTTACGATACTCCATGTCATAGGTCTTCACATCGACAGCTGCGTATTTGCCACTTGGACGATAGATACGTTTCCAGTAGGTACTTCCCTCGGCATAAAGCTCCAAATTCTTCATAGGCTCATAGGTCAGACGTTCGCTTACCTGCCAGTTGGTATGGCGGTTGACGGTCATATTTCTGGAGTCTTCTATCAGGCGCTCTGTCTGCCTGGGGTCTTCCGTTGCGGTGTTCTGCCAACCGTCGGAGTGTTGCAGTTGGAAATTGGTGTAACTCTTCAACTTCCCAATAGAAATGCCTAGGCCGTTGTGCTGACGTAAGTCGCCGTAGCTGCCACCTCGGGTACTGTTTTCAATGAGCAGTCCCTCGTTGTGTTTCTTTGTGATGATGTTGATTACACCCGCAATGGCATCGGAGCCATAAAGGGCCGATGAAGCTCCCTTTACGATTTCAATCTTTTCGATATTCTGCGGATCGATGAGCGAGAGATCATTCTGTCCTCCCACATCGCCATGAATGCGCTTGCCGTCGATCAGTACTAAAATATAGCTGTTGCCCAGACCATTCAATTGCATTTGGGAACCCATATCGTCCTCGTTGAAAGCAAACGAAGCTGTCAGACCAGAGAGAATATCCTCAATGCTCCGACCTGCATAGTTACGGAGCATCTTAGAGGTGATGACCTCCGTCTGAACGGGCGCATCTTTCAGCAGGTGCTGGGTTCCAGTACCTGTCACTACTACCTCCTGCAAACTGTCAGACCGCCAGACGTCACTCTGGGCTTCGACAGATAAGACTGCACATAAAGACAGCAGTTTTACTGTTAGTAATCGTTTCATGTCAAAAAAGCTTTCCGCGTCGCTAACTCCTGAGCGAACGTACTTATCAAGTTTTCTGGCAGGTCTTCTGACTTTCCCCGGTCTGCTCTACCTTCCCGACAACATGTCAGTGGCGTTATACGAACAGACCCTTTCTAAGGGGGATTACAGCTGCAGGAACAGTTCCGGACTCTCACCGGATTCCCTTACATCGTGGCGGCATCAGCCACCAGATTGCCATTTCTTGGGGGCAAAGATACGAAAAAAAGTGATAAGTGAATAGCGAAAAGAGAAAAATTTGCTCTTACACATAAAAAAAATAGGTATTCTGCATGATGGATTATGATTTTTTTGTAATTTTGCAGCGTGGTTCTGAAAAGAATCGCCCGTAAAGGTGCACTTAGCTGTGCTTAATTGGGAACTGGAGTGTGAATCTCCGACTGTCCCGCAGCAGTGAACTCCATTATGGCTCCTAAGCATCAACGCCATTGCCCGTTTGGACGAGAAGGCGCTTGGGAGTGGAGGAAAGTCTGAAGACCAGCCTTTATCGGAAACCAGCCGAATGCTCTCGATGTAAGGGCATGAAGCGCAACTAACATTTTTGTGGGATTATGAAACATGAATCAATTGTCGTCGTGTACGACAGCGGTCAGGCTATTGCTGAGGAGATAGCCGACAAATTGGGTGCTGAGACCATCAGCGTCCAGAGTGTGAACAACAGGCAGATTGAAAACTGCCAGAGTCTTGTCCTTGCCGTAGAATTCCAGTCTGATGGCTTTCTTACACCGCATTGGCAGTATGTTTATTTGCTGTTAAGCGAAGTTAATCTAAGCGGTAAGAACATTGCTGTCGTTGTGGCGCAAGGAAACAAACGGGATAGTGGAACCATAACCAAGGAGTTTTGTGACAGACTCAGAGGTAAGGGAGCACATATCATCGGTGACCAACTCTATACCGGCATTTCTGGGCGGAACCTTGAAAATTGGATTTGTGCCATCTCTCCAAACCTGTAACTCGTTAAAACCAGAATTATTATGCAGTACATTTTTATCGTAGCCCTCGAATTTATCATAGCCTTTACAGGCGTGGCCCTATTTATCAGGTACTACAATCACAAGGCGTAGGAAACGTTTTTTCGTGAAATAATTGTAATTATATAAAATAATGTGTACCTTTGCAGGCGAGTATGGTAAAGAAAATATGTGGTCTTCTTATCGCTTTGTCATGTGGGGGTGTTGCGTTCTCGCAAATACACAAGGTGGAACGCCGCGACACCGTGGCCTACACTTATAATCTCAACCCTGTCGTTGTGACAGGTTCTGGTCATCACCAACGACTGAAAAGCACGGCAACACCAGTACGTGTCATCTCCTCTCAGGAAATAAGAGAGCAAGGCATTACTACTTTTGATGGTGCCCTTCAACGTATGATGCCACAGGTGTCGATGGCGCCAAACAGTATGGGCTCTCAGCTGCGACTTAACGGATTAGGCAACAAGTACATTCTTATTCTGATCAACGGACAGAAACTGTCTGGCGATATTTCGAACAATGTCGACCTGAATCGTATCAATATGTTGCGAGTGAAACGTATTGAGGTACTCGATGGTGCAGCATCTTCACTTTACGGTTCAGACGCCATCGCAGGTGTCATCAATATCATTACCGACCAGCCGACACAGGACCTCATGGGTGTCACATCCGATACCAGATTATCTGGGCATGGTGTGTTCACAGAGTCTGTTACGCTCGACATCTTTAAGAATGGTTTTGGATCTTATACGTCGTTTACCCACGACCAAACCGACAGCTATCGAAACAACGATTTGGAATACTTAAAAGGTTCAGACACAGAAACACAACCATCGATAGCCCCTTTGTCAACAGGCTACCGGGCCAATATCATTGGACAGAAATTCACCTATTCTCCCAATCAGCATCTAGCGCTGAATGCGAGCTTAGACTATTCCTATAAAATCACCGATCGCCCAAATAGTCGCGATGACATCACTGGCGGCACTGACTATGAGATGCGCTATAAGGGTTTCAGGTGGAATGTGGGTGGAATCTATAAATTCACTTCTAAGAATTCGTTACAGCTTGACTTTGTAACAGACCGATTCCGTTATGGAAAGGAATATGATGTGGAGACCAAGACGAACGCCGTTGGCGACTATGTGCAGTCGAAAAAACAGCGTATGATGGAAGGACAGGCGAAGGCAATTCTTTGTTTGTCAAGGCATTCTACAACTATCTTTGGTGCCGACTGGCGAAAGGATTATCTCACAGCCACTAGTGGCAATATCGACCAGCATGTCTATTCATTGGCTGCCTATGCTCAGCACGAGATGAAGTTCCTTAAAGACTTTACAGCTACACTTGGTTTGCGACTGACACATCATGAGACATTCAATCAGCATCTGACACCCAAAGCCACCTTGATGTATGCACCAGGTAGTTTCCGGTTTCGTGTGACATACTCTGCGGGTTTCCGTGCTCCTGGCCTCGACGAACTATACTATCACTACTTCTCTGTAAATCGTGGTAAGGCACAAGTCAGTTTTGGCAATCAAAATCTGAAACCTGAAAAGAGCAATTACTTCTCGCTCAATGCTGAGTATCGTAATGATATGATTGCCATCAGTCTGACGGGATATCTGAACCGCATCAACGATATGGTGGTAAAGCAAAATATAGATGTCGACGATGCAACACGGCAGATGCTGATGGGCGAGTTTCCTGAGATGACACAAGAACAGGCTGATAAGATGGTGAGCTATGCACGTTATCAGAACAGCGATAAGGGCGATGTGAAAGGCGTTCAGTTGAATGTCTCTGCCAATATTTTCCGAGATTTCAACATCTCTGCCAATTACGCTTATACTTATGCCCGCAGCAAGAGTGAAGATCAATGGACGGTTCTAGAACGCAGTATTCGCCACACAGCTACCATCACGGCAAACTATCATCATTCGTGGGGACGATATGGACTGAATGTCAATCTAAACGGTCGCTTGCAGTCGAAAACCTACTATACGGGCACTTATGAGAATGCACCTGGCTATGGTGTCTGGAACATTCAGACCACCCATAGCTTTGACATCGTGAAGTGGGCTCTTCTGGAACCCAGTCTTGGTGTTGACAACATCTTCGATCGCGTAGATCGTCGCATCGACTCCTCTACACGCAAATATGCGCTCTATTCACCAGGACGTATGTTGGTAATAGGATTAAAGTTGCGATTTAAGTAAGATGAAGAAGGCATTTCTCATAGCAGCACCCACGAGCGGCTCTGGCAAGACGACAATTGCCAGAGGACTGATGGCGTTGCTGACCTCGAAGGGGATGAAGGTGCAGCCTTTCAAGTGCGGACCTGACTATATTGACACGAAGTTCCATGAGGCTGTTTGCGGACGACCCAGCATCAATCTTGATACGTTTATGGCTTCGCCAGAGCATGTGCGAGAGCTGTTTATGCATTATGGTTCAGGTGCTGATGTATGTATCGTAGAGGGGATGATGGGACTCTTCGACGGCTATGATCGTGAGAAAGGCTCGTCGTATGAGATAGCCCGTGTGCTGGATGTTCCTGTGGTCTTGGTGGTCGATGCAAAGTCGGCTGCTTATTCGATGGCGGCATTGCTATCGGGCTTTATCCATTTCAGAGAGGATGTGCGCATCGCAGGCGTCATCTTTAATAAGGTAGGGTCGGAAAAACACTTTTCGATGTTGCAGCAGGTGTGTGAGGATCTGGGCGTCGAATGCTTCGGCTATCTGCCCAAGAATCCTTCGTTAGAACAAGGCTCTCGCTACTTAGGACTCGACTTCTCGCAGCAGCCAGAGAGCAAAGTGCTGATGAATCTTCTGGAGGAACATGTCAGATGGCAGGAGCTAAGCAAGCTTTTTATTCCCAGGCTGGGAACAAATGATTCCCAAGGTGGGAACAATTCATTCCCAAGGTGGGAACAATCTGTCCTTTTGGCTCGCAATGCGGAGTCGTTTAGCTTTCTCTATCAGGAAACCCTCGACAGATTCGAAAAGGTAAGGTGTTTCGATCCTGAGACGGAGGTACCTTTGTTTGATGGTATCGATTTGCTCTATCTCCCAGGCGGCTATCCTGAGAAGCATTTGGAGACATTGGTGGGGAATGAAACTTGCAGGAAAGCGATTCGTGATTATGCAGAGCAGGGTGGGAGAATTGTGGCAGAATGTGGAGGTATGATGTATCTATGTGAGAGCATCGTGACTGATGAGGGCGAGTATCCGATGTGCGGTGTGCTACCCTACAAGATTTCTGCGTGCAAGGTAGACCGCAAACTCTCGCTGGGCTATCGTCAATTTATGCTCGATGGCAAGGAATACAGAGGCCACGAGTTTCATTATACCCAATTTGTGGGCGAAGTGCCTAAAAGCATTGTTCAGGTTTACGATGCTAAAGGTGAGCCTGTCCCTACACCCGTGTTCCGATACAAGAATGTTTTAGCCAGTTATACCCATCTCTATCAGATATGAAGCAGTTGCATCCTATTATGTTCGCAGGTACAGGCAGCGATGTCGGTAAGAGTATCGTTGCAGCAGCTTTCTGTCGGATATTCCGTCAGGATGGTTATCAGCCTGCACCTTTCAAGGCTCAGAATATGGCACTGAACTCTTATGCTACACCAGAAGGATTCGAGATAGGACGCGCTCAGGCTGTTCAGGCTGAGGCTGCGGGCATTCCTTGTCATACGGACATGAACCCCTTGCTGTTGAAGCCCCAAAGCGACCATACTTCCCAAGTCATTCTGAATGGCAAGCCCATCGGCAACAAAGATGCCTACGATTACTGGCGTCGTGGAACATCGGAAATCGACTTCCGCAAAGAGGTCTGCGATGCTTTCGATCATTTGGCCAAACGCTATAATCCCATTGTGATGGAGGGTGCTGGCAGTATCGCAGAAATCAATCTGAAAGATCGCGATTTGGTGAATATGTCGATGGCGCGACATGCAAAGGCAGATGTCATTTTGGTGGGCGATATCGACAGAGGGGGCGTGTTTGCTTCCGTCTATGGCAGCATCGCTTTGCAGAGCCCAGAAGACAGACAACTTATCAAGGGCATTATCATCAATAAGTTTCGTGGCGATATGCGTCTTTTTGATGAGGGTCGCAAGATGCTCGAAGATATTTGTGGTGTGCCCGTCTTGGGCGTGATACCTTATTATAAAGATATCTATATCGATGAGGAAGATAGTGTAGCATTGGAGCAGAAACGTCGTCAATTGGCTGAGGGTAAGGTGAATGTTGCTGTGGTGTTGTTGCGACATATCAGCAACTATACTGATTTTGATACGTTAGAGCGTGACTCACGTATCAATCTTTTCTATACCAATAATACCTCTGATATCCAACAGGCTGACATCATCATTCTGCCAGGTACCAAAGCCACACTCGACGATTTGATGGAACTGCGTCGTAATGGTTGTGCACAGGCTATTCAGCGTGCACATCGCGATGGAAAGATGGTGATTGGCATTTGTGGCGGTTATCAGATGTTAGGTCAGACGGTTGAAGATCCTGATGGTATCGAAGGCAGTATCACGAGTCTGCCTGGCCTCGGTCTTCTGCCTATTCATACCACGATGACACCTGAGAAGACCACTAAGCAAGTAACGTTTTTGTTCGAAGGTCACGAGTGTCAAGGCTATGAGATTCATCAGGGCGTCAGTGATACTGCTGAGGCTATCTTGCAGACCGACCATTGCATCGGCACCTATATTCACGGTTTTCTCGATAATGCCCCTGTGATTGAATATTTGCTCAAAGATAAGACCGTTTCTATTCATTCTGAACAAAGTCTTGCTGACTTTAAGGAAGAACAGTATAACAAGTTGGCTGACCACGTACGTCAACATATGGACATCGACCAGATTTACAAAATTCTGACTAATGGCTAATGCGATAACCCTTTTGATAGGTTGGGTGCTCGACCTCATCTTTGGCGACCCAGTGCGACTGCCACATCCTATCGTGTGGTTCGGCAAGGTTATTTCTACCTTCGAACACAGCCTGAACAAGGGGAGTTATCGTAAGTTGAAAGGTGCTCTGACTGCTATCGGACTAATTCTTTTTGTCTTTGTCGTCGTCTGGATGCTTCGAAAACTCTTAGGCATTTTCGCTCTGCTTATTTTCGACGGTACTCATGAACAGGTGTATCAGATACCCGTGCTTCTTTATCTGTTCGATATTCTGGCTATCTTTTATTGTTTGGCGGGAACGACACTCATTCGTGAGGTACGGGCAGTCTTTCTAGCCCTTGATCGCTCGCTTGAAGAAGGCCGTCAGCAAGTGGCGCGTATCGTAGGACGCGATACATCAGAACTGTCTGCGCAAGAGGTTCGTATTGCTGCTTTGGAGACCTTGGCAGAAAATCTGAGCGATGGTGTGATTGCTCCTTTGTTCTGGTTTGCTATTCTAGGTACTCCTGGTATGTTGGCTTATAAGATGGTGAATACTCTCGACTCGATGATAGGCTACAAGACAGAGCGCTATCGTGACTTCGGCTGTTGGGCTGCTCATATCGATGACATTGCCAACTATATCCCCGCCCGCCTCACGGCCTTGCTGATGATCTTGGCCAATGGGCATTTGGGACTATTGCGTTTTGTCTGGAAGAACGGACGAAATCACGCTTCTCCCAATAGCGGCTATCCGGAAGCCGCCCTTGCTGGCATTCTTAATTGTCGTTTTGGTGGGCCTCACTATTATTTCGGCCAACTTTTCGACAAGCCCTATATCGGCATCAACGATCGACCTCTCACCACTGATGATATGAAAAAAGCCGTCCGCGTGAATCGAACGGCTGAGATATTGATGGTATTGCTGGTCGCAGCCAGCATCGTCATCAGAAGTATTTAGTAATCTTCGCGTTGTCGAAGTTGTTCATCTCGTTCATCATACGGACGGCGGAGTCGATGATTGGGAAAGCGCAAAGGGCGCCTGTGCCTTCGCCAAGACGGAGGCCAAGATGGAGTAGGGGTTTGGCATCTATAATGTCAAGCATCATCTTGTGGCCAGATTCATCGCCACAATGAGTAAAGATCATGTAGTCTTGCGAGGCTGGGTAAAGCTTGATGGCAGCCATAGCACAAGCTGTCATGATGAAGCCATCGACTAATATCACAAGATGCCGTTCTGCTGCTCGGAGCATCGCACCAATAGCGGCAATCATCTCAAAACCACCGAAATAGCGGAGTGTCACAATGGGGTCAGGATACTTTGTGACATGTCCATGACACAAAGTATCCTGACCCCATTGTGACACAGCCTTTGATAGCACTTCGTATTTATGGCGGATGCCATCGTCGTTGAGGCCGGCACCTGCACCGATGCAGTCTTTGAGGGGGATGTTGCCAAAGATACTCATCCAGATGCTCGAAGGCGAGGTGTTACCAATGCCCATTTCGCCAATGCAGAGTATGCGACAACCCTCAGCAGCACAATCGTCAACGAGGTCAGAGCCAATCTGAATAGCACGATCGAATTCCTCTTCGCTCATCGCTGGTTCGTATAGGAAGTTCTTAGTGCTGCGTGCTATCTTGCGGTCGATAATACCATCAACCTTAGACAAGTCATAGTCAACACCCACATCAACAATGCGGAGTTTGAAGCCGTGTTGACGACAAAACATGTTGACGCCGCCACCACCACGAGTGAAGTTAATCATCTGTTGCCAAGTGACCTCACGAGGCGAGACACTGACTCCCTCGCGCTCAATGCCATGATCGCCACCCAAGAGCAAATGACAAGGATGTGCCAGAGAAGGTTCCAATGTCTGCTGAATCAGGCAGATTTGCATCGCCAACTCTTCTAGACGGCCTAGTGCGCCTTTGGGTTTGTTCAGGTTGTCGATCTTTTCTTGGATCACTGCCTGTATCGACTTGTCAGTAGGTTGTATGTCGAACGTCTTCATTTGATTTTAACTTCTATTCCACTAACCATCAAAATTACTTTGTCAGCTTTGGAGGCAATATATTGGTTCATCCAGCCTTCAAGATCGGTAAATTTTCGTTGGATAGCATTGTCGCTGACACCACCGCTACCAATTTCATTGGTGACAAAAATATAGATGGCATCAGGCTCTGTGAACTTATCGAACTCAGCCTTAGCCAATTCAAGTGATTTATCGACATCGGAGTTATGAGCAAAGAAAAAATTCGTCAGCCAGAGTGTCACGCAGTCAATAACGACCACTCTGCCCGTCATATCGTGTAGGCTTAATTTTGTTTCTTCCTCGATGTTTGTCCACTGAGGACCACGACGTTCCTGGTGCTTGCGAACACGCTCACGAAATTCCTCGTCCCAGATATGGGCTGTGGCCATATAAACGGGATTCGGACTCAGGCTTAATGCCAGTTCCTCAGCTTTACTGCTCTTGCCTGAGCGCTGTCCACCAGTAATCAGAATAATCTTTTTCATAGCGCACATACCACTAAATATACTGTCAGCTCTACCAACAGACAAACGGCTCCACAACAATCACCTGTATAACCACGAAGCTTGTTCCAGATGAGCAGATAGAGGAAATACATCACGAGACAAGGTATAAAGATAATCATCTCCCAAGATAATTCTGTATACCAAAGATACAAGCCCATTGGCAACAAGCCTTGTATGGCGAGGCCGATGCCTGCCCAAGCGCTGAACTTCCGATAAATGGTTTTGTTCTTGGCTTCTTCCTCCCGTCTGGCGTAGGGCATCATCAGAATGAGTTCTGCTGTCACCATCCTAGCGTAGGGTGTTGCTGCCAGAATGGTCAGAGTTGCCATGATGGGCGACAACGATAAGAGTGTCGCAAACAACAACAGATGGTAAAGGAGAAGTCCGATAACGCCATAAGTCCCGATGTGCGAGTCTTTCATGATGGTGAGGATACGCTCGCGGTCTGAGCCTCCACCTCCGAAGCCATCGAGGAAATCTGCCAAACCATCCTCATGCAAGGCACCCGTGATCAGCAGTCTCACCGCAATCGCTAACAAAATGGCAACGGCATAAGGCAGCACAAGACTTCCGAAGTAAAGTGTCGCTGCCATCGCACCTCCAGTGAGCCAGCCCGTCAAAGGCCAATACTCAACAACAGATTTGTAGCTATCCTTCGATGGTTCATGCAGTCGCCAGAAGGGCAATCGCGTGAAAAAGATGAACGCGGCCCAAATTCTGTCGTACCATTTGGTTTGGTCGATATTTATTTGCATATTATTCGAATTTGCTTGCAAAAATACAAAAATATTTTGTACTTTTGCAGACAAATAAGAAATATTGCTAAAGAAATGAAGAAAACAGCCTTTTTGTTGGTTATATGTGCCGTTCTTTGTGCTTGTTCTGGGAAGAATGCACAGTCGCAGGCATCAGCTGATACGGCTTCAAATGATTCCATCGCTACCATCGATGTCAAGTATGCCACAGGTTTCAGTGTGCGTGACTCTGCTGATATTCGATTAGTGGATGTGGGGAAGAACGACCACTTTGCTTTAGTGCAAAGCGACGACGTGAGTGTGCCCAATGGTTATACAAAGATTCGTGTACCTATCAATAATACTATCTGTATGACGGCCTTGCAGTTGTCGAATTTCACCATCCTCGATGCCCACGATGTGGTGAAAGGTATAACAGGCACGAAGAACCTCTTCAACAAGGATATCTTGGCGCGTGTGAAGGACGGTCGTATTGTGAAGATCGGTATGGAGGGTAACTTCGACACAGAACTAGTGCTGGCTGCCAATCCTGATGTCATCTTTATCTCGCCTTCGAAGCGTGGTGGCTATGATGCTATCAAGGAGACAGGCATTACATTGGTGCCTCATTTGGGATATCAGGAACTTGATCCGTTGGGTCAGGCTGAGTGGATTAAGTTCGTGGGGATGTTTATCGGTAAGGAGCGCGAGGCCAACGAAGTATTTGCTGGTATCGAGAGCCGATATAATGACCTGAAGGAAAAGGCTAGCAAGGCAGAGACTCATCCGACGGTATTCAGTGGTGAGATGCACTATGGCAACTGGCATGCTGTTGGAGGCAAGAACTATCTGGCACAGATATTCCGTGATGCAGGTGCTGACTATGTTATCAATGATGAAGAGACGGCTGGCGAAGACCTGGAATTTGAGAAGATGTATGCCCTCGCTGCCAAAGCTGACTATTGGCGCATCTTGAATAGTTTTCCTGGAGATTTTACTTATGAGGCATTGAGAACTTCTGAACCCCGCAATGATCTCTTTAAGGCTTTCAAGGAGAAAAAGGTCATCTATTGCAATATGAAGCAGCAGGCCTATTATGAGATTTCTCCTGTCCAGCCTGATGTCCTGTTGAAGGACTTTGTAGCTATCTTCCACCCAGAACTCGTAGAGCCCGATTATCAGCCTACCTATTACAGACTATTGAAATAGCATGAAGCGGACGCTGCCACTTATATTGACGCTTATCGCAGGTATTCTGGTGTTGCTAATCATCAACCTGCTTATCGGTTCTGTTAAGATTCCTGTGGCAGACGTGTGTCGTATTCTGATGGGCGACGACTCCAACGAGATTTGGACGAATATCATTTTCAATAGTCGTCTGCCTCAGGCATTGACGGCGATTGTGGCAGGTGCTGGTCTTGCAGTTAGTGGACTTCAGATGCAGACGGTCTTCCGTAATCCCTTGGCAGGTCCGTCTGTATTGGGTATCAGCAATGGTTCTGCCCTTGGTGTCGCTTTCGTGGTCTTGTTGTCAGGAAAGATTGGTGGCGTAGCCCTCTCCCGATTGGGCTATTTGGGTGATGCGGCTATGAGTGTGGCAGCTATCGTAGGTGCAATGGCCGTATTGCTGCTGATACTCTGGTTGTCGCAGAAAGTGAAAGGTAACGTCACCTTGTTAATTATCGGTGTGATGATAGGTTATCTGGCCAATGCCATTATTGGTGTCTTGAAGTTCCTCGCTCCAGAAGAGGATGTCAAGTCGTTTGTCGTGTGGGGACTGGGCTCGTTTTCGAGAGTCTCTGGCGATGAGATGGTGTTGTTCATTGTACTGATGTGCATCTTGTTGCCTTTGGCTTGTCTGTTGGTGAAGGATATGAACCTGATGCTATTGGGCGACCGTTATGCATCGAATCTAGGCCTTAACATCCGTCGCAGTCGTATGCTGGTAATTGTTTCTTCTGGCATATTAGTCGCCATTGTCACAGCCTATTGCGGACCAATCATGTTCATCGGACTGGCTGTCCCTCATCTGGCTCGCGCCATCTTTCGCACTTCTGATCATCGCACCTTGATGCCTGCCACAGCCCTTTGTGGGGCTGTGCTAGCTCTGTTCTGTAATTTTATTGCTCGTATGCCTGGCTTCGAGGGAGCTTTGCCTGTTAATAGCGTCACAGCCTTGGTGGGCGCTCCCGTCATTGCTGTCGTCCTTTTTGGCAAGCGGAAGAACGAAACAGGAGAATAAGACTACGAATTCGCTAATTACACGAATTAAAGGATTTCCATGATGTCGCAGAGGTTGTCCACAACGAAGGTGAGATCTTGTGGAAGCTCCTCTGATGGTACTTGCCAGCGATTGAACAACATGGCATCGAGGCCAGCATTCAAAGCGCCAAGAATATCGCTTTGCAGATTGTCGCCTATCATGAGTGTGGTTTCGCGATTGGCTCCAGATACTTTGAGGGCGTAGTCGAAATAGTCTTTCGAGGGTTTGTTGACGCCAGCGTCTTCGCTCAAAATAATGGTATTGAAATAATCGTGCAGACTACACGCATCTAGCTTCTTATACTGCACTTCGTGAAAACCGTTGCTGCACATGTGCATCCGATAGCCCTTTCGCTTCAGGTAGTCCATCAGTTCGTGTGCACCATCGATGACGCCAGGCTTCGAGGCGCAGAAATCAAGAAACTTGTCGCTTATTTCCAGACATAGTTCTTTTGTAACTTCAATCCCTTTGCCTACACTTAAAGGACGACGGAAACGTTCCACTATCAGACAATCACGCGTGATTTCACCTTTGGCGTACTGCGTCCAAAGATCGATATTCGCAGTCCAGTAAGCATCATAAAATACCTGTGGGTCTTCGAAATAGCGGTCCAAATGAAAATAATCAAACGTCTCGCTCAGGGCAATAACAGCATTGCCATGAGTGTCGTAAAGGGTATCGTCAAAATCGATAAAGAGGTCTTTATATTTCATATATCTTTCCGTTGTCATCAATCAGTAATATCGTGAGTTCGCCGTTAGGCAAAAGAGGTAGGCAATGCTCAGCACAATGGCGGGTGACTGTTTGTGCAAATATTTGCAGTTGTCCTGTTGGGATTCTCTTCCACAACTCTCTTGCCAGCGTGATGTCGCTAATATCGATGGTGATGCCTGATTCTTGCAACATCTGTTGGATAAAGCCGAGGTCCATTGTGGTCTTGCGACTATGAGTGTCGAGATGTCCTGCTGCAAGTTTGACGGCCTTGCCCAGCATCACACCAAGCGTCACCTTGGGGATGTTGAGTTCGTGGGCTATCTTCATCGTCTCACCGATATAGTTGCCATATTCCACAAACGCTTGTTTTGGCAAGTCTGGATAGAGTGCCTTCACAAATCGCTCACTCTTGCCACCACTATTAATCACCACACGCTCTGAGCCTGATGCCTTCGCCACCTCCATACACTTGCGGATAGAATCGATAAACGCCTCCTCGCTGAATGGCTTGACGATACCAGACATACCTATAATGCTGATGCCTCCCTCAACACCCAAACGGGGATTAAACGTTCTGCGTGCAATCTCCTCGCCGTCAGGCACGGAGATGGTGACTTTTAGAGGTAAGAGGTGAGAGGTGAGAGGTGAGAGAATAGTTTGGAGATTGTGGCGAATCATCTCCCTTGGAGCCTTGTTGATAGCAGCCTCACCAGGAGGGTAGTCGAAACCTGGCAAGGTGAATCGTCCAACCCCCTCGCCTCCATATATAGCAACGGACTTTTGCGGACTATTTCGGACTTCTTTTTCTGCGCAAATTGGATCAGTCCGTGTCAGTCCGTGATTATCCGATGCAATTACCTTGGCGCGAACCTCGATGCCATTTGTCACATCAGGGTCATCACCAGCTTCCTTGGTGCAGTAGGCATAATCCTCGCCATAGTCCACCGCCACCATAATCGTCTCACCATCAGGCAGCATCACAGGCACTTCCTTAGGCATCTCACCTTTTATTAGTCTGATGGTCGCAGCAATCGCCGCAGCTGTGGCACAAGTCCCCGTTGTCAGTCCGCTATGCAAAGGATAGAACTCAGGCAATAGCTTCTCCACCGCCCTTCGCAATCCGTAAGGGCCGTTGATACTATCCCCCTGTATCAACTCTGGGCGCTTGAGGGCGATGATACGCATGCCCTTGGCTCGGGCTGCAGCTACTTTCTCGCAGAAGCCTCCACTCAGACCACTTTCCTTTAGCAGAATGGCATCGGCATCGACTTCGATATCATTGCTATCTTCAAAGTAGCATAGCTGATCATCAGTGACGCCCTGTTCATAGGCTAACAGGAGACTGCTCTCGCGGTTCAGAATTCGGTAGAAGACTTTGATTCCTAGCGCCTCCAGCCATTTCAGTTTGCTGATACTCTGAACGCCTGTTGTGGCGAGCAGTGAATGAATATCCGTAGGTACTTGAACATAGTCGTCAATCCAAGTGATATCAGGGTCGCGTGGCGGATAGATGCGCTCATAGCGGATAACAGGAATATGTCTGTCTGAGGCAACAACAGCTATCGTATGATGGAGTTGAGAGGCAAAGGGATGGGCTGCATCCACGATGAGACGGATGCAGTGCTTATCAATAAAAGCCTTCATCGCTTCAGCATCCATCGCTCCATCAATGCGCTCGCCATTGTGTAGCGATAGCTCTTGCTCACCTGTCTTCGTACTATAAAAGAAAGGTGATCCTGCCTCTTCGAGCACTTCCGCTGCTTTACGACCTTCCGTTGTTCCTCCGAATACTAGAATCATGATGGCTCTTCCCCTTTTCTAAACAGGTGGGTGAAATACTTGGAATAGAGTTCTGAAAGTCCCTGACGATTATCAATCGCCTCACCAACAACGAGCATCGTGGTGAGGGTGAGTTTGTTGTCATGGACTATCTTCGCAAGGTCTTTCAATACGCCTCGATAGATCTTCTGATCTGGCCACGTGAGATGATAACAGGCAGCAACGGGCGTATCTTCTGGATATTCCTGTAAGAGCTCCTTTTGCACATCATCGACGATCGCAGCAGAGAGGAAGATGCACATCGTGCTCTGACTCTTGGCCAAAAGATGCAACTGTTCTTTCTCTGGCATCGGTGTACGCCCTTCACCACGCGTCAGAATGATGGTCTGCGTGCGCTCGGGAATCGTAAACTGGCTCCTCAACTCTGCTGCTGCTGCGAGGAAAGACGAGATGCCTGGTGTGATATGATAGTCCATCTGATGCTCATCGAAGAACGCCATCTGCTCCTGAATAGCCCCAAAGATACAAGGATCGCCTGTATGCAGACGAACGATGAAATGACCCTTGTCGTAGTGTTCCTTCATCAAGGTACATTGCTCTTCGAGATTCATATCAGCAGACGAACGAACCACAGCGCCAGACTTATGGCACTCCGTCAAAGCCTTAGGCACCAATGATCCTGCATATAATATAAGGTCAGCCTTCTCCAGCATCTTCCGTCCCCGGACACTTACCAGATCAGGATCGCCAGGTCCTGCACCAACGATTTCAATATGGCCTTTATTTTCCCGTAAGTATTTGTAGTCAATGGCGAGGGCAGCCGTCCAGTTCCTACCTTTTACTTTTGGAACGATCAGCTTTCCATGATTCGAGCCCAAGATGGCAGCAGCCTCACAGACACTGGGTGTACCCACATGATTCTGAACGGTCTTGCTGGGATTGGGCACCTCAACCTTGGCGAGTTCCTCTGCTGTGTAGAACACCAGCTCTTCTCCTAAATCATCGACGAGCATTGCACAAAAATCTTCATCCTGTTTCACATCGATGGTGCAATAGCGTTTGTAGCAAGGCAATACACCTATCTGACTCATGGCCTCGTCAATTTCGTCGTAGATGTCCTCGTAGTCATCAGGATGATGGGCGAGTCCAAAGCCCAATGCTGCTATCATCGGCACGAAATGCAGCTCGAGTACACCGTATGGTGCACATAGGTTGTAGGGCGTTACCAGGATGACCAGCTTAAATTTCTTGGAATCTACCTCTTCGAGGCTTTTTACAACTGTCACATGCTCAGGCAATGTCTTCTCCAGATAGTCCGTACCCTCATCGCAGATTTCCATTAGTAAGGCTGTAGGTTCGCGATTGACGAAAGCATAGATACACTCATTCATATCGTCGTCGCTGGCGATGGCCCAGTTGAATCGTTCTGCTAAAGTATCGAGTGCCCATAGTCCGGCATTGTCGCTCTGGGTAGTGATGACCTCACGGGCGCCAATCATTGCAGCAATATCTCGCGTCAGATTGTTGGCACCGCCTATATGTCCGCTGAGCACAGAGATTGCATTCAGTCCCATACTGTCGACACATACCACAGCAGGATCTTTGTGCTTATCCTTGATATAAGGGGCGATCGTCCTCACGCAAATCCCCATCGCTCCGATGAACACAAACGCATCGAAATCTTTCCATCGCTTGCCAACATTTGCTCTGCTAATAATTTGAACTTCGTTCGAATTCAGTCGCGACTCGGCAGAGCTCAATTGAACTTGGCTCTGCTCTCGCAGCTCCTTCATTTCACCCTCATCTTTCTGGGCAAATATCTGACTCAGCAGCAAACTTGCAATATGCTTGCCCTCTTCGCTTATCTGTATAATCGCAACCCTCATATTCACCCGCTTTTATTTGTCTTCAAGCGGGGCCTGTTTTAACTGCTCAAGGGCTCTGCAGAGCTGGTCTGGACAGGAAGTGCCTTTTGTGCCGCAGCGGATGCCGTCAAGACGTTTGATAACATCGTCGATATGCTGACCGCGTACTAATTGGCTAACACCCTGAAGGTTACCGTTGCATCCTCCAAGGAAAAACACCTGCTGAATCACATTGTTCTCGTCGGCAGTTACATCGATCAGTTTCGAGCAAGTGCCATGAGTTTCATATTGTACATGTTTTGTTTTCATACTTCAATATTTTTGGATTTTAAGTATTTCTATTGGGTTATAATCGTTGAGTTGAATATGTAAGGGCGGCTCTTGTTGCAAGCCAAATTCCTGACAGGCTTCGTTCCATAGTTGGCGACTGTCGATAGGAACTTTTGGAGAAGTGACGCTGTTGAAGACGATGACGCCACCTTCTGACAAGACCGTCAGGACCTTCGCAATGATTTCCTTGAGACGTCCTCCGTGTCCTCCGATGAAAACGGCATCAGGACGTGGGAGTGTGGAAATGTCAGTTTCGAGAAAATCGCCAATGTGGATATCAATGCCTGGAGTTCCGAAGCGACGGGCGTTTTCATTAATGATAGCCTCGCATTCAGGACGGATTTCGAAAGCGCAGATTGTTAGATGAGGGAATTGCAGGCGAGCCTCTATCGATACGCTACCTGTACAGAAGCCAATGTCCCAAAAAACATGATGCTTGGGTAGTTCGAGGGCCTGAAGTGTGAGCAGACGAATGGGCATTTTAGTAATCATCTTCTCGCGACCATCGAGCAGGGCGAAGTCTGCATCGGGTATTCCATATTTAGAGGTGAGAGGTGAGAGGTAAGAGGTAAGAGAATAGATAATCACGCAGTTGGGCATGGAGAAGTCACGATGGGTGGCTTCTTCGAGGGAGAGGGTAGTGACTTTTTCCAAAGATGGATTTCCTAAATGCTCTCCAACTGACATCTGGTAGGAATCGTAGCCATAGTCGAGCATGCGCTGGGCGATGGCAGATGGCGTATGTTCGCGATCTGTGAGGATGCCTATCTTCGGAGTTCTTTCGATGAGTGCTTTGTCGAACTCTGACCAAGGACGACCTGTAAGAGAGACAATCCGCATATCGTGATAAGGCATCACGAGGCGATGGGCCAGCAACTGTAGGGAGTTGAAGGTGGGATAAACCACGATGTCGGCCTCGGGTAACTTGCGCTTGATGGTATTGGCAAAGCCGAAGAAGAGGGGGTCGCCGCTTGCGAAGACGATGATTGGTAGTGAATAGTGATTAGTGAAGAGTGAATAGTATTGCTCGAAGACGGCATCGAGGGGAACGGTGATGTCAATCCACTGGGCGTCAGCGGGTAGGAAGGGTGCAACAATCTCATGGTGACGCTTGCCACCAGAGAAGACCTTTCCCTGTCTGATAATCTCTAGCACTTCTGGCGTGAAGAAAGGCTTTGGATTGTCTGTTATTCCGATGACGATGAACTTCATAAATCTCGTCCAGGTTTAAGTTGTGCTGCATCGTCGAAAGTAAGAATCGCATTACACAGTGTCGCAGCAAGATTAGAACCTCCCTTTCTGCCCTCGACGATAATCTTGGGAATATCCTTGAAAGGTTTTACCATGTGTTTAGACTCGCGAACATGCACAAAACCCACAGGTGCAGCGATGATACCAGTAGGTTGAGCCTTGCCCTTGCGAATCAAGTCACAGAGTTCCATAAGTGCTGTAGGGGCATTGCCAAAAGCAAAGAGAGCATTAGGGTGTTCCTCAACAGCTAGGCGGATACCGGCTTGGGTGCGAGTGATACCTTCTTTAGTAGCCAATTCTGCAACTCGTGGATCAGAGAGATAGCATTTGGCCTCGATGTCCAAGCGCTGAAGAGCTCCTTTACGGATGCCGCTGGTTACCATCGTTACATCAGTAATGATGGTTTTAAGTTGTCCGTTCGCCACCTTATTATATAGGGTCTCCACAGCGCAAGGGTCAGTATAGAGGATATTCTCCATATCGAAATCAGCTGTGGTGTGGATGGCGTGTAGCAAAGCCCATTTATGGTCTAAAGAATAGTCTTGTCGTTTTAACTCGCTAGAGATTGTACGGAACGACTCTATCATTATGTCTTGACCAATCTTCGTGTTATCGCTTGCCTTTTCACGATAATAGCCACGAGGTGTAATAAACTTATCGTCAGCGAGATACGATTGTGAATTACCTATCAAAACAACCGTAAACATATCCACCTCTTCTGGGTCGAACTTCTCTAGCGTTGTAACTTTGATTTCCTGTTCTTCACGACCTGCCTGACGGACATAGCCTACTGGCGTTTCGGCAGAACGATACTTCAAGAACAATTCCTGTAAGCGATAGATTTGCCAATAACGGCCATGTGATTTGGGATTATAGATGGCTGTGACGAAATCGCCTACGGCTGCAGCTTTGATACGTCGCTCAATGACATCCCAAGGTGTCATCAGGTCTGACAACGAGATCAAGCAGACATCATGGCCAATAGGAGCGCCCAGCAATGAGGCTGCTTTCTGAAAAGCCGAGATACCTGGTAATACTTCAATCTCGATGTCTGAAGATTGTTTCATCTTCATCTCATAGATAAGTGGCGCCATTCCATAGAGTCCTGCATCGCCAGAAGAAATCACAACGACGGTCTTTCCCTGTTCTGCTAAAAGGAACGCCTGTTCAGCCCGTTCACGCTCCTTCTTCATGCCTGTGTCGATACAATCACCCCCGTCCTTTACATATTCCTCGATGAACTGGAAATAATATTTATATCCCACTATGGCATCGGCCTCTCGTACTGCCTCAATCACAGCAGGAGTGACGTCCTCTTTACTGCCAGGTCCTATGCCTGCAACGATTATTTTACCCATATCTGCTTTAATTTATAACCTCATACCGAAAGAGGCACGGGCGCGCCATTTGTTCTGGTTGACTGTGACATTGTCATCCTTAAAGACAGAGTTGTTGACCACGGCGGTAAGACTGGCGAAATAACGGGGTGAGAAGTTGTAGACGACAGCAGCACGCTCATTGAAAAGCATGTTAAGACGCATGTGTTGCGCCTCCTTGCGCTCGCCATTGACGGTCATATTATTACGATTGTAAACCACGACGGTGGGCAGTATGGATAAATGGAGCAGCCATTTCCTGCTGGGTACCCAGTTGTAGCCATAGCCGCCGCCGATGCCTACATGTCCGATGTAGATACGGACATCGGGGGCGTTGGGATTCCTTGCTTTTAGGTCGTCGGTGGTCTTGATGCTACCGCCCTGATAGCTGATACCTGCGAGCCATGAGCCTGCCGAGCGGCGCTGGATGTAGCTCTGTGTGAAGGCTGCAGGATATGAGAAGCGCCGGTGGTTGAAGGTGTAATAGCCCGCTATGTTCAATACTTTCAGCAGTGCTTCTCCCGATTCCAGGCGCAAGTCGCCTTTGTCGCCTGTGAAATCGCCTGCCAGTGTTTCCGACCGCTGGTAGCTGAAATCAAGACTCAGCCGACTGCTATAGTAGTTGAGGTTGAACTCGTAGTCTTTGTACAAACCTTTCATCTTGGCAGGATTGATGGCAACAGCAGCGGAAATGCCACGATAGGAGGCGCCGATGCTCATGGTGGTCTTGTGGCTGGTCTTGAGATCGGCTTCAGAATAGACGTCGTTCACCGTACCCTTGGCATGGAAGTCATTGCCAGTCTGGTTTAGTCTGAGCTTTAACGTGAGCTTACCCTCGGGCCTGATTACAAAGTTGGTGTCGTAGGGTGTGCGGTAGTAGCGGGCTGTGAGGGCACTATCGAGTCTCGCCCTGCGCGCGGATTGAGTGAGCGTCTGGGCGGCAGCCTCGTTGGCAAAGGCCAGGAGGATGGCTGAAAACAAGATATGTCTGAAGGGCTTCATGATTTCTTCTCTCTATCGGTTGCAGACTTCAGTTCACAAAAGTAAGCAAAACAGATGAAACTACCAAGAAATAATATAAAAAAAACGTAAAATTTTCCCCTATTACAATGGAATTGCGTAAATTTGCAGCCGAATTGCGCAAAAAGGAATGAGTATTACTGGCATAGTAAGAAAAGTGTTTGAGTCTCGCCAACTGGAGTTGGAGAAACATCAGAACGAGGGAAAGGCATTGCAGGAAGCAGTGTTGGGCCGGCTGATTGCTGAGGCAAAAGAAACGGAATTCGGTCGGAATCATGCCTTCGCCACAATGAAAGGCTATGACGATTTCACAAGAAATATCCCAATCAACACCTACGAAGAGTTGAAGGATAGCATCGACCGCATGCGTCATGGAGAGACAGACGTCCTCTGGCCTGGTCGCGTGAAATGGTATGCCAAATCGTCGGGAACTACCAATGACAAGTCGAAATTTATTCCCGTCAGTCGCGAGGGTTTGAAACGGATGCACTATAAGGGCGGTTTTGATGCAGTGGCGATGTATCTGCAGAACAATCCTAAATCACGTATTTTCGATGGACGGTCGCTGATTCTTGGCGGCAGCCATGCACCCAACTATAATCTGAAAGACTCGTTGGTAGGCGATCTCAGCGCCATCCTTATTGAGAATATCAATCCACTGGCTAATCTGGTGCGTATTCCCAAGAAGAAGACAGCTTTGATTTCTGATTTCGAGATCAAACGTGACAAGATAGCTCGCGAGGCGATGAACAAGAATGTGACGAACATTTCGGGTGTTCCTTCTTGGATGTTGTCCGTGCTTACCAGAATGATGGAGATATCGGGTAAAACGCATCTGGAGGAGGTTTGGCCGAATATCGAAGTGTTCTTCCACGGAGGTGTGGCCTTTACTCCCTATCGCAAGCAGTATGAGCAACTTATCACCTCGCCCAAGATGCATTATATGGAGACCTATAATGCCAGTGAAGGGTTCTTCGGTCTGCAGAATGATCCGAACGACAAGTCGATGCTGCTCATGCTCGATTATGATGTGTTCTATGAGTTTATCCCCATGGATGGAGGTGATGCCGTTCCACTTTGGGGTGTAGAGACAGGCAAGAACTATGCAATGGTTATCTCTACCTGCTGCGGACTGTGGCGATATGAAATTGGAGATACCATCCAGTTTACCTCGACCAATCCCTATAAGTTTATCATTACTGGTCGTACGAAACACTTTATCAATGCCTTTGGCGAGGAGCTAATCGTTGATAATGCTGAGAAGGGATTGGCCTACGCTTGTGAAAAGACGGGGGCAGAGGTGTCTGAATACACTGCCGCACCTGTGTTCATGGATGCCAATGCGAAATGTCGTCACCAGTGGCTCATCGAGTTTGCCAAGCAGCCCGATGATCTGCAGCAGTTCTCCGATTTGCTCGACCAACGCCTGCAGGAGGTCAATTCCGATTACGAGGCTAAGCGTTACAAGAACATCACCCTGCAGCATCTTGAGATCATTAAGGCGCGGCCGAATCTCTTCAATGACTGGCTGAAGCTTCGTGGTAAGCTAGGTGGTCAGCACAAAGTGCCCCGTCTGAGCAATAGCCGTGAGACCATTGAGCAGCTGTTGACGCTGAACAAGTAAAAGGTAAAAAAGTAAAAGGGTAAAAAGGTAAAATATGAAGAAGCTATTTGAAGTAATCAATAGAAGGTGTAAGGGTAAGGAGCTCTTCTTACCTTTTTACCTTTTTACCTTTTTACTTTTCATTGCTTGTGCCCGTATGGGACAGCCCGATGGTGGTTGGTATGACGATGACCCTCCTGTGGTGGTAGGTAGTACGCCAGAAGACAGGGCTACCAATGTCAATACGAAAAAGATTACCATTTATTTCGATGAGTTTATCAAAATAGACAATGCAAGTGAGAAAGTGATTGTCTCGCCGCCTCAGTTGGAGATGCCGGAAATCAAGGGTGCCGGCAAGAAGATTGTGGTGGAACTGAAGGATACATTGAAGGAGAACACTACCTATACCATCGACTTCAGTGACGCCATTACCGATAATAATGAGGGCAACCCCTTGGGTAACTATACCTTTACCTTCTCGACAGGTGAGCAGATTGATACCTTCGAGATTGCTGGTTATGTGTTGGATGCCAGTAACTTGGAGCCTATAAAAGGTATTGCCGTCGGACTCTATGATGATTTGTCGGACACTGTTTTTACCACGAAACCACTGATGCGTATCTCTCGTACAGACGGTCGAGGTCATTTTGTGGTAAAAGGTGTGGCGCCTGGCAATTATCGTGCCTATGCCCTTCAGGATATGGATGGTGACTTCTGCTTTAAACAGAAAGGTGAGATGATAGCTTTTAATCATGAGGAATACAGTCCATCGTCGAAGCCAGATACCCGTACAGATACCATCTGGCGCGACTCGCTGCATATCGATGCGCTGCGACAAGTGCCTTATACGCATTTCTTGCCCGATGATGTCACGCTTTTGGCGTTTACACACCCTCAGACAGACCGCTATCTGTTGAAGACAGAACGTGTCGAGCCGAACAAGCTATCAATGTATTTTACCTATGGAGACTCGATAGTACCTGAAATCAAGGGCTTAAACTTCAATTCAGACAGTGCCTTTGTCGTAGAGACCAACGAGAAATGCGACACCATCCACTATTGGTTGCGCGATACTGCACTCGTCAATCAGGACACCCTTCGCATGGATATTACCTATCATATGACCGATACATTGGGTAATCTGGTGCTTTATACCGACTCTGCTGTGGAGATGTTGCCTAAGGTTATGCATGAGAAGCGTGTGAAAGAACTGGCCAAGGAGATGGAAAAATGGCAAAAGCAACAGGAGAAGCGCAAGAAAAACGACCAGCCCTACGACTCCATCTATCCCGTCAAGCCTCTGGAAGTGAAATACAATGTGCCTTCTGCGGCTACTCCCTATTCACGAATTACCGTTGAGATGCCCACACCATTGGAGGTTTGCGACACTTCGAAGATTCATCTTTATTCGATGATCGACTCTGTATGGTATCAGGCGCCCTGTGAGTTCCGGCAGATGGAAAATTCTGTACGACAATACGAGTTGTTGGTTGACTGGCGTCTGGAAACGGAATACAGCTTTGAGGTCGATTCTGCCGCCTTCATCGATATCTATGGCACCATCTCTAAAGCCAATAAACAAGGTATCAAGGTGAAAGGACCGGATGAGTTCAGTCTGCTGATCATCAATGTCAGCGGTCTGGCGGTGGCCGATACCTCGATTATTGTACAGCTGCTCAGCAGTTCAGACACACCTGAGAGAGAAGTACGTGTGAAGAACGGCTCGGCGCGATTTGAGTATCTCACACCAGGCAAGTACTATATGCGTGCCTTTGTTGATGCTAACGGCAATGGTATCTGGGATACAGGTGACTATGCTGCCGACCGTCAGGCAGAATCGGTCTATTATTATCCTCAGGAGATAGAATGTAAGGAGAAATGGGATGTGACTAAATCTTGGAACATGACAGAACTGCCTCGTTTCCGCCAGAAACCTGCTGCTATTACCAAGCAGAAGCCCGATCAGGAGAAGAAGTTAAAGAACCGTAACTTTGAGCGGGCTAAGCAGTTGGGTAAGGAATATCTCAAAACTAAGGGAGTGAAACTATAGGAGTGAAAAGTGATAAGATAAATAATTAATATGACAATGAAAAAAATCGTGATTTACCTCTTCGCCCTTATGCCAATGATGGCTCAGGCGCAGTGTGGCATCGAGAATACGGCCTTTAAGTCGGGCGAGGTATTGGAATATGACCTGAAGTTTAACTGGAAACTTATCTGGTTTACGGTAGGTACCGCTACGATGGATACCAAAATGACAAAGTTTGAAGGAAAGGATGCCTGGCGTTCATACCTGATTACGAGGGGTAACAATACTCTCGATAAGTATTTCATGATGCGCGACACCCTGCTCAGCTACTGTAATCCCGATCTCTCGCCCCTTTATTTCCGTAAGGGAGCCCGTGAGGGAAGTCGTTACTATGTTGATGAGGTGTGGTATTCTTATCCTGGTGGCAACTGCCAGTTGAAAAAGCATCGTATCGATGCCGATGGTGCAGTCCATTGGAAGACGAGTACTTATAAGAATTGTATCTATGATATGATGTCCATCTTCCTTCGTGCCCGTAACTTTGATGCGGCGAAGCTGAAGAAGGGCGAGGTGATTCCCATGCCTATTAGTGACGCACGTAGCTTGTCAAACTCCTGGCTGAGCTATCGCGGTAAGACCAATTATAAGATGGATAGCACCAAGGAGAAGTTCCGTTGTCTGGTATTCTCGTTCTGGGAGAATGAAAATGGCAAGAGCCATGAGCTGATCCGTTTCTACGTGACCGACGATGAGAACCATATCCCCGTGCGTTTGGATATGTTCCTCAGCTTCGGTTCTGCTAAGGCTTTTTTGAAGAGTTATAAGGGTGTACGTGGCCCGATGACGTCGAAGGTGCAGTAACACCTCCCGTTACCCTTGACAATTCATCCAGAGTGAGTTGGCGTCGTTCTGATGCCAGCTCTTCTTTATTTTTGCGGATACCTTTTTTATTCATCTTCTCTATAGTTTATAATTGGCGTAATGACATTTCGTAGAAGAGGCCTTTCCGCTCCATGAGTTCCTCGTAGGTGCCTTGTTCGGCGATCTTGCCTTTGTCGAGCACGATAATACGGTCGCAATGACGGATAGTAGACAGGCGCTGGGCAATGACAACACGGGTACAGTTAAGCTGGTCGAGATTTTCGCTGACTTGCTTCTGAGAGATATTGTCAAGAGCAGACGTGGCTTCGTCGAAGAAGATGATGTCGGGTTTCGAGATCAGGGCTCTGGCGATAAGGATACGCTGTTTCTGTCCACCACTGAGACCACTACCGCTCTCGCTGATGAGGGTATTCAGTCCCATAGGCATTCTGCGCACATCTTCCTCAAGGCTTGCCATCCGCAGAGCTTCCCAAGCGTCTTCATGTGTAGCCCAAGGTGCTGTGATGGTGATATTCTGGAAGAGGTCGCCTGTGAAGAGGTTGCCACTTTGCAGACAACAGCCAATCCTCCGGCGCAGACTGGTCTTATCGACTTTCGCCAGGTCGTAATTGTCGTAATAGATACCTCCTGAGAGTGGTTGTTCAAAGCCTAGAAGCAATCGCATAAACGTAGACTTGCCACTACCTGAACGACCTACGAGTCCTACATACTCACCAGGTTCTATGCGCAGTGAGAGGTTATCAAGTACCAGCGGCCCTTCTTCTTCATAGCGGAAACTCAGTCCGCTGACATCAATGCCACCAAACAGGTCTTCCACTTGCGGGGCCTTGGCTTCCATCTCAGGCACAGCTTCCAGAATGGGTTTAACGGAGTTCAGGAGAGGTTTGATTTGTGCCAGTGTCGGCACTATGTTTTTCATCTGTGCCATCGCTGCCGTCATCATGCCAAAGGCTGAACTGAATGCGATATAGTCGGACGGCGAGACGTTGTTTGAGAGGGTAGACCAGAAAATGAGCATGGTGCCTCCGATAGCGAGGAAGGCGGTCAGAGCCGAATACATACGAGAGATAAAGGCAGGATTATAGAGCAGTCGCGCCTGGTCGGTATAATGGTCGAGCCATCGAGTAAAAGCGCGGTTCTCAGAGCCCGTCAACTTGATTTTCTGAATGCCGGCAAACATATTATATTCTAATCCGCTGAGCTTGGTTGCTTTCTCAGTGTACATGCCCTGGATACGGACCGTCCGTCTGTAAACCAATAAGAGGATAATTGTCTGAAGGGCCAGAATGCCAAGGGCGGGGAAGAGCAGTGATCGGCCGTAGATCCACAGCTGCATGAGATAAATCAGTGAGAGTACGGCAGAGAGTCCTGCGCCGATGATGGTCTCATTGATCATGCCAGAGAGGATAGACACATTATTGATCTTGGCACTCAGTTCGCCACTGGCGTTCTTGGAGAAGAAGGTGGGCGAGAGCAGAAAGGTACGGGCCATGATAGAGTTCTGGGTGTGAAGGTCAACGATATGCTGCACACGGGTAATATAGAGGTTACGGGTGAGTGTGAGCAGCATCGTACCGATGGTGGCTCCTAACAGCAGTCCTGTGATAGGCAACAGGTCGGAGGCATCGCCCGTAGGAATGACCGTATCAAAGATAAGTTTGTTGGCCATAGGGGTAAACATACCCAGTAGCACTACGACAAGGGCTGCCAGACAGAGCATCAAGGCATTGGGTCCAGATACGACATCCCAAGCAAAGTTGATCAGATCCTTGATACCTAGCGCCCGCAAGGGTAGTGGTTTGGTAAATGTTAAGGCTATGGGCTTGAGTTCTTGTTCCATCTCCTTCTTGCCGATATTTCTGATGATGCCATTGCGGTCGCGGTAATGATAACCTAGTCCGCTGCTGGTGGGCGTCAGGGCCAGAAGCTGACCATCTTTGGCGTAGCCGAGCAGAGGTCCGACACATTCGCGCCACCATTCGCCAGTCAGACGAATACGACGCATGAGAATGCCACGGGGTCGTAGAATGCCTGTCAGTTGCTCCTCAGGCGAAACGATGTCATTCTCCTCCAGGTCATAGTCCTTGATGCCTAATGCATCGAGAATCTGCCTGAGTGCCGATTGGCTTGTTTGTGGTATAGCCTTCTTTCGGCGCAGGAATCCCAATCTCTGGGCGCCACGGTCCAGGGCTTCTGCCAGGAGGCTTCGCTCCAGCTGTCTACGCTTATTGATCTGTTTGATATAGATGGCCATGGCTATTCACTCTTCATTAAATCCCTATATAATCCTTCCTGCTCTATCAGCGTCTCGTGGGTGCCACGCTGGAGAATCCTTCCCTGATCCATGACGAGGATTTCGTCACAGTCACGGATGGTTGAGAGACGATGTGCAATAATCATTTGTGTGGGTCCCATCAGACGGATTGAAGCCATCACCTCATCTTCTGTCTTCGGATCGAGGGCCGAGGTGGCTTCGTCCATAATCAGCACAGCGGGCTCTTTAGCCAAGGCTGTGGCTATTTCCATCCGCTGACGTTGGCCACCGGAGAAGTTCTGTCCGCCTCTGACGAGTTTTGTGCCGAATCCATCAGGACGACTGACGATATCATCACGTATCTGGGCATCGTTACAGGCCATCATCAGTGTGAAGTCCTCGATACTCTCGTCCCACATACGGATGTTCTGGGCAACGGTATCGTCGAAGAGTACAACATTCTGGTCGATGACGGCTACGGAGTTTGTCAGTTCCTCAGAAGAAATACTTTCTATGGGTCTTCCATCGAAGAGGATCTCTCCCGACCACGGTTTATAGAGTCCGGAGATGAGTTTTGCAAGTGTCGACTTGCCGCAACCACTGCTCCCAACGATGGCCACGCTGTGACCAGGTTCGATACGTAGGTTGAAATTCTCGATAAGCGGAGGTTGGAGGGTGGAGTAGCCGAAGGTGACGTTTTTCAATTCTACCAGTCCACCCAATTTGCCCTCAAACATTTCTCCCTCATTCTCGCGGTGGTCTTCTGGGAATTTCATCACATCCTCGATACGCTCCATCTGGCTGCGCATCACTACGATGGTCTTCGAGGCATTGACGATGTCGTTGACAGGTGAAAGGAACGATGACATAAATCCTTGGAAGGCCAAAAGCATACCTACTGAAAGTTCTCCTTTCAGAATCAATAAGGCACCAAGTATGAGGATGGTGGTATTGACCAGTCCGTTTACGAGGATAGGCAGCAACCCCATTTTCAATTGTTGTTCGGTGGCGTTACCTTCCATATTGAATTTTTTGGCCCAAAGACCGCTCCAGTATTCAAAGAAACCCGTCTCAGCACCCGCAGCCTTGATACTCTCCATATTATCAATACATGAAACGGTAGCAGAGAAATATCTGCCTGTGCTCTGTTCCATAGAGTGGATGAGGTTGATACGTTGATTGGAATGGTACTGTACAATAAGCAGATTGACCACAGCAGCAATGATACCAACTAAGGTCAGTATGACCGAATAACTGAGCATCAGGGCGAGGTAGAGTACGAGTAGGGCGATGTTGATGATTTGTGGTGCCAGCACTTCCACCAGTGAGTGTGTGATGGTCTCATTCAGATGTTGGCGTTGTTGCAACTCACCCACGCTTCGCATGGCGAAGAAAGAGATGGGCAATCGCAGTACATGGTTGAGATACTTTACATTTCCTTTCAAGGCCAACGATCCGGCTATTCGTTTGGCATAGCGGGCTTGTAGTAATACCAAAATGAATTGGAATAGCGCCACCGTTCCCATGAGCAGGAAGAAGGTCGAGCTCCAGTCGCGGTTCTTGCCTGAGAGAATCTCATCAAGGAAGGTACGGGTAAAGAGAGGGATGACGAGGGCGACGAAAGCCGCTAAGAGAGCAAAGATGAAAGTGAGCCAGAAGGCCTCGCCAGCCCCTTGAAGGTATTTCCTGACATATGACAGGATGCGGGTACGGTGTCCCTCCTTTTCAAAAGCCTCTGTAGGGGCAAACGTCAGGGCTACACCCGTGAAGGATTTTCTGAAATCATCGATGGGCACATCTATAGGCCCTGCATTGGGGTCGTTCAGACAGGCGATGTCGTTCTTAAAGCCTCGGAAGACAACAAAATGATTGAAGTTCCAATGAATGATGGCGGGTTGCATGCCCTCGAGTGCTTCAGGTGTTACCTGATAGCCTTCTGCCTCCAAACCGTAGTTCCTGGCGGCTAGTACGATATCTTTTGCCGAACTGCCGTCGCGTGAAACACCACAAGCCGCACGTACCTCCTCCAAGGGCAACCACTTGCCGTAATGCGCTAGAATCATTGTCAATGAGGCTGCGCCACACTCCACAGATTCCATCTGCATCACCATTGGCATTTTCACGACCTTGCTCATGCTCCTGTCAATTGCCTGTTGCTGATTCTACTGCGTTGTCAACGGCACCGATGAGTACTCGCCAGACGGGTTTCTGCTGGGTGATGATCTGAATATTACAGAGCGAGCCCGTATTAATCTTCAGCCCTTGGCTCTTTTCACGGCTCCAGACAAGATGTCCATTTTGCTCATCGAGTATGACCCGCACCTCGTAAATGGCCTCACCATCTTTGATGAACGCTGCCAGCGGATCCAGTTTTAACCGTCGTATGACATCATCCTTTGTGGTTGGGTACTGTTCAATACCCTTCACCGTTCCGTAGGCATAACCCCAGTTTTCACGCTGCAGGTCAGCGGGTGTGGCTTGTACCTGTTGTCCAAGTTTCAGTTTCCTCAGGTCGTTGAAGGTTACATAGCAGAGCATTTCCCGGCCTTGTGTTTCAGGCACCAACCAAGCCTGGCCGTGACTCACCAGTACTCGATCGTTGGTGCCGATGGTAGAGTCATTGACGGCCTTAACCTCTCCAAAGGGGAAGACAATACCTTGAGCCGTCACTTTATCATTGATGGTACCAAAGGCGCACCAATAGACGCCCACAGCCACCATAGCCAACATGGCGCCAAGCACCAGTTTCAGTTTTGGTGAGGCCACACGTGCCATCTCCTCCGCCTCACTCTTGGCATCCAGCGCTTCCAAGGCTTCCTTGTTGAAAATGTCTGCCATATGCTTCTTTTACCTTTTTATTTTTCAATGGTAATAATCCGGGTAAATCCGGTCATGTGGAAGATTTTGAAGATAGGCGCACTTACATGTGTCACTTTGATTTGTCCATTGAGCTTTCGGGTGACGATACGCATCATCTCTTGAATGACACGCAGGCCAGAACTTGAGATGTATTGCAAGTCTGTGCAGTCAAATTCCAGGTCGATGCCAGGTTCCAATACAGCCTCCACTTCCCGTTCAAATTGTGCAGCGTTCAAGGTATCTACGCGCTCACCAGTTTTAACGATGGTCTTTCCTTCTTCTTTAATGATTTGTGTCATAAGTCTGGGTAATCTGAGTATTCTGAATAATCCGAGTTATAAATCTTCATCAAACGGCGTTGCATTTACGCAACGTAAGTTCTTCTCCAATTGTGTCGTGCTGCTGGCACCTACCAGAACAGAAGTAACGCCCTTCTGGTGGAGAATCCACGCCAGAGCCATCTCTGCCAATGTCTCTCCGCGATTTTGGGCCACCTCGTTATAATGACGTAGCTTTTTGAGTAATTCAGGTGTAAGCATATCCTCCCTCAGGAACTTGCCTTTTGACATGCGGGAGTCCTGAGGAATGCCATTGAGGTAACGGTCGGTAAGTAGACCCTGTGCCAAAGGCGAGAATGAAATAAAGCCGATACCTTCCTCTGCACAGAAATCAAGGATACCCTCTTCCTGCGGCTCTCGGTCGAGCATATTCAGTTTGCCCTGATAGATAAGCAAAGGCACATCACGTTCCTTCAGATATTTTGCAGCAAAACGCGTTGCCTCTAGCGGCCAACGGGAGATGCCTACATAGAGCGCCTTACCTGCCCGTACAATATCCACAAGTGCTTGAAGCGTCTCCTCCAAAGGGGTCTCAGGGTCATAGCGATGGCTATAGAAGAGGTCGACATAGTCAATCTTCATTCGTTTCAGACTCTGATCCAATGAAGCAATGAGATACTTACGTGATCCCCAGTCACCATAGGGGCCAGGCCACATGTCATAACCTGCCTTTGAAGAGATGAAGAGCTCATCGCGATACGGACGGAAATCCTCGTCCATCAACCTGCCCATCGTCTCTTCAGCAGAGCCGTATACAGGACCATAGTTGTTGGCCAGATCGAAATGGGTGATACCATGATCAAAGGCATAATGGGTTATCTCACGACTGCGCTCGTAAGGGTCGACACTTCCGAAGTTATGCCAGAAGCCCAGGCTTACTTTAGGCAGCAAGACGCCTGAACGTCCACAACGTTTATACTCTATTCCGTTAGAGTAGCGGTTCTTGTCAGCGTAATATAGTTCCTTCATATTGGTTGATTTTCTGCAAAGGTAATCATTTTATTGGAAAAAACGTTGCTCTTTTAAAAAAAGTTTGTATATTTGCACGCAAAAAGCAAAGAAACGATGACTAACCAACCCTTAGAAATACCATTTGCGATACCTCGGTCGAAAGAGATAGAGGAGAAGATGCTGCGGTTTACCGATGCTGGAAAGTATGATCAGGACCAGTTTATAGACTTTGAGCCTGAGCAGCATGTATATACCTATAAGGGACAGACCAGACTATTGCCTGTGAGTTCGCTGATTGCCTATTTCTTTGAGAAATTCGATGCCCAGGCAGCAGCTCAGCGACAGTATGAGCGTTATGGTATTCCTGTCGATGAGACGTTGAAGAAATGGGAGCGGAATGGACAGATGGCCCGTGAGGTTGGCACCTTTGTACACGAGCAGACGGAGAGTTATTTTCGCGACGGGACTTTCGCTAAAGTCTGTCCGTTTACCTTTGAAGATCAGACGGAGATGATCAGCGTGGAAAAGGAGCGACAACACTTCCTCCGCTTTGTTATGGACTACGACATACACCCCTATCGTCAGGAATGGCCCGTTTATGACACAGACCTGAACATCGCGGGTACCATCGATATGGTGTGCAAAGAGATGGATGGTGAGTTTACCATCTACGACTGGAAACGTAGCAGCAAGGTGGTGAATGTCTTAGGACAGCCTATAGTGGAAGCTTTTGGTGGTAAACGAGGATTCAACGGTATCTCGTTGCCCGACACCCCATTCTATCATTACTGTATCCAGCAGAATCTTTACAGATATATGCTCGAGGCCCACTATGGGGTAAAGGTGAAGGCCATGAACCTTGTGGTACTCTGTGCCGACTATCCCTCGTATATTGTCGCTAATGTGCCTAAGATGGACGAGGTCATTGAGCAGATTATTGCCGCATGCAAAGAAAAAGACCTGGGTCATCAGTTATTGTCAGACTGAAGACCCAGGCCTAATTTTTTTGTTTTTTATTATCCTACCTGACTACCAGGCTTGACATCCTTGGTAGTAGTGACCACGCTGAGGCTCTCGTCAGCATCGACGGCTGAGAGGATCATACCCAGACTCTCGATGCCCATCATCTGGCGAGGTGCGAAGTTGGCTACAAATAGGATGCGCTTGCCAATAAGCTCTTCGGGGTTCTCGTAGAAAGCAGCGATACCTGAACAGATGGTGCGATCAGTGCCTGAACCATCATCGATGGTGAACTGCAGGAGTTTCTTACTCTTCTTCACCTTCTGACAATCCTTTACCAGACCTACACGGATATCGAGTTTCTCAAACTCTTCGAAACTGACGGTATCCTTGATAGGAGCGGCCTTATAGTTGGCTGCCTCATTGGCTTTCTTGGTAGCCTCAAGCTTGTCGAGTTGTTTCTGAATCACCTCGTCCTCGATCTTTTCGAAAAGTAAGGCGGGTTCACCCAATTGATGACCAGCTTTCAGGAGATCTGTGCTACCCAACTGCTCCCACTCAAATGAATCGATATTCAGCATTTCACGGAGTTTCTTCGAAGAGAATGGCAGGAACGGCTCAAATGCGATAGCGAGGTTGGCTGTGAGTTGTAAGCAGATGTTTAGGATGGTCTCACAACGCTTGGGGTCTGTCTTCCAAACCTTCCAAGGCTCGCACTCGGTGATATAGCGGTTGCCGATACGGGCGAGGTTCATGGCCTCGAACTGTGCATCACGGAACTTGAACTGCTCCAGCAATGCCTCCACCTTCTCCTTCACATCCTTGAACTCCTCAAGGGCCTGCTTATCTACATCGAGTAAGTCGCCACAAGCAGGAACCACACCATTCCAGTATTTCTTTGTCAGCTGGAGGGCACGATTCACGAAGTTTCCATATACGGCTACGAGCTCGTTGTTGTTACGATCCTGAAAATCCTTCCAAGTGAAGTTGTTGTCCTTGGTCTCAGGTGCATTGGCTGTCAATACATAGCGTAATACATCCTGCTTGCCAGGCATATCTACCAGATACTCATGGAGCCATACAGCCCAGTTACGAGAGGTAGAGATCTTATCGTTCTCAAGGTTCAGGAACTCGTTGGCAGGTACGTTATCAGGCATGATATACTTGCCGTGAGCCTTCATCATCACAGGGAAGATGATACAGTGGAACACGATGTTGTCCTTACCGATGAAGTGCACCAGACGGGTATCCTCGTCCTGCCACCACTTCTCCCAGTTGCCCCACTTCTCAGGCTCCTTCTCGCACAGCTCCTTGGTGTTTGATACATAGCCGATAGGCGCATCAAACCATACATAGAGCACTTTTCCTTCAGCATCCTTTACAGGCACGGGGATACCCCAATCCAAGTCGCGAGTCATTGCACGAGGCTGAAGATCCATATCGAGCCAACTCTTACATTGACCATAAACGTTCGGACGCCACTCCTTGTGCTCCTCGAGGATCCACTGCTTCAACCAATCCTGGTACTCGTTCAAAGGAAGATACCAGTTCTTGGTCTTCTTCAGCACAGGTGTAGAACCAGAGATGGTAGACTTCGGATTAATCAACTCTGTAGGCGAAAGATCGCGTCCGCACTTCTCGCACTGGTCACCATAGGCACCCTCGTTGTGGCAATGAGGACATTCGCCCGTTACATAGCGGTCGGCAAGGAACTGTTTAGCCTCCTCGTCGTAGAGCTGTTCAGTGGTCTCCTCCGTCAGTTTGCCCTCGTCGTAGAGTTTCTTAAACCACTCGGCAGCAAACTTATGGTGAGTTTCTGAAGTAGTACGGCTATAAATATCGAACGAGATACCAAACTCTTCGAAAGAGTCCTTAATCATTTTATGATAGCGGTCTACGACATCCTGTGGAGTGATACCCTCCTTGCGAGCACGAACCGTGATAGGCACACCATGCTCGTCTGAACCTCCGATAAACAATACTTCGCGCTTTTTCAGTCTGAGATAGCGCACATAGATATCAGCGGGCACATACACACCAGCCAGATGACCGATGTGTACGCCGCCGTTGGCGTAGGGTAGTGCCGACGTTACTGTCGTACGCTTAAATGTCTTGTTTTCCATTCCGTAAATTACGTTTTTTATTTGTTCACCTGCTTCTTGCCACGCTGGATGATTATGCCCTTATAGTTAGCATTCACCTTCTGGCCAGAGAGGTTGTAAAGCGCATCATTCGACGATGGCTCATCGATAGTCACGCCATTGATGCCTGTTACTAAACTGAATTGAATCTTATCAATATTACAATTGGAACCAGTAATGGTAAGGCGAAGTATCTGCTCGCCAGCCTCCAGTTCTACGGTTCCTTCTACCGTCTTGTAGGTTCCCCAGTCGTTGTTACCCGTCTGTGGAACTTTGACATCCGCCAGCTTCGTGACGGTATTACCATTCCTTATGTTGATGGAGAAGCCTGAGCCAGTGGTGCCTGAAGAAACAGTAGCTACGTATTTGTAGGTTCCGGTTTCCTTTACATTGATTGTGTATTCCACCCACTCGCCAGTATTTGTATAACCGATGACCTTGCCGTTATTACCATTTACGATATCCACGCCATCGTTTGTACGGTAATTGGCGTCACCTCTATTCTCTGCTTCACCATCATGATAAGCGGCACCTTCGCCACCCTTATCGTAATACTCGGCCTGCAGCGTGCCAGGAATGTTGATGGGTTTGCCACCAGCAAACGGTTCACGCTTAGGATTGACATTCAGGGTATAAGATGCCGTGCTAGACTTGCCGTCAACATCAGTAGCGATGGCAATGATCTCATAACGTCCTTGCTCTGTAGGCTCATACTCAATGGTATAGGGAGCCTCTGTGAGCGTGGCAATCAGCAGATTGTTGATATACATCTTTACGTTGGCAATAGTGCTCGTCGTAGATGATGCATTCACAGTAATGGTAGCTTTCTCGCCTCCGAGAATGGCTACAGGTGTATCTTCTGAGAAGCTGACACTGATATTCTCATCCTGACTGTCTTTTTGGAAGGTAAGGCTTTTAATACAGAACCCGCCTTTGTCGATATTCAGGCAGAGCCTATGCTGTCCAGCCGTCAGAGGCTTCTTGAGGGCATAATGCATAGTTTGGAATTCGGTGGTGCTGCCAGTCTTGGGAACCGTAATAAAATCTGTGAGGAACACCAAACCATCAAGAGAATACTCAGCAAGATGGAAGCGTCCGTTCGTGTTTGCCGAAGCCACTTCGGCATCAAATGAATAAACCCCATCTTCCTTTACATCGACGGTATACTCCATCCATCCACCATCTTTGGTAGTAGTGGTGGCAGTTCGTGAAGCATTATTATATGAAACATTTGCTGGGCCTTTGTCGTATTCGCTTACAACAATAGTGCCCGGCAGCTCTGCTGGAGTTTCATTAAAAGGCTCACGTTTCGTTGTTGAGTTGGGTACATTGAAACGTGACAGACGTTCATAAGTAGAACCGTCGGTTGTTGTTACAACAGCCTTCAAAGTGTTCCAACCTATTGTATTTGCTGTACACTCCGTAACATATGGTTCTTCTGTCATCGTGGCAATCAAATCATCTCCAACGTAAAGCTCAACTTTCTCAATGGTCTTCGTTGCCATCGAGGCATGTACCTTAATGGGAAGTACATCACCTTTGGCAACTCTTATGGATAGAGGCTTTACATAGATGGAGGCCTCTTTCTTGAAGCCAGGGAACGGACTCTTGGCATTCTTGGCAGCATCGCTCTTCATATATTCACGCAACCAAGTCATAGCAGGACGATCATTGCCATTCTTGATGATGCCCGAGTTACCATCAGTAGTCCAAGTACGTCCGTAGATATAACCCCAAAGTGTGATGCCTGCGCAATAATCGGCTTCCCAAAGGGCAGGGATAATATTTTTATATTGCGTTAATTGTTTTTGATCATCACTCGTGCCGATGTCGAACTCCGTACTATACATAGGCATTTGCAAAGCATCATGCACTTCTTTCATGTACTTAATAAAGTCATTCTTGCTGATATCTGTTATATCATGTGACTGATGACCATAGGCATCAATAGGAGCGCCTGCGTCACGGAGTGTTCTGACAAGATCTATGAATTGTGATCTCTGCCAAGTGAAAGAATTATAGTCGTTATACACGAGAATGGCATTTGGCCAACGTTCATGTGCCATCTCAAAAGCTTTGATAATCCAATCATAACCCGTCCGACCTTCACCACCTAATGCGCCTCTGTAGGGTGCAGGTTGGTGACCAGTAATAGCCTCATTTACCACATCGATGATTTCCAAATTAGGATAATGTGCCTTCACTCCATCAAAATATTCCTCAAGGGCCTTATTCTGTTCATCTGTAGAAAGGTTGTTCATCCAACTTGGATATTGGGCACCCCAAACGAGGGTATGATACTTAAATGGGAAACCATGCTGCTTAGCATAGTTCGCCGACCTGTCACCACCACTAAAAGTGAAGTTGCCTTGTGAGGGTTCAGTGGCATCCCATTTAGTTTCATTCTCACACGTAATTTGGTTCCATAGTTGATAGAATTTTTCTTTTCCAGAGTCAACTTGGCCACCAGTTGTGATGTTACCCAGAAACTTGTCAGGATTGGTTGATAACTGTGCACTGGCGGTCATTGTGAAGAGGCCGGCAGCGTATACCAAAATGCTTTTTTTCAGATAATTGTTCATTGTTGATTCTATAAGTTATGATTTGCGCTGCAAAGGTACAATAAAAAAGTGAGAAACAAAAGGTTAAAAGTGAAAAAAGTCTTTCATTTTTGCTTTTTTTCTGCAGTCAACCACAATCCGACGAAAGTAAGGAGACCATTGAGCATCAGCAGTTCATAGCCAAAACGATAGTTCCAGATATGTTGTGTGGCTATATCGAGAGCATAACAAATCAGAGGCGAGGCGATGCAGATATAGGGTACAAGACGGTCGTTGGGCCACTTTTTGGTAAATAGTCCGAAGGTAAACAGTCCAAGCAGTGGGCCGTATGTATAGGAGGCGAGGATGTAAACGGCATCGATAAGCGAGGTAGAGTTAACGGCTCTGAACAGAAGGATGAACAACACAAAGATGCCACACATCACCACATGCATGCGCTTTCTCAGTAACTCATTATCAGGCTGACGACGAATATCGACGCAGTAACTGGTGGTAAGCGATGTCAAGGCGGAGTCGGCACTCGAGAACGAAGCGGCTACAATGCCAAGGACGAATAAGTGAATAGTGAATAGTGAATAGTGAATAGTAGAGGTGCCTTGAACAAAGGTGGGGAGTAATTCGTCGCCCTTCAGTTCTGTACCTAGGTTCATTGTCAACAGGATACCAAGAGCGAGGAAAAGCAGGTTGGCTGGTACGAAAGCAACGCCGTAGGTACACATATCTTTCTGCGCATCACGTAAAGTCTTGCAGGTCAGGTTCTTCTGCATCATGTCCTGATCAAGTCCCGTCATCACGATGGCGATAAAGGCCCCACTCAGAAACTGTTTCCAGAAGTTGTGAGGCGACACCCAGTCATCGAACACAAAGATACGGCTCATCTCGCTATTGGCAATCGTATTAACTGCCTCGCCTACAGAAAGATGCAATTGTCCGATGGCTTCCAGGATGATGAGTACCAGGGCTGTAAACAGACAAGTGGTCTGAAAGGTATCCGTAAACACCAGCGTGCCGATGCCGCCTCTGCGGGTGTAGAGCCAGATGAGCAACACCATGCCTACTACATTCACAATGAAAGGAATACCAGCCGGCTCGAACACGAACTGCTGCAAGATGATACACACTACATAGAACCTGACGGAAGCACCCACCATCTTCGAAAGTAGGAAGAACCAGGCGCCTGTCTGATAAGAACGGTTGCCTAAGCGTTGTCCTAAATAGGTGTAGATACTTGTCAATTGGAGCCGGTAATAGAGTGGTAGCAGCACAAAAGCGATGACGAGATAGCCTACGATAAAGCCGAGACACATCTGCAGATAGGTCATCTGCGACGTCAGCACCATACCAGGTACCGATACGAAGGTAACGCCAGAGATGGAGGCACCAATCATGCCAAAGGCCACCATATACCAAGGTGCCTTGCGGTTGGCACGATAGAACATGTTATTATTGGCCTTACGACTTGTCAGGTGACTGATACCGAAAAGTACCGCAAAATAGCCTA
Organism: uncultured Prevotella sp.; assembly: GCA_946415245.1. GTDB lineage: Bacteria > Bacteroidota > Bacteroidia > Bacteroidales > Bacteroidaceae > Prevotella. The sequence goes on along the minus strand of CAMKRS010000004.1, from coordinate 35,951 downwards.
TCACTATGAGGAGTATCGTCATAACAGGCTGCAAAGTTAAGCAAAATTTTGGCACGCGCCAAAAAAATGCGTAACTTTGCAACCGATATGAACCAAAGAGACCGCCAGATATTGCAGATAGCTCTGCCTTCGATCGTGTCGAACATCACCGTACCGCTACTGGGGATGATCGATGTTGCCATCGTGGGTCATATGGGTAGTCCCGTCTATATTGGGGCTGTGGCGGTGGGTTCGATGATTTTCAATCTCGTCTACTGGCTTTTCGGTTTCCTCCGTATGGGCAGTAGCGGATTGACGGCTCAAGCCTTAGGACGCAGGGATTTCACAGAAGTCACAAGATTATTGGTACGTTCGGTGTCGATAGCCTTGGGTATTGCCTTGCTACTGATTTTATTCCAAGTTCCGCTTAAGTGGCTGATGTTCTGGCTGATAGGACCAACATCGGATGTCGTTCCCTTCGCCTCCACCTATTTTAATATCGTCATTTGGGGCGCACCCGCTTCCCTCGCCTTGTTCAGTCTGATGGGTTGGTATATCGGCATGCAGAACACCCGCTTTCCGATGTTCATCAGCATCATGCAGAATATAGTGAATATCCTTGCTTCGCTGACCCTCGTTTATGGTTTTGGGATGAAGATCGAGGGTGTGGCCTTCGGAACAGTTATTGCGCAATATGCAGGATTGCTGATGGCTGTGGGTCTGCTGGCGAGTAATTACAGTCGGTTATTCCGGTATTTCCGTAAAGACCGGTTGTTCCGGAAAATGGGAGCCTTCTTCGCTATTAATCGCGACATTTTCCTCCGCACCCTCTGTCTGGTGGCTGTCAACCTCTTCTTTACTGCAGCAGGTGCCCGCCAAGGAGCCATTATCTTATCTGTGAATACGGTGTTGATACAACTCTATCTCTTCTTCTCCTATTTCATGGACGGCTTTGCCTACGCTGGTGAGGCATTAGGAGGCAAGGCCTATGGAGCCCATAATATCACCGCCTTCCACGAAACGTTGCGCAGACTTTGGATGTGGATGCTCATCGTGACCTCAGCCTATACCTTATTATATATGGTAGGAGGCTCGTGGATTGTCGCCTTGCTGACAGATGAGGCTCAGGTAATCGAAACCTCACGAAAATACATCTTGTGGGCTTGGCTGATACCTGCAGCAGGTTGTGTCGCTTTTATATGGGACGGCATCTTCATCGGCATCACAGCCACTCGTGGCATGCTTGTTTCGTCGTTTATTTCGGCTCTTGTTTTCTTCGCTGTCTATCTGTTGTCAGAGAAGACTTTAGGCAATCACGGCTTATGGTTAGCGCAGATTGTCTATCTTGCTATGCGAGGCATCCTTCAAACTATCTGGTATAGATTAAAACTCCACTCGGTAAGCGATGTTGGGGAACGTTAGCGAGGTGAATTCTTCACGGAGAAAGCATAACCGATGTTCATACCCTTCTGTTCTGAATAGGGATCGAGGCCGTCGACCTCAGGAATCGACTTGTCTGGTCGCATCATGATATCTTCGAAGGTAACGCCCTCTGGGATAGGTGTGTAGCGGTCGCCACCCATCAGTGTGAGTCGGCCATTCCACCAGCATAGCGGGTGGCCTCCTCCACACTGAACATACGGGCGCCAACCTGGGCCATTTCATTCAGCGGTTGCTGCTTGTTCACACGGGGTTTGATGACTACCTCAAAGCAGCATAATCATGGTCATCGCTGCTCCTAAAAACAATCTTTGCATCTTCTTTTTCGTTTATGGTATCGTCTTTTTGACCCTGGAAAAGTAAGAATAGTTGTAATTCCTTGCATTTTTCTTTGGAAGAATCAAGAAAAATGCTTATCTTTGCCGTCAGATTATCAACTTAACGATGAAAGGGATTGCATGATGATACGCATACTCTTATTTTTTGTTGCCTTGGGACTTACCCATACAATTTCTGCCCAGGAAAAAGAGTCTTTTGACCTCGACGCACTCTATCAGCAGATTGACGACGCCATCCTTCAGTCGCCTCAGTACGTAGCTGAGCGAAAGCAAAAGATAGCCAGTTATCAGGATAGTCTCCAGATGGAGAAAAGCGTAGAAGGCCGCTTCCCGATGGCCGAGAAACTGTTCTGGCTTTACGAACCCTATAAAAATGACTCGGCTCTGCATTATGCCGAACTCTGCATCAGTCTTGCCGATTCTCTTCATCGTCCTGATCTCATAGGGCGTTACCGCAGCTTGCTGGCTTATCAATGTTCTCGAACTGATAGGCATTTGGAGTCACTGGAACAACTTCGTATGGTTAACAAGTCTGTTCTTGATAATCAGGGCCTCGTCGATTATTATAATGCCTGGATGCACGTCTGTGGAGAAATCGGGTTATATACCCAGCTCAAAGATGTCCGCCAAAAATATTTCGACTTGCAGAATCACTATCGCGATTCTGTGTTGATGGTCATCGAAGAGGGCAGCGATGAGTGGTATCATATGAAAATGGATATCCTGAATGCCCGACAACAGTTTCAAGATGCTTTGGAACTCAGCGATCAATGGATCAAGAAAGCTACAGACAACACGCACGAAGGTGCCTATGCTACTTTCTACCGCTCAATGGTCTATGCCAATCTCAACAATCACGATATGGTTTGCTATTGGCTGGGAAAGTCGGCCCTCGACGATATCCGTTGTGCAGTCATGAATCAGGCTTCGCTCCTCTTTTTGTCTGAGCGTCTGGCTGATGATGGTGATATTAAGCGAGCCCATCGTTATGCAGAGTTCGCCAAAGAGTGTAATCTGGTCTTCTGCCCCCGTTTGCGTGCCTATCAGGTCAATCCTTTCGTCAATGTGGTCGAGAAAAACAGTCAGGCCACTCAGTCCAGAGCAAACTTGATTCTCATCATCGCCTCTGTTGTGATTGCCGTGCTTCTCATCGCCCTGATTTGTGCCATTGTACTTATTAGAAAGGCGAAACGCAAATGAAAAAGATGGTAGTTTTATTAGTGGTAGTAGTTTTGCTTATAGCTGCCATTTTCGCGGGCTATAAGCTGATTAGGGGACAAATCCTCGATGGTCCAGGTATGGAATATGACCCAAAGAATTATCCGGATGAAGAACCTATTGATGGACTGAACAAGGAGGCTATCCTTGACGGTCCTGATGGTACTTCTACCCACGCCTTCACGGGGAGCAAGGATAGTGCTGAAGTTGATCTGCTCGATATAGAACAGATGCCGAAGACAGCTGTTCGCCAACCTGATGCTTATTTCCAATATGCCATCTATATCAATGTCGATAAGCCCGCCAGCGGTGAGGGCGAGATGGACGATGTCCGTTCTGTGTGGCTCGCCAACGAGCGTTCTGGTACCGTCATCAAAGTTTGTGTGACTAACCCGATGGCGGAATTGCAATGGGAGCGGATGAAGGGCCGTGATGCTGATGGTGTCAAAGTGCCTCTCACGCAGATTGCGGCTGCCGATAAGGCTTTGTTTGCTCCAGGAGATGTCAGTAAGGTCATCGTTGAAGGGTGTCCCGATGGTCGGAACATGTGGACTTATATCATTGACCCTTATGCTGGTACCGCCCTTCAGCTGCCTTCTACAGAGGGTGTGGTCAGCCTCGATCAGGAAAAGAAGGAAATCATCGCTGCCTCTTATGGTTACGACGATGATGGCCGATATTCCATTAAGAAGGCCTATTCTCTTGATGGCAAGTTCCTTCGTATTGTAGGCGATAAAGAGAGGGAATAAATTGATTAGCGTGACAATTGTTACTTCAATATAATAGCGATAACCATCCCTTATTTTAAAATAACCCACACTTATTGCGCGATAAGGGTGGGTTATTATAAAAAAAGATACTTTTCAACTTAATAATTCTTCGTTTTCTGCGTATTATAGATGTATGACACGCTCAGAATTCGAACATATCGCTGCGCAGTTGCGCCAAAGAGTGCTGAAAGTCGGACTCGACTTCTTCGGCAACAAAGAGGATGCAGAAGATGCTGCTCAGGAAACGATGGTGCAGCTCTGGCGCTATCTGGAGCACATCGATGCTGGGCGTAATGTGGAAGTATTGGCCGTCAGAGTGGCGAAGAACTGCTGCGTAAGCATGTATCGGAAATCATCACATAGGGACTCTAATTTCGTGAGACCACTTGATAATGTAACAAAAGAACCGTCCCCCTGTTACAACTCGCCAGAGGCACAGCTGGAGGCACAAGATACCCAGCGACTATTATCAGAAGCGATGGCCTTGCTGAAACTGCGAGAACGCGAGCTTTTCGAGATGCGACAGATAGAAGGGCTCTCAACGGATGAGGTCGCAGAACGGACGGGAATCCCCAAACCCTCAATCATCGCAATGGTCTCAGCAGCACGAAAGAAAGTATTCACAGAACTTAAAAGGAGGATGAAACAATGACAAACAAAGATATACAGAATCTGATTGACAAGTATCTCGCAGGCGAGACCTCGCCAGCAGAAGAGCAAATGCTGGCTCTTGAGCTGCAACAGCGTCAGGATCTGCCTGATGACTGGCAGGCCGTCAGCATGATGCTCGGCGAACTCACTCTTGGTGAGGCTGAATACGACGCCATTGTGGCACAGAGAAAACAAAAGCCCTCAGCCCTCATCATCGCCTTAAGAATCATCTCATCAGTAGCGGCCATTTACTTAGTGGGACTGTTTCTCTATTTACAACAGGAGCCTGTAGTTAAGGTAGAGACCGCATATAATAATAAGGTGAAGAAAGAACAGCCAATCCCCGCACCAGCATACTGCACAGAAGGAACACCCCGGGAAATTCTGATGTGCTATTTGGAATACAGGGAGGCACAACCTGATACTTACAAACAATTAAAACTCCTGAGCAATGAAAACAAATAGAGTATTGATAGGTCTGATAGCCGTAGTGCTGTTGACCTCCTGTAACAATGACGAGTCCACGATGCTGACCATCATCAACGAAGATGGCACCTGCAGTCGGGAGATTTCCTTCCATCCCTATCCCCAAGGCGTTATGGCTAAGGCAGACGAACCCATTGAAGACCATTGCCTGGTCTTTGGAACGGACTGGGAGCGCACTTGGTCTGTTGTAGGCGAAGATTCTTTGCGACGTCCTGTGCCTATGACCCAGGAGCAGTGGGACAGTCTGCAACGCGTTTATCCCAAGCAAAGTGTCGCCAGTAAGATCCTGCTGCATTGCAAACGCGATTATCAGTCGGTCAGCGAGATGAGTGACTCGTTAACCCATGTAATCGATAAACAGTTTGATGCAAAGAGTACGTTGGAGAAGCACTTCAAATGGTTCTATACGGACTATGTCTTCGAAGAAACCTTTTCCATTCTTGACTCCAAGCATTATTTCCCCATTCCCATTGAGAACTATCTGAGTGCCGATACGGCGTCCTATTGGTACACGGGACAGCCTGACTTGACAAAGGGTCTCAGCGGGGCAGAACAAAAAGAGATGCTCGATGGTATTGAGACGAAAGTCAGCCAGTGGCTCAATGCCAATGCATTCGCCTATGTCTACGACTATATTGGTCAAGTTTATTATAAGGAACTGAAGAATCCGCCCGTTAGCCAAGAGCGGTTCCAGACTCTGAGGGATACACTCGTCAAATTGCCTGCCGTCCAGAATATGTCGTTGGAAGATATGGGCAAGCAGATTAGCGACATCCTGAAAGACTACTATCATTCGGATGTTTATTCGGATTTGTCACTTTTTCATGACAATGAAAAACTGGAATGGGTAATGAACCAAAAGTATCGCGGATATAAGCTTCTGACAACGATGATGGGCTTTCAGTATGAACTCGTTATGCCAGGTAAGATACTTGATAGCGGCATTGGAATTTCAGAGGGAAACATTGTTCGCTATAAGTTCACTGCCGAGCGTATGATCCCTCACGACTACGTTATCACCGCCACTTCTCGCGTGACGAATGTCTGGGCTTTTGTTGTGACGTTCTTCGTCATCGCCATTGCCGTTGGCAGTTTCTTCTACCGCAAGAAGAACAAATAAGACTTCGGGTGATTATTGGATAGAATCCGTCACTTCAGCATTGGGAGCAGCCGTAGAAAGCGTGTCTGCTCCCTCAAGCGTGGCTTGAAGGCTGGTGCTGACGCTGTCTGCATAGGCCCCATTCTGGTATTCTCTGGGAACAGGTCCGTAACAGGCTGAGAAAACGAATGCCGCAGAACCGAAACCCAAGATGCTCAGCAATTGTCTGAAGAAACGGCTATTGAAAAACTTCTTTTTCATCTCTTTCCGAATTTTCGGCAAAGATAAGAAAAATTCCCCGTTCTACCAAAAAACAACACTTAAAGATGCTTAATTCAGTTAAATAATCTTAAATCAACGCATAATTATCAATTGTCAATTATCAATTATCAATTATCTTTGTACCTTTGCAGTCCGATTTAGGGGAGAGACTTAGAATCCCCGTGAAATGTTGTGTGAATAGCGGCGTCTTTGGCCGGGCGTAGCGGTTCGTGAATCAGCGTTTCTTACGTTCGTTAGACTTGCAGCCGGGAGTTAGACCTCGGATGTGGGTTTATGTGCGTACATTAATTAATAAGTTAAACTGTTTTTTAGTAGTAAAATTAAAAATGAACACTTTAAGTTACAAGACTATTTCCGTGAACAAGGAAACAGCGAAGAAGGAGTGGGTGGTGATCGATGCCACAGACCAGGTTGTTGGTCGTCTCGCTTCTAAGGTAGCAAAGCTCATTCGCGGAAAGTACAAGCCAACTTTCACCCCGCATGTTGATTGCGGTGACAACGTCATCCTTATCAATGCCGATAAGGTGGTATTCACTGGTAAGAAAGAGACTGATAAGGTCTATACCCGCTACACGGGCTATCCTGGTGGCCAGCGCTTCCAGACTCCCGCCGAGCTTCGCAAGCGCAATGGTGGTGTGGAGAAGTTCCTCCGTCACGCCGTAAAGGGTATGCTGCCAAAGGGTCCTCTCGGACGCAGCCTGCTGAACAACCTCTACATCTATGAGGGTACAGAACATCCGCACGAGGCTCAGAAGCCGAAGGCAATTGATATTAACCAGTATAAATAATAAGGAAAGATGGAAGTAATTAACGCAATAGGTCGTCGCAAGAGTTCTGTAGCCCGCGTATATGTTTCTGAGGGTACAGGCAAGATCACGATCAACAAGAAGGATTTAGAAGTTTATTTCCCGTCAGCCATCCTGCAGTATGTGGTGAAGCAGCCGCTGAACCTGCTGGAGGTCGCTGAGAAGTATGACATCAAGGCCAACCTCGACGGTGGTGGTTTCACAGGTCAGAGCCAGGCTCTCCGCCTCGCTATCGCCCGTGCTTTGGTGAAGATCAACGAAGAGGACAAGAAGAAGCTGAAGGACGAAGGTTTCCTGACACGCGACAGCCGTGAGGTAGAGCGTAAGAAGCCAGGTCAGCCCAAGGCTCGTCGTCGCTTCCAGTTCAGTAAGCGTTAATCGATGCTGGACACGTTTAGTATCTAAACCCGTTGGATTCTTTTGGACTACCATCGGGCTGATTCTAACTAGAATTAAAAAGAAAGTAAACAATTTAAAAAGCAAGAAAACAAAATGGCAAGAACAAATTTTGACCAGTTGCTGCAGGCAGGCTGTCACTTCGGCCACCTGAAGCGTAAGTGGAACCCCGCAATGGCTCCCTACATCTATACCGAGCGTAATGGTATTCATATCATCGACCTGCACAAGACAGCCGTTAAAATCGACGAGGCTGCCGAGGCACTGAAGCAGATTGTCAAGAGTGGCAAGAAGGTGCTGTTCGTCGCTACTAAAAAACAGACCAAGGAAGTGGTTGCTGAGAAGGCTACAAGCATTAATATGCCTTACGTCATCGAGCGTTGGCCCGGTGGTATGCTCACCAACTTCCCCACGATTCGCAAGGCCGTGAAGAAAATGGCGAACATCGACAAGTTGATGAATGATGGTACATTTGGTAACCTGTCAAAGCGCGAGCTGCTGCAGATTACCCGTCAGCGTGCTAAGTTGGAGAAGAACCTCGGTTCTATCGCCGACCTGACCCGTCTGCCCAGCGCTCTGTTCGTTGTAGACGTGCTGAAGGAGCAGATTGCCGTTCGCGAGGCTAACCGTCTGGGTATCCCCGTATTCGGTATTGTTGATACCAACTCTGACCCCAACAATATCGACTTCGTAATTCCTGCCAACGACGACGCTAAGGATAGTGTTGAGGTGATTCTCAATGCTTGCTGCGCTGCTATGGCTGAGGGTATCGAGGAGCGTAAGGCAGAGAAGGCCGACGAGAAGGCTGCTGACGCTCAGGCTGAGGTTGACGAGGAGGAGGTAAAGCCCCGTCGTCAGGCTCGCAAGGCTCGCAAGGAAGAGGCTCCCGTAGCTGAGGCTCCTGCTGCTGAGGAAGCTCCCGTTGAGGAGGCTGCTCCTGCTGAGGAAGAGGCTCCCGCCGCTGAGTAATAGTTAAAGGTAAAAAGGTAAAAAAGTAAAAAGGTAAATAAAATGGCAATTTCAATTGACGATATCAAGAAGCTTCGCGCAATGACCGGCGCTGGTCTGGCTGACGTAAAGAAGGCTCTGACCGAGGCTGATGGCGACTTCGATAAGGCCAAGGAACTGCTCCGTGAGCGTGGCCTGGCTATCGCTGCTAAGCGTAGCGACCGTGAGACATCTAATGGTTGTGTACTCGTAAAGAAGGTGGATGGCTTCGCAGCTATGCTCGCCTTGAAGTGTGAGACCGACTTTGTAGCCAACGGTGCTGACTTCATCGCTCTGACTCAGGCTATCCTTGACGCAGCTATTGCTGCTAAGGCTGCTGACCTCGAGGCAGTGAAGGCTCTCGACATCAATGGTCAGAGTGCTCAGGAGGCTGTGACACAGCGTTCTGGTATCACTGGTGAGAAGATGGAGCTCGATGGCTACCTGACTCTCGAGGGTGACAATGTGGAGATCTACGACCACATGGGTAAGCACACGCTCTGCACCATGGTACAGACCAATAAGGCTGCTGCTGAGCAGGGTCACCTCGTGGCTATGCAGGTGGCTGCTATGAAGCCTGTGGCTCTCGACGCCCAGAGCGTTGACCAGAAGATCCTCGACGAGGAGTACAAGACCGCTGTTGAGAAGACCAAGCTGGAGCAGGTAGAGAAATTCGTGGAGATGAAGCTCAAGAAGGCTGGCATCAACCCCAACCTCGTTGACTCTGAGGATCACATCGAGAGCAACACCGCTAAGGGTTGGCTCACCAAGGAGCAGGCTGACGAGGCCCGTAAGGTCATTGCTGATGCAAAGGTCGAGGGTGAGGCTCAGCTGAAGATGCCTATGATTGAGAACATCGCCAAGGGTCGTGTTCAGAAGTTCCTGAAGGAGAGCTGTCTGGTTGACCAGGAGTTCCAGTTCGGCGACGGCGACAAGGCTACTGTTGCTCAGTGGCTCGCTAAGCAGGACAAGGATCTGAAGATCGTTGCCTTCAAGCGTTTCACACTCGTAGCTGACTAATACTTAGCTTAAGAATAAAAAGAATCGGCACTGCTTCTTGCAATGCCGATTTTTTTTGTCTATTTTCTTCCGAAATCAGCGGGAACCTCGCCCCATTTGGAAGTTTCCCATTTAATGATGGGGTTTCGGAAATTATGGGTATTGAGCCATTGCTCGGCTCGCAGAATGATCTGATAGAGCTTTTCTGTCTGAGGGGTACGCTCAAGCTTGGTCTTACATTTGCGCTTCTGAACCCAGAGGATGGCGTTGTAAGAGTCGGAATAGATGGTCTTGTTGTGCAGGCCTTGATTCCAACAGAGGGCTAGAGCGTGAACGATAGCGAGGAATTCTCCGATGTTATTAGTGCCGTGAATGGGGCCGAAATGAAACACCTGATAGCCAGTCTGTAGATCGATAGCTTGATACTCCATCGGACCAGGATTGCCAGAACAGGCGGCATCTACCGCCCAAGCGTCTGCCCTTACGTCAGGATGTAAAGGCAGTACGGTATCGTGGCGATAATCAGGAGGATTCTGCTGGTTCATTCTATTTTACATGCGCTCAGGCACCTCAATGCCAAGCAGACCCATACCATTCTTGATAATCTTGGCTACATTCTTAGCCAACACGAGGCGGAAGAGCTTCTTCTGTTCATCAGGCTCGTTGAGAATAGAGTAGTCGTGGTAGAACTGATTAAACACCTTGGTGAGCTCGTAACAGTAGTTGGCGATGCCAGAGGGTGAGTAGTCCTTACCCGCCTGCTCGACAGCTGCACCAAATTCGTTCATCTTCTGGATGAGTTCTACCTCCTTCTCACTCAGAGTACTCAGATTATTCAGAGTATTCAGATCACTCGGAATATCCTGCGCCTTGCGGAGGATTGAGCGGATACGGGCGTAGGTGTACTGAATGAAGGGACCCGTGTTACCATTGAAGTCGATACTCTCCTCAGGATTGAAAAGCATATTCTTACGGGCATCGACCTTGAGGATGAAGTACTTCAGAGCACCCATGCCCACGATACGGGCTATTTCATTGCGCTCTGCCTCGCTCATATCGTCGAATTTGCCCAGTTCCATCGAAGTCTTCAAGGCATCATCGACCATCAGCTGCATCAGATCGTCTGCATCAACAACGGTTCCCTCACGACTCTTCATCTTACCATTGGGTAGTTCCACCATTCCGTAGGAGAAATGAACAAGCTCCTTGCCCCATTTGAAGCCTAAGCGATCGAGCAAGATGGAGAGCACTTGGAAGTGGTAGTTCTGCTCATTACCCACTACGTAGATCATCTTGTCGATGGGATAATCCTGGAAACGCATCTCAGCAGTTCCGATGTCCTGTGTCATATAGACGCTGGTGCCATCGCTACGGAGCAGCAACTTTTGATCAAGACCTTCATTGGTAAGATCAGCCCAAACGGAATTGTCCTCATGACGTTCAAAGAGACCTTTAGCGAGACCTTCTTCTACTTTGGCCTTTCCCTTCAAATAGGTTTGTGACTCATAATATATCTTGTCGAATGCGACACCCAGTTTTTTATAAGTCTCGTCGAAGCCTGCATATACCCAGTTGTTCATCTTTTCCCAAAGGGCACGCACCTCAGGATCGTTCTGTTCCCACTTGACCAGCATTTCGTGAGCCTCCTTGATGAGTGGGGCTTCCTGCTTAGCTTTCTCCTCATCCATTCCTTGGGCGACGAGTTCCTTGACCTCCTCGCGATAGTGCTTATCGAAGGCCACATAGTAGTCGCCAATCAGATGGTCGCCTTTTTTGCCAGAAGACTCAGGTGTCTCGCCATTACCGTATTTCAGCCAGGCGAGCATCGATTTACAGATGTGAATTCCACGATCGTTTACGATATTGGTCTTCACCACCTTGTTTCCGTTGGCCTCCATAATTTGTGCCAGCGACCAACCAAGCAGGTTGTTGCGTACATGACCGAGGTGGAGGGGCTTATTGGTGTTGGGCGAAGAGTATTCAATCATCACGAGTGGCGAGTCATCAGTTGCTTTCTTCATTCCAAAGTTGTCGTCGGCATCGATGGCACTGAGCAATTCTACCCATGCACCGTCACCGATACTTAGGTTGAGGAAACCTTTCACCACATTGAACTTCTCCACAGCAGAGCAGTTCTGTACCAGATAATCGCCGATCTCCTGTGCTGTCTGCTCAGGACTCTTCTTGGCAGCCTTAACAAAGGGGAACACCACGAGTGTCAGGTTTCCCTCAAATTCACTTCTTGTCTTCTGCAGCTGCAGCATCTTCTCAGATGCATCCATCCCATAGAGTGCCTTCACGGCCTCACCTGCAGCTTTGCTGATTAATGCTTCAATATTCATACCTTATTCTGATTTTGGGTGCAAAGGTAACAAAAAATTCTTGATGCTCCTAAATAATTGATAAAATATTTGGCGGTTTCGGGAATTAGCCGTACCTTTGCACATTGAAAACGCGCCGCAATGGTGGAATTGGTAGACACGAGGGACTTAAAATCCCTTGACCCGAAACGGTCGTGCGGGTTCGAGTCCCGCTCGCGGCACTTATTTTTCCCTAAAAACAATTCGAATTATTTTTATGCAGAACAAACATCTTTTTCTTTTATCAGCCGCTGCAATGATGCTCTTTGCATCGTGTTCCAAATTAGGTCCGCTGTCGGCAGATAATTTCAACGTGACTCCCAATCCTTTGGAGACACAAGCTGGTACAGTGCCCGCAACTATCAACGGTCACTTCCCAGAGAAATACATGAAGCGTAAGGCTGTGGTAACTGTTATGCCTGAGTTACGCTACTCTAATGGTACCATCGTGAAAGGCAATAGTGCTACTTTTCAGGGTGAGAAGGTAATGGGTAATGACCAGACCATCTCTTACCGTTTGGGTGGTAACTACACGATGAAGACCAATTTCAAGTATGCTGATGACAACAAGGCCGATATGTATCTGACTTTCTTGGCCCGTATCGGCAACAAGCAGATGAAGGTGCCCGAGGTGAAGGTTGCTGAAGGCGTCATCGCTACTTCTGAATTGTATAAGAAGACGCTGACCACTGCTCAGGCTGCCATTGCGCCTGATGCTTATCAGCGCATCAACAAGCAGAAGCAGGAGGCCAATATCAAGTTCTTGATTCAGCAGGCTAATCTCCGTAAGAGTGAGTTGGCAAACAACTCTGTTCAGGAGTTTGTGAAGATGCTTCAGAAGATTAATGCTGATCGTGAGGGCTTGAACCTCGATAATGTGGAAGTATCGGCCTATGCTTCACCCGATGGTGGATTCTCTATCAACGACCGTCTGGCAGCTGAGCGTCAGAAGAATTCTGAACAGTATGTAAACAAGGAGCTGAAGCGTATCCAGATGAAGGCTAATGTTGATGCCAAGTATACTGCTCAGGACTGGGAGGGATTCCAGGAGTTGGTAAAGGCAAGCGACATTCAGGACAAGGATGTTATCCTGCGTGTTCTCTCTATGTATAAGGATCCTGAGGAGCGCGAGCAGCAGATCAAGAATATCAGTTCTGCTTTCCGCGAGTTGGCTGATGGTATCCTGCCCCAGTTGCGTCGTGCTCGTCTGACCATCAATTATGAGACTGTAGGTCGTTCTGATGACCAGATTCTCGCACAGATTAAGGACGATGCTACTAAACTGAGCATCGAAGAGTTGCTCTATGGTGCAGCCCTGAAGGAGAACCTCAATGAGAAGGAAGACATCTACAAACTTGCTGCAGAGGTATATCCCAATGATGCCAGAGCTTATAACAATCTGGCTACCATTCAATATGCACGCGGCAATTACGATGCTGCCAAGCAGTATATCCAGAAGGCACAGAGTCTGTCGGCTAATCTGCCTGAGGCACAGGCCAACCTTGGTATGCTGGCCCTACAGTCTGGTGACCTGAGTACTGCTGAGCGTTATATTGCTGCTGCTACTGGTGCCAATGGACTGAATGAGGTGCTTGGCAACCTGCATCTAGCACAGGGCAATTTCGCACAGGCTGAGCAGGATTTCTCAGAAATCTACTCTAATAGTGCCGCCCTCGCTCAGATTCTGAACAAGAACTACGCATCGGCAGCTGTCACACTGAAGTATGTGAAGAACCCCGATGCAACGACAGAATACCTGAAGGCCATCCTCTACAACCGCATGGGAAACAAGGATGACTCGAAGGAGGCTCTCAACAAGGCCGTTAAGGATGCATTCTATGCCAAGTATGCAGCCAACGACCTGGAGTTGAAGAGATAATCAGCGAATAGTGATTAATGAATAGTGAATAGTAATATGCAATCTATGAAACACATATTAAAAAATGTACGGCATTTCTTGCTGTTACTATTCACTATTCACTGTTCACTATTAACTATCTCCTGCGGTCCTGATGGCGACCATTTCGAGATGAATGGACAATTCAAGGGGCTTAGTCAGGGAGAACTCTACGTTTACGCTGCTGATGGTCCGTCGCAGAAACTCGATACCATTGCCATTATCAATGGTGGTTTTGAATACAGTGCCACACTGGATGGTCCGCGTACCTATGTTATTGTCTTTCCTAATTTCTCCGAATTGCCCGTCATGGGCGAACCCGGTAAGGAAGTGGATATAGAAGGCGATGCCTCACACTTGAAAGAAGTAGAGGTGAAGGGAACCAAGGAAAATGAGGCAATGACGGCTTTCAGGCTCCAGACTAGTCAGATGACACCCCCCGAAGTAGCAAAGGCTGCTGAGGAATTCATCAACAAGAACCCGCAGGCGTTGGCGAGTATCTATATCCTCAACAAAACCTTTATCCAGAGTCAGACGCCTGATTATGACAAGGCTCTCGAGTTGGCAACAGTCATTATGAATGCTTCGCCAGAGAATCATGCAATTGCCAAAATAAAGAAGCAATTAGAAGGTCTCAAGAATTTCAAGGTAAAAGGTCAGCTACCCAAATTTACGGTGACAGATATTGATGGTAAGACCGTATCGAATGTTGATTTGTATGCGAAGGTAAACGTCATCAGTACGTGGGCCTCGTGGAATTACGATAGTCAGAACGCCCAGCGCAAGCTGAAACGTCTAGAGCGAGATCATGGTGGTCAGCTGAGGTTCATCAGCATATGTCTTGATGCTGATAAGAAAGAGTGTCGCAAGAATATGGACCGTGACTCTATCAAGTGGCACAACATCTGTGACGGAAGGATGTGGGAGACACCGATACTAGGGCAGTTAGGACTCTATTTCGTCCCAGACAATATCATAACCGACAGTAATGGTAAAATACTCGCCCACTCGATAACGACAAACGAGTTAGACCGAAAGATAGAGAAACTGCTGAAATAGAAAAACAATAATAACCAATTAACTTTAAATGATATGCTAGTAAAAACATTTAGTGCAGCCGTTAATGGGCTTGAAGTAACGACAGTTACCGTCGAAGTTAGCATGACCCGAGGGGTGATGTTTCATTTGTCAGGACTGGCTGATACAGCCGTCAAGGAGAGTTATGACCGTATCCGTGCAGCTTTGGGTAATATAGGTTTCAAACCGCCTACGGCAGAAATCACTATCAACTTGTCGCCTGCTGATATTCGCAAGGAGGGTAGCGGTTACGATCTGCCATTGGCCATCGGTATTCTTGCTGCACACGGAAAGGTGGACGATAAATTGTTGTCCCAATTTATGATGATAGGTGAATTGGGACTCGACGGACAACTAAAACCTGTGGCAGGTGCTCTGCCTGTAGCCATTCGCGCTAGGAAAGAGAAATTTAAAGGTCTTATTGTGCCTAAGGAGAATGCGCGTGAGGCAGCAGTTGTAAATCAGCTCGATGTCTACGGATTAGACAATCTGGCTGACGTGATCAATTTCCTCAATGGCGACAATACTTATGAGCCAACCATCGTCGACACACGTCGGGAGTTCTACGAGCATCAGTATTCTTTCGATCTTGACTTTGCGGATGTGAAAGGTCAGGAGAGTGTGAAGCGTGCCTTGGAGGTAGCCGCAGCTGGTGGCCATAATATGATTATGATAGGTCCTCCAGGTAGTGGAAAGTCGATGATGGCAAAACGTCTGCCTAGTATTCTGCCTCCTCTGTCCTTGGCCGAGAGTCTGGAAACAACGCAGATACATTCTGTGGCAGGAAAGCTGCCCAGTGGCACATCGCTTATTTCGCAACGTCCCTTCCGCAGTCCGCACCACACCGTGTCGCAAGTAGCGATGACGGGTGGTGGTAATAGGGCATTGCCTGGTGAGGTCAGTATGGCCCATCATGGGGTCCTCTTTCTTGATGAGTTGCCAGAGTTCAACAAGACCACCCTTGAAGTGCTCCGTCAGCCGCTCGAAGACCGCAAGATAACCATCAGTCGTGCGAAATACACGGTGGAATACCCATGTTCGTTCATGTTTGTCGCTTCGATGAATCCTTGCCCCTGCGGTTATTATGGTGATCCAACTCATCATTGCGTCTGTACCCCAGGACAGATTCAGCGGTATATGAATAAGATATCAGGTCCCCTTCTCGATAGAATCGACATTCACTGCGAGGTTTTAGTAGTTCCCTTTAAGGAATTATCGCAGATGGAGCCTGGTGAGCCCAGCAGCGTCATTCGTGAACGGGTAATCAAGGCACGCCAGATTCAGGAACAGCGATTTAAAGACTATCATGGCATTTATTGTAATGCCCAGATGTCGGAGCGGATGATTCATCTATTTGCGGAGCCAGACCAACAGAGTCTCGAGATGCTCCGTATGGCGATGGAACGCCTCTCACTCTCAGCTCGTGCCTACAGTCGTATTCTCAAAGTGGCCCGCACTATTGCCGACCTTGAAGGCTCAGAACGCATACAAAGCCAACATATCGCTGAAGCTATCGGCTATCGTAACCTTGATCGTGGCGATTGGGCAGAACGCGCGGTGTGACTCTTATTGCAAAATAAGAGGCTCTTATCGTTTAACAAGAGCCACTTATTCGACAATACTTGGCACTTATCTGATGTTTTTTCATGATTCATGATTCACTATTCACTAAAAAGTTGTATCTTTGCACCGTATGAACGAAGCAAACTGTACACAACTGTTGGAGGAGCACGGCATCAAGCCCACTGCCAATCGTATCGTCGTGGTGCGAGAGCTGGCTAAAAGCTTGCGGCCTGTGACGCTTGCAGAGCTGGAGACGAGGATTCTGACTATCGACAAGTCGAACATCTTCCGGGCGCTGACGCTTTTCCGTGAGCACCATCTCGTGCATGTGATAGAGGGGGGCAGCGAGGGAGTAAGGTACGAACTCTGCCATAGTCACGATCACGAGCATGATAAGGATATCCATCCGCATTTTTTCTGTGAGAAGTGCCAGCAGACGTATTGCCTCGATTATACGGAAATACCTGAAATTAGTCTCCCCAAAGGCTTTGAAAAAAAGTCTGCCAATTTGATGATAAAGGGAATATGCGGAAACTGCCATTCAAAGTAATCGCTTTTGATGCTGATGACACGTTGTGGGACTGTCAGTCACATTTCGAGAGAGTAGAGGAACACCTCTACAGTCTGATTGCGCCCTATTGTGAAAATCCCAAGCAGGAACTTTTTGAGACGGAATCGGGAAATATGGCTGACCTCGGTTATGGCTGCAAGGCTTTTACCATCAGTATCCTAGAGACTGCTATGCGCTTGGCAGGTAACGACCTGAGTATCTCTGCTCTATCTGACTTGCTGAAAGACTGCAAGCGCTTGCTACATCTGCCCGCCACCCCGCTGCCAGAAGTGGAAGAGACACTGAGAGAGGTAAGAAGGAAGATGGAAGATGGAATATGTAAAATGGTGGTGTTTACGAAGGGGGAGTTGCAGGATCAGGAGAATAAGTTGAAACGGTCAGGTTTGCTGAAATATTTTGATGACGTGGAAATTACTTCTGATAAGACGCAGACGGAGTTTCTTGCCCTCTGCGAACATCAGCAGATTCATCCTTCGGAACTGCTGATGGTGGGTAATTCCTTGAAGAGCGACATTGCCCCAGCTTTGGCCATTGGGGCTTCAGCCATCTATATCCCGTTTCATGTTACTTGGCAGTTGGAGCATGTAGAAGACTTCGATCATGAACAGATGGTGAAGATAGAACATTTCAGCGAAATCTTGGAGTATATTTAAAGAAGTTAAAGGGACATGATAAGAGGGATGAAGGGACATATCATATTGCTGGTGATACTTATCATCGTGCTCTTTGCACTGAATCTGGTAATGGGGTCGGTGAGGATACCGGTGGGCGATGTGGTTAGCATCCTGATGGGTGATGACAGTGCCAAGCCATCCTGGCGTTTTATTATCTTAGAATCCAGATTACCTCAAGCTATCACCGCCATTCTATGTGGTGGCGCACTAGCTGTGAGCGGACTGATGTTGCAGACCGCCTTCCGCAATCCCTTGGCTGGTCCGAGTATCTTTGGTATCAACAGTGGTGCAGGTTTGGGTGTGGCCCTAGTGATGTTGCTTTTAGGTGGTAGCATCTCTGCAGGCTCCGTCAGTCTTTCAGGCTTTGTGGCCATTTTGGCAGCAGCCTTTGTGGGTGCTATGGCGGTGATGGCCCTTATCTTCTTTTTCTCTACCCTTGTTCGTAACAATGTGATGCTCCTCATTATCGGTATCATGATTGGTTATATCAGTAATTCTGCCATTTCATTGCTCAATTTCTTTGCTACAGATGAGGGCGTGAAGTCGTATATGGTTTGGGGAATGGGTTCCTTTGGTGGGGTGTCGATGCAGACGATGCCTGTCTTTGCCACCGTCACCATCGCAGGACTGATAGGTGCGTTGCTGCTTATCAAGCCTCTGAACGCCCTTATGCTGGGTGACCAGTATGCTGAGAACCTAGGCATCAATATTCTTCGAACTCGCAATTGGCTGTTGATTGTGACAGGTGTTCTCACAGCTATCACCACCGCCTTCTGTGGTCCCGTGGCTTTTATCGGACTGGCTGTGCCCCATATTGCCAGATTGCTTCTTAGTACGGATAATCATCGTGTGCTTTTGCCTGCTACGATTCTTTGTGGAGCTGTAATAGCTTTGGTCTGCAATCTCGTCTGTTTCCTGCCTGGCGAGAATGGCGTCATACCGCTGAATGCTGTCACACCGATCATGGGTGCGCCAGTCATCATCTATGTGATAATGAAGAATAAACGTTAAGTTTTAGCGTGAAGTTTTGAATTCCTTGATGGCACTGATCAGTGCATCGTTTTCCTCTGGTGTTTGCGCTGCTACGCGGAAGCAATGTTCGTCGAGTCCGTGGAAGTTGGAAGCATCACGTATGAGTATGCCATGATGCTCTATCAGCCAGTTCTTCAGTTCAAAAGAGGTGGCCCAATCAATGTTCACCAGCATATAGTGCGTAAAAGTATCCATCACCATCAGTCCTTCAATCTTCTGCAACTCCTCCTTAAGACGTTGGGCTTCTGTCAGATAAATCCTTATATCAGGGAGCACTTTCGGATCGTGTTCTACCAGATACTTTCCGGCTTCGATAGCCAGGGTATTCACCGTCCAAGGTTGTCTTATTTGTCTTAATCGGTCGATGATGATGGGTGAGGCAGTGAGATAACCTAGCCTAAGACCAGGAATGCAGTATTTCTTTGAGAACGAGTGAATCATCATCGCGTTGTAACAATCAACGACATCTTTGGGCTTGATCATGGCCTGTATTGTGTAGTCAGCATACGACTGGTCGAGAACATGCAGATAACGCGGATGTTGCTTGATGATTCGCATCAATAGTGGTTTTAATACGACATTGCCTGTAGGATTATCAGGATTACAAAGCCAATAGATACGGTCTTGGGGCAGTATTTCCAGATCATCCGTGCGTTCATATGATATCAGGTGTCCGAACATCTTACAGGCATCCTCATATTCATGATAGGTGGGTTGTGGAATGACAGATGCCCAGCCACGATAGAGCTGTGCTATCAGATAGATGGCTTCGTTGGCACCATTGGTCACCATTACCATATTGGCAGGAATCTCCAGCTTATTGGCAATCATCTCTTCTAGTTCCTGGGCAATAGGAGCCGGATAATGTCTGATGGCATCGAGATGTTGCGACAAGTATTCCTCCAGTCCTGACAGATCTGCCTTTTGATAGATGTTAGAACTGAAGTTCATTTTCACTTTGTCGCCATAGCGATAGGTATCGTCACCGTGTCCGAATATCATAATTGCGCCACTCTTACTGTTAATGTTTCTGCCTCGAAGGTGATGCCAGGTCGCTCTACATATCTGGCGAGGGCTCCACTCTCAGCCAACTCCCTCGGTGTCCCAATACTGACTCCTCCTGTCTCCATAAGCCACAATGTATCAGCTACTTGAAGGGCCAGCTCGAAGTCGTGCGTCGAGAGGAAAATGGTCTTCTGCTGTTCTCTTGCCAGACGACGTAGCAATTGCATCATCTCCACCTTACTGGGGAAATCGAGAAAGGCTGTGGGTTCATCAAGGAAGATGACGGGTGTCTGCTGCGCCAAGGCCTTGGCTATCATCACTTTCTGTCGCTCACCGTCGCTGAGGGTATGTACCATCCGTTCGCGCAGACCACTGATCCTCACGGCATCGATGGCCTCATCCACCACCTGCCAATCCTCATCGTGCAGCGTTCCCCAGAATCCCGTATAGGGCGAACGTCCCAAGGCCACCAATTCACGCACCGTCATATTCCTGATGTCAGGCTTTTCTGTCAGTACCACGCCAATTACTCGACTCAGTTCCTTATCTGTAAAGGCATCAATCTCCTGACTCCTGTTTCCTGACTCCTGACTCCTTATGATTATCTCTCCACCAAGTTTGGGCTGGAAGGCAGACAGGGTGCGCAAGAGTGTCGATTTGCCTATACCATTGGCTCCCAAAAGACAAGTCAGTTCTCCTTGTCGGATAGCTGCATTGATGCCCTCCGCTACCGTTCGAATAATGTTTTTCGTACGATAACCGATACATAGGTTTTTTAATATGATGGTCTCTGCGTCCATGAGGATTTAGTCCTTGATGTTTTCGCGACCAGTATCGAGAAGCTGGCGGAATTCATGGGGTGTCATACCGAGGGCATCCTGGAATTTACGATTGAAGGTGCGGATGACGGTGAAGCCAGCCTGTTGGGCACAAGCTGCAATACCCCATGCGGGTTTACTTTGTATGTAGTACATGGACCGCAGCAATCGCAAATAGTCGAGATAGTCATCGACGGTCTTGTGGATAGGTGAATGACGGAAGAGATCGATGAGACGTGTCTGTGTGGTACCAATATATTCGGCCAACTCTTTCAGTCCAAAATCTGGATTCTCATGTGGTAACTCCTCTTCCAGGCGTGTCTCAATGAGAGCCATCAGTTCTGCATCGTCGCGCAAATCTGCATGGCGCATCAACTCCTTGTGACGGATCACAAGTTCCTTGAGCATCTGTATGCGACGGCGCACATCGTAGTAGGCATTGATTTGTTGACTTAACAACATGTTGTGGCTTACCAAATCGAGATTGGTCTTTTGCAACACCTCAATATGTTGTTGCAGCTCTTTAATTTTCGATTCGTATTCCTTTTGGTTCATCGTTCGATATTATTGGTTTCGTGTGCAAAGATAAAAAAAATCCGCGAAACTTGTTACTGTTTCGCGGAAAAAAGTGCATTTACCTTTTTTACTCTTTTATTTTTAACTTTCAAATACCTCCGACAACTCCATACCATTCCATTTGTTTGATGTCTTCGTTGTAGCGTCTGTAATCGCCGCAAGAGGGGTCTTGTGAGACAAACATCGAAACACCATGGAACTTATCCTCTGTGACGGTGAAATCACTGTAATACTTGCTCCAGGACTTATTTGTCATCCATTGTGTAGCCATACGACGGTCTACAACGGCTCTGTCGAAGATCTGACGCCATTGCTGATATATATCTTGAGGAGCATAGGTGTGGATAAAGTCGCCTGCATCGTAGAAGATATTGTAATCAGGATTAAACGCAGCAGATCCACTACCATAATATAAATAATGAATGGTACCTTTCATATCAGCAAATCCGTTACCGATTTTCTCCTTCACAACCTGCAGGGCCTGACGGGTGGCCTGGGCCACATTGTCCATCTCACTGGTCTTCACGGTAGCCAAAGGTAGAGAGCCACGCATGTACTTATAATATTTACCGACGATATTGGAATAGAACTTGCCATCGGCGAAGAAATCTGGAACGATTTGCTCATAAGGGGCACCACTGCCTGGGATTTCAGCTGGTGAGCCGATGATATAGTCGCATGTGCTACGTAGTTCGTAGAGATTCTCCAGACACATCAGGTGGCAGCAGTCGCCCATGATGAACTTCATGTGAGGTAGTCCCTTGAGGATATTGGCCATTGTGGTGATGTTAATCCAACGTTTGTCACCACTGTTGTTACCTATGTCAACACCAAAGGCACGACGTCCTTTTTGCGGCTTCACCTCATCATCCATCAGCCAACCTGTGCCATGCCCCCAAAGTACGAGACCATAGTTACCATTCATAGCGGGATAATAATTGAACGCATAGCGTAGCACACCTTCCATTACCACAGGGTCGCTGGCGCGGTCTTGACCGTCGCTGCTGGAGATTCCCATATCGCTGAGACTCAGTGAATCGGTGACCTCACCATTCTTGATACGTGCCAGCCAAGGTGTCTCATTTTTATTATTGCGACGCACGAACACCAATAGGTTATCGTTCTTGCCAATCTGTTTGGACCCTTCCTTGATCTGCTCGAGGTTGCGGTCAAGAGCACCCGTAAGATCATTTCTACCAGCCATATAGACGAGTACAGTCTTGGCGTTTGCTGTGTCCTCGCCTCTTGTTGCGGGAGCATCGTCATTGGAACATGCGGTCATCAGGACCATCAAACCAAACATTATTGCGGAGATAAAAAACTGTTTCATAACTATTTTTTTTATTGATTTCTGATGCAAAGTTATGAGGAATTTCGCCTGAGTGGATGTTTATTGGTGATTTTATTCCGAAGTTGTGTGGACAAAGGCCCTTTCTTTGGACATATCGGATGATAGCTTCCGATTTTTGTCCAAAAGATTTGGTGTTTCGCTTGATTTACTCTATCTTTGCAGCAGAATATGGAAACGTTGAAAGAGAAAACAGCGAAAGGACTCTTTTGGGGCGGGATGAACAATGGTGTACAGCAATTGCTCGGCTTGGCCTTTGGCATCATTCTTGCTCGTCTGCTCGATGCATCAGACTATGGTATGACGGCGATGCTCGCTATCTTCTCTGTCATTGCCAATGAGTTGCAGTCGAGTGGTTTCAAGACAGGCTTGATCAATATGAAGGCGCCTACTCATAAAGACTACAATGCAGTATTTTGGTTTAATATCCTCGCAGGTGCTGTTATTTATCTGATTCTCTTCTTTTGTGCCCCTCTGATAGCCGACTATTTTCATCAACCTAAACTTATCCCGCTGAGCCGATATGTGTTCTTGGGTTTTGTATTCTCGAGTTTCGGCATAGCACAGTCTGCCTATATGACGAAGCAGATGCAGATCAAGCAGATAGCTAAATGTGGTATGACCGCTACATTGATGTCGAGCATGATCAGTGTGATACTTGCTGCTTTGGGCTTCGGCTATTGGGCACTCGCTACGCAATATCTTGCATATATAGCTATTAATACGTTGTTATTGTGGTACTTTAGCGAATGGCGACCTACGATTAGGGTCACTTTCGAGCCCATCCGTCGATTGTTCCCCTTCAGTTTTAAGATTATGGTGTCGGCCATCTTCACACAAGTGAACAATTATATTATGAATCTGCTGTTGGGTCACTATTATGGTGAGACAAATACGGGTCATTATAATCAGGCTTACCTATGGAGCTCGAAATGTTTCCTGCTTGTTGGCAATATGATGCGACAGGTGGATCAGACGGTGCTCGTAGGACTTCATGATGAACGGGAACGACAACTAATGGTACTCCGCAAGATGGTACGATTTACAGCCTTCATCGCCTTCCCAATGCTCTTCGGTCTCGGATTGGTATCGCATGAGTTTATCATATTGGCCATCGGAGAGAAATGGACTTTTTCAGCATCGCTTCTGCCCTATCTCTGTCTCTGTGGCGCATTTATGCCACTAACGACTTTGCTTACGGATGCTATCATCAGTCAGCATCGCAGTGATATCTATCTTTGGAGTACGATGGTGCTTGGCATTCTGCAGGTTATACTCCTGGTGGGACTGTGGCGTCAGGGTATCTATACGATGGTGATAGCCTATACAGTATTGAATATAGTATGGGTGTTTGTGTGGCATTTCTTCACGTATCGCCTGATGGGATATCGTCTGATGGCATTTTTAAAGGATATTTTGCCCTTTGCCTTCACCGCTGCTGTGGTGATGGTGGTAACGGGCTTTGTCACACTAAGTATCGAAAACTTGTGGCTGTTGCTGCTGAGTCGTGTTGTTATTGCAGCCGTGCTTTATTATTGCGTCATGCGTATTGCTGGCGCCGTCATCCTGAAGGAATGCCTCGCTTTTATTAAAGGGAAAATAGTAAAAGGTGGAAACACTTAATCGAAGAACTCAAGTTCTCCTACATGTAGTGCCAACTTGTCCAAGTCTGGCAATTGCATATAATCGCCAAAGATATGGCGCAGATGAGCATCGGCATCATGGGGAACAGGCAACTGGTGACCTTCGAACACATGTGTAGTCAGCGGGAATATCTCATCAGCATAACGGGGGTTATGGAAAGGGATACCCATACCACTTGTTATGAGAGGTGAGAGGTGAGAGGTAAGAGGTAAGAGAAATGTTCTGAGGCAGGGGAAAAGGATCTTGTTATTAAGATCGAAGATACGACGCACCTTTTTTATGGCTTTCGTGTCATCCGTACTTGTGCGCCAGATTTTATACATGTGACCTACGGCCTTCTCCGTCAGTTTATGCATCCAAATGGGATGTTGCTCCATAGGGAAGATATCAATATAAATGCCTTGCTCTTTCCACAGACGGTCATAGCCGTTCTGCTCCAGCATCTTCGAACGCCTGTCACGCACCTTGGCATAGAAATAGAAATAGTTGGGGTCTGTCTCGTCATTCTGAAGTGCCAGCCACTCTGGGAGTTCTGATGGTAACACCTTCATCAGTCGCAGATAGTCGCTGCGCATCATTTCGATATCTAGGTCGTCGTCCCAGGGGATAAACCCATCATGACGCATGGCGCCAATCAACGTACCGCTACTGAGCCAATACTCGATATGATGTTTCTTGCAAATCTTATCTACCTCCAGCAAAATCTCCAGCATCCGCATCTGCTGACGACGCAAAAGCGAGCCGTCAGGATTAAAGCGTTGGCGAAGCGATTCGTGATTCATCGCTGCAAAGATACGAAATAATTCGTAATTCGTAATTCATAATTCATATTTTTTTGTATCTTTGCAGCATGAAATATCCGTTCAAGACAGATATCGCCGTATTGTTGCTGTTCTTCAATCGTGTTGACACCTTCCAACAAGTGTTTGAGGAGGTGCGAAAGGCGCGACCATCGAAATTGTTTCTCTATCAGGATGGTCCTCGTGGAGAGCGTGATATGGCAGGTATTGAGGCTTGTCGACAGGTGGTGGCCGATGAAAACATCGATTGGGAATGTGAGGTGCATCGAAACTACCTGACCAAGAATCAAGGTTGCGACCCTTCTGGCTATCTCTCCCACCAATGGGCCTTCTCGTTGGCTGATAAAGTCATCGTGCTCGAAGATGACGTGGTGCCTTCGCAGTCGTTTTTTCCTTTCTGCAAAGAGATGCTTGATAAGTATGAGCACGACGAGCGCATCACCATGATAGCCGGCTTTAATATCGACGAGGTATCACCCGATTGCAACGACAGCTATTTCTTTACCACCGCTTTCAGCATTTGGGGTTGGGCCTCGTGGCGAAGGGTAGCCGAACGATGGGATCCTACTTATAGTTTTATCCGCGATCCGCAGGCGATGAAGAAGCTGGAAACCATCGTCAAGGAAAAAAATCTGAGAAAGGATATGTTGCAGATGTTCCGAGACCACAGTCAAAGTGGAAAAGAATATTTCGAGACTATCTATTGGAGTGATATGTTGCTGCATGATGGTTTGGCCATCATGCCTTCGAAGAATCAGATTAACAACGTCGGACTAATGGCAGATTCCACTCATTTCTCTGCAGAACTGAAGACCACACCTCATCGCATCAGAAAGATGTTTACGATGGCACGTCACGAGTTGGACTTTCCTCTTGTACATCCCTCAAAAATAGAAGAAAACCGCGATTATCTTGAACGCCTTTATATTATAAACGCCTGGAATCACCCTTGGATCAAAGTGCAGAATTCCATCGAAGAACTCTTTTTGAACCTGCGCTATGGCCGATTCTCGCATATTAGAAAGTCGTTCACTCGTCGTCTCCGCAAATGGTTGGGCACAGACAAACACGTCTAAAGTACCACATGGATTGGTGACAGCAGGAAGGTCGTCAGCAGATAACCATTATATATAAAAAGGTATAGTGTCAGCAGCAAGATGCCGATACGAAGCCATTTAGTCTGGAGTATTTTCAGCAAATATGCTGTAGCAATGGGCAGCACAAACATGAAATGTGGTGCCATGATAAACACCTCGTTGATGCCAAAGCCCAAGAACAGATGAATCAGCATATCAAAGGCGAAGCATGAGAGACAGAGCCACAGGAAACGATTCTTGCGACCACACCAAATACCAATAGCAAATAGCAATAGCATCACACCCTCGATAATATAACTATGGATCCAACGATAGGCTACGAACACTGGGCGATGCACAAGTGTGTCTTCAAGGAAGAATTCCTGATGAAACTGCAACGATTCCCCAAACAGATTCTCGTAAGCAGACTGCCAACGCGAGGTGGTGATATCTGTCCATTTTAGGAATCCATGATCTTCCATTGGGGTTCCTGATTTCTCTGCCTGACGACGAAGCCTGGCCTCGCGCTGTTTCTTCTTGGTCTCAAATCTTCGCTTTTCATCAGGTGTCATTTGGGCCACACGCTCAGCCTGTTCCTTGGCCTTTTGTGCCTTCTGCTCCGCACGAATCTTCTCCTTGGGAATCACAAACTGGTAGTTCTCCCACGTGGCCGTTCCCCACAAAAGTGCTGCAGGCAGAATGACTGCCAACAATAAGTACTTCGGACGGAAGAAGTCTCTGAGATTCACAAAGAAACCAGACAGAAACACCTTGCAACCATTGCTCAACGTGACGCCTGCTGTGATATAGAAGAGCAGAGCTGATTGCCACCACTTGAATTCGCGACCTTTCTTGATACAGACTCCTGAGATATAGAGGGTAATCAATAGCAGGAACATCGAGATTGTAAAGTGGTCTGGTACAATCAGCGACAAGAGGATATAGGCAAAGGAGAAATAGTAGGCAGTAAGCAATGTGGCGTCCCTGCATCCTAACTCTATCACCTCGCGATGAATGCGATAGAGAAAAATATAGGAATATAACGAACAAACGATAATTGGCAGCGCCACTATATACTGAACGCAATTAATACCAAGGAGTGAAGAAAGACAGTCGTTCAATAGATATAAGGGCCAAATCATAAACGCCAGCAGGGGATGACGATACACTTGATACACCACATCCCAATCTGTCACACCCAGATAGGTCAGAGGGTCGTAGCCCGAGAGATGATACTCGTGTTCGAAGGTTTTCCAATAGGGTCCGAACCCAGGTTGCATGAACAGATCGTGTAGACGCCAGATAAACAAGGCATTGAGAGCAATGATGACCATCAGCGCTACCAATGCCTGAATGCGCTCCTCAGGCTTGATTCTAAAGATCTTCAGTGGTGACTTCATGCTCTAAAGGGTTTATAGTGCGACTCATCAGCGAAAGCCAATAATTCCTTATCACCTCGGCTGTCACCATAGGCCGTCAGATGATAGTCCTCACGATTCGGATAGCGGGCAAGAATACGATTCACCTTCTCCTGACCATAACAGTTCTTAGTCAGGAAGCGACCTGTCAGGACACCGTCTTTTACCTCAATCTGCGTGCCGAGAACGGTTACGTTTGCAAAGAACGGCTGTACCCAATTGTCGATGGATGCACTCACGATCACAACTTCAGCCCCATCGTCCTGAGCCTGCATCAGCGTCTTGATGCCTTGCGAACGGAGCAGATGCAGATGGTCTTGCGCAAATCGCTGGCAGAGGTCATCGAAGTCTTCTATCGTCATGCCCTTGAAGAAAAATGAAAAGACCTTCTGCTTGATCTTCCAATTAGGATAAAGTCCCAGCTTCATCAGCACCAGCAAAGGCGAGTAGCGCAGAAATCCCAAAGCAAAGAGCCAGAATCCACAGGCATAGCGGATAAACACCAGCAAAGTATCCTTGGTGGTGAGCGTTCCGTCGAAGTCGAAGGCGTAGATCTTTTTCATATTCTTACCACAAGTTTTAATGCCTTCTGCAACAGCCAGGCCAAAGGGATCGTTATCACGATAGTAAGCAGAGCCGTGAGCCAATACCCCAAATGATAGGGCACGATATACGTCATCACAAAGTGATAGTGTATCAGATAGGCCTCCAGACTAAGTGCTCCGAAGAAAGCGCAGAAGCGATTGAACCATTTTGGAGTGCGACGGAACACGCGATTCAGCATCAGGATGAGCGTCATCGTAAACGGGATATAAATCATCCGCTCCACAAACAGCGGGAATCGTCCGTGAGTCATCTGCTCAAGATAGATACACGAACTGAAAGTGGCCAGAAAGAGTATCAGGACGAGCCAGATGCCTGCTCCGTCGATTTTTGTTTCCCGTCTGACCAATTCGCCACAGTTGATGCCTATAAAGAAGATCGGTACGCGACTCCAGAATATCTCGATATGTCCCACAGCCTGATGCAGCGGTGCAATCCATTGCACCCAGATACACCACAGGATCATCAGCACAGGCAGCCATCGGTAGACAGGATGTTTCTGAATCAGACGCATATAAGGTGGCGCCCAGAGATAGAGCATCATAATGGCTGGAATATACCAGAAAGTCAGTTCGTCGTTCAACCAGAAGTCCCAGTTGATGCTGATGTCGCCTATCAAGTCGATATAGTCACCCTGTTGCCAATCGAATCGTGGCAGATAGTAAAATGCCGCCATCACCAGCCAGGCAGGATAGATGCGCAGAAGCCTCCGCTTATAGAATTGCCAGACAGACGGGTTCTTTACCCACGAGAACCAAAGGCCGATGCCGCTCAGGAAAAGAAACATGTCGACGCCCACATTTCCACATCGCCTCAACCCAAAGAACTCATTACTGCGATCCAGAGGCACGTGGAAAAGTATGATGAACAGCATAGCAGCTCCCATCAGTTCGCTGCGATAGCGACTTATGTTGGCCAGCTCTATATCCTTGATCTTCATAGCTTGGGTTGGGGAATACGGTCAATCAGTAGCTTGACAGCCCACGAAAGGGCAATCACAGCGATGATGTAAAGCATCAGTCCGTCGTAGATATCCTGTTTCCAGGCAACGGTGATAAAGAGTTTTCTGGCTATCGGATGGGCCACGAACATAGCGGCAGAGATGCTTCCGAACCAAGTGACGATGCTGAGCATCCACTTTGGCATCGCCTTCACCAAAGCGATAGTACCAAGGATGATAAAGACTGGTATCCAGAGTAACCAAGTATAGAAGTTGAAACTCATGGCGAAGACAAGCGCCACAGAGAGAATGAATACCAGTAGCCAAAGGATTGGTCCGTAAGGAGCGTACTCTGAGTCCGTAGGGAACGTACTGCCAGTCCGAAGGGTTCGTACTCTTGCTGCGATAATACCTAATCCGAAGGGAAGCATGCCGCCGATGCAGTTGTAGCGCAATCTGTTGAGTGTATCGCCTTCAGGATCACAGAAAGCCTGCAATAGCCAGCAAACTACTATCAAAGCAACGACAATCCACGAACTGCGACGATAGAGCAGCAGGCGATAGACGATATACAACTCCATCATCAGTCCGAAGAACCAATAGATGCCGGGCCAGATGGTCTTTTCTGGCTCAGGCAGCACGTTGATGTACATCAGCAGCTGGGCAATGACGTTATCCCAATGGAATTGGAAGCGTCCAGGCGTCACCATATCCACGCAGATAAACAGCGAGAAACCCACAATCAGCATCCTCAACAGTTTAAGATAGTTGTAGCGTACAAATCTCACAGGAGGACAGGAGTCGTCTGAGGTCTCGTATTTCCTGACGAGTCCGTAGCCGCTCAGAAAAAGGAAGACAGGCACACCATAATGCCCAAAGAACGATAGCAAATGTACGGGCAGCAATGCATCGGGATTAGTGACGACTTGCCACAATTGCTCATTGTGCGAAACAAAGAACTGATATTCGTTCTCTTGCACAATCTTGCTGATAAAGTGGCAGTAGTTGTGTAGAACGATGGCCAGAATGGCTATTCCTCTCATCGCCGTACATTCATTCCTGGTCAGCAGTTCCTTCATTTCTTGAGTGTGTTATAGTCTGTCTCGCCTTTCAGGATTCTCGGGCGCTTCTCGTCGTACTTAGGACTGATCACATTCAGTTCCTCACGATAGAGTGGGGTAGAGATGCCACCTAGATACATCAGCAAATGGGGCAATGCATCGATCATCAACGGACGATTCTTGGCATTTTGTATCGCTAGCCAACCATAAGGGTGATTTTCACGATACTGTGGTGAGCCCCATATCCAGAAAGGAATCTCCATTTCATTGCGGGCCAGACGGTAGTCGATGTTGGCACTATGCATGCGACCATACATATATGGACTGTCGTCGAAGATCTCCTCACCATGATCGGGCACATAGATTACCACAGCATCCTTGTCGATGAACCGTTGTGTGACAACAGCCACAATGGAGTCATTATAGCGCAGCGAGTTGTCATAATGCGCCAATATCTGTTTCTGCTGGTCTGAGAGTTCAGGACGGTTGTACATCTGTGGCGTAAATACGGTATTTGTCTTCTGCGGATAACGGGCGCGATAGTCCACGTGCGATCCCATCAGATGGAGGATGACCAGATTGTGTTCGATGGTTGTATCCCTTAAAGCATCGTACTCCTTCAGCACGCCGTCATCAAAGCGATGCGTCTTGGTGTTGCGACTGTCAAACTGTCGTTGGCTCAGTTCTGGGTCGTTTAAGAAGAACCCGCCACTGAAGTCATATACCGCTTCCTTGGCTTTGGGCTCAAACTGATTGGTGACGAATGTCACATGATAGCCAGCCTTGCGGAACGCCTCTGGGAAGAGCGGTTGGTCGCACCACTCACCTGAGTCTCCAACGGCATAGAGCGACATCATGTGCTTGAATACAAAACTCGTGAGGTTCCATGTCGACACCACATCCGTAAACTTCACCAGACTCCCTTCGGCTTCGAGCGTTAATTGTCGAGGTGTCGTTGCCTTGTCATAACCATAAAGTTGACTGTGATGCTTGTTATAGCTCTCACCAATCACCAGCACGATATTCGGCACACGATAGCTGCAGCTGTCCACCTGAATCTTGTCGCTGGCAGCCTTCAACTGGTCTATCTGGGTGTCGGCAAGTCCGTTGGCATAAAGGCCGAAGGCCAGACGATAGACGGGGATATAGAGATTTGCTTTGTCCTTCTTGTTCAGCTCGTGTTCCACTTGTCCAATGGTTTCACACGCGAAGAGCCGACGTATAGCCATCTTGTTGTCCCACGTCTGAGAGATGGCGCTATAGAGGCACCAGGCTGTGAGCAGTCCAATCAGCAGTTTCGGAATAATATAGACTGACTCGTGAAGCTTGGGTAGAAGTATCCGTCTGCTCATTTTTTTTGCGAGAAGCCTGACAAAAGTCCAAACGACATGAACAGCCATCAGCAATAGAATCCAGCCCACGTTTGTCTTGACGGTGTCCCAAGAGAGATAGCCTGAGAGGAATTCTTTGGCTTCCTGATTTGTAGTTTCCATTGCCAGCATCAGCATCGTGGGCGTGAGTGTCGACT
The DNA here is from genome assembly GCA_946415245.1 of uncultured Prevotella sp. Classification (GTDB taxonomy): domain Bacteria; phylum Bacteroidota; class Bacteroidia; order Bacteroidales; family Bacteroidaceae; genus Prevotella. Next base: position 4,509 of record CAMKRS010000004.1, on the reverse strand, counting down.
CGAAGCGCTCATAGCAGAACATATCTACCAGCGCCAGTCCGTATAGGAAAACATAGAGCAATGCCTTTACCCAGATGCGGATTTTCTTTGGGATGAGCATCAGGAGGGCGCAGACGATATAGATATCGAGAAACAGTTCTGGCATCGACAGCTCGTAAGGCTCGGCACCCTTATTTCTCAGGTAATAGGGCATGATTTCGTGTTGCGTACAGATCCATCCCAGCGCAAACATAAACACGAAGAATGCGCCGTTTTTCTGAATCGGACTGAACAGATAGCCTATCCACTTCAGGGGATTGATACGTGCTTTACCTTTCCTTCTCACGTTTTTCCTCTAAATATAACCCTCTTTCTTTGATAAAATCCGCTACCACCTTTGGCACCAATCTCTTGATGCCCTTACCCGTCTTGATGCGCTCCCGTATCTCTGTACTCGAAATATCGATGAAGCCAGGTTCGCCTGGGGTTCTGTCATAGACGAAGATCTGATAGTTGGCAGCGATATCCTCATGATGATACCAACGGTTGAAGAGTGCCCAGTTGTCGCCTCCCATCAGTAGTACGAACTCACGGTCGGGATAGTCTTTCGAAAGCGCCTGCAACGTGTTCCAGGTATAGGAAGGTTTGGGCAGATGCATTTCGTAGTCGCTGGCCACGATGCCCTCTACGCCTTCGAGAGCCAAACGGGCCATCTCCATCCGGAGGTTATCATCGAGCAAATCAGCCGACTGTTTCAAGGGATTCTGGGGCGACACCATCAACCACACCTCATCAAGCCCGGCCCGCTTCCGCAACTGTTGTGCCAATGAGATATGTCCCTTATGAATGGGATTAAACGATCCCCCAAAGATCCCCGTTCGAATCATAAAGATGCAGTAAGAAAGTCTTTTACCAGTTGCAAGGCATCGGCCTTAGCCTGAGCCAAGTCATCATTAACGACGATCTTATCGAACTTGTCAGCGAAGGTCAGTTCGAACTCCGCTCTGGCAATGCGCTGGTCGATGACTTCTGGCGCATCTGTACCGCGACCTTCGAGCCGCTTGCGCAGTTCTGCAATCGAGGGAGGCTGGATAAACAGACTCATCGCCTCGTCGCCATAATAATTCTTGATGTTCACGCCACCTTTCACGTCGACGTCGAACACCACGTTTTGTCCTGCCTCCAACTGACGCTCCACCTGAGCCTTCAGCGTACCATAGAAGCGACCTTCATAGACCTCCTCATACTCCAGGAACTCATCGTTATCTATCCTCTGGCGAAACTCCTCTGGTGTCAGGAAGAAATACTCCACACCATTCTGTTCCGTACCTCTTGGCGGCCTCGACGTACAGGATATCGAGAATGCCAGATTCAACTCCGGATGCTCCTTCATCAGCCATCCGATAATCGTCGACTTTCCCGTTCCCGATGGCGCCGAAATTATAATAAGTTTCCCCCTCATCACGTTTATCATTTATTCTTTATCATTTATCATTTAAAGTGCATTCAGCACTTGCTCCTTGATCTGTTCGAGCTCGTCCTTCATCTTCACCACAATGTTCTGCATCTCGGCCTGATTACTCTTCGAACCAGTCGTATTGATCTCACGTCCCATTTCCTGAGCGATGAATCCCAGTTTCTTACCTTGTCCAGCAGGCTCATCCATCGTCTCACGGAAGTATTTCAGATGGTTGGCCAGACGCTGCTTCTCCTCGCTGATGTCGAGTTTCTCGATGTAGTAGATCAGTTCCTGTTCCAGGCGGTTCTTGTCGTACTCCACATCAGGAATCTGTTTCAGACCACCTTCAATCCTCGTCTTGATCTTCTCCACGCGGCCCTTCTCATACGGCTCGATGTCAGCCAACAACTGGGCAATATTATCAATCTTTTCTGTAAACTTCTTCTGAAGGGCAGCACCCTCTTGTTTGCGGAAATCCACTAGACTCTTCAGCGCATCTGCCACAGCCCCTTTCACAACGGCCCACTCTTCATCGTCAAGAGTTTCCACATCCGTCTTCGTCAACACATCGGGCATACGGGTCAGCGTATACATCCAGTCCTCTGGCTCAGGGATACCCACTTTCTGAGCCACATCCTTCAGCTGGTGGTAGTAGTTCTCCACGAGCGCTGCGTTCACAGGAGTCGCATCCACCGTGCTTTCTTTCTCTATCCACACGCTCATGTCCACTTTTCCGCGGATCAGAGCCTCTGCCACCATCGCCCTGCATTCCATCTCTTTCTCACGATAGAGAGGGGCGATACGGGTCTGTAAGTCGAGCTGTTTGGAGTTCAGCGACTTGATTTCCACATGAATTTTCTTGTCCTTGTAGCTCACGACAACATTGCCGTAGCCTGTCATTGATTGTATCATATCTTTGCGTACCTATTTATAATTTGGGCACAAAGGTAATAAAAAAGTAAGAAATATCAAGGTAAAAAGGTAAAAAAAGTAATTTACGTCTGTTTTTCTGAAAAAACGTCTCTTTTTACGTAATATTTTAGTAGTTTTGTTGTCTATTAAGTAGAATGAGTCAAACAATAGACATCAGCGAACAACAGCGCATCAAGCGGATCATCGACTGCAGGCAGGCTGGAGAGGGCAAAGCCTCAGCGGCGGAATATGCCTACTTTGTCAGACAGTACTCGCAGCAGGTGCTCGACTTCACCTCGCATATGGTGACCGATATCGCCGATGCTGAGGAAGTGGCACAGGACGCCTTCGTCAAGGCCTTCCGGAGTCTCGACTCCTTTGCGGGCCATTCATCGTTCCTTACGTGGGTGTGTCGCATCGCCTATCACGAATCGCTGAATCACCTGAAGTGCAAGCGGCTCTACTGGACAAGTATCGACGAGTTGCCTTTGTCGCAGGATGACATTGAAGAGGAGGAACTTACCTCAGGCCGCGAAGAGCGGATCGCGCTGATGGAAGAGGCCCTCGACGACCTGCCACCCGACGAACGGATGCTGATACACCTCTATTATTATGAGGACCGACCGTTGCGAGAAATCGCCTTTATTATGGATGCGGAGTCGAACACCTTAGGCGTAAGGCTCCACAGAATCAGAAAGAAACTATTAAGGATGATTAAACAAAAGGAGAATGAACAAACTGAACGATAAAGACCTGCGCGAAGCGCTTCGCCGACATGAAGCCAAGCGGCTGAAGCCACAGGTATCGGAAGACTTCTGCGACAAAGTGATGCAAGCTCTCACGGAAACTGATACCGTGAGTTCCGAACAGTCCAAGCGCCGCCGCATGTGGCTATACCCTGCCATCGGAATTGCTGCCGCCATCGCTTTGTTATTCTCTCTGAGTATTGCGCTCAACCACCAAGACGGTGAAGAGCCCAGTCTTGTAGCACAGACTGACACTACGGGAGTGATTCCACAAACAGAGACCAAGAAAGCCGAGGAGCGTCTGTTGGAGGAAAAAGGAAACAAGGAGATGGCTGACACGGTGAAAAAGCTGAAGGAGATGCTTCAAATGGCCAAACCACCAAGACACTACATGGCAAGACAGAAGACAAAGGCTGAAAGTCATGCAGAGCCTGAAGTCACCGACGCGGCAGACCTCGCGGAACAAGCCATTGCAGAGGAAGAACGACGCTTTGCAATGGAGATGATGTTACGGATGAACGGCAGCCTACAAGCCGACTACCAAGAGATGACAAGAGAAATCCGCCAACGTGGCGAGCGCATGAACCGGCAAGTGGAAATGGCCGTCAATGACGATAAATATTAATCAGCAACTAAATGACGAACAAGATATGAAACGAATCACATTTGCACTTTGTGCCATACTCATCTCCCTCAGCACGATGGCTCAGGGAACACTCCAGGAGCGCCTGAAAGGCAATCCGAAGATTGACAGCCTTGTGAGCAAGGTGGCAGCGCTGGGAGGAAGCGGACAAGTATCCTATTATTATGACGGGAAACTCCACAAGACCGTCAACATCTTCTGCTCCCTGATGAACGACTTTGAGCCCACTCCCCCAACGGGCGATTCCCAGAGGGATGCGCGGAACCAGAAGATGGACAGCGTCAGAAAAGAGCGCTGCGAGCAGGGAAACCGGATATTTAATATCGTTCGCAACACCTGCAAGGCACTCACCGACGAGGCCAAGGAAAGCTACACATGGGAATACCATCGCAATGGAGTGGACAGTGTACGCTATACCATTGCCTTAGGAGAATACCAGAGCGGCGACACCATGCAGACCTGGCAGCGCCAAAGGGAAGTGCAGTATTACGGTGCACCCGAGATCATCACCTTCCGCTACGACCCTTTAGCCAACAACGACGGAAGCCCATGGATGTCGAAGGGCTTCGGCCAGTTCCACTATGAGTACACGCCTGACAGCGTCTGGAGGCAGATGAAGGACTTAGTGCCATTCAATAAATCGGCATACACGGCCTTGCTCCAGCCCATCCTCAAACAGAAAGGAATCACTACCCGGCAATTCATCGTCAACTGCGACAGCACCTACACCTTTGAGAAAGAGAGTTGGGATCACAACGAAAAGGAATTCC
>CAMKRS010000003.1 GCA_946415245.1 uncultured Prevotella sp. | reverse complement strand
AGACAGGCGTAGACCTCACTCAGGAGCTCGAAAAGAGCATCGAGAAGAAGACCCAACGCGACTCTCTCCGCCACATCCACAACAAGAAATTAATGGCATAAAAACATTATTATTAACGCTAAAATAAAACGATTATGGCAGAACATCATCATCACCACGAGATGCCCCAGAAGAGCAAGATTGAAGAGGCTCTGGGCAAGTACAACCTCAAGATTTCGGACGAGGAAGTGAAGGAAGCAGTGAAGAAAATCATTGCAGAGAAAGTACCTCAGAACGATACACCCGAAGTGAAGCGTTTCATGTTCGGCAGCATCGAGTTGACAACCCTTACCACGCAGGACTCCGCAGAGAGCGTGTTGCAATTGGTTGAGAAGGTCAACAAGTTCGCCAACGAATATCCGCAAATGCCTCATGTGGCCACCGTTGTCACCTACCCTCGCTTTACTAAACTGGTAAGCGAATCATTGGAGGTTGAGGGCGTGATTCCCACTTGCGTGAGTGGTGCATTCCCCTCTTCGCAGGCCCTGATTGAAGTGAAGACCGTAGAGACAGGCTTGGCCATTCGCGACGGCGCTGAGAATGTGGATATCGTGATGCACGTGGGCGAGTTCCTGAGCGGCGATTACGAGACCGTTTGCGACGAAATCCAGCAGCAGAAGGAGACCTGTGGCGAAGTGCCCATGAAGGTGATCCTCGAAACTGGCGACTTAGGTTCCTGCGCTAACATCAAGAAGGCTTCGTTGTTGGCAATGTATTCTGGTGCCGATTATATCAAGACCTCGACAGGCAAGGAAAAGATCAGCGCAACACCCGAAGCAGCTTACGTCATGTGTCAGGCCATCAAGGAATACTACGATGAAACGGGCGTAATGGTTGGTTTTAAGCCCGCTGGCGGCATTAATTCGGTCATGGATGCACTTATCTACTATACCATCGTTAAAGAGCTCCTGGGCGAAAAATGGCTCACCAATGAGCTGTTCCGATTGGGTACCAGCCGACTGGCAAATCTCTTGCTCAGCGAACTGACTGGCGTAGAGACAAAGTTCTTCTAAACAAAAAGCCCTCGCGATCGCGAGGGTTTTTCTTTATAACTTACGTTGAATGACGTAATCGAGATAGGCGGTGAAGGCGTCTTTCAACTCAGGTTTCACGCTTTCATCGATATATTTCTGAGCCTCTTTGGCAAACTCCTCCATCTTCCGTTCCGCATAATCTATACCACCATTCTGTTTGGTAAACTCCACTAATACAGCGATTTCATCAGGATTGATCGTGCCAGCTTTTACCTTCTTGGCGAGGGTCTGCATAGCGGGCATATCCGTATGATTCAGGGCATAGATGACAGGCAAAGTCAACTTTCCTTCCGTCATATCATTACCTGTCGGCTTACCTATTTCCTTAGAATCATAGTAATCAAAAATATCATCGCGAATCTGGAAAATCATACCGATGTTATGTCCGAACTTTTTGGCTTTCTCAATCTCCTCTTCTGATACACCAACGGAGAGGGCGCCAAGCGCTGCACACGACTCAAAGAGTACAGCCGTCTTCTTATCAATCACCTGATAATAAACATCTTCCGAAATCACCTGATTCGAAATATTCGAAAGTTGTAGGATTTCACCAGCAGCAAGTGTTCGTCCAAGTTCTGCCAGATGTTGTACGATTCTATGATTATTCGAAAGCGCCACACGAAGCAAAGCTGTGGAGAGGATATAATCACCCACGAGCACAGCCACCTTATTATTATAAGAAGCATTCACTGAGGGCTGACCTCTGCGCTCGCTACTCTCATCCACCACATCGTCGTGAACAAGACTGGCCGTATGCAACAACTCCAATCCGAGGGCCGCATTCTGGGTAACATCCGACACCTCACCAAAGTTCTTTGCAGACAGCAGAATCAGCATCGGACGCATACGCTTTCCGCCCCTCTGACGGATATGGGAAAGCACCTGTTCCAGCAGTCCTTCACCTTGTGACAAACTCTCGTCGAACAACCTCACAAAGTCGTTCATCTCACCCTCGATGGGCTTGCGTATGATTGACAAATAATCCATCTAACACATATTTTTCGATGCAAAAATAGTAAAAATACATTGGAATTCAAAGAAATTATGTAATTTTACACCGAAAATTAAGAAAGTTATGCAGAAATTGTTTCTTTTAGACGCGTATGCGCTCATTTATCGCAGTTATTATGCGTTCATCAAAAACCCTCGAATCAACTCGAAAGGTCTGAACACAAGTGCCATCATGGGCTTCCTGAATACCCTCAACGAGGTGCTCACGAAAGAAAAGCCCACCCATATCGGTGTGGCCTTCGATCCTCATGGTCCTACCTTCCGCAGCGAGGCTTTTCCGGAGTATAAGGCTCAGCGCGAAGAGACGCCAGAGGATATCCGCAAGGCCGTGCCCATCATCAAGGATCTGTTAAAGGCTTACCGTATCCCTATCTTGCAAGTGGATGGATTTGAGGCTGATGACGTCATCGGAACTTTGGCAAAAAAAGCCGGTTCCAACGGTATTGAGACCTACATGCTGACCCCAGATAAGGACTATGGACAGCTAGTGAGCGACAACGTGAAGATATTCCGCCCCCGTCACGGAGGTGGTTATGAGACAATGGGACCCAAGGAAGTCTGCGAAAAATATGGCATTCCATCGACAGAATCAGTCATTGATCTGTTGGCATTGATGGGTGATTCAGCGGATAATTTCCCAGGATGTCCTGGTGTGGGTGAGAAAACGGCCGTGAAACTCATCAATGACTTCGGTTCCATCGAAGGATTACTGGCTCGTTCGTCAGAAATCAAGGGTAAACTTCGCGAAAAAGTGGAGGAGCATATCGACGATATCAAGATGAGTTATTTCTTGGCAACCATCAAAACGGATGTGCCCATCGAACTCGATATGGAAAATTTGAAACTTGTCGACCCCGATGAGAAAGAATTGGGTCGTCTGCTCTCTGAACTGGAGATGAAATCGTTCGCGGACCGAGTTCTAAAAAAAAGCCAAAAACCGCAAATTCCCGTTAACGGACAACTCGATCTCTTTGCAGAATTTCCTGCCGACGGGGCGAATTTGAGCGAAAATTCGAGTTTTGAGAGCCTGAAAACGGTGGCTCATGATTACAAACTCGTTGAAAATGAGGAAGATTTGCAGAAACTTCATGATTATTTTTTGACAAACGAAATTCTCAGTCTAGACACAGAAACAACTTCAACCTCATCGATTGACGCAGAATTGGTGGGTTTGAGCTTCGCGGTGAAGGAATTTGAGGCCTTCTATGTGCCGATTCCGGCAAAACGTGAAGAAGCGTTGCGAATTGTTAATATCTTTAAAGACATCTATGAGAACGAGCAAATTCTGAAAATCGGCCAGAATCTGAAATATGACCTCGAAGTACTTCGCAACTATGACATCCATCTCGCAGGTCCGATGTGGGACACGATGATCGCCCACTACCTCATCCAACCCGAACTGCATCACAATATGGACTATATGGCTGAGATCTATCTGAACTATCAGACCATCCATATTGATGAGCTCATTGGTCCCAAGGGTAAGAACCAGAAATCGATGCGCGACCTCCTACCCTCTCAGGTGTACGAATATGCTGCGGAGGATGCAGACATCACATTGCGCCTGAAGAACAAGCTGGAGCCAGAACTGAAGAAGTTCGAATGCGAAAAACTATTCTACGAGATAGAGATGCCATTGATGCCCGTGTTGGCAGAAATGGAGATGAATGGTGTTTGTCTCGATACGGAATCACTGAAAGAAACGTCAAAGGTTTTCACAGACCGTATGAACGAGCTCGAACGTCGTATCTACGAACTTGCGGGCGTACCTTTTAATATTGCTTCACCCAAGCAAGTGGGTGAAATCCTCTTCGATAAACTCAAAATCGTTGAGAAGGCCAAGAAGACGAAGACTGGCCAATATGTCACCTCTGAGGAAGTGCTCCAACAACTGCGAAACAAACACGAGATTGTTGCAGACATCTTGGAACACAGAGGTTTAAAAAAACTCATCGGCACCTACGTCGATGCCTTACCGAAGCTGATCAATCCTCGTACAGGACATATTCACACGTCATTCAATCAGACCATCACCGCCACAGGTCGTCTGAGCTCCTCGGATCCGAACTTGCAGAATATCCCCATCAGAGGTGAGGATGGCAAGGAAATTCGCAAGGCCTTTATCCCAGAGCCCGGTTGTCTGTTCTTTTCAGCAGATTATTCCCAGATTGAATTGCGTGTGATGGCCCATCTCTCGCAGGATCCTCAGATGATAGAGGTCTTCAAGGAAGGCAAGGATCTGCATGCAGCCACAGCAGCAAACATCTATAAGAAACCTATCGAAGAGGTGACGCGCGATGAGCGTACCAAGTCGAAACGAGCTAACTTCGGTATCATCTATGGTATCACCGTTTTTGGTCTTGCAGAGCGTCTCGATATCCCTCGCGATGAAGCCAAGATGTTGATTGATGGTTACTTTGCCACCTTCCCACAGGTGCAAGATTATATGGAGAAATCGAAGGAAGTGGCTCGTCAAAAGGGCTATGTCACTACCCTATTCGGACGTCGTCGTTATCTTCCGGATATCAACTCCCACAACGCCACCGTTCGTGGTTTTGCAGAGCGCAATGCCATCAACGCCCCAATTCAGGGCACTGCTGCGGATATCATCAAGGTGGCGATGATTCATATTCACGAACGATTCAAAAAAGAGGGCATCCGAAGCAAGATGATTCTCCAAGTACACGATGAACTCAATTTCAGCGTCTATCCCGAGGAAAAAGAAAAGGTGGAAGCCATCGTCATCGAAGAGATGCAGAAGGCCTTCCCATTAAGTGTGCCCCTCGTAGCTGATTCCGGCTTCGGAGAAAATTGGTTGGAGGCGCATTAAAACATCAGGATTCCTGTAAAGATACGACCTGAATTGATGCCCAGACGACGGGCAGAGAAATAGGTGTCAGACTGTTGGAAAGTGCAGACCTCAGAAACAGAAATCTGGCTCTGGGGAATGCCTTTGGAGAGCAGTTGCTGACGATTGCATTCAGGCAGATCGATGTGCCATTTCGTGATAGAAGAGCCATCTGATGCAGGGTATCTTCTACTGATGGATTCCATCTCAAAACCCTCATGAGCAAAGGCTTCATATACCTCATCGCCCACCTCGAAACTCTCGAGATGAATGCCTGGGCCTATCTGAGCCAGGAGGTCTGAAGGACGCGAGCCATAAACGGAAATCATCGTCTCCACAGCCTTCTCCACGATACGTTTGACGGTGCCTCTCCAACCTGCATGAATGGCACAAGAAACACGCTGCACCTTATCATACACAAGCACAGGGATACAATCCGCAGTAGACACACCGATACAGACACCAGCAACACCTGTCATGAGCGCATCTACGCCCTCAAGTCTCGCCTTCTGCTCATCTGCAGAAAGCCTGAGAAAAGCCTCATCGATAGCCACAATCTCCGTCTGATGCACCTGATGAGGCATTATCAGACGGTCATTGCTAATTTCTAAATACTGGCACAGCGAAGTGCGATTTATTTGTATCGCATCTTCGCTGTCGCCACAATAATGATTGATATTAAACTCTGCGTAGTTGCCCTCACTACAGCCCCTCTTTCGAGTGCTGCTGAAGGCCTTTACGCTTTCACCAAAATCATAGAAATGAAGTGCTGGTCGTATCATCTGTTTATAGTTCGTTGATTCCGCCTGTCATATTGTGATGAAGGTCTTTCTTGGCAGGATGGCCCGCATAATTGAGCCCTCCAACGCCTGTAACACGACCATTGATATAGTCTGAGGCGTAGCAATCGATACCCCCTACTCCACTCACATGGGCCTTCACTTCACGTGCCTTCATTTCCTGAGCGTGGATACCACCAACGCCAGAGCAAGAGTATTCTGCCTCATCCGCCTGACCATCAATATTGATACTGCCTACACCACTGCACGAAACATCAACCTTCCTGGCGTTGATATGGTTCAACTCGAACGAACCCACACCAGAATTGATGGCCTTGAATTCATCGGTATTCAGACTGTCAAGATGGATATCAGCAGCACCTGAATTCTTCACTTCGCGGAGATTAGGCGTATAAATGATGATTATCACGTCGTTAGCACTCATATTCACGCTCTTCTTAGCGTAATTGATATTCAACTTGCCGCCTTTGTTCTCGAACTCAAAGTACTCGATATAATTCTCAGGGGCAGAGAGCGTCACACGACTCTGGTCGCTCTGAACCAACTGAATCGTACCTACTACATGATTGTCGACCTTGTCAAAAGCCTTTTGCGGATACTTGGCCTTGACGATGTTTTCACTGGGTTCAACAATATTATCACCATCACCAACTTTCACGTTACATCCATTCATAGAAAGCAGCGCTACTAATAACGTCAATAACAAATAAGTCTTCATATTCTGTCTCTTTTTGGGGTTTCACTTTGTCTGTTTGACGCAGCAAAGTTACAAAAAGTTGCAAAGACAAGCAAATAATTATAAACTATGAACTATGAATTATGAATTATTTAGTACCTTTGCACCCGAAATAAACGTTTATAGAAGAAAATGGCATTAAAATGTGGTATTGTAGGACTGCCGAATGTGGGCAAGTCCACCTTGTTTAACTGCCTCTCGAGTGCGAAGGCTCAGGCAGCAAACTTTCCGTTTTGTACGATTGAGCCCAATGTGGGTGTCATCACCGTACCCGATGAGCGTCTGACGAAACTCGCAGAGCTGGTTCATCCAGGACGTATCGTGCCTGCAACTTGTGAAATCGTAGATATCGCAGGTCTTGTGAAAGGTGCCTCGAAGGGCGAGGGCCTGGGCAATAAGTTCTTGGGAAATATCCGTGAGACTGATGCGATTATCCATGTGTTGCGTTGCTTCGAGGATGAGAATATCACCCACGTAGACGGCACCATCGACCCCATCCGCGACAAGGAAATCATCGATACGGAGCTGCAACTGAAAGACCTCGAGACCATCGAGAGCCGTCTGGCCAAGACTGAGAAGGCCGCTGCTGCTGGTAATAAAGATGCAAAGGTTGAAGTGACGGTGTTGAAGGCTTATAAAGAGGTGTTGGAGCAGGGAAAGAACGCCCGTATCGTGGAGTTCGAGAGCAAAGACGAGCAGGATTGCGCCCGTAATCTCTTCCTGCTGACATCGAAGCCTGTGCTTTATGTCTGCAATGTGGGCGAGGCTGACGCCAAAGACGGTAACGACTTCACCAAGAAAGTAGAGGCCCTGGCCAAGGAAGAAGGCGCTGAGACGATGATCATCGCTGCTAAGACAGAAGAGGATATCGCTGAGCTCGAAAGCTACGAGGATAAGCAGATGTTCCTGGAGGAATTGGGCCTCGAAGAGAGTGGTGTGAATCGCCTGATTAAAAAGGCCTACGCCCTGCTGAACCTCGAAACATTCATCACTGCTGGTGAGATGGAGGTGAAGGCTTGGACATACAAAAAAGGTTGGAAGGCGCCTCAGTGTGCTGGTGTCATCCACACCGACTTTGAAAAGGGCTTTATCCGCGCAGAGGTCATCAAGTACGACGACTATATCCTGTATGGCTCCGAAGCTGCTGTCCGCGAGGCCGGAAAACTCGCTGTCGAGGGCAAAGACTACATCGTCCAGGATGGTGACATCATGCATTTTAGATTCAACGTATAAGCTATGACAGACTTGCTGAATTTTATCGTCTGGGATCCGGACTTAGAGGCCTTTCATCTGGGGCCGATAACGGTAAGGTGGTACGGTTTGATGTGGATCATCGGATTGGCACTCGCCTATCTCGTGGTGAAGCGACTCTACAAAGAGCAGAAGATCAAGGATGAGTATTTCGATCCCCTCTTTATCTACTGCTTCTTCGGTATCCTGATTGGCGCGCGCTTAGGCCACTGCATTTTCTATCAGCCACAGGACTACCTAACCTCTTTGAAGGGCTTTGTAGAGATGCTGCTGCCCATTCATTTCCTGCCCGATGGAGGCTGGAAACTCACGGGTTACGCAGGTCTCGCTTCGCATGGTGGTACCTTAGGTCTGATGCTGGCCCTCTGGCTCTATGTCCGCAAGACGAAACTCAGCATCTGGACGGTACTTGACAATATCGCCATCGCCACAGGAACGACGGCCTGTTTTATCCGCTTGGGTAACCTCATGAATTCTGAGATTATCGGTAAAATTACAGATGTTCCCTGGGCCTTTATTTTCGAGAAGGTTGATGGGATGCCTCGCCATCCAGGCCAGCTTTACGAAGCCATCGCCTATGCCCTACTCTTCTTTATCATGTGGGTGCTCCACAAGAAGATGCCTGAGAAGATCGGCACAGGCTGGTATTTTGGCTTCTGCCTGACCTATATCTTCACCTTCCGCTTCCTCATCGAGTACACCAAGGAAATTCAGGAAGCCTTCGAGGCCACTCTCCCACTCGACATGGGACAAATCCTCAGTATTCCATTCATCATCATTGGTGTCTATTGTATGATAAGAGCCAAAAAAGTGGCATAAATGAAAAATATGAAAAGAACAATTTTATCTATTATACTTGCAGCCCTGACAATGGGCGCAGTAGCACAAAGCGCAGACAGCATTCGTGTTAAAAACGACACAACAGGAACGAAGAAAATTTTCAGTGAAATTGCTGAGATTTTTCCCAAATATCCTGGTGGGGAAAAGGCGCTGATGCGATTTCTCGAGAAGAACGTGCAGTATCCTGATGCTGCACAGGACTACGACGTAGAGGGACAAGTGATCATGACGTTCTTTGTCAACGAAGACGGCTCATTATCAGACATTTCCGCCCACGACTGCAAGATTAACCGCTTCAATACGACTAGATTCTCGCAGGAGACGGAATCCAAGCAGAAAGAGTTGAAGCAGCAATTCGCCAAACTCTTCGCCAAGGAGGCCTACCGCGTGATCAAGAAGATGCCGAAATGGACTCCTGGCAAGCGCAACGGAATAATCACGCGGATGAAATACAACGTCCGTATCAGCTTCGTCAATCCCTACAAATAATAAGCGCCAAGTAACCAAAATTAAGCGCCACTTCTCGCTTGGGAAGTGGCGCTTATTTTGTGATAAGATACACTTATTTACCAGAGACAATCTTCTTGATGTCGTTGAGCTTATTGAGGGCCTCGAGGGGCGTGAGATTGTTCACGTCGAGACCAAGGATTTCATCGCGGACTTGGCAGAGCACGGGATCGTCGAGCTGAAAAAACGAGAGCTGCATACCTTCGCGAGAAGCCGCAATCTCTGCTGTGGGCTTGCCTACGCTGCCTACGGAAGCATTTTCGGCCTCCAGCTGCTTTAAAATCACATTGGCGCGCTTCACTATCGAGCGAGGCATACCAGCAATCTCTGCTACATGGATACCAAACGAGTGCTCACTCCCACCCCGCTCTAATTTACGCAGGAAAATGACTTTGCCATCGACCTCTTTTACTGAGACGTTATAGTTCTTAATGCGTGAGAAGTTCTTCTCCATCTCGTTCAGTTCGTGATAGTGCGTCGCAAAGAGCGTACGAGGATGACCTTTGGCATTCTCGTGGAGATACTCCACAATGGCCCAGGCGATAGAAATACCATCATAGGTGCTGGTACCTCGGCCTAACTCATCAAAGAGCACTAGCGAGCGAGAAGACACATTATTAAGAATGTTCGAAGCCTCAGTCATTTCCACCATAAACGTGGATTCTCCAAGTGAAATGTTATCTGATGCTCCCACTCGAGTGAAGATCTTATCCACCAGACCGATTCTCGCGGCCTCTGCGGGCACGAAACAACCAATCTGCGCCAGTAGTACTATCAATGCCGTTTGACGCAGCAGCGCCGATTTACCAGCCATATTCGGACCAGTAATGATGATGATCTGCTGACGCTCATTATCGAGTAGGATATCATTGGGCACATATCGCTCACCCAAAGGCAGCTCTTTCTCAATCACGGGATGACGGCCTTGTTTGATATCGATGACCTCCATAGAGTCTATCACAGGACGCACATATTTATTCTCCTCAGCTGCTTTCGCAAAGCTCAGCAGACAATCGAGATGGGCGATGATGTTCGCATTGATCTGGATTTGCGGGATATACTCCTGCATGCCTAAAATAAGGTCATTGAAGAGCTTGGCCTCCAAAGAGAGTATTTTATCCTCAGCACCCAGAATCTTCTCTTCGTATTCCTTCAGCTCCTGCGTGATATAGCGCTCTGCCTGAGCCAACGTCTGCTTGCGAACCCATTCTGCTGGTACCTGATCCTTATAAGTATTACGTACTTCGAGGTAATAGCCAAACACGCTATTATAACCTATTTTCAGCGAAGAAATACCCGTTTCTGCAGCCTCGCGCTCTTGAATCTTCAGCAGATAGTCCTTGCCACTATAGGCGATACTACGCAATTCGTCGAGTTCTGCATTCACGCCGTCGTGAATCACGCCTCCCTTGGCTACTAATTGTGGCGGATCATTCTGGATTTCCTTCTCAATTCTGTCGCGCAGGGTCTCACAAAGATTCAACTGCTCCCCTACCCGCTTCAAGGCCTCATTGTCAGCATACAAACAAGCCGTTTTGATGGGTTGGATGGCTTGCAACGCTGTCTTCAACTGCACCACTTCACGAGGCGATACGCGACCCACAGCCACCTTAGAGATGATACGCTCCAAATCGCCAATACGATGAATCTGCTCATCGATGCACTGGCGGAAATCAGGCTCGCGATAATAATAGTCCACGATATCCAGGCGCTCGTTGATGGGCTTCTCGTCTTTCAGCGGAAATACCAGCCAGCGACGTAGCAGACGGCCTCCCATCGGACTCACCGTCTTGTCAATAACATCTAATAAAGACTTACCATCATCCTGCATCGGATGAATTAGCTCTAGACTGCGAATCGTAAACTTGTCCAGTCGCACGTACCTATCTTCTTCGATACGTGAGATAGACGTGATGTGTCCTATCTGCGTGTGCTGCGTCTGTTCGAGGTATTGCAGGATAGCGCCAGAAGCAATGATACCATTTTGCAGATGGTCGACGCCAAAGCCTTTGAGATTCTTTACGTGGAAATGCTTCAACAATTTTGTACGCGCAGTCTGGTCTGTAAATACCCAGTCATCGAGTTCGAAAGTAAAGAATTTATTGCCAAATTTCTGCTCAAACTGCTGCTTTTTTCCTCGCTCAAAGAGCACTTCCTTGGGCGAGAAATTCGCCAAAAGTTTCTCCACATAGTCAACAGTTCCCTCGCCAGTCAGAAACTCTCCTGTAGAAATATCCAAGAAAGCCACACCACTAGCCACTTTTCCAAAATGCACAGCAGCCAGAAAGTTGTTCTCTTTATAGTTCAGTACATTATCAGAGAGCGCCACACCAGGCGTTACCAGTTCCGTGATGCCTCGCTTGACGAGTTTCTTCGTGAGCTTGGGGTCTTCGAGCTGGTCGCAGATGGCTACGCGTTTACCAGCTCTCACGAGTTTTGGCAAATAGGTATCGAGAGCGTGATGAGGGAAGCCCGCCATCTCGTCGCCCTTGTTATAACCGTTGTTCCTGTGTGTCAGCGTAATACCAAGAATCTTCGCAGCCGTTACAGCATCCTCGCAATAGGTCTCGTAGAAGTCGCCACAACGGAACAGCAACACCGCATCAGGATGCTTCGCCTTCAGGTCGAAGAACTGCTTCATCATCGGGGTTAGTTCCCCGTCTTTCTTTGCCATCTTTACTCGATTTACGTTTGAGCGACAAAAACAGAGCAAACCGAATGCAGAGAATGTATTCTTTGCTGAGGTGCAGCCTGTTTTCGCAAATTCATTTGCAAAGTTACGAAGATTTTCTGAAATGGCAAAATGATTGCTTCGTTTTTGCATGAAAAATAAAACTCCCTGCAGAACGAATCCGCAGGGAGTTTCTTTTTATGAATTCCCCAAAAGGGTAGGGGAGAATGATTACTTCTGAATCATCTTCTGGCCGTTCTTGATGACAACGCCCTTGTAGTTGGCGTCAACACGCTGACCTGCGAGGTTGTAGAGAGGAGCCTCGACCTGAGTTGCCTTAAGGATGGTAATACCTGTAGACTGACCATTGACTGTCAGGATCTTACCATTCTGAGCAACCTCTGGAGTAACAACGTCATTCTTAACATATTTCTGAAGTTTACCTTGTACAACAACTTCGTCGCCAACCTTCACAATATTTTCATCTGTGATTTTCTGACCCTCAGCATCCTTTGCACGGAAGACTTTCAGGACAGTAGCATCGCCAGCATTGTCCGCGATGTCGAATGTTGCATTGCCATAACTTGTAGAGATTTCATCTACAGCTGTAACGATACCCTTTATGATATATTCCTCACTTGTTGTTTTTCCATCTTCAAGAGCTGCGATAATCTCAAGAGCCTTGGCTACGGTTATCTCATTTGGTGTATCAGGTTTCTCGCTACCACCCTCATTCTTAGTTACGCCATTCAGAGAGTAGATATAAGCCTTTCCTTGTGCAGTTTCCGGTGTGCCATTATAGTTGGTCAACTTTCCACAAACAATAACTTCATCACCAACTTTAAGCTCTTTGTTGCCCTCAACCCATTTTTGATTCTCCAAATACAGAGCTCTGTATACATAGAAAGTAAAGTCTTCATTTCCGTCTATAGAAATATAGAATGTTGCATTTCCATACTGTGCACCAAACGGCTCTTTGATCGAAGCGACCTTACCCTTG
The DNA here is from genome assembly GCA_946415245.1 of uncultured Prevotella sp. Classification (GTDB taxonomy): domain Bacteria; phylum Bacteroidota; class Bacteroidia; order Bacteroidales; family Bacteroidaceae; genus Prevotella. The sequence goes on along the minus strand of CAMKRS010000003.1, from coordinate 87,612 downwards.
ATATAAACATCATTTTCTGTAACCTCTTTATTTGCAAGACTACCAGCCATAATGTTAGCAAGGTTTGGAGTTAACGGGCTCTCGAGTGTACCTATGCCGACTTGTTCATCCTTAAACATTAACTTCAGCATAGACTTGATTACAATTTTAGGAATGCCTAAGTAATCTTTCAATGTAGCTGAAAGTGTCTTGCCCTCTACTTTTACATCGGTGTACCCATCGTCACCAGAAAGAGCAATACTGGCAGCATTTGGAGTTGCCTCATCGAGGAATGTAAGAGAGAGACGATTGCCTGTACAGATATCATTCTCAAACTCAAAAGTGAACTTACCACTAACCTCTATCGTGGCTCCACTACTCTGATCAAGAACTGCTTCCCCAGTAAAGTCGAACAGCAGCTGATTTTCAGTATCACTAAAACTTCCTGTTTTAATGGTAAACAATGAAAGCAAGTCACTAGAACCACTAGGAGTGTCAGGATTGTCTGTAGTTCCCTTCTTCCAGATGTTAATCTTACATATCTGGTCGTTATTAGCATTTGTGACTTTCAACACATAAATAGTTCCTGCGGCCTGCTTTCCTTCAGCAATTTCAAAGGAGCTTGTCCCTTTGGCACCTGTCACTTCAGTACTTACAGCCTCATCGCCAACAAAAATATTATGAGTAACTTTGCCAGAAGCACCATCATGACCAACAACCTCTATTTTCTCTACATCAAAATCAAAAGCAGGAAGCGTTAATGTTGCACCTTCCTTACCAATAAGAAGAGCCTTGCTATCACTAAACCAACGAGTATAGTTGGTTGTCGTAATTACGATGGACTTACCGTCTTTTGTAAATGTTCCAGTTTCTTTAAGCTGCTCTGTTGGAAATCCCCAAGGATTTGCCTCATCTGTGAAATCGAAGACAACCTCTTGTGAAAAGGCATTTCCCACTAACATAGCCATCAAGACTACGAATGAATAGCGTAAATAATTCTTCATAAGCTAAATACTTTTAAGTTAATAATGTTAGGATAATCAGTTGAAAACAGCCCGCCTCGTCAAAGTAGGCGGGCTGTATTTTAGGTTCATCTTATGCGAACGGATTCTCGGTGGGGTAGAAGTCACCCTTCGGGAAGTTGTAGTCAATCTCCTCAACGGGGATACCCATGTACTTCAGCACCTCCCACAGATACTTACCAGCGTGCTCGAACATCACAGCTGCGTGGTGCGGATAGTGCTTCTCGATGAGGACGTGACGATAGAAGCGACTCATGTTCTTGATACCGAAGATACCGATAGAACCGAATGAGCGTGTAGCTACAGGAATAACCTCGCCCTGAGCGATGTAAGCGCGGAGCTTGGTGTCGGCAGTAGACTGCAGACGATAAACTGTAGCCAGACCTGGCTGGATGTCACCCTCGAGGGTACCGTTAGTAACCTCAACAGGCAGAGCGCGAGCCATAATGCGCTGGAAGCACATCTGGCAGTTGCAAACCTTAGAAGAAGCGGTGTTACCACAGTGGAAGCCCATGAAGATTTCCTTCTCTGTGTAACTGTCACAAGCAAACTTCTTGCCCTTGATGCTCTCCTCGAACATATCGGTAGGAACAGAGTTGTTGATGTCGAGCAGCGTTACAGCATCCTGAGTGATGCAGGTTCCGATGTACTCAGACAGAGCACCATAGATATCAACCTCACAAGCTACGGGGATACCACGACCCGTCAGACGGCTGTTCACATAGCAAGGAACGAAGCCGAACATGGTCTGGAATGCAGGCCAGCACTTGTTGGCCATAGCTACGAACTGACGAGAACCCTTGTGACCCTCGATCCAGTCTGTCAGCGTCAGCTCATACTGAGCGAGCTTAGGCAGAACAGAAGGAATCTTGTTACCAGTGCCGAGCTCAGCAGCCATATCCTTCACCACATCGTCGATGCGTGGGTCGCCCTGATGCTTCTGGAAAGCCTCGAGCAGGTCGAGCTCTGAGTTCTCCTCAATCTCCACATCGAGGTCATAGAGGGCGCGGATAGGAGCGTTACAAGCCAGGAAGTTGTTAGGACGAGGACCGAAGCTGATGATCTTCAGGTTCTGCAGACCTACGATAGCACGAGCGATGGGCAGGAACTCATGGATCATCTCAGCGCACTGGGCAGCATCGCCAACAGGCTCCTCAGGAATGTAAGCACGGGTCTTGCGCAGGCTCAGGGCCTGGCTGGCATTCAGCATACCGCAGTAAGCATCACCACGACCATCAATCAGGTCCTTCTGAGTCTCCTCAGCAGCAGCGATAAACATCGACGGGCCCTTGAACCAGTCAGCAATCATGGTCTCAGAAATCTCAGGACCGAAGTTGCCCAGATATACACAAAGGGCATTACAGCCAGCCTTCTGAACATCCTCAAGTGCCTGCTGAGCGTGGATCTCACTCTCAACGATGCAGATAGGACACTCGTAGATGCCTTCCTTACCAAACTTCTTTTCATACTCGGCGATAACGGCCTTACGACGGTTAACTGCCAGTGACTCAGGGAAACAGTCGCGGCTAACAGCCACGATTCCAATCTTAATTACAGGTACATTCTTCATTTTGTAATTGAATTATTTGTTAGTAATGAATAAATTTCAAGCCACAAAGATACGACTTTCTTTGCAAACCACCAAATTCTTTAGGAAAAATAACATTTGGTTTGCATTTCTAGAATAAAAGATGTACCTTTGTGGCATGAAAAAGGGATATTTTCTGCTGATTTTGCTGAGTTGGACATTTTCCGTCACAGCCCAGTTCTTGCACAAAGGCGACACCATTGCCATCATCTCGCCATCAAGTGCGACAGATACCGCCACCATCAATGGGGGTATTCGTACGTTGGAGCAATGGGGTTATCATTGTGTGATTGGCAAGAACGCCCTCAACGACTATCATGGCTTTGCTGGCACCATCGAAGAGCGGCTTTCCGATTTGCTTTGGGCGCTTCGTGAGCCTTCCGTCAAAGCCATCATGTGTTCGCGAGGAGGCGATGGGGCTGCGCATTTACTGAGTCGTCTTTCGCTTGACACCTTACGTCAGTATCCTAAGATGATCATCGGCTTCAGCGATATCACAGCCTTGCTTTGTGCTGAGGCGAGGGCAGGAGTGAAGGGCATTCATGGCTCAATGTGTCATGCGCTGAAGACTTATGAAGGTAATGATACCGTCAGCCAGACCTTACGTCGTATGCTACAAGGCGATCTGCCCACGTATCGCATTGCGCCTCATCCGCTGAATATCGAGGGTAGGGCAGAGGGTATCGTCGTTGGTGGAAACCTGTCTGTATACAACGATCTCGCTGGTTCTGATTTCGATCCGCTCTTGCTGAAAGACATTATCTTATTTATGGAGGATACAGACGAAGGTATGAGCAAAGTTGACCGTATGCTGCACAATATGGAGATGCGAGGTCTGCTTTCAAATGTGCGAGGCATCATTGTGGGCCAGTTCAATAAATACAAACACCCAGAAAACGGCTTCGACGATATGTACGCAATGCTCCACGAATATCTTCGCCATTACAACATTCCCGTCTGCTATGATTTCCCCGTTGGCCACGCTCACCTTCGTAACTTCCCCCTCCTCACAGGCGTCAAAGCCACACTCGAAATCACCCCAAACGGTATCATCCTCCGCTATACTGAAGGAGCGCGTAAAAACTGAGTGATGGTGTACGATATTTTCAGGAAGGATTTCTTCTGAGGCCATACTAGGCGATTTTTGCGGCCTAGGCAGGTAGCAAAAATTTCCTAGGCAGGGAACAAGTGTTTCCTAGGGGGCTCGAAAAAACGCCTTTTTCAGACGATAGGCAAGAAAAGACAAATTTATTTCCCATAATTCTTTTTTGTTTCAGTTATTATTCTTATCTTTGTGGCGCAGTTTGTGGCACAAGCCGAAGATCGGTATATGAGAAAACGGATGATACATCTGCTGTTTCTCCTCTTGTCGCTGTCTGCGGCAGCACAGCAGGAGAAGAAGGACATCGAGGAACTGAGCACCACGATGTACCGTCTGTATAATACGGACAGTATTGAGAAATTCATGGCTGCCACAGACCGTCTGAAAGCGTTAACCAAGAAAACAGGCGATGAGCAGACATTCTACAAGGCTTGGTGCAATCAGGCCCTCTTCACCTTCCGTAAGATCAATCGCAGCAAAGGTATAGAATTGGTAAAAGAGATCAAAGCCTATGCAGAAAAGGAAGACAGCAAGTACGGCCTCTATTCTGCGACAAGCGCCAACGTGACGATGCTGAGCATCATGAATCAAACAATGCTGGCAGAAAAAGGTCTTTATGAGTGTATCGACTACCTGCACCGTTACTTCCCCAATGAGAGTGCTGCGATAAACTACATCGGGCTATGCCGTATTAATTTTAACAGGGTTAACTTTCGCAAAACACTTGAGTTGGCACAAAGAGGACTTCAGGAACCAAACATACAGCCTATTCACACTCAACTCCTTCATGCATACGTCTGTATCGCTCTTGGGGCGATGCATAGGAGAGACGGCTCCTATAGTGAGGAAGAATATGATAAGGCCTATAGGGAATGGAAACAGACTCAGCCCAAGGTAAATGAAAACGATATGTTCAAAATCGCGGAGTATTATCATGCCAAAACCAAAAAGGATTATCAACAAGCACTGGAAATTGCCAAGACAATTGTTAGTCCACTCATCAGACTGAGCTACGTGTCAGACACATACGGTTTTCTAGGCGACTATGCGACGGCATTAAAAACATATAAAGAATTCAAGGATTTGTCTGATTCTTTATCGGCACGTGAAGTGCGACAGATGGCAGCAGAACACTCGTTACAGCTGGATGTAGCCCGCTCAGAGAATGAGGCAAAAGATCTCCGTCTCGCCAATCAGGCACTCAAACTGGAACATATCAGCGACGAGCTTGACCAAAAACGATTGGAGGAAGAAGCCCTGAACCTGTCGCTTGAGAACCAGCGCATCGAACTGGAGAATCGCGACATCGAATTGCAGAATATTGCTGTGAAACTGAAAAACGACAGTCTCGACAAAAATAACAAGGACTTGCAGCTTAGTGAATGGGAGTCGAAAATGGAAGCACAAAAGCAGTCGGAACGCACCTATCATGTGTTTATGTATATGCTTGGTTTGGTGGCTGCTATCATCATCGCAGCACTTGGCTTTATCCTTCACCGTCACAAAAGGCATGAGAAAGCGATTGAGACTGCCTACGAGAAGCTCGAGAATGCCTACGGACAGCTGGAGGAGACAACGAAAGCCAAGGAGCGTATCGAGAGTGAACTGCGTATCGCCCGTGATATTCAGATGAGTATGGTGCCGAGAAACTTCAACATTTTTCAACAGTATTCGGGCGTCGACCTCTATGCCTCGATGAAACCTGCGAAGGAGGTGGGTGGTGATCTCTATGATTTCTTCATGCAAAACAATAAGCTATTTCTTTGCATTGGCGACGTCAGCGGTAAAGGCGTTCCTGCTTCGATGACAATGGCCGTAGCGGTGAACTTGTTCCACAACTATGCTAAGGAGGGCTTCCCACCAGAATATATCGCAACAAGACTGAATGATACATTGGCTGCGGATAATGAGAGTGGTATGTTCGTCACCATGTTCATCGCTGAGATCGATCTCACCACGGGACAGATGAAATACTGTAATGCTGGCCATAATCCACCTATTATTATCGATCCTCCTCTGACATCTGATGGACCTTGTCATCCTGGGTTCGCCGAAGTGGAATCGAATGCACCCATAGGTTTATGGCCTGATCTGGAATTTCTTGGGGAAAGCATTGACAATCTCCGTGGGCGTACCTTATTTCTTTATACTGATGGCCTTAACGAAGCCGAAAACAGCTTCCAAGAACAGTTTGGTGACAAACGTCTGCTCAATTTCTTCCAAAGCCGTTCGAATGAGGACTGCCAACAGATCGTTAGCCAGATGAATGCCACTGTCAGTTATTTTGTTGGCGATGCAGAACCCAGCGACGACCTGACAATGCTCTGTCTGAAAATCAGTTAGCGCTGGGCGATGGAAGGACAACCGGTTTGAACCAGTCTCTCATCACACCTTTATACTGGTTTTGTGAGTCGCAGATGAGGAGAAGGAGCTGGCGGCCATCAGCCAATTTAGGCCCTACACAGATGCCTTCATAGTTAGCAAAATTATGGCGCGTGATATTGAATTTCGTACGGAACGTTGTCAGTAAAGATTTATTCAACAATTCACCAGGCTGTTGCTGAGAGGGATTAACGACGTAAAGTTTGACAAGACAATACGAGCCAATCTGCTTTTTGGGGAAATACAACTCTCGTTCGAGCACCACGATCCTACCATCATCGAGTGCTGCCAAACCTCCAACTCCCATAATACTGGTACCTTTGCGCTTTTTGACAATGGCTGAATCAGTCTCATACCAATATTGCTCTTTGGGCTGCAAGTCATCACCAAAAGACTGAAGGCGCAGACGGTTCTTGATTTTCCTGTCTATGGTTGGCTTCTCTCCATCGGCCTGAAGGGTATTCTCAGAAGTGGTCCAGAAACGATGCGTCACAGGCTGATAAGTGAGTGCTTCAAAACCACGATTTGAATAAGCTGTCTTGAAGATTTCAGGAATATTCAGTTTCCTGCCCGTCAGCTGACCCTGAAGATCAAATTCAAGTATCTCCTGATCTTTCTCTCCACTCACGAAAATCGTCTGATTCTGAGGCATATAGCAGATACCTTCCTCGTCGCGAGTTGGCTGACCACAAGTCAGAAATGTGTCCAAATGCACAGACAACAGTTCGCCAGTAATATTGTCTGTATCTATCGTCATCAGATAAAAACCGGTAGTTGGTGATTTGTCGTTTGCCACAGCAAATTTCGAACCGCCCATCCAAGTGATGCCACTATAGTTTCCTGCAGGCACCGTCTTGGGAAATTTACGTTGTTTCAGTACCGTTGCTTCCTGTGCCATCAAGGTCAGAGGCATCAAGAGCAAAGCCATTAATATCTGTCTCATATTCATCATACGGGCAGCAAAAGTACTCAGAAAAACCAAATGTACCAAATTTTTGGGCGATTATTTGGCAGTCTGCTTACTTATTCGTACCTTTGCAGCCTAAAATATTATTGTACGGAAACGATTAAAATAAATATACAACATGGATTACAATTTCAGAGAAATCGAACAGAAATGGCAGAAGCGATGGGTAGAAAATGGTACCTATCGCGTGGTGGAGGACCAGAACAAGAAGAAATTCTATGTGCTCAACATGTTCCCTTATCCTAGTGGAGCTGGCTTGCACGTGGGTCATCCGTTAGGCTATATCGCCTCAGATATCTATGCAAGGTATAAGCGTCAGCAGGGTTTCAATGTGCTGAATCCGATGGGTTACGATGCCTACGGACTGCCTGCTGAGCAGTATGCTATCCAGACAGGTCAGCATCCTGAGAAGACCACCTTCGAGAATATTGATCGCTATCGCTCGCAGTTGGATAAGATCGGCTTCTGTTTCGATTGGGACAGAGAGGTCCGCACTTGCGATCCCATCTATTATAAGTGGACACAGTGGGCCTTCCAGCGTATGTTCAAGAGTTATTTCAGCACCTCATCGCACAAGGCCCAGCCAACCATTAAGCTGATTGAGCATTTCGAGCTGATGGGTACCGAGAACTGCAACGCCCTTGGTACTGAGGAACTGCACTTTACGGCCTCTGACTGGGCAGGCTTCTCAGAGAAGAAGAAGCAGGAGGTGCTGATGAATTATCGTATTGCCTATCTGGCTGATACGATGGTGAACTGGTGTCCGAAACTGGGTACTGTGCTCGCCAATGATGAGGTGGTGGATGGTGTCTCTGTTCGTGGCGGCTATCCTGTGGTACAGAAGAAGATGCGCCAGTGGTGTCTGCGTGTCTCTGCCTATGCCCAGAGACTGCTTGACGGTTTGGATGTCATCGACTGGACAGACTCGCTGAAAGAAACCCAGCGCAACTGGATTGGTCGCTCTGAGGGTACTGAAGTAGAATTCAACGTGGCTGACTCAGATAAGCACTTCACCATCTTCACTACCCGTGCTGATACGATGTTTGGTGTGACCTTTATGGTCTTGGCACCAGAATCAGACCTTGTAGCTGAGCTGACAACACCTGAGCAGAAGGAAGAGGTTGAGAAGTATCTCGACTACGTGAAGAAGCGTACAGAGCGTGATCGTCAGATGGACCATAAGGTGACTGGTGTGTTCTCTGGTAGCTACGCCATCAATCCTTTCACTGATGAGAAGATTCCTATCTGGATAGCAGAATACGTGTTGGCTGGTTATGGTACTGGAGCCATTATGGCTGTGCCTGCTCATGACTCTCGTGACTATGCCTTCGCCAAGCACTTCAATCTGCCCATCATTCCACTGATTGAGGGTGCCGATGTCTCTGAGGAGAGCTATGATGCCAAGGAAGGTATCATGTGTAACTCAGCAAGCAGTAAGTTCTCTCTCAATGGTCTGACTGTTAAGGAGGCCATCGCTGCTACCAAGAAATTCGTCACTGAGCAGGGCTTAGGTCGTGTGAAGGTGAACTATCGCCTGCGTGATGCCATCTTCTCCCGTCAGCGTTACTGGGGAGAGCCGTTCCCCGTCTACTATAAGGACGATATGCCCTATATGATTCCCAAGGAGTGTCTGCCTCTGGAATTGCCTGAGATCGATGAATATAAGCCCACAGAAACTGGCGAGCCCCCATTGGGACGTGCTAAGATCTGGGCTTGGGATACGAAGACAGACAAGGTGGTATCGAAGGATCTAATCGACAATAAGACAGTCTTCCCACTCGAACTGAACACGATGCCTGGTTTCGCTGGCTCTTCAGCATACTATCTGCGTTATATGGATCCCAAGAACGAGAAAGCCCTCGTCAGTCGTGATGCTGATGAGTACTGGCGTAATGTCGACCTCTATGTAGGAGGTACGGAGCATGCAACAGGTCACCTGATCTATTCTCGTTTCTGGAATAAGTTCCTTTATGACTCTGGTTACTCTTGCGAGGATGAGCCTTTCAAGAAACTCGTCAATCAGGGTATGATTCAGGGTCGTTCTAACTTTGTGTATCGTATCGAAGACGATGGTGCCGATAAGGGTAAGTTCGTCAGCTTCGGTCTGAAAGATAACTATACCACAACACCTATCCACGTGGATGTGAATATCGTTTCTGCTGATATTCTCGACATCGAGGCCTTCAAGGCTTGGCGTCCTGAGTACGACAATGCTGAGTTCATCCTCGAGAATGGTCAGTACAAGTGTGGTTGGGCTATCGAGAAGATGTCGAAGTCGATGTTCAATGTGGTCAATCCGGATATGATCGTCGAGAAATATGGTGCTGACACGCTCCGTCTCTATGAGATGTTCCTAGGTCCTGTGGAGCAGTCGAAGCCTTGGGATACCAACGGTATCGATGGTTGCCACAGATTCCTGCGTAAGTTCTGGAACCTCTATCAGAACGGCTTCGAAGGCGAGGCTACACCAGAAAATCTCAAGAGTGTGCATAAGCTCATCAAGAAGGTATCTCAGGATATCGAGACCTTCTCTTACAACACCTCTATCTCTGCCTTCATGATCTGCGTGAATGAGCTCTCACAGCAGAAGTGCAAGAATAAGGAGATGCTGAAGACACTGGTGATCCTCATTGCTCCATTTGCGCCTCATATCGCTGAGGAACTCTGGGAGATGCTAGGCGAGAAGGGTAGCGTCTGCGACTCTCAGTGGCCGAAGTGGGATGAGCAGTATCTCGTAGAGAGTCAGGTGAAGTTGGGTATTGCCTTCAACGGTAAGGCCCGTTTCGAGATGCAGTTCGCCGCTGATGCTGACAACAAGACCATCGAGGAAGCTGTCTTGGCAGACGAGCGTTCAGCAAAGTATCTCGAAGGCTTCCAAGTAGCAAAGGTTATCATCGTCCCTAAGCGTATGGTGAACATTGTTCTGAAAAAATAAATGACCATCGATCACAAAATCATACTGAACGAAGCCAAAGACTATTTCTTTATAGCCTTTGGCCTCTTCCTTTACACCATTGCCTTTACGGTATTTCTGATGCCCTATCAGATTGTAGCAGGAGGAGTAACAGGTCTTTCGGCCATTATCTACTATGCCACAGGTTTCCATCTGGAGAACACCTACATCATCATCAACGGCGTTCTGCTAGTTGTGGCTCTGAAGATTCTGGGATGGAAATTCCTGATGAAAACCATCTTTGCCATCTTCACCCTTTATTTCATGCTGAAGTTTGCGCAGGATATTATTCCCAAACAAGAGAACGGTCTGCCCTTTAAACTGATGGGCGAGGGACAGGATTTCATGTCGATGATTATTGGTTGTGTGTTGACAGGTATTGCTTTGGCAACGGTGTTTATGAACAACGGTTCTACGGGTGGTACGGATGTCATCGCAGCCTCAGTGAATAAGTTCCATCCTAATGTGTCTTTGGGTAATGTACTGATTGCTGCCGATTTCTGTATCATCGGCTCTTGTATGTTCTTCCCACAGTTTGGCACTTACCTCGAACGAGCCCACAAGGTGATGTTCGGTTTCTGTGTGATGGCGATGGAGAACTATACCCTCGACTATATCATGAACGCCCGTCGTCAGTCCGTGCAGTTCCTGATCTTCACCCGTAAATGGCAGGAGATAGCCAATGCCATCGGTACTGAGACACATCATGGTGTCACTATTCTTGATGGTCACGGGTGGTATACAGGTAAGGAGGTGAAGGTACTCTGTATCCTGGCCAGAAAGAACGAGAGTATCAACATGTTCCGTTTGATCAAGATGATCGACCCTCAGGCCTTCGTTTCTCAGAGTGCCGTTATTGGTGTCTATGGCGAAGGTTTCGAGGAAATGCGAGTAAAGATAAAACAACAAAATATTGCTGATGAAAATAGTCTTCGCAACGAACAACCAGCATAAGCTCTCAGAGATTCGCAGTATTCTTGGCGATAGCATTGAGGTCTTATCGCTGAAGGATATCGGTTGTGATGTGGATATCCCTGAGACAGGTATTACCCTCGAAGAGAATGCCCTCCAGAAGGCACAGTATGTCTACGATCACTATCATATCAGCTGTTTCGCTGATGATACTGGTCTTGAGGTTGACGCCCTCGATGGGGCACCAGGCGTCTATTCCGCCAGATATGCTAGTATGGCTGATGATTCTGGTCAGATGAGCCATGATTCTGAGGCCAATATGGCTCGTCTGCTAAAAGAATTAGGAAATAATAACAATCGTAAGGCACGATTCCGCACTGTTATTGCGTTAATACAGAAGAAAGATGTCTGTCCTTGTGGTTGTACGAGCATCAAGGAGATCCACAAATTCGAGGGAATCGTCGAAGGCGAGATCATCCGAGAGCGTAGGGGAGGAGAGGGCTTCGGCTACGACCCCATCTTCCAGCCTAATGGTTACGACCAGACATTCGCTGAGTTAGGTATGGAAATCAAGAACCATATCAGCCATCGTGCCCGTGCCACGCAGAAATTGGCAGACTACCTGTTGAAAAGGTAAAAAAGTAAAAGAGTAAAAAAGTAAAAAGGTATGAGAACAAGGATATTAACAATCAACTGTTTGGTAAAATGGTTCTTACCTTTTTACCTTTTTACCTTTTTACCTTTATATTCTCAGGTTGGCACTTGGCAGAATCATCTCGCTTATCACGATGTGCAGAATATCTGCGAGGCAGGCCATCAATTGTTTGTGCTGGCCTCAAACGATATCTACCTATACAACAAAAACGACCAGAGTATCACCACCTATGATAAGGTGAATGGTCTCTCTGATACATACATCACACATATCGCCTGGTGTCCGCAGGCCAAACGACTCATCGCTGTCTATCAGAACTCGAATATCGATCTCTTAGATACCAATGGGGATATTACCAATATCTCTGCACTCTATAGCAAGACGATGACGGAGGATAAGACCGTCTCAAAGATTACTATCGATGGTGTCTATGCTTGGCTTCATTGTCCTTTTGGCCTTGTGAAAGTCAATATCCAAAGGGCAGAAATCGCTGAGACCTATTACAACGGTCATCCTGAATATCCTACGAGCTTGCCTGAATACGATGAATATAAAGACTTGCAGACCAACCTCACGCTGGTATCAAGCCTTCAGCCTGGTGGACCAAAGTATAACTACTTCTATGAGTCTGAATTCTACAATGGTAAGCTATACACCACTGGTGGTCATTTTCTTTCAGGTATAGCAGGTCAGAATTATCCTGGTACAGTACAAGTGTTTGATGGTGACAACTGGACCATCTATGAGGATGAGCTCCAGCTGAAGACGGGCTATGACTATAAGGATATCAACTGTATCAGTATTGATCCTACCGATGAGAGTCATGTGGCTGCAGGTGGAAGATGCGGACTATATGAGTTCAAGAATGGTAAACTGATCAATTACTATAATAAAGATAATAGTCCGTTGAAAGGGGCCTTTGATGGGGGAAAAGAAATGAGCAATAGATATGTGCTCATCAATGGCATCAAATACGATCAGCAAGGACGTCTTTGGGTGATTAACAGTCAGGCAAAGGGTGTTAATCTGTTTATATTGAAAGACGGTGAATGGGCAGACCAGCATCAGAAACTGTTGGAAGACGGAAGTGGTGTTACTTGGGGAGGTCTGAGAAACATGATATTCGACAGTCGGGGTCTGCTTTGGTTCGTCAATACCTCATGGGTAGGACAGACGGTCTTTTGTTATGATACTGAGACTAACCTGATGGTAGCTTACAACTCATTCGTCAACCAAGATGGTACACGATACAGTCCTAATTTCGTCTATTGTGTGGCAGAAGACAAGGAAGGCAATATCTGGGTAGGAACAGACCTGGGACCTTTCTATATCGACAAGAGTGAAGTAGGGCAGGGGAGTGTGACTTTCCAACAAGTGAAAGTGCCTCGTAACGACGGTACCAACTTTGCTGACTATCTGCTCTCAGGCGTCAGCGTCAGCCATATTGCCATCGATGGCGGTAACCGTAAGTGGTTTGTCACAAATGGCATTGGCGCCTTCCTTATCAGTGCCGATAATATGACGCAAATATGCCATCTCTCTACAGATAATTCACCTTTGCTCTCTGATCAGATTTATTCTGTGGCCATCAATCATCAGACAGGTGAGGTGTATTTCCTTACAGATAATGGTCTTTGCTCTTATCGTAGCGATGCTACGCAACCAACACAAGAAATGACAAAAGACAATGTCTATGCCTATCCTAATCCTGTGACATCAGACTATTCTGGTTTGATTACGATTGTAGGACTGAGCTACGACGCAGATGTGAAGATCACCACATCCAGCGGTGCATTGGTAGCTGAGGGTCGAAGCAATGGTGGATCGTTTACCTGGGACGGTAAAGATCGTCAAGGCAGACGTGTAGCCTCAGGCGTCTACATGGTGATTACTGCCACCAGTAAAGGAGAGAAAGGCACTGTCTGTAAGATTGCTATATTATGAAGAAAACCATATTCTTAGTTTTACTTCTTTTATGTGTTACCATCAGTGCTCAAGTGAAACTGCCCATCATCAAACTGACGGGCGATTTTGGTTATGACTACCAAGATGGCACAGTGAGTATCATCTATCCTGATGGAAACTCAGAAGACAGTCTCACTGCCCGTATCAAATGGCGTGGGGGCAGCACAAATGCTGAAGGAAAGCATAAACGAAATTATAAGATAAAATTCACTGATGACCATCGTTTCTTCGGACTGCGCAAAGATGACAGTTGGATACTCGATGCTGGTCAGGCTGATGTTTTCAGGCTTCGTAATCTGATAGCCACAGAACTGTGGAACGACTTCGCCACAAAACCCTATTACACCGATAAAGAACCTGATGCTTTATCAGGTGTCAGAGGAAAAGTGGTGGAGGTATATCTGAATGATGAATACAGAGGTATCTATAGCTTTATGGAGAATATGGACCGTAAACAGATGAAACTGAAGAAATTCGATGAGAACGGTCTTATTCGAGGTGTTTTGTGGAAGTCAAAAGGATATGATAGTTCTATGATGACCATTGTTCCTGAAAGCTATGATAACAAGGAACCGATGATGGATGTATTTGAAGCCAAATATCCCGATTTAAATGACCTCGACTCTACTGACTACAGCACTCTATGGAATGCTATCAATTTCGTAGTCAATAGTAGTGATGAGGAATTCAGACAGCATGTCCATGAATATTTCGATATACCGGTTATCATTGACTATTATCTTTTTGTATATGTTTTAAATGCCCTTGACAATCGAGGTAAGAATATGTATTGGGCTGTCTACGACCAGACAAAAGATAAAATGATTACTCTAGCCGTCTGGGATCTGGATATCAGTATGGGCGCTAAATCAGCTTTGCAATACGATAAAGACTTTATTTTACCAGAATACGACCCTGGAGACATTCTCTATCTGATAACAAGACTCAAAAACCTGAATGTTGATGACTTTAATAATAAGGTACGCAATCGATATGCTGAATTAAGAAAGACGGTCTTTTCAATCCACAATTTACAACAACGATACGAGTATTATTATGACCTACTCATCACAAGTGGTGCTGCAGAAAGAGAGGCTGAGAAATGGTCAATGGATAGTGATGTCTGTGGTGAAATCATTGATTTTGATTTAGAAATATTGTTTATTAAATTTTGGATTACACGCCGAATAATCCAAATGGATCATATATTTTTATATAATAAATCATCTATAACAAATACACCTGCTGAACAGGATGATAAGGTCATTAGCATCTATAATCTGCAAGGACAAAAGATGCCTACTAACCAACAACTGCAAAAAGGAGTCTATATCTATCGGAACGCAGATTCATCGACGACCATTAAGTACGTTGGTGACGCTCGGTAGAAACCTTAAGGAGAATTGGTAAACTGCGAGACTGGCGATTAAAGTCAGTATGACCATCAATACATAATAGAGATATAAAATAATATTATTGCCTATCGAAGGAACGAGATAGGTGGATACTGTCATCAGAGAAGCAGAGAATAGTCGGTGAACAGCAAAGACGAAGAATACACTCGACACTAGATATTTACTTTCATGCCAATGATGGTTCTCTATCATATAAGCTGTGATAGCAAAGACAGCCGCTTGAAGGAATAAGTCTGTGATATTATAGATGGTGTCATTGTCGTTAAACAAATAAGAGATAAGTACAGCAACTATCATCAACACAAGATGTACTTGAACAGGTATCCGTTTAAGGATAGAGATAAAATCTATACCAATGATTGATAAATAAGCCCCAAGCATATAATAGACGATAGCATTACACTGAATACCTGGCATCTCTGGGATGAAATCAGTGAAATAGAGTACACCTATTATTAATAAGGTAAAGTGACGCAAATACCTGATAATATAATAAATGATAGGACACAACAAGAAAAGTACAAACAGACATTGCAAGAACCAGAAAGCACCCACCAGACAAGCACGTTGATCGTCAGCTAAACCCGTAATCTGGCTGATATCCCAGAATATCCATAGATAATCTTGCCATCTGAAATCAGCGATATACTTATGCAGAATGACTAAGGTATCTGGCTTTATCAATTGCATGATTCCCAACATCACAAAATAGATGATGTTCCATAATAGATAGGGAATCAGAACCGTATGGATACGACTTTTTATTTTTTTCTTATATAAGACAAAATCGAATGTTCCTTCCTTAAAGAAGAGAAAGCCTGAAATAAAAAAGAATAAAGGTACGGCGATACATACCAACTTCATTGTGATGTACACCAGAAAATAGAATACTGACCTTGTTTCCAATTCTGGATTTTTCACAAATAAATTGCAATGAATACCTATCACTGCAACAATCAGTGGAAACCGTAAGAATGATACAACACGAGAAGTCAGCGCATCCATAGTGCCTTAACTCAATTCCAGCATCCTATTGATAGGTTTCACAGCTTTCTTGGCTATCTTCGGATCTACCTCTACAGAAGGCCAACCATACTTTAAGGCATTATAAATCTTCAACAGTGAATTCATTTTCATATACTGACACTCATTGCAGCTACATTCAAAGCCGCTCTCGCTGATTTCGGGAGGCACAGGTATAAATTCCTTGTCCGGACAAGTTCGCTGCATCTCGTGCAGAATACCAGCCTCTGTAGCCACAATAAACTGCTTCTTATCACTCTGCTGTGCATAGTTCAGCATCGTAGCAGTTGAACCTTTTACATCTGCCAAAGCCAAAACTGGACCCTTACACTCCAAATGAGCCATCACAACTGCATCAGGATATTGCTTCTTTAACTCTACAATCTTTGAAACAGAAAAGCGCTCATGTACATGACAACCACCATTCCAAAGCAACATCTGACGACCTGTGACCTCATTGATATAATTACCAAGATTATAGTCAGGACCAAAAATCAGTTTTGCATCCTTTGGCAGCTGGTCTACTACTTTCTTCGCATTACCACTAGTTACCACTACATCCGTTAATGCCTTTACTGCAGCTGTCGTATTCACATAAGAGATGATCTGATAACCAGGATGCTCTTTCTTGAATTGCTTCAAGTCTTCTGCCTTACAGGAATCAGCCAAAGAACAACCTGCATTCAGATCCGGGCAAAGTACCGTTTTATCTGGTGATAGCAACTTACAAGTTTCAGCCATAAAATGCACACCGCACATCACCATCATCTTTGCATCTGTCTCTGCAGCCTTACGAGCCAAAGCCAGAGAATCACCTACAAAGTCGGCTATCTCTTGTATATCGCCGATGGTATAATAGTGAGCCAGGATAATAGCACCTTTCTCTTCACACATCTTTCTGATTTCAGCTTTCAGGTCTGTACCTTCTGCTACAGGTTCATCAATAAAACCTTGTTTGATCCACTCCTTTTTCAACATTAATATATTATCTTTTATTTTTTCTTTTCTTTTTAAAAATAGAATGAATAAGATGATAGGACGTTGATAAGTTGGAAACTTTTAAGTTATTTACTTGCAAGTTTGTTTATTCACTATGAAAAATACATTATTCACATCCTTTGTGGATTATTTCTCTCTGATAATGAATACCTAAGCTAAGTTATCCACAATTCTCTATTTTGGTGCAAAATTAATAAGTTTATATCTTTTTTCAGCAAAAATTAATGGAAAATGTGCGTATTGAGCAAGAATAAACCCAAAAATATACCCGCTGCCGAAACAGCGGGTTGAAAAATACCATTTTTTACACAAGTTATCCACAGAGTTTTCCACACCTTATTTGATGCCGGAAACCACTTGGATATCTTTTGTATCGGTTTCTTTACCTAAAAGGAACTTATCAATGAAAGCCTGCACTTCTGGAAATTGTCTCTCAGGCAGCTGACAATGTCCGTGTCCTTCAACAATCGAATAACCAAAGCGATCACCGATACCAAAGAAATTCCAGACTTCCTTTGCAGCCTTAGCTGAAACCACCATCGAACCATCAGCCAACCACTCATAGTCAGGGTTACCCAACAGCAATAAAGCTCTCGGACAAACCATCGTGCAGAGTTCATGCTGGTCATAAGGCAGACGATAGACAGAATCCCCATGGAAATTCTCCTTCTGACTCTCCATAAACCAATGATAGTCTGTCTTATCGAGATCCTCCAGGTTCTTACCTTTCAAAGTGGACTCGTGTGAAGTACGCCAGGCAGCTGCACCACCACCACCAGGTTCCTGAGCAATGGTCAGAGCAATACGCTCATCAAAAGCACCGCAATAGAGTGCCATCTTACCAGCATAAGAACAACCAGACACACCAATATGTTTGATATCAATCTTCGTCACCTCAGGACCTAACTGCTGCAGACCATCAATCAGACGGCTCAGACCCCAGGCCCATTCACTATAAGCACCATTATCCTTCAGTTCTGGGTAAAGGCGATCAAAATTATGTTCACCTCTTTCATGATGTCTTCCCATTTGTCCGTAGTCATTGACTTGCTTCTCACGATAATTCATAATGGCGATAGGACGATCAGCAAACAATTGTCTTGGCAATGCCAGCATACTGGTACCAATCATCAATGCATAAGGTGGCTTTCCGACTTTCGGATAGCTGATGGTAGAACTGAGTGTCAGCGTCTGACCATTAACAGTAACGTCTACAATCAACGTGTCACCAGACATCTTGGCTTTTACACTTCCATCAGGAACGGTGGGCTTGGTACCAATACCATAGTGCTGAATCATGTTTGAAATCTCACTACGACGCTTTGACCAGTCCTTAAAACTCTTTACCTTACCTTTGCCATTACTCCATTTCAGGGGATCGGGCAACTCACGGATTTCAGGCAGAGCATCAATTGTGGGCATCTTTGGCGCTGCAAATTTGCTGCCTGTGTTCTCTACTTCATAAACAAGTGGTACATTACCTTTCTGCTTCTGGGCATATCCAATGCTAGTGCCACAAAGCATCATAAACGACATAAATAGTAGCTTTTTCATCTTTCTTTATTATTAATAATGTATAGTTGATAGAATTTGGGGTCAAAGATACAAAAAATATCGATTCGAACAAAGCGAAAACGACAAAATGCATTTTTAATTTTGTGGTTTATACAATTTTATATACTTTTGCAACCACAATGAAAAAGTTACGGACGATAGAAATGCAGCGTCTGTCTGTGGATGAGTTCAAGCAGGCAGAGAAATTACCTTTGATCGTGGTACTCGATGATGTACGCTCGATGCACAATGTGGGCAGCGTGTTTCGTACAGGCGATGCTTTCCGTATTGAGGCTGTCTATTTGTGTGGCATCACTTCAACACCTCCGAGTGCTGAGATTCATAAGACGGCCTTAGGAGCAGAGGATAGCGTGGAATGGAAGGCATTTACGACAGCACAAGAGGCACTTATTGCACTAAAAGAGGCAGGTATTGAAGTATACTCAGTAGAACAGGCACACGGTTCTACGATGCTGCAGGACTTTATACCTGAAAAAGGAAAGCGATACGCTGTGGTCTTAGGCAATGAAGTAAAAGGTGTGCATCAGGAAGTCATCGATGTCTCAGACGGATGCCTGGAGATTCCGCAATTTGGAACGAAACATTCGATGAACGTCTCCGTCACAGCAGGCATCATCATCTGGCATTTCGCCCAGACTATGTTATAAGTAATTATTTCCCCTCCTGAGTAGGAGGGGCTAGGGGTGGTCTGATTTGCCGTACAGTCCCCTTGTTCAGACCCCCTCTGACTCCCCCCAACTTAGGGGGAGAAAAAGTTACTCCTCAACGGGTGAAAAATCACTCTTTCCTACACCACAGACTGGGCAAACCCAATCCTCAGGGATGTCTTCGAAGGCAGTGCCTGGAGCAATGCCGCCATCAGCATCACCCTCTGCTGGGTCATAAACATAACCACAGATGTCGCAAACAAACTTTTTCATAATCGTACTTGTTTTAGTTATTAATGATAGATTCTATTCTTTCAACAATCCGCTCTGGCGGAATGTTCTTCATACAAGCATAGTCGCCACGCTGACAAGGCTTCTGACCATAGATACTGCAAGGTCTGCAATCGAGATCGAGTTGGATGATATTATCTTTAGGCTGTCCGAAGCCCAGGAAACCCGCATAGGGATGCGTAGCGCCCCAGATGCTCACCACAGGCACAGCTGTCAATGAAGCCAGATGCATATTGGCAGAGTCCATCGACACCATCACATCCAAGTGACTCATGATAATCAACTCCTGATACATATTCTCACAATAGTAGGTGGCATTGAGACACTGGCGATATTGAGCACACCACATATTGAGATACTTATCTTCATTGTGACCTTTGCCAAAGAAAAAAATACGACACTTGGGATATTTCTCCAACAACTGGTGAATCACCTGTTCCATCAATCGTGGCGGATAGATCTTACCTTCGTGGGCCGCAAATGGTGCAATGCCAATCCATTGTTCAAAGTTCTTCTTCGGACCAATCTCCTTAGGAAGCAGATTCAGGTTGCCCCCTTCTTCCGGGAAGATGGAATGGAATTGCTGGATGTTGACAGGATAGCCTAACTGCTCGAAAACCTTCAGATAGTTCTCAAACGAGGTAGGCAACTGTTTCTTTACCTTATGTTTATACGACACCAGATGGCGACGGTCCTTGCGATGCTTGTTGATATGCTCCACACGATAGCGCCCCAAGTTGAAACGCATACGCAGATACTCAGAGCGAAGCACATTATGCAGATCAGCCACTTTGGTAAACTGCTTGGCTACCAAACGACGATAGAGCGCATTCAGACCCTTGATGCCATGATACTCTACTTTCAGGTCTGCCTCCATGAAATTCACGTTGGGAGCCAGATCAGCAAATAGTGTACGGGCATATCCGCGACTCAGTACTGTGATGCGGATGTCAGGATATTGATTGGCCAATGACCATACCACAGGTACAGTCATAGCGATGTCGCCCAACGATGAGAAGCGGATGACCAGGATATGCTCTTTTTTCACTTCTTGTAAAGTATTGGATTCGTAGCGGGGTCGTTATACATCTTCATCTGACGGTATACCTTCATATATTTCCGTCCTGCCTCAATATCTTCCAACAACTGGTCGATAGCCAGCGAGAGGTCTTTCTGCTGTTCCAGAAGCACTTCCAATTTAGCCTGACACTTGGCGATATGCTCTGCTGAGGCATCCTTTCGATCCACCTGCTCCTGCATATGATAGATCTTCAGAGCCAGGATACTCAGACGATCGACAGCCCACGCAGGACTCTCCGTATTCAGCTTGGCATCAGCCTCAGGCTTCACGTGACTGTAAGTCTGACGGAAATAGGAATCGATTTCCTCCACCAGATCAGTACGGTCCTGATTGCTTCTGTCGATTCTCCGTTTCAGGGCCAGCGCCTCAACGGGATCGATATGTGGGTCGCGGATGATATCCTCATAATGCCACTGAACGGTGTCGATCCAACATTTCAGATACAGGTTGAACTCGATGCTGTCCCGCTCATAAGGATTATGAATGGGGGTGTCTACATTATCTGTCAGATGATAGTCCTTAATCACCTGATTGAAGATTTCATTAGCGTGCTCTGTAAATGACATTATCAAAAAATGATTTGTTTGATTTGCAAAGCTACAGAAAGTTTTTGAATTGACCAACGAATTAGTGATATTTTCATCCATTTTTTGCATTTTTAGTGTTGGTAACGCACACAAAAGGGCAAAAAAATGCACAAATATACCCCTTTTGTGCAAAAGAGAGTGAGTTTTCCTTAAAAAAATTTGCGTAACTCAAAGAAAATGTGTTACTTTGCACCCCGAAAGCGAAAAAATCGCAAAATTTTCAAGATAGCAAATACATTATTAACATTTTAAAGAAAGAAAATTATGTCAGAAATTGAAAGCAAAGTAAAGGCTATTATCGTAGACAAACTGGGTGTTGATGAGGCTGAGGTTAAGCCCGAGGCAAGTTTCACTAACGATCTGGGTGCAGACTCTCTGGATACCGTTGAGCTCATCATGGAGTTTGAGAAGGAGTTTGGTATCTCTATCCCCGACGATAAGGCTGAGAAGATCGGTACTGTAGGTGATGCTATCGCTTATATCGAGGAGAACGCAAAATAAATTTTGATGAATAACATAATGGTTGCTTCCTATTCGAAGCAACCATTATGCTTTAAAAGTAGCTTATGGAATTAAAAAGAGTAGTTGTAACAGGTCTTGGCGCAGTGACGCCAGTCGGCAACACTCCTGAAGAGATGTGGAACAACCTCATCAACGGAGTAAGCGGCGCAGCACCTATTACACTTTTTGATGCAAGTAATTTTAAGACACAGTTCGCTTGTGAGGTGAAGAACCTCAATATCAACGACTTTATCGACCGCAAGGAGGCTCGTAAGATGGACCGCTATACCCAGCTGGCCATGATTGCCGCCAAGCAGGCTGTCGAAGACAGTAAGATGGATCTCGAGACTGAAGACAAGAACCGCATTGGTGTGGTCTTTGGCGTAGGTATTGGTGGAATTAAGACCTTCGAGGAAGAAGTGAAGTACTATGGTGTACACGAGGCCGATGGTCCTAAGTTCAATCCGTTCTTCATTCCGAAGATGATTGCTGACATCGCAGCAGGTCAGATTTCGATTCAGTATGGCTTCCACGGCCCCAACTATATCACCGCTTCTGCTTGTGCCTCTTCTTCTAACGCACTTGCTGATGCCTTCAATCTCATACGTTTGGGTAAGGCCAACGCCATCGTAGCTGGTGGTGCTGAGGCTGCTATCTGTGCTACGGGCGTAGGTGGTTTCAATGCTATGCATGCGCTTTCTACCCGCAATGATGAGCCTGAGAAGGCCAGCCGTCCGTTCAGTGCCTCTCGTGATGGTTTCATCATGGGCGAGGGTGCTGGTTGTATGATCCTCGAGGAACTCGAGCATGCTAAGGCTCGTGGAGCGCAGATCTATGCTGAGATGGTGGGTGCCGGTATGAGTGCTGATGCACATCATATCACCGCTTCTCATCCTGAGGGACTGGGTGCCAAGCTTGTGATGCAGAATGCTCTTGAGGATGCTGGTATGCAGCCCGATGAGATCGACTACATCAACGTTCACGGTACTTCTACCCACGTGGGTGATATCTCTGAGGCTAAGGCCATCAAGGACGTCTTTGGCGACGCTGCCTTCAAACTGAATATTTCATCTACGAAGTCAATGACTGGTCACCTGCTGGGTGCTGCTGGAGCCGTTGAGGCTATGGCTACTGTGCTCGCAGTGAAGAATGACATCATTCCTCCCACCATCAACCACGAGGAGGGCGATGAGGATCCTGAGATTGACTACAATCTGAACTTCACATTCAACAAGGCTCAGAAGCGTGAGGTACGTGCTGGTCTCAGCAATACCTTCGGCTTTGGTGGTCATAATGCTTGTGTTGTCTTCAAGAAGTATGTGGATTAATAACATCATTGATCATATCAAGCTCCCTTTCCGCAAGGAGAAGGAGCTTTTTTCTTCTCTCTACGAGATTC
This sequence comes from uncultured Prevotella sp., assembly GCA_946415245.1. Lineage (GTDB taxonomy): Bacteria > Bacteroidota > Bacteroidia > Bacteroidales > Bacteroidaceae > Prevotella. The sequence goes on along the minus strand of CAMKRS010000003.1, from coordinate 64,569 downwards.
TCGGTTTCTATCCGCACCACATCGAGTATTACCGTCAGGCGCTGATGCACAAGAGCATAGGTCGTCGTAATGACAAGGGTAAGCCGTTGAACAACGAACGCTTGGAGTTCTTGGGCGATGCCATCCTCGATGCGATAGTGGGACACATTGTCTATAAGCAATACGAGGGTAAGCGTGAGGGTTTTTTGACGAATACCCGCAGTAAACTGGTCAGTCGTGAGACCTTAGGCAAGCTCGCCAACGAGATGGGACTCTCGCAGCTTCTCCTCTCGGCAGGTCGCAGCAACTCGCACAACAGCTACGTCAACGGCAATGCTTTCGAGGCTTTGGTGGGCGCCATCTATCTGGATCGTGGCTACGATGCCTGTATGTGGTTCTGGGAGAATCGTGTGCTGGGCAGATACATCAACCTCGACAAGGTGGCCTTCAAGGAGGTGAACTTCAAGTCGAAGCTGTTGGAGTGGAGCCAGAAGAACAAGGTACGTATGGAGTATCGCATGTTGAAACAGAAGCTGGACGATAACGGAAGTCCGATTTTCAGTTTCCAGGTGGTCATCGAGGGTGTCGAAGGCGAGCGCGGCTCAGGCTATTCCAAGAAAGAGGCCCAGCAGAACGCCTCGAAAGAGACGCTGCAGAAGCTGAAGCGCGAACCGCAGTTCGTGGATGCCATCTTCAAGGCAAAGTCTGATCGCACGAAGATGGAGGAAGAGCCCACGATGCTCGTGCCTGATCCGGAGAAAGAACAGGAGGATTTTATCATCGAGCAGGAGGATTTGAGGAAAGAGGAAAGTGGAAAGAGGAAAGAGAATACCCCTTCCACAGACCCAAGCGAAGAAGGTAATCCAAACTCTCAACTCTCAACTCTCAATTCTCAATTCGAAGACGACTTCGACCTCTCCGATATCTCTCACAAAGAGAAATCACGCGAAGATATTATCGCTGAAGCAGAGGCTGCAGCCTTTGCAGAAAGCTAACTTTTCATTCCCAGACTGGGAACATTTGATTCCCACGGTGGGAATGAAACGTTCCCAACGTGGGAATAATTTTAGAAGTTTACGCCGATCGTTGCGAAGAGGCTGCCCGTATGGGCATCGTCGAAGTAGTCACGACTGATATTTGACAGACCAAAGTCGTAGCCCACTTCCGCATAAAGGTAGTTGAACTGCAAGCCACAACCCACCTTAATACCTCCATCGAAACGATTGAAAGCATCATCATCGTAGGAGCTGTAAGCCTGACGATGGCCGAAATCCTTAATCTTTCCGCCTACGCCTGCTGCCACATAACCGCCTAAGAAGGGCTGGATGCTCAGATCGCGATCCACCTTATAGTCGTACTTCAGCAACAGCGGCACTTCCAGATAGTCGAGGTTATAGGTAAACTTACGACCTTCGAAGTTGCCCTTACCACCTTTTTCTATAAAGGAGAGACCCGTCTCGAAATAGATAGGTGCGTGAGGAGCCACTTGGAATCCAGCCACAGCGCCCACGTTCAGACCTGAGCGCATCGTACCGCCATCGAGATACTTGTCATCAGAGCTGACCGTCGAGAACGCCCCACCTACACGGAATCCGAAGTAGGAGTTCACGGGGTTGTGACGATAACTCGTACGGGTATACGTACTATATCCATAGCGACCTGAAGAGTAGCGGGGTCGCCCGTATTGTGCCATCATTGGCAACGTGAGCATCAAGCTCAGCATAGCAATCATCATCCTTTTCATAAGCCAAACATTTTACCTTTTTACTATTTTATCTTTTTACCTTTATAAGGTTTCACGTTGCAAAATTAGCCCTAAACCGCCAACGCTTGAAAGGATTTCCCCTAAAAGAAAATGGAATTTCCCTAAAATAATTTAGGATTTCGTGTAAGATTTCGTAATTTTGCCGTTATAAAAGTAGAAAACAATTAAAAAGCAAAGGTATGAAACAGAAATTATTTCTATTATTGATGCTAGTGGTAGCCCTCGCTGCCTGTACGAAAGATGATGAACATGATGATTACATGAGCGCAGCACCTGGACCCCGCGTGCCAAATGGAGATGATTCCGTAAATACGAATTATGAATTTGGTACATTTGAAGGAGATTGGATTCTTGAACAGCAAGTCATATCAGAATCGGCCATTGTTGTTATGGACAGTGATTATGTAGAGTTTCATATTCCAGGTGATATTGTTGTATCAAAAGCTTTGAAAGTCATCGGGATGGAAAAGGATATTAATATAACGGAAATTTATCCTCGTTATATGCGTGTTATACCTCTAGGTCTTTCAGATAATAAAGCCTATTACAATTTTGGCTTTTATGATCTTAGAGGAATGCAAGCTGAAATACAAGCTAATATGCAAGTCAACTTTTCATCTACTTCTATTTATGGAGGTATGATGTATTATGATGTTGACCATTCAAATAGAGAAATGATGTTTTTTTTAATATCTGAGAGGCCAAGTCAGGCAATTTACGATATAGAGACGGGTTTATGGACGCTGAAGATAAAGATAATCCAAGTATTTGTTTACGATGGATTAGAAACAAAGATTTACGACCTCCCGTCACCCTTTGTATTATTATTTGTTGCAAAGAAAAAACTCTAAACAATATCTGTGGAGACAGAACGCGAACTGTTAGACGCCATACGTAAAGGGGAGCGGGCAGCAATGCGCCGACTCTACGATCGCTATTCGAAATATGCAATGGCGATCGGACTGAGGTATATCCCTAATCGTGACGACATGCGCGACGTACTGCAAGACAGTTTCGTGAAGATCATCACCAACATCGGCCACTTCGACTATCGGGGCGAAGGCTCGTTGAAGTCGTGGGTGTCGAGAATTGTCGCCAATCGAGCGATCGACCATATCAGAGAACATGAGCGTCTGCCCTTTACAGAAGAGAAGCCCGACGACGTGATAGACGAAGAGCCGGATGTGGGCGAAGTGCCACCAGACCTGCTGGACGCGATGATAGGACAGCTGCCCGCCAAATACCGAGTGGTACTCAACCTCTTCGTCTTCGAGCAACTCTCTCATCGCGAAATCTCCCAACAGCTCGGCATCAGCGAACAAAACTCAGCTATGCTGTTCTTCCGAGCGAAGAAGATGCTACAACAGATGATCGTAGAATATAAAAACAAACAAAGGATATGAAAATGGACAAATGGACTCAACAACTGCATGATAAGCTGGCAGAGCGCGAAGTAGCTCCACCAGACGACCTGTGGGCTGATATTGAGGCAGCCTTGCCCAAAGACCTCGCAGGCAACAAGAAGCCTCGTGCCCGTTTCGTACCCTTGCGCCGTTGGGCTGTGGCTGCAACTCTCGCCCTTCTCGTAGCTGGCGGAGGCTATCGCTTGTGGCATTCTTCGAACCCAGAAGCCCCAACCCCTCAGACTCCCCAAACTCCTCAGCCAGAACTCTCGCAGGCCAATCCACAGGTGCCTACCGAGTCGCAGAAGAATCATGGGGACTGGCTCAATGATAGTAGCGCAGTGGAGATCAGGGTGCCTGTCCCCGTGATTCAGCCTTCAACAAACCTTATGGCTCAGGCTTCTGTTGAGAAATCTATCATCGAAACCCACGAAACAACTGAGATTTCAGACATTCCTCAGGCTGAGAATAACCCGCAGCAGAGTAATGATATCTCTCAATTCTCAACTCTCAATTCTCCACTCGACCTGAAGGGGCGCTTTCCTCAGAAAGAACTCGAAACCGACGATCCCCTTCACCAGATAGACGAAGCAATCGCCCAATTGTCTTCCAAAGCCGACAAAGCAATGACCCTCGCCCTCTATGCTTCCAACGGCTTTAATCATCTGCAGCGATCCAATGGTGTGCGAATGGACGATGCTTTGGCAGCTCGCTATGAAATAGACCAGTATCTGCCTCACAACAGAGCCCTCACTCGGAGCGACGAACCTATCTATCTCGTTGGCTACGAAGAGCGACAGAAACACTATCTGCCCATCGCTATCGGACTGTCTGTCAGTTATCCGCTGTCGACGAAATGGTCGTTGTCGTCGGGCATCATCTACACCCGTCTGCACTCCGACTTCGCGTCTATCATCAACGGTTCTGCTATCTCGCAGGAACAGATACTTCATTATTTGGGCATTCCACTGAATGCGCAGTATCAACTGTTCCATCGTGGTGGCTTGAACATCTATCTGTCTGCTGGTGCTGAGGCCGATTACAACATCAAGACGTATCTGGCTTCCGAGGGTGTGACGCAGCATCTCAATCGCGACCGCTTGCAGTTCTCCGTTCAGGGTGGGGTAGGCCTTCAATATAATATCCTGCCTCAGTTTGGCCTATATGCCGAACCAGGTGTGAAGCACTACTTCGACAACGGTAGTCGTTTGTGCAACTACTTCAAGGACCAGCCCACCAGTTTCAACCTCCAGCTTGGTCTCCGCCTGAATCTGAAAAAATAAAAGCTAAGTTTCCTGTAGCCGATGCAGATGGCAGAACAATAGTTTGCCATCAGCATCGCGCAGATGCATTCCGTTGCCTTGACAGTAACGGAAATACTTGCAGTTGGCACACTCGCCTGTACGCATCCATTCGCGTTGACGATAGGCCGCATAGCGGTTCTCCCAAACCTCCATAAAGTCGTCTTCATAGATATTGCCCTGATGATAGTCGGCCCGGATGCTGGCACAGGCAGCGATAGAGCCATCCGCCATCACAGAACCAACCGTCACTCCCGCCTGACAAGCGAAAAGACGGCTACGAACCTCACCTTCGTAATTGCCAAGGAAACCCTCACAACCATAATCAGCCCGGATGCGATCCTCCTCACGTACCTTCTTAATATAATCGAAGACCCCGCGGAATTCCTCATTGGTCAGTCGCATATCAGGATCGAGGGCAGCACGACCTACGGGGAAAACAGTAAAAAGTCGCCAGCGCTTCACACCTTTCGAAATCAGGAATTCCTTGATTTCATCGAGTTTCGGATAGTTACGACGATTCACGCAGGTGACAATGTCGAAAAGAAAACCCTCAGTTGCTACCAACATGTCGATAGCCTGACTCACCATCTGGAAACTCTGATCGTTGCCTCGCATCCAATTATGGTCTTCTTCCAGACCGTCGAGACTGATAGTCATCGAGTGGATACTTGCCTTTAAGAGTTCCTGCCAACGTTGGGGAGTAAGATGCAGCCCATTGGTTACCATACCCCAGGGAAAGCCCTTTTCGTAGATGGCTCGTCCACATTCCTCTATGTCGCGTCGCATCAGGGGCTCGCCTCCTGAGATAATGACAAACACCTTGTGGGGATCGGTCTTCGCAGCAATGCTGTCGAGCACATGCAGGAAGTCTTCCTTAGGCATATCGCTGCTCTCTGCCTTCATCTTACAGTCGCTGCCACAATGACGACATTTCAGGTCGCAGCGCAAGGTGCATTCCCAGAACAACTGCCTCAGGGGATGCTCCTCACGGATAAGATTCTCCTTCTGTCGCCAGAGTTCGAGGGCAAGTTTCTTCTTGAGAGTCAGCGGGGTAGGCTTCATTTCTTTTTCAGTTTGATATCGGTGACCACTTCGAATGTGCCTTCATACCATCTCTGGTCTCCTTCACCAACCTTTACTGCCTTGCTGTAGTCAATATCAAGAGTGTCGCTGAGGAATTCACCGCCATTGGCCTCGCCATCGATGTCTTCGACAATCAGTTTTACATTTTCTTTAAAGAAATTAGACTCTTTTCCGAGTTTCAACTGATAATTGCCAGATTCGTTTGTCTGTATCGAGTCTACACAATAGCCAGTTTTATGCCCATAGACTTCCTTCAAAGAGGTCTTGAGGCCTTGAACGGGTGTACCAATCTCATCTGTGACAGTACCCTTCAGAATAAAATCAGCCTGAGGCGTACCATACTCTACAGGTGGACCATACATATCCATAGGCTCTTCAGAAGAGCATCCAAACCCTAATATCGACAGTAATGCTGTCAAAACGGCGTTGTACCAACGATTAAATCTTACTTTCATCTTCTCTATTTTTAATTGGTCTTCACCCATATAACCCGCAAACATCAAAAATCTTACACGCAATAGTGCTGTTTTTAACATTCTTTGTGCAAAGGTAGCCCATGAAACGATTATAAGCCAATCTTATATCCGAGAGTTATCTGGAACACGCTGTGCTTGGTTGATTCTCCCATGATAGACAGCGCCTCCGTTAGGCTGAAGTTATAACGTGCATCCAGTACGACACGATTAAATTCATAGGAAACGCCAAGCGGAATGGCGAAATCCAAGGAGGGTATATCTGCGTTGACTCCTGATTCCTGAAGGGCTTCTTTTAGCCCAACCTCAGCAGTAACACCATTTGCTGAGACCTCAACCTTGTCGTTTATCAGAAATCCGGGTTGTATACCAACCTTGAAGGCAAGACCTTCTGCCACATGGAAATTGGCCAATATCGGCACATTTATATAATCCATCTTGATGGTTTCCTTAATTCCATTAGTATCTCCTTTGGCTCCCTGCTGAGAATAGATAGCCCCAGCAGAAATAGAGAGCAAGGGCGTTGCGTGATACTCAAGTTCTGCTCCAAGTGCGAGTGTTACACGCATCTTTGCATCATCGTCATTCGTCATTGTCGCCAGATTTATACCAACTTTTGGTTGGAGGCTCCAATTGCTAACGGCATTCTGAGCATTTGCACACACACTAAGTAACATTGCTGTTACTGCTAAAACGATCTTCTTCATATTCCTTTGTTTATATTAATCCTTTCTTATATAACACCCAAATATCGCAAATCTTGCACGAGAGGGTGCTATTTTTAACAAACTTTGTGCAAAGGTACAACATTTTTCAATAGGTTGTATCAAAAGGGGCGTTTCATTTTTTGCTGTTTTTCTCGGTTTTCGACACAAAATGACGAACTAATCACCTGTAACACAAGCTATTGGCTCTTAATATCCCTATTTTAAAAATGATACGTTGGGATTCTTACGAGATATTTATTGCACTAGACTCTCATTAGAAAATTGCAGCTATTTTGCGAATCTTCTCCAGCTTCTTCATAAACGACTTGTCCTGCTTTATTTTCTGCATATTATAGTCTGCTTGTAAACCAAGCCAGATATTAGCACTCGTTCCAAGAGCAGCTTCCAACAACAAGGCATATTCTGTAGTAACAGGACGTTTACCGTTTAGTATCTCATTGAATACGGTATAGGACACACCCATCTGCTGGGCCAACTCTTTTTGAGTCAGTCCTCGTGCCATAATTTCATCTTTGATCATTTCTCCTGGATGTATCAATTCTGATGAAGTCATATTGTTTGCTATTCTGTTTTCTGAGATGTTTTGTATTTTAGCCATAACCGTATTTATTTATAATGATTTGACAATTCCATAATGTTGCAGATAGTCACCACAGGTTCGTCATCTGACTCTTCCAAAGTAAACTCTACTCGATATTGATCATTCGCCTTAACCGAAAACCGTCCTTCCTTATCGCCATGAAGAGCTTCGAAATGAAGTGATTTAAATGGAAACAAGTCTTCTTTGCATCAAGCTTGAATCAAGTACTTGACAGCCTTCTGATATCCTCTGACGACTTGGGGCTGAAACCTGAACTTCTTCAAGCCAGTCTCCCCCTTTTTATAGAGGTTCTCCAGATATACTTCATTAAAAGTAACTATCATACTTTATACTTTTTCGGCTGCAAAGATAATAAAAAGAATCGAAATTCGCAAAAAATCGAATCGATTTTTCTAAAAAGATCATTAGTTTTAATTCTTTCCCCTTACATTTATTTGCCACATTCTTATATTTCTGAAAATCCAAACAGCCCAAAGGGTGCAGAAACATTTGCATCCCTTCGGGCCTTACAGATCATGATATAATTAACAAAACAGTGTTTTTACACAATGGGAACCGACCCTACTGAGTAATTTTACAATGCATATCTGATTCCTACAGCAAAGACATCCTGACAACCATATCCGAGTTCCATATACAAATTGACAGGTTCTGTGCCAAAATCAAAGCCAACGAATGTAACATGATATGTGGGCTTCCATTTCACTTTATCATAAGATAATTCTGGTAAATAGTTATCTTCCCATTGAGTGGGCTTTCCCAAATCAAGGATAACTTCACTGTAATTGAAAATCATATGTTGTCTCATAGCTCCCAATGCTATCCGTGAATATAGACTTATTTTATTCAAGTGACACCATGAACAACGGAAAGAAGGAGCAACATAGAAGATTCGACTCTTCTCGTCACCATAACCCCACTGAATCAGATTGTTACCCAATTCATTATCATCACCAACATAAGATTCACTCGAAGTTCCCCAACCGAATATAAAGCCCAAGGCATAGGTCTGATTAAACCGATAATGATATTCAAAGTTTAGCATCGCAAAGCCTTCACCCAGTATATCAAAGCACTCTCCTTGATTCGTCAGATGGTATCTGTCGCAATACTGTGATCTGATATCACGAACAGTCTTGTCTGCAGGATTGGCGCCTACAGATACACTTCCACTGAACTCGTGGTGATGAAATTTCTTATTAATCTCTTGTGCCGACAATCCTGTAGAGAAAAAGATTGTCAGCAGCAATGTGAGACTTTTTATCATACAAGCCTATTCTTTATTCTTGGGGCCTTCTTCCTGAATGTAGTAATGCTTCTGAGATGGCTTGCTTACACAATTTGTTCCCAGATCAATACCCCAGCCAATGATGCCACCTATCAAGATGTTAGCCAATGTCCACTCATTCATAGATTTCTCAAGGACAATATCGCGATAAATGTAGTTCTCAGACTGAACCTGAATGCGCTGACCATCAAGGTGATGACGTTTTACTTGAACTACACAAGGTAATTGTACATTTGGATAGGTCTGCTTTTCTGTGACAATGGTTACTGGTTCCTTGGTTGTACCATCAATGGTGATCGAAGGATCGCCACCTGCGAAGAGTGTTGCACATGAACTAAACAATGTGGTCATTGCAGCAATACTGATAAACATAAATACTTTTTTCATATACCTTATTTTGATACCATTCTTTTCTTATATAACACCCAAACATCGGAAATCTTGCACGCAAGGGTGCTGTTTTTAACAAACTTTGTGCAAAGATACAACATGGTAGTCGTGGGGACTGGTAATTGGGTATGGCTCATACGCCTGTCCCTACGACTACCCTATAACACCCGAGCATCGCAAATCTTGCACGAGAGGGTGCTGTTTTTAACAAATTTTGTGCAAAGATACGACTTTTATTCTTCATTTTACAAGAATCTTCTGTCCATTTACGATATTCAATCCCTTCTGCAAGGAACTGAGACGCTGACCCTGAAGGTTGTAGATAAATGGTATGGTTTCCACCTTATTATTTATTATAGCTTCAATTCCTGTGGCCTGGGCATTGAATTCGCCTGTGAACAACTCATCGCTATTCTCTACGGTGACGGTATAACGGCCTTTTTCGTAGGTAGAGATGTCGATGTCGAGGCCAACGATGTTGCCAGCGTTGACGGTTTTCTCGTAGACGACCTTGCCGGATTCGTCAGTTATGCGCACCTGATAAGCATCGTCGAGCGGGTTCAAATTAATGCCCAACTTCAGGTCGTTGTATTCGCCATATAATAACGGTTCCTCCTCACTTCTCTTCCGTGCTTTGGGCTTTGTCTTGATCGTATGAGTGAAGTCGAAGCGGTTCTTTCGGGCTCCCATGCTTTCAGGTGTAGCCCCATCCTCATATCTGTCGTTGAGGTAGATAACTTCATCTCCAACGGTACATGACATCAGGAACAGTCCATGACCTTCTTCCCCATAATAGACATTTACGGTCGGACCGTCAATACCTCCAACACCCTCCAACCAAGTGGTATTGTAATTGTAATATGGATCTCCACCAAAACACCACAGAATGTCTCTATAAACGCCCTTAAAGCCTTCTAATCCTCCGGTCTGCTTTGGCCCTATCACGTAGGGCTGATTATCAATAAACAGGGTATCATTGGCTTCGAGGGAAAAGTCATACGTCATCTTAAGTTGGTTTATCGCGTTATAAATGTACACTTTCTTATCCTTTTCGCACCATGCTCCAATATATCTTAAGGAGGATGTTTGTGACATAGCAGCATAATCCGGATGATTTGGACTGACATATCGTTGACACATCATCTGCTTGCAGGTCTTTCCGTCGATAATCGTATCGCCATCGAAGTAATAGTATTCAACCATTTTCACAATACCATCCGAAATACCAGCAGTGCTTCCACATTTCCACACCTTACCATCTTCGACAAACGGACGGTAGGTTACACCTTTTTCTGGCCAGACGTCATAAAGCACCTCTCCGTTACGCTCAAAATGAACAAGCATGGAGCGGTAGTGACGCTCAGGATATGACTCCCAATGATAACTTTCATATTGTGCTAAAGCAGAATAAGGGTCTGGTGGCCCAAACAGACATTCTCCGTCATTCCATTCAGTTATGCCTATTCCTTGAATAATACGGTTGCCATTCAAATCCACGTACTTCAGTGGTTTCACACCCCCGAAGTCTCCTTCCTTTATTTCATCCACTATGCCATAGTTGTGCTGATGAGGCGAAATGCTTGTCGTATTTTGCATAAGAATATTCTCATAATAAAGTCCTTTTCCTATGCTCCAATCAAACTGGTATGCCTCTCCTGGCCATAGCACATAAGATTTTCCATCATAGTCGTGAACTAACACTGAAACCCAAACGCTATCATGCGCTTCTTGTATCATAAGCGTGAGAGAGTCTTTCCATTCAGAGCCGTTGGTATATACTTTTTTAAATGTATTGAAATCATCCCATTCCTTTTTCACATATTCTCCCTTCACATAGTACTCTATTGTCTCAAAGTTCGGTACCCACTCATCGCCAACCTTCGAATACCAGCTGTCGTACTTCAGCGTGTCCAACCTTATCTCCGTCCATTTGGTTCCTTCGGGGAAGTACTCTTGGGTGTCGGGATTGTTCGGTAGTTTTATGATTTCTTTAAAATTACTCCAAGGCTCTGTGGCTTGGTATGCGCTGACAGATGCAGCTGGCACATGAAGCGTGACTTCTTTGAGATTGGTGTTACCAAAGGCTGAGCTTTCTGCTTCTGGTACTTTCTCTGCACAGCAATAAAACTCTTTTAGGCTATTGCAACTTGAGAATGTATAAGCCCCAATGTAGGTTACATTTCCTGGAATTGTTATCTCTCGAAGTCCGGACCCATTGAATGCCGACTGTTCAATGCGATTCAGACTATTGGGTAAAGTGATGGAAGTAAGATCCTTAAAGCCACCAAATGCCCAGGATCCAATGGCAGTTATGCCTTCTGGAATCTTGGTGGTGATACAACCAGCAACCAATGTATTGCTGGCTGTCTCAATAATAGCGTTGCAATTGTCTCTGGAATCAAACACAGGGTTGTCTTCGTCAACAACAACAGATGTCAGACTGGTGCAACCATAAATAAACGACCAATAAGTATTATTCTCATCCTTTTTAAATCTTACAAAGTTTTTGGGTATAAAAAGTTGCTTAAGCGATGAGCAGCCAAAGAACGCTTGTTCACCTATTTCTTCCAGCGTTTCAGGAAGATTGATGGAACTAAGTGAAGAACAATACATAAAAGCGAATTTGCCAATGCTCTTCACTCCATTGGGAATGATGATAGATTCCAAACTGGAACATTCTGTGAAAATGCCTTGATTGAGAATGGTGATATTGGCGGACAATTTAACTGTCTTCAGATTGGAGCAGCCATTGAAAGCGTTAAAACCGATTTCCGTCACATTGTCGGGAATGGTCAAATCGGTAATGTTTTTACAATTGGCAAACGCAGCCACACCGATATGGGTCACACTGGCTGGGATTTCTATTTCCGAGATGGGACATCTGCCAAATGCGCATTCATCAATCATTGTGATATTCTTCGGAATCTCGATGGATGTTAACTGAGTACATTCGTAAAACATGCTTTTAGGAATGACTGTGAGACTTTCAGGCAGTTTAGGCAAAGATGTGAAACCAGTATTCCAAAACACACACTTACCAAATTGCTCCACACCTGATGGAATGTTGATTTCCTTCAGTTGTTCACAACCTGCAAATGCATAGTCGCCAATAGAGGTCACTCCTTCGGGTATGTCGATGCTGGTAAGGCTTTTACAACCATAGAATAAAAATCCTTCTATTCTTGTCAATTGCTCAGATAACCTGACGGATTTCAAGTCAACGCACCTCTGAAAGGCATAAGAGCCAATGGTCTTGACACTATTCGGAATGAAAACGCTGGTGATGGCAGCCTGTTCGAAAGCAGAAGTTTCTATCCGGACAACTCTGTACCCTTTTGCCTCTTCAGGTATCGTGATGTCTCCTGACGCTTTAGACATATCTTTTTCAGGCCCTCTACGGTCTCGAGCGGTAGGAACTTCCGGGTATTGTTTGTATCCGACCATGCAGGTTTTCTCTGACTCACTGATAATGGTATAATTTAAAAGAACACCTTCTACTGTCTCTTCACTAAACGTATCGCCGTCATTGGCACTTGCCAGCATTGGCGTGAGCATCAAAATGAATGAGAATAATAGTTTCTTCATGTTGCTATTGTATCTGTTATTATTTGATATTGAGTTATTGATTACTTCTCAGTTGCAAAGTTACGACATTATTTCGAAAGTTGTATCTCTTGCCTATGGAAAATTTTTAAACGAGAAAAAATCAGAAACTGCTACAAATCAGCGTGTTATAAAAAACCACCTACTTGACCCTATGGAAAATTTTCGGTATAGGTATGGAAAGCGGGCAAAAAAATGGCTTTTGCTGAAGAAAAAGTCTGCAAAAAAGCAGAGCCCCGCTGCCGGTATAGTGTCACGTTGGGGTCAGGATACTTCGTGACTGTCACAGATTATCCTGACCCCAATGTGACATAATGACACAAAAAAGCTTCCCGGTGGGGGAAGCTTTTTGTTTTTGTTGGACAAACAAGTACCTGACCTCTCCGTGTCAATTATCGTCTTTCAAATTTACATGTTAGATCTGCAACTCCTGGGGAACCTGTCCATAGCATTTCCTTCTCCCCAATTCTGCACTTATATCCACCAGATTCGCAAGAACCATCAGTGTTTGTGATTGTATAATCGATTAATCCAATGACTTCATCTGTTTTCTCATTTTTCTCATCATAGGTCCAATTATCAACAGCTTCATAAGTCCAACTACTATAAATGGTATATGTTCCTATAGCATCATCCAATTTCTCTGTATTGTTTTGTTTACGATGGGTGATAATCAACTTTCCGTTGGCAGTGAATGTATAATAAATACTATCCGAAGCTACAGGATGTCCATGATTTATTATTTGTTGCCATGTCCCCAGAATTCTCAACCTTGGTTCGGTCGATGATTCGTAGTCTTCACTGCTACAGCCTAAGAATGACATTGTCATAAACACTGCTAACACAACAAAATAATAACTCTTTCTCATAACCATTCGTTTCTCTTTATTTTTACTCAGTAACCATAATTAGTTCACTTGTATGGGCATCTATCTCCGCATGATATCGAGGTGCTGTATAGTACCAAACATTTGGATCACTAGGAGCATAAGGTCCTGTAACAAAATAGATAAGCCGCTGATCTCGAACAACCAGTCCGTTCTTTCTAGAGGAGTACTCTTTAACATAAAGTTTACAAGGCCATGTGTCATCTCTGTCAACATTCAGATAGTTTGCCAAAATCTGTCTGGCCTTTTGTTCTGAGATATCGGGAATGGGATCGAGGTTCTTGATGTCAATGAATGATTCTGTTATGGCATATGACATCCGTTTGCCTTGTGGGGTTATGAAATAATATAATCGTGACATCCCGTTTACCACGAGAACTCCTTTATAATAATGATCATATTCCTCGTAAGACTGTTGTAATTCAGGATGTCCATCAACGGGCGTTGGTTTATCTTGATGTATTAACCTGATTTCATTGCCATCGCTTAATGGGAAAAAGTTCATGATTTCATCTAGGGATGTTGGACTGCTATACAATTTCTCAATAGGATCGTATCCTGCTAAAAAGAATATCAATTGTGTTACTCTATCAGATTCATCTCGTGTAATAGTCCATCCGTTGATGGAATCTGTATGATACTTCTCAGTAAAAAAGTTATCATATATATCTTTTGCAATGCTGGTGGTTTCGTCATCACCACTGCAGCTGCTCATGCCGACAGCCAGCATCAGCACAACGCCCATCCATAATAAAAAGCTCTTTTTCATACGCTTTCGTTTTTATTTGCCCTTTCTTATATAACAAGCAACGATCACGGACATATCCCCATGAGTTCTAAGTTCACTTACCGGTAAACTTTCCGACGAAGAGGATCACACCCGAGGATGCTTCGCGGATGACATAGACGAAGGGATGATTGGCATGGAACACGGCCTTGGGATATTGAACTGGCTCATTAATGTAGGAAGTAAACGTTATTCCTGCGACAGTGACGGCAGCAGCCTCAGAGCCTTCCTCGTTGACCTTGATCTTTGCCTTCTGACGCATCATACTGATATACACATGCGCGTTGGCCATATTGGGAATCTCTGCAAGGCTACCATCAAAAATCCTGTTAATCCCCATTTTCTGTAAGAGGCCGGTAAGTCCTGTTGGCACATCTTTAGTATCTGATTCTGTCTCATAGCGCGGCAACTTCAGATCGACTTCGTAAGGTTTAAAAACACCCCCCATTGTTCCGCAGAAGCCTTCCACATCGTTGAAACCTCTTGATGACAGTTGGCTGATGATGTCGTCTGTGGTCTTGCCATCCTCAGGCAGCATAACGGTCATGTCCCAATAGCCGTTGCCATAAGGCATCTTGATGGCTGAATAGACGCCATTGTTTACATAGTTGATAAGCACGTTCTGGTGCATCAGCGGCAATTCCGTCTTTCCGTTGTCTGTGGTGAAAGATTCTGTCTTAGTATTGTTCTTGTCGAACTTCGAAGCCCAGTCTGCCTTGAAATAGATAGCGTTAAGCAAGTATGATACCATATATGGATCGATCTCATCAAGGATGTTTGGAATCATACCGTTGGTCTTCTCCTTGGCCCATCCATTGATGTGGTCGAGCGTCTCAGGAGCCCCAAAGTCGAGGGCTTCGGCTTTTGCATTGTAGTAGGTCTGCATGTCCTGAGTGAACTGTGGTTTCAGAGTGTAGTTCTTGTTTAGGAAGATGGCATTGGCGATGTTGAGTGTCACCTTATTGTCCACCTTTGGCAGATTATCAATCAGATTCTTGCAGTAATCGTTCACCGCATTGATGCCTCCTTGGTGGAAACCAAGTGCCTGCTCCAGTTCCTGTTCTGTCTGACCTGTTGCAGCATCGTTTACCATCCCTAATACGTATGTGATGCTAAGGGGTGAATAGATAAAACTCTTTCCTGAGCGGTCTGTCTCGTTGACAGCCTTCAGGAAATTCAGCGTAAAGGTGTTGTTGTCGTTGACAAACACCTGCTGAGCCTGAGTTAGCTGGATAGTCTGTGACTCAGAGTACATGTCCACAATTGATTTTGGCTCAAGATCTTCTTCTATGTCAGAAGATGAGCACGACATCATCAGCAGGCTACCGACAGCCATTGCTGCTACTGAAAAAAGATGTTTCTTCATAATTTGTCTTGTTAAATGTTTCTGCATATATAATGGGAAAAAGTGGTGAATCTTGTATCAGATTGTGTTAAAGAATCTAAAAATATCGAGATTCCATACAAGATTTGCGTAATTTTGGATTATTAAAGTAAAGCCATAAGGAAAAGAATGGTCAGAGAACTCGTTGAGCGCATACGGCAGAAAGACCAGAGGGCGATGAACCAACTCTACAAGATGTACATAGAGGAGTTGTCATCGGTCTGCTACCGGTATGTGCCTTCGAAGAACGATGCAAAGGATGTGTTGCAGAACAGTCTCGTAAAGATATTCACCGCTATTCCTACCATCGACTATCGGAATGAGGAGAGCCTGAGGGCCTGGATGATCAAAGTGGTGGTGAACGAGGCGCTCAGCTTCCTGAGAAAACGGAAGAAGCTGTTTTTCATAGAGCAAGACCCTGTGGCCATTCAGATTTCCGACGACGATGAGCCACAAGCAGAGAAGATATCCAATGACGAGCTGCACAGGCTGATCAGTGAACTGCCCGACGGTTACAGAACGGTGATAAACCTTTATGTCTTCGAAGGCTACCCTCATAAAAAGATAGCAGCGATGCTGGGAATCACTGAGAGTACATCAGCATCACAGCTCTATTATGCAAAGAGAGAATTGGCAAAGAGAATAAACGAACTCATAGACAGTAAGTAATGAAAGGAAGTTGGGAAGAACAATTGCGACGAAAGCTCGAGGGTCACAAGGTGGCTCCCCCTGAAGGTCTCTGGGAAGACATTTGTAAAGAGTTGGACGTGAGAGATCACAGTACCAATAGGCGTTGGTACTATGCTGCTGCTGCCGCCTTACTTGCGGTTGCCGGATTCTTTGCCGTCTACCAGCTCAATAACAACAACGAAACGAAGGAGCTCACAGTGAAAAGTGAGATGATCGCTCCAGAAAAACCTGATACACCTGCATCAGAAGATAAAGTGGATGATAAGCTGGCTCTCGCATCTATTAATCATAAGGTGTCGAAAGAGGACAACCTCACAAAGTGTCAGACCCCTTGTGATCTGGAGCCTTCTGCGCCTGAGCCAGAGCCTGAATCTGATGATGACCTAAATAAAGATGTCCTCCAGGAGTCAGATAGCGAGGAACCTGTGACAGAACCTCAGCCGAAGAAGCCGGTGGATGATCCTAGGACTTATCAACTGCCGTCATCCGAACCATCGCCAAAACGCAATGAGACATCCGACAGATGGTCTTTAGGCCTGACCGCATCTGGTGGACTGCTTGCAGCCAACAACTCTGTTAATACAAATCTTCTGTACTATAAAAACGTTAATTCCATAGATTACGCTTTTTATGGTATCACCAGCCAGTTTTCAAACGCCCAGACAGAATTCGTCTGGAAGCATCGTCTGCCTTTACGTTTCGGCCTCAGTGTGCATTACCAGCTTAACGACCGGCTATCTCTGCTAAGCGGAATCAGCTATACTTATCTCTATTCAGAATGCAGCATACCCCTCTACAATATAAACTACAATCAGAAGCTGCATTATTTAGGCATACCTATTGGCATGGTCTGGCAATTGTGGTCTTCTGGTCATTTCCGCTTGTATCTCTCAGGAAGTGCCATGCTCGAGAAATGTATCAATGCGTCATTCGACTATAAGAGTTCTGATGGGGTTGATATTGAAAAGCCCTGGCAGTGGTCTCTCAATGCTGCAGCAGGAGCAGAATATTCATTTACTCCGCAACTCGGCGTCTACCTGGAGCCATCTCTTGGCTATTATTTCGACGATGGTTCCAACCTCGAACATTATTACAAAGAGCATCCCTTGGCACCCTCCATCAGCTTCGGATTAAGATTCAACCTCAATCCGCGGTAAAAAATATACTTCAGAGATATAATCTATTACTATTTAATCCTACTAAAATGCAAATAACATATTGGTTATTAGAATGTTTATATCGCATATTATTCCTTCCAAAATCCTACTAATACCCTACTATATCCCTACATTATTTCTACAAAAGCCCACATTTTGGCTGCAAAACACCTGCAATAAGTACACATTATTGCCAGATAAGGAGCTCTTAATTGGTGATAAGTGGCTATTAATTGCCGATAAGGGTACTCACAGAGATGAAGATATGGGCTTGCAAGATTTCAGACGAAAGGTAGTTAATGAATTCTCTAGAGAATTTGAGTGTTCCCTTAGGGGAAAACAAATGAGAGATTAGGGTTAATGGTTGAATTCTCTAGAGAATTTATGAGCGAGGATTAGACGGAAAAGTTGCAAGAAGGGCTTAGGAAACTTGCGGGCTAGGCAGGGAACAACTATGATATAGTGAAAAAATAAATAGGAATAATGTAGAGAATTAGTAGAGAATTAGTAGGATTAAAGTAGTGGAATAAATGATGCGAAATACTCGATTTATAAAGAAAAATTCGAAGTTTTGGTAGGATTAAGCATGAAAAACGAAACAATTCTCTTGGAAAATTTGGGAAATATGCCAGATTTTTAGTATATTTGCAGTCCGAAAGTGAACAACAAGGATATAGAACAAAAAACCAAGAAAACAGATATGAAAATCAGTTATTTGAAAGTTTCGCGCAAGAAAGAAGTCATCAAGCGTTTAGAATTGTCGGAACTCGCAGACATGATCCGCAAGGGACCGGATGAAAGCAAGGTGTTCAACGTACGCCTGAACTATCAGTTCCTGAAACCGCAGCGAATGAACAACGGACAGATCATCATCGACGACCAGCAGCATACAGTGAACCTGCCACGAATCCTCTTCGCTGTAGAATGCATGAACTACAAGGAGATGCAGAAAGGTCTGAAGTACAACGGACTGGTGGTGGTCGAGGTGAACGGACTGAAAACTTACGAAGATGCCGTTGTTGTCAGGAACCAGGCTGCGAGGCTGGACGAGACGGTGATGGCATTCTTGGGCGGATCAGGAAAGTCAGTGAAGATCGTATGTCGAGGCGAGATGTTTGAGGGGAAGGAGTTGCCCACGAAGGAAGACGAGATGCGACAGTTTCATAAGAACCTGTACGAGACGGCTCGCAGAGCCTACCAGAACCAGTTTGGCTTCGACATCGAGTATCTCGAGCCCACGCTGGAGCGCACCGTCTATATGAGTGCCGACCCCGAGATGTACTTCAACCCCGATGCCCGACCTTTCAAGGCTGATACGGAGAAGCATGACCAGCCCGAACCAGCCAGGATATCCTGGGAGAGCGACATGCTGATGCCTGGTCGCACCATCACGCGTACCTATCATCTCAACTGGCTCTTCATCGTGAAACAGGTGCTGGGTGACTATTTCAAGCTGGAAGACGTATCAGACGAGGACCGCCAGATGCAAATGCTGATGCGCATCGCCAGTCTCTGTCTGGACCAAGGCATCCCATTGGCCCACGCACAGGGATTGACCCTCGAACACCCAATCCTCAACACCGATCCCATACTGGTGAAAAACGTGTTTTCATCGGTCTACGACGTCAGTCTGCAAGCCGACTACCTGAAAAAACACAAGGTGAAGCCACTGAAGAGCGTGCCTGACGAGACGTTGCAGACGATGCGCACGGAGATGTTTCTGAATGCCAACTTCGACATGCGCAAGAACCTGATGACGGGTGTGGCAGAGTATCGCTATAAGTACTCTGAGGATCAGACATTTAAGCCATTAACGGAGGAGGTGCGCAATGATATGACCATTCAGGCTCGCGAACAGGGACTGAAGTCGTGGGATCAGGACGTGAACCGTTTTATCGACTCCACCCGCATCGAGCAGTATGACCCTGTGAATACTTGGTTGAAGAACCTCCCGACTTGGGATGGTCACGACTATATCAAAGACCTTGCAGCCCGTGTGCCCACCGACCAGCCGCATTGGGAGAAATATCTGCGCTATTGGCTGATGGGTATGGTGGCACAGTGGCGCGAGAGTGATAAGCAGTTGACTGGCAATGCGTTAACGCCACTTCTGATAGGTCGGCAAGGTTGCGGAAAGACTCGTTTCTGCAAGATCCTGCTGCCTGAGGAACTGCGCGACTACTATAATGACAAGCTGAACTTCAAGAACGAGTTCGACCTGAACATCGCCCTTACCTCCTTTGCCCTCATCAACATCGATGAGTTCGACAAGACCACCAATTCGCAGCAGATTGTGCTGAAGTATCTCCTGTCGTCGAGTGATGTCAAGTTCCGTCCGCCATACGGCAAGACCATCAAGCAATACCGTCGTTATACCTCTTTTATTGGTACTACCAATCAGAAGCAACCGTTGGTTGACCCCACAGGCTCCAGAAGGTTCGTCTGTGTGGGCATTCCCAATGGAAAGAACATTGATTTCACCGATAATATCAACCACTCGCAGCTCTTCGCCCAAGTGCTTCAGATGGTAGTCAACGGGGAGCGTTACTGGTTGGAAGACGACGAGATAACCCAATTGATGAAGGAAAACGAACCTTATCAGCGTACCGTTCCGCTGGAGGAGATGATTGCAGAGACTTTCCGCAAACCTAAGGATGGCGAGGGCCGTTGGTGGGGAACTTCAGAGATTCTCACTCTCTTCGCCTCAAAATATGCCTATTTCGATGCCGAGAAGATGTCATCGAACAAACTGGGTAGGGCGATAAACAACTATCGCTTCAGCTTCCGGCATCGCGTGGTGAACGGTCTGTCGGAATACTTCCTGTGCGAGAAATAGAAACGCCCCATTTGATACAAAAAAACAATATCAAAATAAGGTATATGAAAAAAGTTTTTTTGTTTATCAGTATTGTTGCAATGACAAGTTGAAGCGCCGCACCACATTTGAAAAAACGGGGATTAGCGCGTCTGGTTTTTACTCAGGCAGGCATATTCCTCGCGGGCTTTGGCCATATCGTCGAGAAACTCTTGGCTGGTGTGCAGGCGGGCATAGCTGGCTGAGGCCAGAGCGATGGCGGCATCGATATCCGTCTGCCAGTGATAGCCGAGGATGACGCGGCTCTCTCCCCATTCATAACCCAATTTCAACAAGGCATCTTGTGCTGCAGGATTGATTTCTGCCAGCAACAGAGCCATTCCCCAACCTCGGATGGCATGTCCGGAAGGGTAGGAGCCGGAATTGCGCAGTTCCTCTTCTTCCTGAGGAACAGGTGTTGTCTCGTTCATCCTGACATAGGGTCGCTTGCGCATATAGGTCTCCTTGGGATGGACAGCACTCAGACGTAGGGTGGGAATCGCCTTCAACAGCATCTTGTAGATAGCGGGCGTTGCCTCTCTTGAGATGGTCATACCAAAGGGTTTGCTGAAAAGGGCCGCCATTTCAGATACTGACGTCACCACATGGTCGATGGCTTCTTGTCCGCGTTCTGTGTTGCGGATGGTCTTACCCCACATATATTGGGCGTAATCGCTGATGAACAGTATCGATGTGGTGTCGGGCGGTGATGGCAGGAAGACGACACCATTGGGCATCTCGTCAGCGGTGAAATAGGTGCTCCTAAACTGAGCGTTGACATTTACAGCAGCGATGACGGCTGCAAAGAGGGCGATAAGAATTCTTTTCATATAGTCTTATTTTTTATGATTTCTGTTAGATGTTGATACCGTAATTCTGTTTCAGTTCGCTCATCACGAAGGTACTCTCGATAGAGGCCAGACTCTCTATCTCGCCGAGTTTGTTGAGCACAAACTCCTGATATTGTTTCATATCGCGTGCACGTACCTTTAATAAGTAGTCGTAGGCGCCCGAGGTGTTATAGCACTCGGTGACTTCGGGTATGCGCTGGATACGACGGTTGAATGCGTCGGCTATCTCGTGGTTGATCTGCTTGAGTTTCACTTTGCAGAACACTTGCAGACCTTGACCCAGCATCTCTGGATCGAGGATTGCCACATACTTCTTAATATAGCCTTTCTTCTCAAGTCGTTTTTGACGCTCAAAGACGGGTGTTGGGGTCAGATGAACGGCATCGGCCAGCTCTTTTGTGGTCAATTTCGCGTTTTTTTGCAGCGTTTTCAGTATCTGCAGGTCGGTTTCGTCGAGGATTTCCGCCATAATTTAGATTTTTATTCTGTTTGAGGCGCTCAAAAGGGGCCTGTATGGAAAGATTTTCTTTCTCGGCTGCAAATATAGCGATATTTTCTGAATTCTGCAAGAAATTTGGAAGATATTTCTAAAGTTCGTACCTTTGCACCGTCGAAAAGACATTTGAGCTTTTCCTGTCAATCAGGAAAGCGGCGTAAACCAAAAGGGAATAGAAACAGTATTAACAATTAAAAATTAAGAAAGGATAAGGTTATGAGTACAAAGAATTACAAGTTTGAGACTTTACAGCTTCATGTAGGCCAGGAACAGGCAGACCCCGCAACTGACGCTCGCGCAGTGCCCATCTATCAGACCACGTCGTATGTGTTCCACAACTCTCAGCACGCAGCCGACCGTTTCGGTCTTCGCGATGCAGGTAATATCTATGGTCGTCTGACCAATTCGACTCAGGGTGTGTTCGAGGATCGCGTTGCTGCCCTCGAGGGTGGTGTAGCCGGATTGGCAGTTGCCTCTGGTGCTGCTGCTATCACCTATGCGCTGCAGAACATCGTACAGAATGGCGATCATATCGTGGCTGCTGATAACCTCTATGGTGGTTCATACAACCTGATTACCCACACGCTGGCTACTCAGGGCATCACGAATACGATTATCAATGTGAACGACCTCGAGGCCCTCGAAGCTGCTATCCAACCCAACACAAAAGTAGTATATGCCGAGACTTTCGGCAACCCCAACTCTGACGTGCTCGACCTCGAAGGTGTGGCAGCTGTGGCCCACAAGCACGGTATTCCGTTTATCGTCGACAACACGTTTGGTACACCGTATCTGATTCGTCCGTTGGAGCACGGAGCTGACATTGTGGTGCATTCGGCAACGAAGTTCCTGGGTGGTCACGGTTCAAGCCTCGGTGGTGTCATCGTCGATGGTGGTAAGTTCGATTGGAAACAGAACGACAAGTTCCCCACGCTCTCTAAGCCCGATCCCTCGTATCATGGTATCGTCTTTGCTGATGCAGTAGGTGCAGCCGCTTACGTCACCCGCATCCGTGCCGTCATCCTGCGTGATACCGGTGCTGCTATCTCGCCCTTCAATGCCTTCATCCTCTTGCAGGGTGTTGAGACATTGAGTCTGCGTGTAGAGCGTCATGTGGAGAATGCCCTGAAGGTCGTCGATTTTCTCGCCAACCATCCGAAGGTGGCCAAGGTGAACCATCCGGCCCTCGAGAGTCATCACGACCACAAGTTGTATCAGAAGTATTTCCCCAACGGTGGTGCCTCGATCTTCACCTTCGAGATCAAGGGTGGACAGGAAGAGGCCTGGAAGTTCATCGATGCCTTGCAGATCTTCTCGTTGCTGGCCAATGTGGCCGATGTGAAAAGTCTGGTGATCCATCCTTACACCACCACCCACTCACAGCTCTCGCCTGAGGAACTTGCCGAGCAGCACATCACACCGTCGACCATCCGTCTGAGTATCGGTACAGAGCATATCGACGACATCATTGATGATTTGTCGCAGGCACTCGACAAAATTTAAAAAAAAGTTTGTACCTTTGCACGCAAATAGGTAAATGATGGGAAAATATATCTTAGCAGACAATCAGGAACTGACGCGGTTCGCGCTGGAGAGTCTGATTCGCCAGAAGGGTGAAAACGACATCTACAAGGCTAGCGACAAGGCCGGACTCGTTCAGCTGTTGAAGGAACACGAGAATGCTGTCGTGCTGCTCGACTACACGCTGTTCGACTTCGCCGACGAGGATCAGTTGCTGATTGTCGCTGAGCGTTTTGCACTGTCAGAGTGGATTCTCATCAGCGATGAACTCACTCCGCAGTTCCTGCGCCGCGTGGTCTATTCATCCCACCAGTTCAGCATCGTGTTCAAGGATGGTCCGCTGAAGGATATCCGCGATGCCCTCGATGCTGTCAGCCGTCACAACCGTCATATCAGTCAGCGGGCGTTGGAAGTGATCATCAACCAGCAACAGGAAGATGAAGAGAACCCCAGCATCCTGACGGAGACGGAGACGGAGATCGTGCGTGCTATCGCTCAGGGCAAGACCACCAAAGAGATTGCCAACGAGCGCTTCTCGAGTGTCCACACCATCACTACTCACCGCAAGAACATCTTCCGCAAACTCGGTGTCAATACGGCTCACGAGGTCATCAAATACGCTTTACGAGCAGGATTGGTAGATTCCTCAGAATTTTATATTTAAGAAATCAGGCATAACTGTGCATTCCTCCCAACAGGTAATTCACACCGAAATAGGTGATGATGACGGCGAGGAAGGCACAGATCATGTAGCTGTGGTAAAAGCGGGTGCTGCGGAAGCGGCTGATAGACGACTTGTGGAGTGGGACAGCATAGACCATGAGGGTGATGAGTGCCCACGACTCTTTAGGATCCCACGACCAGTAGTTTCCCCACGATACATTGGCCCAGACAGCACCAAGGAAGATACCGATGGTAAGCAGGAAAACGGCTGGGTAGAGCAAGAGTTGCGAAAGAGCCGTGATTCGCTCCAAGTTGGAGTTGGGGGCCCCAAAGGCGTAGATGCCTAAGAGCATCTGCAAGGCAAAGAGGGCGTAGGCGCACATGACGGTCATCACGTGGATGGACAGCAACGGCGACTGCAACACAGGCATGAGAGGTGTAAGCTGAGAACTGCTGCCGCCGAGCATAGCCACCAAGAGACAGAAAGAGCTTATGAGTGGTCCGAAAGCCAGGATGATGGGGAATTTCTTTTGTATCAGGATGGTGAGCAAAAGCATCACCCATGCCATGAAGAGCATAGTCTCTGGGCCATTGCTCACGGGGATATGACCACCAAGCCACCAGCGTAAGCCAAGCGAGAGAGTGATGTAAGCGAAGAGGAGGAAAGCAAAAGTGAAAAGAGAATAGCGAATCACTCGCTTCCGCCAAAAGAGCATAGCGATACACAGCAGCAGGCTGAGCGTCAGTGATAGGAATACCGGCCACTTCTGACTGTACATCTTATTAAAGAAGAGTTCTGCCTGGGTTTTGCTCTTGCTGGGCAAGACGTCGCCGATCATGTCTTGTTGGAAGAGTTTGATCTTCGCAATAATCTCAAAGGCACGGTCGCGCTGTCCTGTGACGATGGCTTCAGTGAGAAAGTCCATCGACTGCTTGATGAAGAACTGTTCCTTGACGGGAATCTCCCTCGGTAATACCTGTCCGCCTGGCGAGTACCAACTGACGGCGTCGTCTAAACGATAGGGGAATATTTTGGTAAACTGTCCGTTGTAGAACATCTCGACGATAGCTTTCCTTTCCTCAGCACCTTTCTGCTTGGGGTTATTTTTGAGCAACTCTTCCTCCCACGGCATGTAATAGATCATCCAACTGAAAAACACCTCGTCGGCAGAATAACCTTTCCACGAAGCACTACCCGTAAGCTTCATGGTGAAGTCGGTGGCGACGGTGTTGAGCGGACAGATGCGGTTGTTGTAGAGCACATGGATGGTGCCCATGCGGTGGGCGATGTCTGCGTCTACGACAGGAAGTGAAGAGTGAAGAGTGAAGAGTGAAGACTCGGCTATGCCGCTTGCTACCGAAGGGACGCAAGAATTTGCTACCGCGCCAGTGTTCATGCCGAAGAAAAGCACTGTCACCGCGATGGCTTTGCGATAAAGCGAGCGCATCTGGGTCTTTCGCGACAATAGGGTGGCGATGATACCTATCAATAGTAAAAGATAGCCCACGTAGGTGATGGCGATACCGTAGGGATCATGGCTGATACCCAGTGTCACACCCTCGCCATCGGTGTCGTAGCTCTGCTGGAACAGGCGGTAGCCATCGATATTGCCGATGTGGTTCATAGAGACGACGACCTCGTCATTACCACTTTTGACGATGCTCTGATAGTCGAGTGGCGCATCGGTGCCAGGATAGTTGATGATACGAAACTCCTTCAGTGTCAGTGAGAAAGGCAAATGTTCCACCCTATTGTCTTTATCGATGAAAATCATTTCTGGCACATTAGTCCTAAGTCTGACGATGCCTCTGCGGGCAAAGAGGTGTGTGGTGAGTGCACCTGCCAATATCACCACAAACGACAGGTGGAGCAACATCACCGCCAGGCGCTTATACAACCGTTGCTGGATGATATAGACAAGTGCCACTATGGTGAGTACTGCCCATAGTGCAGAAAACCACCAAGCACCATAGATATGCTCACTGACAAACGTGGTGCCGCGGTATTTTTCTATGACAGTAGCAAACCCTATACACACTACAATGAGCGTGTATAGGGAGCAGACGGTTATCTTTGTCCATTTCATCGGCTGCAAAGGTACGAAATTAAATCGAAAAACGCAATACCTATAGCCGTTAAATGGATTCAATAAAGTAAATCAATTGCTCGCGTTCCTTCTTCGTCAGGTTGCGGAACTTCACAACGGTCTGGTAGGCATCGCTCGTTCCGCCCTCGTTCTTACACCCGTGCCACATGATGGCCTCCAACACATTACGAGCACGACAGTCGTGCAAGCGCTCCACACCACTGCCGGTCTTGCCAGCGAGACCACGTCCCCATAGCGGGGTAGTACGACACCAACCCGTGCGGATGTCGTTCTTCATCCACAAGCGGTGCTGTACGAAGTCGGTGTAAGGCCAGATCTTCTGATGCGGATAGCGCGGCATATCACTGTCAGAGGTAAAGAACTTGGCGGGATCCTGAATATGATCCTCACCCGTCTGCCACGAGGGACGGTGACAATTGGCACAGCCAATCTGCGAGAAAAGTTCCTTGCCTTTCTTAAAGTCCTCGGTGGTGGTGTTACGGGCTGCAGGAACAGCCAGTCCACGATGCCAGATCATGAGGTTCTTGTACTGTGCATCAGTCATCTCAGCATCCAGTTGTTTGCTGGTGAGATAGGTGTAGATATCTTTCTCGAGGTTGCCTGTATGCCACTCGGGATGAGCACCTGTGGGATCGATGCGATTGATGTAGTCTGTGAATCCTGCCTGTACCTCTGGATCCTGTGATGACTTTGTGGCATAATAGATGCCGGCAAGATCGAGGTAGTGATAACGACGATCGGAGCGTGTCACATTGGTGATGTTCCAAATAGCGTTGGCACCAGCAGCATCGAGGATAGGACCACGCGACATCGCATAGGTATAGCGACGCACATACTTTGTGCCATCACCCTGCAGTGAATTGCTGTAATAGCTCTTCCAAGTGCCGGTCGTCTGATCCCACATAACAGGGTTCAGGGCATCAGTCTTGCCGATGCTGTTGAAATAGTCGCTCTCCGACTTCCATTGCGCAGTGATATCTTCATCGGGAATGGCATCCGTCAGACCTGTGCCGTAGATACCGATGGTGGATTCGAGCAATACACCAATCTCGTTATTATACTGAGCCTCATCCAGTGTTACATCGCTACCGCCACGGGCCACAATCACAGGTGCATAGTAGGCAGAGTAGGGGATGGATACTTCAGGATAGATGAGTGAATAGGTTTCACCATCAGGGAACTGATTGCCCCATTCGTCAGTATAGTTGTTCCACGCAATACGGATCTGATTCTCGTCGATAGGCGCCTTGAAAGGTTTTACGGCTCCCGTCTGCGGCATACCAGCCACCGAACGAATGTAGGCATTGGTGGTCTTGTCGTAGATGACGAGCAGATAACCGTTGCGATGGGTATCGGCCTTGTAGTCTGTCTGACGGGCACCGTGACCGTAGCCTGGGTGACAATAGAGACAACCGCGACGCACATAGACAGGACCCAGTCCGTGGAAAGCGCCATCGGTGTTGGTGTTGTAGTCTTTCTCAAAGAGATACTCGCCTTCGTTGAAGGCCGTCATCATGCCTGCGGTTTCAACCGCCTTCGAGGGCTGTTTGAAAGCTGTGGAAGAGTTCTCGGCAGTGGTACCGAGCAGACCTCCGGCATAGTAATCTTCTGGATAATCGGTAGTCGTAGGTTCGCCGATATCCCATGTGGTGGGATTAGCGGCATCATCACCGTCGGAACATCCGACGGTGATGAAGGCACCTAATAGCATACTACCAAAGAATGATAGTCTGTTCATAAGCTAAAAGTTTTATTTCTTAATATTCACAATAGACTGATAAAGTTTCTGGGCATTATCAGCGAGGAGACGATAGGTGGCAACAACCACGTTGTCGACATAGTTCTCGTTTATTACCTGACACTGATTCTCAACGGTCTCGTTGCCTGCGTAAGCCTTCAGCGTCTCGGCCAGCTCACCAAGGGCATCGTCCAGTTCACCAAGTGCATCAATGGCTACCTTACAAGATGCATCACTGTAATAGAGAGCAAACGGCGCCTTCATGGCCTTGATCTTAGCCAGTGCATTGTCGAGTTTGCTGACAACGGTGTTGGCCTGAGCTGCTAGCGTGGTATTACCAGCATTCTTGCAGAAGTAGATGAGCGACTTTTCATTAGGCGTGGTAGCACCCATGCTGCCATATAGGGCATTTTTGCAAGACACGATGTTATCGTAGAAGTCGATGATGGAGTTGTAGGCATAAGGTGACTCGATGTAAGAAGCATCCTCACCCGTATAGGGCAGACCGATCTTTGACTGACCCACCTCACCGATGATGTCCTGACAGCCGGAGATAATCTCCAACGTAGCGTCGAGGGCTGTTTCCCAATCACCTGTACCTGGGTTCTTAAAGGCCTTGCCGAAGTTTTGGAAACCTTCCAGCGCACCCTCTTGGTTACCATCATCGTCAATAGCCAGGTGAGTGGCTACATACTCTTTGGCAATTTTCTGACGCTCGGCATTGCTCTCTTTCGAGTCCCAGGCAGCTTCCAAAGTCGATGTGGCGTTGTAGAGATCTTTAGCCACAGCACAGATGTAGTTATACTCCAGATTGGTAATCTGGTCAATCTTACGCGGCTGACCCTCACGGAAGAGCACATACTCCAGACCGTGATAGCCCAGAATGCCTGAGTTGGCGGTTTTGATGAAGTTGTCGAGGTTCGACATCGCTTTCTCATCACGCAGCACATCGGCCAGGTCGTTGGCGGCTACAGGCCATGTGTCGGTGTGGGGATCGATAGAGTAGACATCGGCAGCACCGAAGAGGAAGGCCTCGGTGTTCTCCCAATTGGCACGGGCGGTCTTCCAATCAGCACAAGCCTGATCGAGGGCTGCCTGAGAGCCATTCACTACGGTGTTGTCTGCATCGTCATCGCTTGAACACGAAACGAAACCTGCAGAAAGTACGACAGTCAGCGCTGCCATTTTCAATAGATTCTTGCTTTTCATCTCAATTATTATTTATTAATTATTCATTATTCATTAAAGAAACCAGCCGCTATATGTTACGCCGATGCTCACGCTCGGCTCATTGTTATAGGGCTGCTTATACAGCGGACTATCAGAGGCCAGACCATTGTTGTTCGGCTTCTCAAAGAAGCGGTAGGAATATTCGCCCTTGATGGTAATCTGTTTCATAGGTGAATAGTTCACACCGAAGGCACAACGGTATTTCTTCGTATACTGGTACAGCGACTTGTAGGTACCCGATGCCATCGTGTTGTAGTGCTCATAGCGTCCGAAGACAAACAGCTTCTCATCCTTCAATTTAGGTATCTGTGAGAATACATTGTATCCTGCCTCGATGGCATACGCCACAGCATTGCTACCAATATTTGAGTAATGGTGGGGATTGCCGTCCTGATATTTGTGGTGTGTCCAGTTTGCTTGGTTATAGGCCGAAATCTCGTCAGCATCGCTGAAATGGGCATAATCGATATTACCTCGTACAATCCAGTTCCAACGGTTCAGCGAGAAGTCGAGGGCCACGATGCCCAGCGCACCCGTCACGTCGTCATATTTTGAACCAGGTGTGCGCAGGGTGTTGCGGAAGGTATAGCCGTAATAGCCACTCAGTCCGACGCGCAGACCTTTGACGGAATAGTTGTCGATACGTACGGCACCGGCATAGTTATTTGCCACTTTGAACTCGTAAGGACTAGTGGCACCATAGTGTACGAAGTTCTCTGCCGTAAAACTCTCTGAGTTCAGGCCTGAGAGCAACTGCGCCTCATAACGCCAGTCTTTCAGTTGTCCCCATAGCGAGAGTCCTACCTGATGCCAGGTGTTGGGCATGATGGTGGCCTCGCCCTCAGGACGATAGACGGTAAAGAACTGATTCGGCTCGTGGTGGGCGTTGGAATAACCTACGGGTACGATGATTTCACCGGCTTTGATATTAAACTTACCGCCAGCGAATGCCTTGTTAATCCAAAACTGCTCGATGTTCACCTCGCCACCTTTCTCCACCTCGGCCTCGTATTCGCCAGCCTCCTCGGCCTCTATTTCCACAGCGGTACCATTGCCACCGTGTTCAAACTCAATCTCCGAACCCAGGGTCCATCCTTTACCGAAATCGTAGCCCAGATTCAGCACCACGTGAGGCAGGTCGAAACGTCCATGACTTTTGTCATCGGTATAAAGTTCAGGCTTCTTGTAACGATTAAAACTTTGGCTGTAGAAGTTGCGTGTCATCACCGCCTCGCCATAGCCACCGATATGCAGGCGTGATAAGATATCTGTCTTTTCTGTCTTTTTCTCTGTTTTTTCTGCTTGCTGCGTAGCACCCGTCATGGCGTCAACATCTTGTGCTGATGCAGTGAATAGTGAAAAGTGAATAGTGAATAGTATTATTACCGCTCTTTTCATAACTCTAAACTCTCAACTTTTTTTGCGGCTGCAAAGGTACTGCCATTTGTTCGTCTTGCCAATACCTAAAAATAATGAAATCCTTATTATTCACTATTCACCGTTCACTATTCACTATAAAAATACCTAATTGTGATTATTGTGAGTATCGGAAAATATGACTACCTTTGCACCCGATAACTATTATTAGGTAGTTTAGAGTTGAGAGTTATGAAGAATCAGAAGATGTATGAGGCCGACGACAAGATGATTTCGCTGATTCGCGATAATTACGACTTGTTGCAGATGCTGGGCAGTTTCGGCATCAGCCTCGGCTTTGGTGACAAGACGGTCAAAGAGACGTGCGACGATAATGATGTGGATACCTATACCTTCCTCGCAGTGGTGAATTTTACTGCTAATGACTATGGTGAGTTCGAGGACGATGAAAAAATCTCGGTCCCCACCTTGCTTCACTATCTCGAGGCCAGTCACGCCTATTTCCTGGACTTCCAGTTACCCTACATCCGCCGCGAGCTGCAGGAGTCACTCAACGAACATGACTCTCTTGCAAAACTCATCCTTCGCTTCTACGACGAATATGCCCATGAGATCCGTCGCCACATGAAGTACGAGCAGAAGACGCTATTCCCTTATGTACAGTCGCTCATCGATGGACAATCTACCAATGATTATAATGTAGACACCTTTTCGAAGCACCACGGAGCTACCGATAAGAAACTGCGTGAGTTGAAATTGCTCATCATCAAGTATCTGCCTCAGGATGGTCTGCATAACAACCAACTCACCGCCACCCTCCACGACATCTATGAAAACGAGATTTGGCTGCGTCAGCATGCGATGGTCGAGGATCATATCTTTGTGCCTGCCATCCGTCGTCTGGAACAACAGGCCAAACAAAACGATGTGGCGCGGAATATCTCAGACATGGTGTTCAAAAACGGCATGAATAGCGATGAGGCTCTTAGCGATCGTGAAAAGGATGTGATCATCGCTTTGGTGCAGGGCATGTCAAACAAGGAGATTGCCGATCATCTCTGTATCTCTGTCAATACCGTCATTACCCATCGTCGTAACATCGCCCGCAAGCTGCAGATCCACTCTCCCGCAGGTCTTACTATCTACGCCATTGTCAACGGTCTTGTCGACATTTCAAGCGTAAAACTATAGCCCTTCGCCTGAATCGTAAAGTGACGATTAGATTCTATCAGTGCCTTTTATGGCTGCCTTGACTTGCGACATATTGCTGCGCGAGACGGGGAGCGACTCATGGCAATATTTGATGAGTAGTTGGGTAGAGCCAGAATGGGAGATGATTTGCTCTACCTGACCAAGATTAACCATAAAGGCACGATGGCAACGGACAATCATCGGATAGTCATGCAGTGTTTCCTCCATCTGCTTCATCGTGGCACGAAGCATATCAGTACGTACTTGTTCGTTGCGCAAATGGCAGACTTTGACGTAATTTCCCACAGCCTCAATATATAATAGGTGGGAAATTTGGAGCGTCACGGATTCGTTGGTTGTGCCAGTGAGGGTGAGGGAAGAATCAGGGGGACAGGTTGCGTGATTCACGATAGCATCCGAATCATGGACCTGTCCCTTTGATTCTTCAACACGTTCTTCTTGCATCTTCTTCAACTCCTCATTCAACTGTCGCGTCTCTTCCAGTTCCATCGCCAGATACTTGCTGCGGAACTTGAAGCGCCAGTAGAGTCCGATGGCGAAGGAGAGGAATGCGATAATCACTAGCGTCTCCAGATAGTTGCCCAACGACAGTCTGTTGCCCTCTACCAGCTCGCTCATCGCAAAGTGGCGATAGAGACAGATGAGTAGCGACACCAACGGCGTGTTGATGCATTGGAAACGGAGATTCCTGCTGATGATATAGCTGATACCACGGTCGTAGGAGCGTGGCATGCGAATCATGTATCGCAGAATGACTTCCGTCAGAAAACAACTGAACAGGCCCAATGCAAATAATGCCAGCAGATGAACAGAGGCCTGCCATTGCCACATTTCGAGTCCGAAAGGCTTGAAAATAGCTATTGCCAGCACCATGAAGGCGGTGCTGATGAAACGTGTGCTGATGGTTTCTTTGTGACCTTTGTTCATACGTTCGGCAAAGCTGCGATTAAGTGAGTGCCAACATGCTCGCATGATTGGCCGAGCGTGAGCAGGTTCGCGGCTTCAGTCCGCAAAGGTACAAAGAAACGAGCGAAAAACCAAACCATTCGTCACATTTCTGCCATTTATCACACCATCCGTCACATTTCCATGCTGTTTATCCCAGAAATTTGGAGGGATTAACAATACGCCATAACTTTGCAGTGAGTTTTTAAAATTGAAAGTTATGAAACTAAGAACGATTATCGGATTAGTATTTATTGTAGCCGGTCTGTTAAAACTGGCAACCATTTGGGACTTCATTCATTGGAGTTGGTTTGAAACCATGAGTGAAGGACGTTGGAGTATGTATTTCTGTATCTGCCTCATTATATATGTAGGTATGAGCCTCATTATCGATAGCTACCGTCGTGACCCAGACCAGTGGTTGCAGCGCCCGTTGCCCATCGGCGAGGACGGCAAGCGCATCTGCTGCTCTGTTCACTACGGCGGTGACGAGTACGTCTATCATGGTGAGACTTTCCACGGTGCCCGTCTCGACGCTTTCTGCGGCGGCATCCGCATGGACTTGCGCGAAGCCGTGATTACCGAGGACGAGGAGATCGACATCCATACCTTCTGCGGCGGTATCGAACTCATTGTGCCCATGACGGTCAATGTGACGGTAAAAAGCCAAAGCTTTATCGGTGGCATCGGCAATCATGCCGCCCATACCGCCGATCCGAAAGCCCCCACCATCCACATCGTTGCCAGTAATTTCTTCGGCGGCGTGGATATCAAGAATTAACCAAGTTCTGCAACTTTCTGTAATTTTGTAGCGTCAACTATATAAAGGTAAAAAGAAAAAAAGACACAGGATATGAAAAAGAATGTTTTTAGGATAACAGCCCTTATGGCTTTAATGATGATGACACTGACAAGTTTCGCCAAGACACAAGACTGGGGCGGACGAGTGATTGACGAGAAGGGCGAGCCGATGCCCTATGTAAATGTAGTGCTGCTGTCGTTGCCCGATTCGGCCTTCGTGCAGGGAGCGATGACGGACATGGACGGTGTGTTCAAGATTGTGACGGATGTCAACGAAGGATTGTTCAAGGTGACCAGCGTGGGCTACCAGACATTATATATAAATGCGGGTCAGAACCTGACCATCCAGATGAAGGAGGATACCCAGCTACTTAGCGAGGTTGTGGTAAAGGGCCAATTGCCGAAGACTCACGTCAAGGGCGACGCCATGCGTACCACCGTTGCTGGAACGATACTGGAGAAAGCGGGAACCGTCTCAGATGCCCTGTCGAAGATTCCTTCGTTGGAGGCTGAGCGCGATGGCGGTGTGAAAGTGCTGGGCCGTGGCGATGCCGAGGTGTATATCAACGGCCGACGGGTGCAGGACATGAAGGAACTCTCGCGTCTGCGCTCCGACCAGATTCAGCATGTCGACGTGGTGCAGAACCCAGGTGCCCGTTATGCTGCATCAACCAAGGCCGTTGTTCGCATCACCCTGAAAAAGGCGCAGGGTGAAGGCCTGAGCTTCCAGAACAGCACGCAGTATATGTATCAGTACGGCGGTTCGCTGAACAATAATTTTGTCGCCAACTACCGCACGGGCGGACTCGATGTGACGGGCTCGTTCTGGGTGGGCACCTATAATCATTATAAGGGCTTGCAGGTCAACGATATGCTTTACTACGTGGGACCAGATGAGGTAACGGGTCACTCCACCCAGGAGATCAGACATCCCTGGCACGCATGGTCGCCACAGTTGCAGTTGAACTATATGGTGAACGAAAACCACACTTTCGGCGCCTACTACAAATACGACCGCACGCCCAGCGGTGAGACGAAGGGTGACTACCTGACGGACATGTTCGAGAACGGTATCCTGACAGAGCACTCCGCGAGTTACATCTGGCAAGACCAGAGTGTCAAGAAGCACATCTTCAACGCCTATTACAACGGTAAGGTGGGACAGCTGGGTATCGACCTGAACGTCGACGGACTCTTCGACGACACCAAGACGCCAGGCCGCACAACAGAGCAGACGACGGTTGTCGATGCCGCCCCCGTTGACCGCACTATCGAGAGCAATACCAACAGCGCCAATAATTTCTGGGCTTCGAAGCTGATCTTCAGCTATCCCGTGCTGATGGGTAATCTCTCGCTGGGTGGCGAGTACAGCTATAACCATCGCACGGATGCTTATACCTTCCAAGCCACAGATGCCGTACCCGTGAAATCTACCGATACGGAGATCAACGAGAAGTCATCGGCCATCTTCCTCGAGTATGGACGGCAGTTTGGCAAGCTCTATGTTCAGGCAGGTCTACGCTACGAGCACCTG
Source organism: uncultured Prevotella sp. (assembly GCA_946415245.1). Classification (GTDB taxonomy): domain Bacteria; phylum Bacteroidota; class Bacteroidia; order Bacteroidales; family Bacteroidaceae; genus Prevotella. Next base: position 29,717 of record CAMKRS010000003.1, on the reverse strand, counting down.
ACGAACGACTACTTCAACTTTGGCGTAAAAGAGGATGAGGTGTGTCGCGACTACGGCGACTGGTTCCCCACCGCAACCCTCTCGGCGCCTATCGGAAAGATGCAATTGAGCCTGTCGTATCGCCGCGACATTCAGCGTCCGAACTATGGCAACCTGACCAGTTCGACCATCTATGTAAACCGTTATACATACCAGAGCGGCAACCCCTATCTGAAGCCGACCTACACGCACAGTCTCGTGCTGAATGCTGCCTATCAGTGGGCAAACCTGACTGTTAATTATGGCCGCCTGAAGAACAGCGAGACGATGTCCACCGAGCCCTTCCCTGGCAGCACGGATCCACTCATCAGCCTCGCCCGTCCCATCAACAGTGAGGAGGACTACAACCAGCTTTCGCTGAGTCTCTCCGCCAATCCCACCATTGGCAAGTGGCACCCGCTGTGGTATGCGTTCACCGTCTTCCAGAACTACAAGACGCCGACGGCCAACGGTTCAATCAAGACCCTCAACGACCCTTACGTCACACTCGTCTGGAACAACGACATCGAGCTGCCTCACAGCTTCCGCCTGAGTGCCAATGTCCAGTGGGCCACGAAGGGCGACTACAATAACTTCAGCATCACTGCCCAGCGCTTCGACCTTACACTCGGCGTGCAGCGCGACTTCAACCTCCGCCGTCTGGGTATGCTGACGCTTGATGTGCGCTGTACTGATGTGCTGAATACCAACAAGACCGCTGCCGTCGTCTATGGCATTCGCGAACTGTCGACTGACAACCCCGCTCGTCGCACGTTCCTCGTCAACCTCAACTGGAAGTTTAACGAGGCCCGCTCGAAGTACCGCGGAAGTGGTGCTGGCGAGAAGCAGAAGGCAAGAATGTAAACGGTAAATTTGGAATATTCCGCAACTATTCGTATCTTTGCGGTCGAAAAGAAAAATATGAAATTTGATGAGTAAGAAACGGCTTTTATATCTGGACAATCTGAAAGTGTGCCTGACGGTGTTGGTGATATTCCACCACGCTGGTCAGGCATACGGCGATGGTGGCGATTGGGCTTACCATCCCAGCAATCCTGCCGAGTTTATGCCCTGGATATGGCACTTCTTCTCTGTCAATGCAGCCTTCTTCATGGGGCTGTTCTTTCTGATTTCAGGTTACTTTGTGCCTTCGAGCTTCGATAAGCAGGGGGCAAAGGTCTTTGTGCAGAAGAAACTCATCCGCTTGGGTATTCCGCTTTTGCTGATGGGTGGGTTGATATCTGTTTTGTCAGGCAAGCCGGAGATTGGGCATATGTGGTATATCGAGAGCCTGCTGGTGTTCTGTCTGATTTACGCTTTGGTTCGCCAATTCTGCAAGCCCATCAATGGCGAGTGCTCATCGAGACCCACTGTCATCGGCCTGCTGATATTGGGCGGTGTGATGGGTATTGGCAGTTATTTCATCCGTCAGGTCAGCCCGCAGGATCATTGGATCTGGCCCTTTGGTATAATTCCATTGCCAATGGAGCCCGCCCACTATTTGCAATACGTCATGATGTTCATTATCGGCATTCTGGCACGAAGATTCGCCTGGCTCGAGAAGATGGGTAACACCACAGGAACAATATCGCTAACGATTGGCTACCTTTTGGCATTAGGCATCTATCTGCGTGATGGCGGAGCATGGAACGCTTTCGTTACTGAGTGGTTTGGCATCTACGAATCGCTTTTGTGTGTCTTCATCTGTTTTGGACTGCTCTGGCTGTTCCGTGAGTATGGAAACTGGGACAGCAAGTTCTGGCAGTGGTGCGCCGCCCAGTCATATGGTGCCTATATCTTCCATTTGTTGCTGATGATAGTTCTGCAACATGCCACCGACAGCATCTGGATGGGAGCCTTCGGCAAGTTCATGTTCATCGGCATCATTACCACCATCTGTTCGTTTGTGCTCACTTGGTTGGTAAGGCTGATTCCTGGAGTAAAGAAAGTATTATAATTAGGTAAACCCCCCAAAAATGAATATTAGATTAGAAATCCCAAAAGATTATCGTGAGGTAGAGAATCTTACGCGAGAGGCATTCTGGAACGTCTACCGTCCAGGATGCACGGAGCATTATGTGCTCAACCAATATAGAACGAATCCAGATTTCATCCCAGAGCTGGATTTTGTGATGGAGAAGGATGACAAGATTATCGGCCATGTGATGTTTTCGAAAGCAGAGATTACGCTTGACGATGGAACGGTGTTCCCTTCGTGGACTTTCGGCCCCATCAGCATCCATCCAGACTATAAGCGCAAGGGCTATGGTCTGAAATTGCTGAAGTATGCTATAGAGAAAGCCAAGGAGATGGGTATAGGTCTTCTGCAGATGGAGGGAAATATTGAGTTCTACAAATACGCAGGCTTCGACCTCGCCAGTAAGATGAAGATTCACTATCATGCAGAACCGCGAGATTCAGAAGTGTCATATTTTCTCGCTCAAGAATTGATACCTGGCTATTGGGGCAATCGTGAGGGAACCTACTGCCCGCCGAAGGGTTACTTTGTGGCAGAGGAGAATTCTGATGCTTTCGAGGCTTACGAAGCCACCTTCCCTACAAAGGAGAAAGCCTTCCAAGAAGGCCAACTGCCTCAGTTCTGCCAAAGTTGCGGCATGCCATTGACGCGCATCGAGGACTGCGGCACAAACGCGGATGGCAGCACCAATTTCGACTATTGCCAGTACTGCTACAAGGATGGACAGTTTCTGCAGGAATGCACCATGGACGAAATGATTGAGCATTGCGCCCAGTTTATCGACGAGGTAAATAAGAACATGCCTAAACCCATAACCAGGGATGAGTACAAGCAGATGATGCAAGGCTTCTTCCCGATGCTAAAACGCTGGAGGAAATGAAACAGGAAATCAATCCCAAGGATACCAATAGAGCCATCGCATTCGAACTGTGGATGAAATCGCCCATGCCGATGGTGACGCTTACCAAGACCTTCGATGTGACAAGGCTCTGTAAAGTAAGCCGTCGGCGCGGTATGAAATTCAACATGCTGCTCTGCTGGTGCATCGGCAAGGCCGCATCAACGATAGAGGAGTTTTACATGTTGCCGCATAACGGCAAACTGTACAAGTACGACCGTATGGCCATCAACATGATAGTGGATAACATAAAGGGCGGACTCAGTTTCTGCGACGTTGCCGTCAGCGATGATTTGGAGGCGTTTAACGCCAATTACATGCATCTGACAGAGACCATCAGCCAGACGTGCCAGGACATCTTAGATGATGAGGCTGTCATCGTAGGCACATCAGCCGTCACAGGCACAGAACTCGATAGCATCGTCAACCAATACAGCGGCATCTACAACAACCCTTTCCTCGCCTGGGGCCGTTACCGCAAAGGCTGGCTGAAAACTACCCTACCCATCTCTTTTCAGTTCCATCACGCGCAAATGGACGGCTCGCATGCCGCCCGATTTTTGGAAGAACTGCAAAAGATCATCAATACGATATGACTCTGTTGCCGAACATCATGACGCTGCTAAGGATTGCAGGCTCTTTAGGTTTGCTTTTCTGTGATGTGGCGAATGATAGTTTTTGGATAATCTATGCTCTCTGCGGCATCAGCGACATAGCCGACGGATGGCTGGCTCGAAAGCTGAAGTGCGTCACCAAGACGGGAGCATTGCTGGATAGCTTGGCAGACATCTGCTTCGTAGCGTGTTTGTGCCCTTTACTCCTGCCGATACTCGAACTGCCACAATGGCTATGGCTGTGGGCAGGAGTAATCGTCGCGATTAAAATCGTTAATCAAACATCAGCCCTTGTGATGTATGGATGCTTTCAATTCCCTCACACTCTCGCGAACAAAATAACAGGCTTTCTACTCTTCATTGCAGTTCCCATGACATTTCAGTCTATCATCCCCATCACCATTGTAGCCGCTATCGCCTCGTTTGCCGCTATTCATGAACATTATATAATAACGAATATGATAAAACAAATATGAATTATGGAACAGAAATTTTGTCAGAGCTGCGGCATGCCGCTCACAGAGGATGTCCTCGGTACTAATGCCGACGGAAGTAAGAACGAAGATTACTGCATGTACTGCTACAAGGATGGGAAGTTCCTGCAGGATTGTACGATGGAAGAGATGATTGAGCATTGTGCTCAATTTGTGAATGCTGTTAATGAAGGGTTAGAAAAACCTATTACCAAAGAGGAATACATCGGCATGATGAAATCGTACTTTCCCCAGCTTAAGCGTTGGCGCCAAACGCTGGATGTGAATAACGGTGAAGCAATGAATGCTAATCCCGCTTTAGCAGGCATTAAAGAACTCATTGCACAGATGGCTGACAAACTGCCCATCGCTTATATTTCGTCAGTAGACCAAGAAGGTTTTCCTTGGACCAAGGCCATGTTGAAGCCGCGCAAGCGTGAGGGTATCAAAACCTTCTACTTTACAACCAACACATTCTCAATACGCGTAGCTCAATACAAGGCAAATCCCAAGGCCAGCATCTATTTTTGCGATGCCAAAGGCTTCAAGGGAATGATGCTGCGGGGCACGATGGAGGTACTGACGGATGCCGCCTCGAAAGAGATGATCTGGCACGATGGCGACGAGCAGTACTATCCCGGTGGTGTAACCGACCCTAACTACTGCGTCTTGAAGTTCACCGCCACCGATGGTCGATTCTATAGTGATTTCTATCCACGTAGTTTTGTGATTGAGTAAATGATGAACAATAAAGCATTTGTCGTTATCGACATCCAGAACGACATCACCAAGCATTACCGCGACATCATCGGCAACATCAACGCAGCCATCGAATGGGCTGTGGCAGAGGGGATGCATGTGGTCTACATCAAGCATAACAACATCACTGCTGCTACGAGAACGTTCAAGTCTGGTAGCAAGGGCGAGGAACTGGTGTCTGAGATGAAGGTCGTGTCAGACAATATCTTCGTGAAGACGAAGAGTAATGCCCTTACAAGCGAGGCGTTTTCTGTTTTCATCGCTGCGAACGGCATCAATGAATTTTACGTAGCAGGTGCTGATGCTACGGCCTGCGTGAAATCGACGTGTTTCAATATGGCCAAGACGGGCTTCACAGTACATGTCCTCTCCGACTGCATCACCAGCTACGACCTGAAGAAACTCCCAGAGATGCTCGCCTATTACGAGAGCAAAGGCTGTGAGGTTAAAACGCTTGCCGATTACAAACAATGAAAGAACATAATAAAGGTATGTGCTATAGAGAAGAAGCCATCGAATGTGTAAAGGATCATGTTCTCCAGATACATAAGCAAATATATGCCAAGTATAATGGGGATTTTGACAGAATCTATACGGAAGGGTACAACAGCAAGTCCTATACGGGTAGGGTGATTGAGCCAGGAAAGATTTATGAACTGAGTTATCTGGAATGTACGTGCCCTAAAGTTAAATGTGGGCTGAGAAACCATCCGCAGCAATGTGAGTGCTCACGACAGAGCATTTTATATATCTTGTCGCAACTAGAACCGGACAGCCATTTCGAGGTTCGGATTGAGAATACAATTCTCAGGGGAAGCGATCGCTGTACATTCCTCATAACAAGGCATGAAGGTATTTATTATAGGAGAAAATGATGGAAACAGAAAGGATATTACTGCGCCCTTGGCGCGACAGCGATGCGGAAGTGCTGTATAAGTGGGCTTCTGATCCTGATGTGGGTCCTCGTGCTGGATGGGCACCGCATCAGAGTGTGGAGGAAAGTCTGGAGATTATCTGCACTGTGTTTAATGATGCGCTGCACACATGGGCTATCGTTTTAAAAGAGACAGGTCAGCCGATTGGCGCTATGGGCTATGGTCCTTCGTGCGAGTGTGATTTGCCGGCCCGCGAGGGTGAACCGCTCATCGGCTATTGGGTGGCGAAACCCTATTGGAATCAGGGCATCTGTACAGAAGCACTGCGCTTGATGTTAGACCACATCAGAGAAACGACGGACATCAAATCGCTCATCAGCGGGCACTTCGTAGATAATCCTGCCTCAGGCCGAGTAATGGAGAAGTGCGGTTTCGTACCCACGGGTGAAACCTGCATCGATGCAAACCAGTATCAAGGCGAGAACAGACCTATCAGAGTGTTGAGATTGGAAATATCTAAGAATTAGATCTTCGTAAAATCTTCATATAAAATGAAAGTATTAGTCATTAACGCTAATGGCCAAGTCCTCTTCGGCGGTAAGGCTACAGTTAGAATCGAAGGAGATTATTTATTATGATGACACTTCGACCATTCAACATCAACGATGCAGAGACAATCCTGAGTTGGTGCAAGGATAAGCATGCCTTCCGGCTTTGGAGTGCTGACAGGTACAAAGAATTCCCTGCTCAGCCTGAGGAGATGATGGAGCAGTACGAGGGAGAAAACATGTATCCGCTCACGGCTGTCGTGGGAGAAGAAATTATTGGGCATATCCTATTGAGACTCCCCTCAGAGGATAAAAGTGTCATTCGTTTTGGCTTCGTCATTGTGGACGATTCGAAACGAGGTAAAGGCTATGGCAAACAGATGCTGCGCCTCGCTATTGATTATGCGCAGCGGGAACTGGGTGCTCAAAAGATTACTCTTGGCGTGTTTTGCGATAATCTCTCTGCCGTCGAATGCTACAAGTCCGTCGGCTTCCGCATCACAGGTGCAGATGCCTATCAGATTGACGGAGAGGAATGGAAAGAATATGAAATGGAATGTTTGGCAGTTTCGGCAACAATTCGTAACTTTGCGGTCGAAAACCGTAAACATAAAAAATAGAGAATGAAAAAAGCATTGAAGATTGCGCTGTTGAGCGTGCTGGGACTGGTGATAGTCGCAGGAGTGTTGATGTGGATGGAGTTTGGTCCACTGGTGAAGGGAGCTAATTCGTGCGTGAAACTCGACAACGGACTGTACTATATGGAGTACAAGGGCGACGACGGCTTCGACGAACTGATGGCGAAAGGCGGATTTGAATCTGCCGATCAGTTGGCAAGCTACGCCATTGAGTTCCTGTCAAAGGGACACTACAAACCTGAGGTAGAAACCAAGAAAGACGGTTTCGGATGCTCAGCCCTCACGGTGCGCACACCCGATGGCGATGTGTTGATGGGGCGCAACTTCGACTTCCCGTCGGCCATTGGCGTCATCATGCATTGCATCCCTGATAAGGGGTACGAAACGATTACCACCTTCAACGTGGAGTTCTATGGATTCGGCGAGGACTTCAAACCAGAGGGATTCAAGAACCAATATATGTGTCTGACAGGTCTGTTTGTCGCCCTCGACGGTATCAACGAAAAGGGCTTGGCCATTGCCGACCTGATGGCTGGCGATACGATTCAGACGCACCAGCGCACCAGCAAACCCGATCTGACCACGACAGCCGCCATCTCCTATATGCTGAAAAATGCAGCCAATGTAGACGAGGCCCTCAAACTGCTTGAAGGTATCGATATGCACTCAGATATCGGCTCGGCCCATCATTATGCCATGGCTGATGTTTCAGGCAGAAGTGTGGTTGTGGAGTATGTTGACAATAAGATGGTGGTAACAGAATCGCCCGCCGTAGCCAATCACTATTTGTGTGAGCAGAAGCTGAATGTAGGACTTGAAGAAGGCGATGACCGTTATGACAAACTTTGCCAGCGGTTCGACCAGACGCACGGTGTGATGAGTAAGAAACAGTTGACCGAAGCCATCGCGGTCGTGTCGCAGCCTCAGCGCGAGGGATTCCTCGGAACCGCCTGGACGATGGTGATGGATCTATCGCATCCCTCTGTCACTTATTATTCCCGCCGTCATTTCAGTAAGTCATTCCATTTTGCATTAGGACAACAGAACGTTGAATAAGTGGCGGTATTGTTTGGCGGTCTTGGTAATTATGCGTAATTTTGCAGTCGAAAATGGATAAATAATGTATAAGACCCGCAATTTACCCAACACCCGAATTGATGTGGCCGATGCCCTGAGAGGTATCGCAGTGGCCGGCATCATCCTTTATCACTCCGTAGAGCACTTTAACATCTTCACCCAGGAGCCGATAGTTCATCCGCTGGCGAGCGACCAGACGGTGGCCGATGTGCTGGCCTGGCTGCTATCAGGCAAGATGTACGGCATCTTCGCCATGCTCTTCGGACTGAGTTTCTTCATCATGAACGACAACCAGCAGCAGAAGGGCAAGAACTTCTCGGGTCGCTTTGCCTGGCGTATGTGCCTGCTGTTTATGTTTGGTATCATCAACGTAGCCTTCTACGATGGCGACATCCTGATGCTGTATGCGTGCTACGGCCTGCTGCTTATCCCCATCAGTTATCTGCCGTCGAAGTGGGTGTGGTGCATCATCATCCTGCTGGCCATCCAGCCCGTAGAGCTTTATTGTCTGCTGACGGGCACCACGCTCGACCACAGCACCATGTGGGAACTGTATGGCAAGATCAACAGCGCCCACGAACATGGCACGTTCTGGGAGAATATGCTGACCAACCTGCGATACGGGTTTGAGGTGAACTTCCGATTCAATGTCTTCAGCGGACGATTGACGCAGCTGCTCTGCCTGTTTATCCTTGGTATGCAGTTAGGACGTCAGAGGCTCTTTTACAACGAGGGGCGCAATCTGCAGATATGGCATACCCTCCTCGTCACCTCGGCCCTCGGCGTTATTTCGATGATGAGCCCAGATTTCGGCGAGCTGGATTCATGGCTCAAACCCATCTACAACCTCATCATCCTGTTGATGATCGTCTCGGCTGTGGTTTCTGCCTGGTATGCCTTCGATGGCGTGCGCCGTGTGCTCCATCATCTCTGCATCTTCGGACGTATGAGTCTGACCAACTATCTGCTGCAGTCCATCATCGGCTGCTTCATCTTCTGCGGCTATGGTCTGGCCTGCTACCGCCTTTTAGGCATCACCTACGCCGTGATGGTGGGCTGCGGAATGGTCATTTGCCAGTATCTCTTCGCCCGTTATTGGTTCCGCAACCATCCTCGCGGACCGTTAGAGGGTCTTTGGCGAAAACTGACATGGATTTAAGACATAAGAATAGCGTATGAAACAGACGATAACAATGATGCTGTTGGTGCTTGCGACCACCATGGCTGGTGCGCAGGACCTGACGCAATACAAACAGGTGATCAAGCAACTGAGCAGCGCCAAGTATCAGGGGCGCGGCTATGCCAAAGACGGCGCCAATAAGGCTGGTAAGTATCTGCAGCGGGAGTTTGAGAAGGCGGGTGTTGACGAGGTGACGCTGCAGCCCTTCAAACTGGATATCAATACCTTCTGCGGTAAGATGCAGATGTGGGCTGATGGAAAAAAGCTGAAACCAGGTGTGGATTTCTCGATGCGCGAGTATTCGCCTGGTGTGAAGGGCGAGTTTCCCGTCTATCATGTGGATACGCTGAACTATGATGCTGAGCGGATGTTTGCCGACTTGGCCAAGCCCGAGTACGCCAACTGTCTGGTGGCCTGTGAATTCTGGTTTACCTATAAGCATCGCAAGGATTTTTCGAAATTACAGAAAGCGGGCGAGTGTCCCAATGCAGGTCTCATCTATACCTGGGAGGCACCCATTAAGTTCTTTAAGGCCTATGGCGAGAAGGTGGTGGATAAGCCCATCCTTTGGGTGACGCCTGAGGCCATCAATGGCGTGCAGCGCGTGAAGGTGAATGTCGACAATAAGTTCCTGAAAGATTACGAGTGTTTCAACGTTATCGCTAAGGTGGCTGGCGAGCGACACGATAGCTGCTACGTTTTCACGGCCCACTACGACCATCTGGGCAATCTCGGCAAGAAGGTCTTCTATGCCGGTGCCAACGATAATGCCTCGGGTACTGCTGCCATCGTCACACTGGCGGCTTACTACGCCAAGCACCGTCCGCCCTATGATATGTATTTCATTGCTTTCTCTGGCGAGGATGCCAACCTGCGCGGCTCTACGTGGTATGCCGAGCACCCCATCGTGCCGCTGAGCCAGATCAAATACCTCTTTAATATCGATATGATTGGCGACAACAATCCTAATCAGTATTGCGAGGTGAGCGACGAGGGTATGCGCGGCTACAAGCTCTTTGAGAGGATCAATGCTGAGAAGCACCACTTCAAGGCCCTGCACCGTGGTGATCTGGCTGCCAACAGCGATCACTATCCCTTTGCCACGCGCCACGTGCCCTGTATCTTCCTCGAAAATGAGAAGGGCGACGCCTTCCAGTATTACCACACCATCTTCGACACCTACAAGACGGTGCGCTTTGATAGCTACGAACCCGTCTTCCGCTTGGTGCGCGACTTTATTGAACAGTATTAGAAATCATGACACATTCTAAACTAGCCTTATTATTTTTGGTCTATATGATGTCCGTCATACAGCCTGTCGGAGCTCAGGAGCACCATCCCTCTGCTTCCGATTTTGCTCGCCTGTATGTCGGATCCGTTGAGCCCCAATACCAACTCTTGTTGTGGCACGACATCCCCTATTATAAAGACAATACCGATTTATATGCAGGCCGTGTCAGTTATCATGGCGTGGTCTATGACGATGTACAGCTGCGTTTTGACCAATTCATGCAGCGCATAGCCGTTCTTACCCCCGTAGGCAATTATTTATGTCTGCCAGAAAAGAAATACATTGACTGGTTTGAGATGGACGGCCACAGGTATGTGCAAGATCCTGAGGACAGCACACGCTATGCGAACCTGCTTTGCGATGGGAGCACCAACGGCATCAGGTTTTATCATAGTGTGTGGAAGATTGACAATGGTGACATGTATTTTGGTACCAGGAAACTGCTGAGGACACTCAGAACCTTGGAACAATATACACTCATCACTCCCGACGGGGAAATGCATCATGTGAAGCGTTTATCCGACGTGGCAAAACTCTTCCCAGAACAGAAAAAGCAAATCCGGCAGACGGCGAGGAAAAATCATCTTTCCTTCTCAAAGAGCAAGCGCGAGAGCAGCCTTGTCAAAGTGGTGGAAAGCATTTCAGGCTCTCCGATGGATTATGACAATGGACAATGGATAATGGATAATGGAAAATTGGCTTCCGCTTTAGACAATGGACAATGGACAATGGATAATGGACAATTGCAGGAAGGCGCATCAAATAATTATCCATCATCCATTATCAATTATCCATTAATAAAGGGAATTCCCGTTCTTGACAGCGATACCGTCTCGATAGCCGCGGGTTCGTCAAAATCAAAGGTCTATGTAGTGCCGGGGATGAAGAAGGCAAGGGCCAGTATTGCCGATGATCAGGAATTGGACGAGATCGTGGTTGTTGGTGGTCGTCCGTCGTCGGTAGACAACGTGATCATGGGTTCTGAGAAGTTCAAGCCCCAGCTGCTGAAAAACATTCCCTCAGCCTTTGGCGAGTCGGACATCATGAAGATTGTGCTCTCGCTGCCAGGTGTCACTACCGTTGGAGAGGCTTCAAGCGGATATAATGTGCGAGGCGGCGCCACAGACCAGAACCTGATACTTTTCAATGGCGGCACCGTCTTTAATCCGTCTCACCTGTTCGGACTGTTCGCATCATTCAATTCAGATGCGGTGGAGGATGTGGAACTGTTCAAGTCAAGCGTTCCTGTGGAATACGGAGGCAGAATCAGCAGTGTGCTGAAAGTCAATTCGAGGGAGGCCAATATGCAAAAGCTGACAGGTTCTGCCAGTATTGGTGTGCTCACCAGCAAGGCGAATCTCGAAATACCTATCGTTAAGGATAAGATGTCACTGCTGTTGAATGGTCGCACGACCTATAGTGACTGGATACTGAAGCAGCTGCCGGAGAAAAGCGGCTATCGTAACGGTACGGCGAACTTCTATGATTTAGGTGGCGTGCTGACATGGAAACTCAACAGCCTGAACCGTCTGAAAATCAATGGCTATTGGAGTAATGACAAGTTCTCGTTCAGTTCGGATGATAATTACGGCTATCAGAACAGTAACTTCTCGGCAGAGTGGCGTTCTATGCTGAATGAGAAGATCACGGCTACACTGTCTGCCGGACTCGACCACTACGACTATTTCAACGAGAACAGGAGCGTACCTTCCTCAGCTGCACGACTGAGCTTCGGCATCGACCAGCTGTGGGGCAAACTTCACATCCGTCAGCGTCTGACGGAAAAAGAGGTCATCACATACGGTCTCTCCATGCAGCACTATAATGTGCAGGCAGGAAAGTATGAGCCGGTGGGCGATGCATCCTTCATCAAGTCCGACCAGTTGCAGCGTGAGAAGGCCTTGGAGAGCGCAGCCTATATCAGTTATGAGCGCCCTCTCACAGAAAAGCTGACGGTTTCTGCCGGTTTGCGCTATTCCATGTTTAATGCCCTTGGTCCCCGCGACGTGAATTATTACGAAGCAGACCAGCTTCCATCAGAGGAAACAATGTTGGAAACGCGGTCTGAGACAGGCTTCATCAAGACCTATCAGGCTCCTGAGATCCGGTTGTCAGCGCTCTATGCCATCAAGGAGAATGTTTCCTTGAAAGTCGGCTTCAACACGATGCACCAGTATATCCACAAGGTGTCGAACACATCGATTGTGTCGCCTACTGATACATGGAAACTTTCCGATCCTAATATCAAGCCGCAGAACGGGTGGCAGGCAGCTGCCGGCATCTATCACGAGACAAGGGACAAGAATTATGAGTTCTCAGCGGAAGTGTACTACAAGCACATCGACGACTATCTGAATTATCGCAATTCTGCCGTTCTGCTGATGAACCCACACCTTGAGACCGATGTGATCTCGACCAAGGGAAAATCCTATGGCGTAGAGTTACAGGTGAAGAAACCCTTTGGCAAGGTGAACGGATGGGTGAGCTATACCTTCTCCCGCTCCATGCTCCGCCAGGATGACAAGGGGGTGAAAAACCCGGTGAACGATGGTGACTGGTATCCTTCCGAATACGACCGGCCCCATGAGGTGAAGGCTGTGCTCAACCTCAAGTTTACTGAGAGATACAGCTTTTCAAGCAACTTCAACTACGCCACCGGCCGTCCGACAACGCTGCCAACAGGCAAATATTACAACACGTACTATCAGAAATTCATGCCCTATTATTCTGACCGCAACACGTACCGTATTCCCGACTATATGCGTCTGGACCTTGCGTTCAATATCGAGCCGACCCATCGACTCACCAGTTTCCTTCACACGTCGTTCTCCATCGGTGTGTACAACGCCCTTGCACGCAGGAATGCCTATAATATCTATTATGTCAATGAAGGGGACAATATAAAAGGGTATAGGCTGTCTGTGTTTGGCACTGCCATTCCTTATGTTTCACTTAATATACGCTTCAACTAAGATGAAATATATTCCATTTTACTTCTTTACCTTTTTACTTTTCGCGCTGTCGGGCTGTGTTGATGAATACGAAGCGGACATTGCTGATAAGGATTCCAACTTGCTCGTTGTCGAAGGCACGATATGTTCTGGGGAATTGAATAAGTTCTACCTGTCGCACACACAGGATCTGAGGGCTTCCCATGCAGCCAGGATGGTCACGGGAGCCAGTGTTTCTGTACACGGCAGCGACGGCTCTGAATACAAGGCGCAGGCCACCGACGACTATTACGCCTGCTGGATTGACCAGCTTAATCCTGACGTAGCGTATTATCTGCATATTGAAGCAGATGGCGAGGTCTATGAATCAGAACCCCAGCAACCCCTCCGGACAGAGAAGATAGCAAGCGTTGTAGGGGTGCAGAACACGCCGGAAAGCCAGATCGATGTGCTCGTCACCCCAGAGACTCCCTTTGAGGCCAACAAGACAAATTACTATTCCTGGTCATACACTGAGACCTGGGAAGTGCATCCGGATTACATCACCTACGTGTATTTCGACATAGAAAAAAGGCAGAAGGTTGATTCCATCGGCATATTCCCTGAACGTGGGTGGAGGAATGGCATAGGCTCGAGTAACCAGGTGGAAGTCAGCACCCATTATGACGGCCATCACATCCAACGAATCAAGCTTTACGACATTGACAATAGCGATGAGCGTCTCTATTACAAATATAGCGGACTGGTGCAACAGCGTGCCATCTCAAAGGATGAATATGAGTATGAACTTGCGCTGCGACAGGCCAGTTCTGAGATGGGAGGATTGTTCACACCGCTACCGTCTGCCCTGCCATCCAATATCCATTGCCTCACGGCACACAAATCCGTGATAGGGTTTATAGGGTGCACGATGAATACCGCCAGATACAGGTTTTTCTTTGATCCTCGTGATTTCTCTATCAACCGCATTTATAACGGTGACAAACGCGTCTGGCTCAAAGACTGTTCCATAGACGACTGCGTACGAATAGCCCGTCAGGGAATGTACCTCTGCGAATGGGAGGATAACAGAATGAATGGAGGAGGACCGTTGAATACGGCTTGGGCAACAAAGTATCAACTCGATGTCAGACAGAGAGGCGCCTATACAGAAGAGCCCGACTTCTGGTCATTAGACGAGGATTATAGCTATTAAAAGTAAAAAGGTAAAAAAGTAAAAAGGTAAAAAAAGGTGATATGAATCGTATAAATATCAGAAACATAATTAAAGGTTTAAGGTTTTGGGTGTTAAGTGTTTTACTATTTTACCCTTTTACCTTTTTACCTTTATCTGCCATTCGTGTCGAGACCAATCGCCCCTGGTATCTTGCTGGTGAGGCGATGCAGGTCAGCGTGACGGACGCTAATGCCCAGATAGCCTATGCCGAACTGTGCGACGCGCATGGTCTGGCTGCCGGCGTTGTGGTAGGTCTTAAAGGCGGGGAGGGGAGAGGTGTGATAGAACTGCCTTCCCACCTCCATAGCGGCTACTATGTGTTGTCAGTCTATACCCGCGACAACGCCCAGGTGTCTCAACAGCTTGTGGCCATCATCAATCCACTTTACAAGAGCGCTGATGACGATATCAAGTGGGTGACAGGTGATAGTTGCGGAGTGACGGCTGATGGAACGGCGGATCTGGTAAGTCAGAAGGCCGTTGATGAGCGCGAGATAGAAGGACATATCATCAAGGCACGTGTCAGCAATGTCTATGGCGGCAAGACTTACAAAGGCAGCCAGATTCTGCCTTCCTTAAGCATCATCGGCAAGCAGATACATTATTTTGAGGGAAAGATGGTCGACGACTCCACCGCCGTCTTTTACACCTACGGCATCCACGGTAAACTGCCGTTGGTGCTCAGTGCCGTATCGACTACCGGCGAGAGTCTGCCCATCGAAATGATCAGTCCTTTTGCCACCTTGCTCCCCAGGCAGCTCCCTCATCTCGTGTTCCATTACAAGCGCAGCGAGGTGGAAGCCCGCTCCCTCGACATGCAGCGGCATCAGATAGCCATTACACCTGCCAAACGGGAAATAAAACTGGGTGATAATTCGGACGACACGGCCGAAGAAGGAAAGCCATTAGACTATGACGAAACCATCTATGGCATCCACCCCTATCTCTCCTATAATCTTGATGAGTACCGTCAGTTCCTGACCATCAGAGAGGTGCTGCTTGAATATGTGAGATGTGTCTCGAAAAGGAAATTCAATGGCGTACAACAGCTGATGGTCCAGACAGAACAGGACCAGTACAATAAAACCTTACCCTCATTGGTTCTGATCGACGGCATGCCGGTCATGGATGTAGAACGGCTTCTGAACTATGACGCCCGACGTATTCATTACATCAACATCTACGGCGATCAGTTCATCTTCGGCAAGGGCGTATACAGTGGCATCCTGTCGTTTGTAACCCGCTCCGGACGACTCACTAACTATCCTACCGAGCCCAACGCTCAGTATCTGGTGTATTCTTTCCCTGAATAAGGTGACACTTTATCGAACAGCATTAGAGATCCTTGTCGACCATAGACGCCACACACGAGTCTGACCATACGTTTTCGGCCGTTTCCACCATGTCGATGATGGTGTAGATGGGCAGAATGATACCCAGGACGGCGACGGGGGCACCAACACCCGACATCAGCGAAAGGGTGAGGAAATAGCAGCCCATGGGGACACCGGCATTGCCAACGGCGGAGACGACAGAGATGAGCATCCACAGCAGGATGGTGCCGAAGGTAAGCTCTGTCCCTCCCTGTTGCATAACAAAGAGTGAGGTGACAAGGATAAAGGCGGCACAACCATTCATGTTGATGGTAGTACAGATGGGAAGCACGAAGCGGGCAATATTCTTACGGATGCCCAGACGGTTCTCGGCCGTATCCATCGTAACGGGCAAGGTGGCGGCACTGCTCTTGGTGAAAAGTGCCATCAGTACAGCGGGCATCATACGACCCAGCACATGGATGGGATTCAGGCCTCGCGCCAAGAGGAAGAGCGGCAGCACGATGAAGAACTGGATGACATTGCCACCTAAGACTACGAGTACATATTTGCCGATGCTGTCGGCCACCACACCAGCCGTCACCTGTGCAGACAACTGTGCCGAGAAAGCGATGATGCCAAGAGGAAGTGCCCAGATCAATCCACGAATGAGCAGGAAGAGCAGTTCTTGCAACCCAAGCAGTCCCTTCACAACAACGGCTTTATTCTCTGACTCAGGCAATTTTGATAGTCCGAAGCCAATGGCAAAGGCCAGCAGCAACAGCGAGAGGACATTGCCTTCGAGGAAGGGTTTGATGATATTATTGGGAATAACGCTGAGGATATGCTCTGAATATGTGACCTCCTGTTGGAGAGGGTTTGAAATCCCCGACTTCTGGGATAAGGACTTTAAATCCACACCAGCAACGGAATCGAGGGGCAGATTGCCGGGGGCGATGAGGATATAGAGCAAGGCTCCCACAGCGGCAGCGGCGAAGGTGGTGAGCAGGGTATAGGTCAAGGTATGACCAAAGATTTTGCCTGAGCCCTTAGAACCAAATGTGGCAAACGTGGTGATGACTGCCAGCACAATCGTGGGTACAGCCAGCAACTGGAACAGCCGTGTATAGACCGTCGCCACAAAGTTCATCACCTCGTTGAGCCACGAGATGCCTAATAATCCTAATATCGCACCCACTACGAGTGCTCCTATCCATAATAGAGTCTTCTTCATACTATAATTCAAACGAAAGATTCAAATATATATTGCGTCCCTTTTGAGGAATATGACACCAGTCGGCATAAGTGGCATAGTATTTATCGAAGAGATTCTCTATGCCCGCCCGAAGTGTCAATTGATAATTGATAATGGAGAATTGATAATTAGCCGAAAGGTTGAGTATCGTCCAGGCGGCCGTCTCTGTTTCACCATATTTCTTACCATATTTTGCCTGTCGTGCGTGGCCTTTTACCTCTGTCAAAACACTCAGTGCGCCAGTGGTGTAGGATAGTCGCGACTGATAACTTAACGGTGCTATCAACGGCAGGTTCTCACCCTCGTCATCGCGGCCTAAGCTATACGTGCCTTTCACACTCCAACGAAGTCCCTTTACAGGCTTCCACTCTGCCGAAAGTGAAGCGTTGGCGATGGTGGCGTGGTCGATATTACCATAGACCTTCACTCCCTCAGCAGCGACAGTCATCGGCGAGAGACGCGTCTCAAACTGTCCGATGATGTAATTCGAGAAGAAAAATGCATTGGCGTCAAGAGCCATTGACCATTGACCATTGAACATTGACCATTGATAGCTCGTGTTGAGTTCAATAGCGCTCTCGTTTCTCAAACGCGGATTACCGATATAGTCGTATTGGTCGAACGTGTTGTTCAGATAATAGCCGTAGGCCTCTGTCACTGTGGGCGCTCTGCTACCCCAACCGCTACCAATTATCCATTGTCCATTATCCATTGTCCATTGATAACTGATAGCGATGCGGCCCGTTGTCTGGTGATACTGCTGCTTCATACCTGGAAAGAAGACGCTCAGCGCCTTATAACCCTCATCATTGTTCAGCCGTTGGTGCTGCCAGGAGAGTTTCCCTGAGAGACGAAGTGATGATGCACTACTGAAACGGATGTTGTCGGTTAATGCCGCACCTACGTTCAGCGTCCCCACATCGGGCCACGTCACCATGTACATCGGCGCCGCACCACCAGGAAACATCGTCATGTCGGCAAATAAACGGTTGTAATAGCCATCGATGTTCAACTGTGCCTGATGCAGTCCGAAGCTACCAGTCAGAAGCGAATAGGCACCTGCTGTCCAACTCTTACCTGGCATATCCATATGTATCTCCACATCAGGACGCTTTGTGTCGTCCATCACGTGGGTGATGTGGTTGTAATATACCTTCGTCTCCCATGACTCCAGCCGATTGTCCTGAAACAGATGCTTGTACGACAGCGAGGTGATGAAAGCCTCAGCTTTCGCCACATCCATGTTCAGTGCAGGATAACCCACATCGGTGGCACGGTCGAAGATAAAGGTCGCCTCTGTCATATCATGCTCGGCAAGTCGCAGACCACCATTCACAAAGGCATTCACTTTTTGGAACTGCGAGAAATCCAACTCCTTGCCACCACCCGCCTTATAGTTGTCTGCGTGACGGTAGAAGGCACCACCATTTACGTAGACTCTATGTGATGAGAAGGCACCATCGGCACCATACACCTGTAAGTGGCCATTAGCCTCATAACCAGCGGTGGCTGTTGCTGTATAGGGATCTGCGTCAAAACCTGTCTTACGCAATCTCAGGTCCAGTGCCCCGCCGATATTTCCTGTGGCCTGCGGATTGCCGTCCAGCCCACTGTTCAGGCTGATACTCTGCAAGTTGCCGCTCTCCACGTAGCTCGTCACGGGGTCCATCTTGTCTGTGCAGGCATAGAATATCTTCATGCCATCGATGGTGGTCGACAGGCGTTCCGTCTGCATGTTGTTTACCATCGGCTCCCAGGCATACGACCCACGGCGCACCAGCTCTACATGGTTCAGTTCCTGCAGGTGCTCGTCAATTGAAGCCACTTGTCCTTTCGCCGACCGCTTGCCGCCCTGTCGCCGTGACACGACCACCACCTCGTCCAACCGTTGCGGTTCAGTGGCGATCGTGTCAGAAAGAAATATGGTTGATAGCAAAGTGATTCCTATGATCATATCGTTACATCCCAGAATAATGAACTGTATCCGTCGCTTTGGTCGTCTCCGCCAGCCACTATTGTGCCCTCAGCATTGCGCACAGTCAGGTGAATGCGCCACAGTCCTGTCATTGTTAAATTGATGGAGCCCAGATAACTGCCGTCCGCCTGTTTTACAAGTGGTGTGTTGTTAGGCGATGTGTGGTTGCCCATATCTGGCATACGTGGGTCAATGTCCACTGTAAAGGTTTCTGTGGCCACCTGATAGGGGTTCGTTGCCTTCTCGCTCTTCTTCGACACGTAGGCCTGAATCTCGTTTGTGCCCGTCTTAAAGTCGATGGGGTTTACCAGCGAGAGATAATACGTGTCAGAGTCTATCTTGAACGATTTCAGCCACACCTGACCTTCGGGCAGCGCATTCACTACGATGTCCTTCTTCTCGATGCCGCCCTTGCTGCCCAGTACCTGTGCGTCGTAAGACAGTGTCCACGAGCCAGCCTCGCTGGTGTTCATCACGAACGATACCCAACTGCGCTTTACGGCCAGATAACCGTCGTTGAAACTTGCTGCAGCAGGACCTACGGGCGTGCTGTGATACATATCCATTTTCACCATGTGCATCAGCGGTGTGAGGTTCGTCAACTCGAAGTTCTTGATATAATTACCCGTCGACTTCTTTGTGGCGACAAAGAAGATCTCGTTGTAACCCGTATGGAACGTGCTCGTCTTGGTATAGGCATAGACGTTATATTTGCCGCCAATCTCCGTTGTCAGTTCCGGTATGATCTTCACCGTCTGAAGGAACCTGTACACCTGCAGCGCCTCTTCGGCCGAGCAGCAGTCTATATCGTCGGTGATGGTGATTCCGGGAATCTCAATACCTGCCAAAACGCCGTCGTCGTTACTGTTGCAAGCTGTCAGCGCCATAGCGAAAATAACCAAAAACAATCCTTTTACATTCTTCTTCATAACCTTAATCCTTATATGTTTATTACTTCTAATTTGACAGTGCAAAGGTACGGCGATTTTCCCACCCCCACAATCGCCTTTTCATGGCATTCTGCATACCATACATGGGGTATGTATCGACAATAAAAAAGAGCACCCTGATGGATGCTCCTTATATGATACCCTGCTGATGATTAGTAACCAGGGTTCTGGGCAATGCCGAGATCCTCGCCGTGAAGACCCGTGGGGATGGGCTGGCGGTAGTGCTTACCACGAACATTGTTATACTTGGCCACGAGGTGGTTGTGTACCTTGGTGAAGTAGGCTTCCTGATCGGCATTGTAGGTATTGCCAAGGGAGGTCTTCCAGTCGTCGGCAAAGTGTTTGTAACCAGCAACTTTCTTCACGCTGCTGATGAGATCCTTCCAACGATAGCTGTTCAGCACTGAGAACTGCTCGTAGGTGAACTCATAGTCCCACTCGCGCTTGATCTGGTCAAAGGTAGGAGCGCTGACGGTCTCGATACCGGCACGTGTGCGAAGCTGATTGAATGGCTCAGCAGCCTCAGCATTGCGACCTAACTGCACAAGGGCCTCTGCCTTGATGAGCAGTACCTCGGCGTAGCGAATCTCGATGCGGTCAACACTGTTCTTGGTGATTTCAAGATTCTCTGCGTTTTCGTAGCTCTGGTCTACGCCCTTACCATTGATAGGTGTGTAGATGGGCGAATAGTAGTGGTAGGTCTTGCCGTCGGCGGGATTCTTGATCTCCACGAAATAGGTCTCTGCCAGACGCTTGTCATTGGGCTGCTCAGCCTTCCAGTCATCGTAGAGGTTATCATCAGCCACCTCGGTATGGTTCTGGGTGTAGCCGTTGCCATTCTCACCATTCTGGAAGGGGAAGGTCCATGAGCAGTGGGTCTGGTGGTTACCCTGGGCGTCGATCTTGTCGCCATCATGGGCAATGGTGAAGAGGTGCTCGTTGGTGCCGCGCTTGTTGCTCTCGTATTCGCGACCGTAGAGCTTGTTATATTCGGGGTCGAGTTTCAGCAGACCGCTGCTGATAACTTTATCGGCATACTCGATGGCTTTCTGCAAACGGCTGTCGGTCTTCGAGAACTGAGGATCGGCCTGTCCGTTAGCGATGGCCTGCACCTCGGCAGCAGAGAGAGGATTGTCACCCCATACAAGATAGGTACGGGCAAGCAAAGCCTGGGCTGCCTGACGAGAGGGCACGCGAGGATCGCCATCGTAATTCTTCAACAGCGACTCGGCATCGGTCAGGTCGGTAACGATCTGGTTGAACACTGTGTTCAGGTCCTGACGCTCAGTGGTAGATCCGCCCTTCTCTGTGAATACAGGAACCTCGCCCCACAGCTGAGCCAGTTTCAGATAAGCCAAGGCACGCAGGAACTTTGCCTTACCCACAGCTGCATTGTAGCCAGCCTGAGTCACCTTACCGGCTTTCAGCGAGTTATCGATGGTGGTGATAGCCTCATTGTCCTGAGCGATACCCAGCAGCAGGTGGTTGAATATCTTGACCTGATACCAAGTGGTAGGCTCCTGCTCGAAACGGCTGTTCACGGGACCAGCCTCGCTCTCTTCGCCCTCGAAGGAAATGAGTTTGTTACTGTTCAATTCGATGATAAACGAGAACGATGACGAGAGGGGCTGCCAATGGCTATAAACACCGTTGACGAGCGAAAGTGCGCTGGCATCATCGGCCACGACATTCTCGTCGGTTACCTGGTTGTTATTACTACTGTTGTCGATGTCTTCATCGTTACTTGAGCATGATGCAAAACCAAACGAAAGGGTTATTGCCAAAGCGGCATTGAGTAAAATGTTTGTCTTCTTCATACTTAAATCTCCTTTTTACTTTTAGTTAATACTCTAATTTGTTATAATGTTATGTTAATTCCGAATACAAAACTGCGCGAAGAGGGGTAGGCGCCGGCATCAGTGCCGCTGGCCACCTCGGGATCGTAGCCCTTGTAGGAGGTGATGGTGAAGAGGTTGGCGGCAGTGGCGTAGACGCGGATGCCCACAGGAACGCTCTTGATTTTTGGCAGACGGTAGCCGATGGTGAGGTTGCGCAGTTTCAGATAGCTGGCACTCTGCACATAGCGGCTGTCGATATAGCCGAAGGGACGGGCATTGCTGGCCAGAGGCAGGGTGTTGCCACCAAGCTCGGGTGTCCACGAATCTTTGATGGTACTGAGCACATTATAGGAATCGTTGGTCAGTTCCAGACGACGACCCAAGGCGTTGTAAACCTCATTGCCATAGCTGCCGGCGAAAGATGCCGAGAAATCGAGCTCGCGCCAAGTGAGCAGTGTAGAGAAACCGTAGACGAGGTCGGGCTGGATGCTACCGAGAATCACACGGTCGTTGCCGTCAATGCGATTATTTCCATCGGTATCCTCGTATTTCAGATCGCCAGGCTTGGGCGTCAGTCCGTTGATGGTAGGCAATTGGCTCACGTCCTCGCCCTGTTGTACGATGCCAATGAATTTCAGTCCATAGAACGAACCAAGGGACTCACCTTTGCGAAGAATCATCTGGTTGTCTGAGCCTTGGATAACGTTATTCGTGGAACCCATGTCGGTGATCTCGTTGTGATTGTAAGCAACATTGGCCGAGACCGTCCAATTCAGATTCTTCCTCTGGATGAGAGTGGTGCTGACGGCCAACTCCACGCCCTTGTTCTCCACATTACCAACATTCTGCAACTGGGTAGTGACACCTGCTGAAAAGCCCATCGGCACCACAAGCAACAGGTCGCTGGTCTTTTTGTAGTAGGCATCAAATACGATGTTCACGCGATCTTTCCAAAGGCCGAGATCGATACCGAGGTTATAGCTTGCGGTGGTCTCCCATTTCAGGTCGTCATTGGCAGCATTCT
Source organism: uncultured Prevotella sp. (assembly GCA_946415245.1). Classification (GTDB taxonomy): domain Bacteria; phylum Bacteroidota; class Bacteroidia; order Bacteroidales; family Bacteroidaceae; genus Prevotella. Next base: position 6,846 of record CAMKRS010000003.1, on the reverse strand, counting down.
GCTTAGAGTAACTGCTGCTACCGCCGTAGAAACCCGTGGCGTAGGAGGTAGAGAAGGCGTAATCGCTGATCTCCTGATTGCCTACCAATCCGCCTGAGAGACGCAGTTTCAGGTAGTCAATGCTGTGGATGCGGCGCAAGAAACGCTCTTTATCAACGTTCCACGACAAACCTAATGAAGGGAAGTAGCCCCAGCGGTGACCTGCCGAGAAGCGGCTGCTATTGTCGGCACGGAAAGTGGCAGTGGCATTGTAGCGGTCGTTCAGCGTATAATTAACGCGGCCGATGATTGAGTTGAGCGATGACTCACTGATGCCCGTCTGTGGCGTGTAGATCTCAGAACCGTCGCCCAGATTGTACTGTTTCAGACTCTCGTTGGTGAAGTGGTTGGTGCGGATGGTACTATAAGTTGAGGTCTGTGTCTGACGGGTGTAGCCGCCCAAAGCTTCGATATGATGGTGACCGAAGTCATGCTCGTAGGTGGCGGTGTACTCCTGCTGCCACACATCGGTCTGACGGTTACCCGTACCACCGATACCCTGTGTGGCGAGACCCAAAGAGGTGTAGGCCCCAGAGAAGTAGTTCTGAGTGAGCTTCTCACTGTTCAGACCTACGGTGGCTTTCAGTGTCAGGTGGCCGATCTTATAGGTAGCCCATACGTTGCTCAACAGGTAGTTGTTGATGTTTTCGGCCACGCTCTCTTTCAAGTCGTAAACAGGGTTGGCAGAGTGGTCACCAATAGCAAAGTAGGCATACTCATAGGGGTTGCTGAAATTGTAGTTTCCATCAGCGTTGTAGACGCTCACCACAGGCGGCATCATGAGTGCATAAACAAAACTGTTGGTGATGCCTGCTGAGAAGGGTGATGAGTTAAAGACCTTCTCCTCGGTGGTAGTCAGTCCACTCTGCTTCGAACGACCATATGTGGCGTTAACGCCGAAGTGCAGGTTCTTTTGCAACTCCCACTCTACGTTGGTATGGAAATTATAGCGTTGGAAACCTGAGTTCAGGATGATGCCATCCTGATCGGTATAGTTGGCTGAGAAGGCGTAACGGTTCTTCTCCGTACCACCGTTGATGCTCAGTTCGTGGGTCTGCTGGATGGCGGTGCGCAGCACAGCATCCTGCCAATCAGTGCCTTTGCCCAGTGCAGCAATCTCAGTATCTGAATAACCACCCTTGTTGCTAAAATAATCCTTCTGGTATTGTGCCCATTCGCTGGCATTTAAGAGGTCGAGCTTCTTAGTCGCACTGCTTACACCGATACTATAATTATAGGCGATGTGGGCCTTGCTTTTACCTAACTTTCCTTTCTTCGTGGTAATGAGGATCACACCATTGGCACCACGCGAGCCATAGATGGCAGTAGCAGAGACGTCCTTCAACACCTCAATGCTTTCGATGTCATTAGGGTTGATGGTGGCCAAGGGGTTCAGACTACCTTCGATGGCTCCGATATCTGTGGTGCTGTTGGCGGCATCTTTGAAATAGATAAAACCATCGACTACGTAAAGAGGCTCGTTCGAGGCATTGACAGAGTTGCCACCACGAATACGAATATGGCTGTCGGCTCCTGGCTGTCCGCTGCTCGCGGTCACGGCCAGTCCTGCTACCTGTCCGCTCAGTGCACCATCAAGTGTTGGCGCGGGAGCCTTCTCGAAGATATCAGCCTTGACGGTGGTCACGCTACCCGTCAGCTGGTTACGCTTCTGTGTACCGTAGCCTATCACGACAACCTCGTCCAGTTTGTTGGAATTGTCGATGAGCGCAATCTCCACAGGTTCTTCGAAGTCGTAGACATCCACGTCTATCGGACGATAGCCTACGAACTCTACTCTCAGAGTCAGCGGGGCTTCCACCTTCGTCTGCAAGGAGAAGTTACCATCAATATCAGTGACGACGCCTTGTCCCTTTTCGCTCTTCACAATCACCGATGCTCCTATCAGCGACTCACCGCTACGAGCGTCTTTGATGTGACCCGTTATCAACCCCTGCGCCAGCGCATAAAGGGGGCTGATTGCAACGAGTGTTGCAATAAACAATCTCTTTACCATAAGAATTATCCTTTCCTTACCTTTTAACCTAAAAACAATCTTACTTTTGTGCTGTCAATGTGTTTTGTACCTTATCAATCTGGATGCTCGTCTCTTTTTTATCAAGGTTCAGCAAACCATATTCGTGATTATATTTTGTGCCATTCATAAGCACCCATTGCATGAAGCGGTTGACGGCTTCGTCGGTATCGTTGAATGTGACGCCAACCTTTTCGATGGTCACCTCAGCCGGTTTGCCATTCTCTAAAATGTTGAGTACATCATCGAGTGTGCCATCGTCGCTGAAACAGCTTTCGAGGTCCTTCTTCAAATCGAGACCTACGAGCGACAGATCACTTTTCAGATGACGGCTTTTCAGGTCGAAGATGTTCGACAGGGCGTTGAAGCTCACACCGAGGGGATCTTTCGAAACGGCGGTATTCAAGAACAAATCGTCACCAGAGATACGCTTGCCTCTGAAACTACTGCTTTCTTCGCCAAAGTTGTGGGCAAACGATGAGGCTACTGATGAAGCATTGCTACCACTATAAATAATAATATTCTCGAAAGCCTTGATCTTCTTCACATCCTCATCAAAGTCGTCGTTCAGGAAGAAGAGCTGCTTTAATTTCTTCGCATTTAGGTGCTTGCCCTCCAATAGCCGTGCTGCCTCAGAACTGCGGGCAGTAATAGGCAGTACGGCTGTTTCCCCTATATATAACAAATGGCAAAAGTCTTTTGTGTCGGCTTCCTGATGATCAATGGTGACCGTGAGGTCAGAGTTTTCCTGACCCTTGGCTATCTGGAATTCCACACCGGGCTCAGTCTTGGCGTATTCCTCAATCCATTTTTCTACCAACGGACGTGCGAAGCGCGGAGCCTTTATCGTGCGTACATTATTATTAGTACTATTTTCCTCTGCCAAGACGTTGCTCAGTCCGAGGCTCAAAAACAATGCTATTGTAAATGCTATCCTTTTCATCTTCTTACACTTTAAATGTTTGACGGTGCAAAGGTACGGCGATTTACACACTCCCACAATCCCCTCGTTATGTCATTCTATATACCATAAGCATGGTATTCTTATCTTCGCGGGCTTATTTTATGACAGTTTCCATGCTTTAGGTAGGCACTTTCTACATTTTTCAGGTCTCTCTCAGAAAATAAGTGGCTCTTGTTCAGCAATAAGGGTCACTTATTACGCAATAAGAACCACTTATCTGGAAATAGTTGGATCTTGCGTAGGCCTCATATTATCAGATGATAGTTTCTTTCCACGCGTATACGCATAATTGTTATATCCACTTTTTATGTGACCCTTCTGACCCTTCTACCCCCCAAAGAAGAAACGCGTCTTTTGCATTAGGGGTCAGAAAGGTCAGAAGGGTCACTTCTTTTCTATGATTACTTACTATCGTACCATTCTTTTAAGACGTAGAAGGCTTTCTTCTTCTCGCCTTTGTCGCTGAAGAGGCCCTTGCGGTTGTAATAGTCCTGAACATCGGGCAGCACACGACGTGGTGAACGGAAATCCTTCAAGATCCAAGGCGTTGTGCCAGCGAGGCCCTCTATCTTGTCGAGCATCGCACAGTTTTCGCGGTAGAGGTTCTCCTGAAACTCCTCCGTCCACCGCTGGTTCTTGGCGCCATGATAGCCGTATTTGGCTCCACCACCGAACTCGCTGACGATGACGGGTTTGTTGTAGGGGATTTCCCAGCGCATCTTCGGGGCGTCGTTCACATCGCGGTACCAGCCGATGTATTGGTTGAAACTGACCACATCGACATACTGGTTCATATTGTCGTTCAGACGGTTGACATAGTTCGAGGCACCCGTTACCTCCATCGCCATCGAGATGAGACGGGTGTTGTCGAGCGTGCGGGCATATTGGGCAAGATTACCCAGGAACTGGTCGCGCTCAGGAGAGTGAGGCGTCTCGTTGGCAATGCTCCAGATGATGATATTCGCACGGTTGTGGTCGCGGGCAATCATATCACGCAACTGGTTCTGGGCGTTCTCGTAAGTCTTGGGATTCTTCCATGCGATGGTCCAATAGACGGGGATCTCCGACCACACCAGGATACCCATCTTCTCTGCCTCGCGTACCATCTCTTCGTGGTGGGGATAGTGGGCCAGACGTACGAAGTTGCAGCCCAGCTGCTTGGCCCATCCAAGGAGTGTGCGGGCATCCTCAGCTGTATTAGCACGTCCACCGCCATTAGGCTTTTCATTATGAATGGAGATGCCTTTCAGGAAGATGGGCTGACCATTAAGCAGAATCTGTTTGTCGCGGGTCTCGATGGTGCGGAAGCCGATGCTGTCGGAAATGGTGGATGTATCCAGAGAGATGTCCACACGATAGCGCTTGGGACTCTCCGGCGACCAAAGCTGAAGCTTTGCAGAGTGAATAGTTAATAGTGAATAGTGAATAGTTCCACTTGAATCGGTGGTGAGGGTCTTTTTCAGTTTAAGCTCAGGGATGCTGACGGTGACGGTGTGACCGGCTTCTGCCTTGTTGAGTTTGGCGCTGAAACTGATGTCGCGATTCTTTGCCTTCGCATCAGCCTTCTGTAATTGCAGGCTGTAATCTTCGAGGTACACGGGCGTCACCTTCACCAACTTCACATCGCGGGTGATGCCGCCGTAGTTCCACCAGTCGAAGATCTGTGTGGGAACATCCTCGGCATGACGCTTGTTGTCGACCTTGACGATGAGGATGTTCTCTCCCTCTTTCAGCATGTCGCTGATATCGTAGTTGAATGGCGTGAAGCCACCGATGTGATGTCCCACATGCCGGCTGTTCACATAGACATGGCAGTCGTAGTTGACGGCACCGAAATACAACAGCGTCCGCACATCCTGCATCGGCACGGCCTGAAAACTCTTCTTGAACCAAACTGTCCCTTCATAGAAGAACAGTCGCTCGTCCTGTGTGTTCCAATCACCGGGAATCCGCATGGTGGGCGATTTGTCGAAGTCGTACTCAATCAGGTCTTCCGGCTTCTGCGGCTTAGCATTCTGGAAGAATCCCCATCGTGTGGGGTTCATGCGGTAGTCGTAATAGCCCTCCTCCTGCACATCGACGATGTAGTTCCACTCGCCGTTGAGCGACATGCTCTCATAGGCATTGACGTTTTGGATCAGGGGTTGCGCAATGGCTGTTGTCACCGTGAGGAACCCGCCTCCGATGACTGAAAGGATGATATTCAAGAAATGTCTCATAATGTGTTGATTTTGGTGCAAAGATAATAAAAATCTTAATAACTGCACCATCTTTTCAACATTAAATGACAAAACTTTGTTTGATATCCTCTAACAGGTCTTCGCCGGCTTCGAGGCCGATGCTCAAGCGGACGGTCGTATCTGGGACGGACATCTCCGCACATTGTTCGGGGGTGAAGAGACCGAAGATGGTGGAGGCGGGATGGATAGCCAAGGACTTGCGGTCGAAGAGGTTTGTGGCGCGACGGATAATCTGGAGCTTGTCGATGAATGCCCACGCAGCCTCTTTCGATTCGAGGTCGATGGTGAAGACGGCACCTGGCAAGGGACCAAATTGTGCCTTCGAGAGTTCATAGAAGGGATTATCCTCCAAGCCAGTATAGTTCACGCGCTTGATCTCCGGCAGTTGTTGACATTGCTTGGCGAGCCAGAGCGTGGTCTCAGCCTGACGACGGAAACGGATGTCGAGGGTGTCGAGGCCGAGGGTTTCCATATAGGCCGCCTGGGGTGTCATCAGCGCACCGAGGTTCGTCACCAGTTCTGTCTTCACTCGTGCCGTAAATGCCAGTTTCTTACCGACCTTCTTGATACGTGCTTGCAGGGCAGGGGAGGGCGACTGCGACCAATCGAACTTTCCGTAGTCGATGAGCAAACCGCCGAGACCAGTGCCGCCACCAGAGATATACTTCGTACTCGATACCACCTCGATATCCACGCCGAAATCAACGGCACGGAAGGTGGAGAACGGTACAATGGTGGTATCGGCAATCAGGGGTACACCTGCCTTGTGGGCGATGTCGGCCAATTTGCGGATATCAGCCACAAACAATTGCGGATTGGTGATGATCTCGAAGAACAGTGCACAGGTCTTGTCATCGATTTGTGCCTCTACTTCTTCGGGTTTCGTGAAATCTACAAAGCGTGCTTCTACACCGAAGTTGCCGAGGGTGTCACGAATCAGCGAAACACTATTGCCAAACAGATGCTTCGAGGCCACGATGTTGAGTCCTGCTGCGCTGACAGCCGTAAGGGCGTAGTGGATGGCCGCCATACCGGTATTGAGTGCTGTCACGCTTACTGCCCCCGTCAGCTGTCGCACGCGTTCCTCCAGATAGGTCACCGTGGGGTTGGCGATACGGGCATACGACGGGGCCATGGAACGACCGCAAAATGCGTCGCCCATGGCCTTGGCAGACTCAAACTCAAACGCCGCCGTATAGTAGACGGGCATAGACAGTGCCCCATATGCATCAGGTTTCTGATACTTCGTCGTCAATATTTTCGTTTCGTACTGCACCTTATTATTTGACTATTTGACTATTTACTATTTGACTATTTGCTACGCTGTCCGACGATCTTGCGGACGGCAACGACCAGTTTGTCCACGTCTTCGCGGGTGTTGTAAAGGGCGAAGGTGGGACGTACACTCATCTCATAGCCCAGGGCGCGCAGGGCAGGCTGGGCGCAGTGGTGACCGGCACGCACTGCGATGCCCTCCTTATCTAATAATGTACCTGTTTCGGGAACGGGAATGCCGTCGAGGACGAACGACACGACAGACACGCGGTTCTTGGGATTGCCGATAAGCGTCA
>CAMKRS010000002.1 GCA_946415245.1 uncultured Prevotella sp. | reverse complement strand
GATTACTTCTACCGTCGCAACAACCAGTTCTGGTATACTGAGGCGATGAAGAAGCTGCCGAAGTTGGTACAGGCCACACGCATGCTGGTATGTGCTGAAGACTTAGGTATGGTGCCCGACTGCGTGCCTTGGGTAATGAACGAACTGCGTATCCTCTCCCTCGAGATCCAGTCGATGCCGAAGGATCCTACCACACGCTTTGGCAAGTTGTCGCACAACCCCTACCGTTCTGTCGATACCATCTCTACCCACGATATGGCCACCTTGCGTCAGTGGTGGGATGAGGACGAGGAGCGCTCGCAGACTTATTACAACACAACATTGCGTCGTGGTGGTTCTGCACCCCGTCCGTTGCCTGGCTGGCTGGCAAAGGATATCGTCAGTCGTCACCTTACCTCGCCCTCGATGCTTTGTCTCATCTCCTTCCAGGATTGGTTGAGCATCGACGAGAAACTGCGTCTGCCTGATGAGAATGCCGAGCGTATCAATATCCCCGCCAATCCTCGTCATTACTGGCGTTATCGCATGCATCTCACCATCGAACAGCTGTTAAAGGCCGATGAACTGAACAATGAAATCAGTACATTAATCATACAAAGCGGAAGAAAATGAAAAGATTACTAGTATCCCTGCTACTAGCTGTGCCGATGATGGTGAGCGCTGGCAGCGTTAAGTCGCCGAATGGCAATGTTGAACTGACATTCTCTGTCGATCCCGATGGACGGCCCGTCTACGAGATGTCGTATAAAGGTAGGGCGGTGGTCAAACCTTCGTTCCTGGGTTTGGAACTGGCTAAGGACAAGCACGCCTCAATGGGATTGAAGGAGCATGACCTCATGGCAGGATTTAAGATCGAGAAGGAGGAGACCTCCAGCTTCGATGAGACCTGGAAGCCCGTCTGGGGCGAAACGGCCACCATTCGCAATCATTACAACGAACTGGCTGTGACGCTCTCGCAGCAGTGGCTCGAAGGGATGCCATCGACACCCGAGGGACGTCGTCCGGCTCCACGTCAGCACAACCGTCAGATCATCATCCGTTTCCGTGTCTATGACGATGGTATCGGTTTCCGCTATGAGTTCCCTCAGCAGCAAGAGCTCAACTACTTCCTTATCAAGGAGGAGCGCAGTGAGTTTGCGATGGCGGGTGACCATACGGCTTGGTGGTTGCCTGGCGATTACGATACCCAGGAGCAGGAGACTCAGGAATGCAAACTTTCTGAGATCCGCAGCCGTATGAAGCAGGCCGTCAATTGGGACAACTCTTCTGTGGCTGTCTTCTCTGAGACGGGTGTGCAGACCTCGTTACAGATGAAGAGTGACGACGGACTCTATATCAATATCCATGAGGCTGCTTGTGCGGATTATGCCACCATGCACCTCGAACTCGTTGATGCCCAGACCAAAGCCCTCACCACCAAACTTGGTGGTGGCAGCAATGCCTATACACCTAATCCTACCCCCTCGGAGTGGCCTATTCCGAAACCTTTCACCTTCGTGAGCCATCTCACACCTGATGCTACAGGCCTGAAGGGTGCCATGCAGACACCTTGCGAGACACCTTGGCGCACGGTGATGGTCAGCGACGATGCCCGTGATATGCTCTCGTCTAACCTCATCCTCAACCTCAATGAGCCTTGCGCTCTCGAGGATGTGAGTTGGATTCATCCCACAAAATATTGTGGTGTGTGGTGGGAGATGATTGTGGGTCGTGGCTCCTGGCACTATACCAACGATTACCCCAGTATCAAGCTCGATCAGATTGACTGGAAGAAGGTGAAACCCAATGGCACTCATAAGGCGAACAACGAAAACGTGAAGCGCTACATCGACTTCGCTGCCAAGAATGGTCTTGATGAGGTGCTGGTTGAGGGTTGGAACGTTGGCTGGGAAGACTGGGCCAACATGTGGAAACGTGATGTCTTTGATTTCGTGACACCTTATCCCGATTTCGACATCCAGATGCTCAACGACTATGCCCATTCCAAGGGTGTGAAGTTGTTGATGCACCATGAGACTTCTTCATCTTCTCAGAACTACGAGCGCCACATCAAGGAGGCTTATGAGTTGATGAACAAATATGGCTACGATGCTGTGAAGACGGGTTATGTGGGCGATATCATCCCTCGTGGCGACCACCACTACTCGCAGTCCATGAACAACCACTATCTCTATGTGGTGAAAGAGGCAGCCAAACATCATATCATGGTGAATGCCCATGAGGCCACGCGTCCTACGGGTCTCTGCCGCACCTATCCCAACCTCGTAGGCAACGAGAGCGCTCGTGGTACGGAGTATGAAGCCTTTGGTGGTTCGCGTCCTGATCATACCTGCATCCTGCCGTTCACACGTCTGCAGGGTGGTCCGATGGATTATACCCCAGGTATCTTCGTCACTAAACTTTCAGAGTGGAGCAACAACACGTCGTGGGCTCGTATCACCATCGCTGGTTCGCTGGCGCTCTATCTCACGATGTATTCGCCTCTGCAGATGGCTGCCGACCTGCCTGAAAACTACGAGAAGTTCGACGATGCCTTCCAGTTCATCCGCGATGTGGCTTGTGACTGGGACGACAGCCGTTACCTCGAAGCTGAGCCTGCCGATTATATCACCGTGGCCCGTAAGGCCAAGGGTACCGACAACTGGTTCATTGGTGGCAAGTGCGATGAGAATGGCCATACGGCTGTGATCAAGCTCGACTTCCTCGACAAGGGCCGTAAGTACGACTGCACTATCTATGCCGATGCGAAGGATGCCCACTACGAGACCAATCCGCAGGCCTATACCATCACCAAGAAGGTGGTAAAGGCTGGTCAGACCCTCAAACTCCAGGAGGCTCCTGGTGGTGGATTCGCCATCAGTCTGATTGCTAAGTAAACAGAAGTGGGACACCCAAAGGGCGTCCCACTTCTTTAGACGGCAGTGATTCTTCGCGACTGATAGCCGTAATCCTTAAACCACTTCAGTCCGCAGATCAGTATCGGCAGGAAGGCCACGATAAACGCCACGCTGGCTAGCTTGCTTGGTTCATAGTCGGGGGCTACCATCTCGAGCACACAGGCCGAGGAATTGTTCACCATATGGATGATCATGCTTGGGATGAGGCTTCTTGTGCGCCAGTAGAGCCAGCCGGCGATGATGCCGAATACCGTCGTGCCCAACAGCTGTATCTGTGTGCCGTGGAAAAAGGCGAAGACGAGGGCTGATATCACGATGGCTGGCCAGGCCCCGCAGCGCATCCTGAGCAGACCGCCCATCAGCACACCACGGAAGCCAATTTCTTCGGATATCGGCCCCAGTATGCCTACAGCGAGGGCTCCCAAAGGACCCGTCATGATCTTGGCGAACTTCTCCAGCTCCTCTATCTCGTCGGCAAAGAGCTTATCAGCGTCGATCAGCTGCAGGATGCCCGTTTCCATAAACATCCACCCAAAGGCAATCAGCGCTGCTGCGCCTATCGTCTTCCAGAGCCTGTCGTGCTCTATACGTCCCGTCTTGATCTTCACATAGCGCCTGCTCAGGAATACGGCTATTGTAGCTACATAGCCCAGCACTATCGACCAGAGGGTAATCTTCGAGGAGAAAATAAAATCCATCAAGGCATCTCCTTTTATGCCATTCATACCTCCTTTGATAATTGTTGCGATCGCTCCTGCGGCCATGATGCCCTGACTCAGCAGGAGATAGAGCATAAACTGCTTAAACGTGATCCAGAATTGCTTATTCATTATAGCTATTTTTTGGGTTGATAACTTCTCTTTCGCCTGCAAAGTTACAACAATCTTCAGAACTCCCCACCATTTCGCATGTTATCTTTAGGTTAAATTTTAATACAATGGAGACTATTGTGAGACTGAAAGTTATAAAAAACCGAAAAATAAGTGGCGCTTATTTGCGGATAAGTGGCGAGTATTGGGAGAATTAGAGGGTGTTGTTGTAGGAGTGTAAGATATTTTCCAATAGGGAAATCAGACTCGGAAAACAGGGCATACTAGAGAGTTTTTGCGGCCTAGGCAGGTAGCAAATGTTTCCCAGGCAGGGAACACGTTTTTCCTAGGGAGGCTCGAAAACGCACATTTTTAGACGCGACGCAAAGTATTGCAATTTTGTAATAAAAAGCGAGAATATAGCTTTCCTATAGCTGGAATAGTTCAATCTATGAGATTGCAGTATTCTCACTATCAATGAGGAAGAAACGTGGAAACGGGGAAAAAGGGAATCGGGTTGGTTTCCCTGTTTCCCTTTTTCTAAAAAGCCGGAGTCTTCACAGAGTCCGGCTTCTTTGCATTGAATTTACGATGAAAAAACAATTACTAACTAACTAATTAACTACTTTAATCTAAACTTATAATCACTTATGATGTTTCTTGATGATGTGCCGATGAGGGCTTTGAAATCGCCAGGTTCAGCGGTCCACTGACCAGTCTGGTCGTTGTAGAAACTGAGGGCTGAGTGGTCGATGGTAAGCGATACCTGCTTGGTTTCACCGGGCTGGAGGAATACCTTGCTGAAGGCCTTGAGTTCCTTAATGGGACGCTCGACACTTGCCTCGAGGTCGCTGACGTAGAGTTGGATGGTCTCTGCACCAGCCACAGCTCCCGTATTCGTGACGGGGATGGTGAAGGTAATTTTGTCGTTAGCCGTCAACTCCTGCTTGTCGGCAGTGGCCTTGCCCAGCTTGAAAGTGGTGTAGCTCTGACCGTAGCCAAAGGGGAAAAGAGGAGTGTTTATTTTACCATTTGACGATTTGCCGTTTGACAATTTGTCGATCCAGCGATAGCCTACGAAGAGACCTTCCTTGTATTCCTCATCGATGATCTTGTGGTCTGCGCGCCAAGTGCCGGGATAGGCGCCTGTGGCGTGGGCACCACACTGATCGAGAGAGGTGTACCACGTGAAGGGCAGCTTGCCAGAGGGATTCGTTTCGCCAGTCAGCACGGAAGCAATGGCCTCGCCAGCCTCAGAGCCGATGAACCAAGCCTGAACAACGGCAGGAACCTTTGCAATCCAGGGGAGGGCAGCGGGGTTACCGGAGATATTGACATAGACCAGACGAGGATTGACTTTCAGGATGGCCTCGATCACCTCGTTCTGGGCGTAGGGCAAGTCGTAGCTCAGACGGTCGTGACCTTCGCAGTCCTGATGGTTGCTCTTGTTGAGGCCACCGAAAAAGATAACGACATCAGCCTCGCGAGCCTTTTCTACAGCCTCAGCTGTGAGTTCGGCCTGAGTGCGGGTCTCGTAGAGCGAACGTCCTACAGTGACGCCGTTGTAGCTCTGGATGGTATCGCCGACGTAACCACGAGCGTAGGCTAATTTACCATTTGACAATTTACCATTTACCATTTGTTGGAGGCCATCGAGAGGTAGGGTTTCTTTCTGGGCCTTGAGGGAGGAGGAGCCTCCGCCAACGGTCATCATCTTGATGGCGTTCTCACCCACCACGAGGATGCGCTGAAGCTTCTGGAGATTCAGAGGAAGCAATGGGGCTTTGTCTTTCTTTACCATATCATTTTTCAGCAGCACGATGCCCTCTTGGGCTATTTTCAGCGCTGCGTCGTAATGACTCTCAGAGCAGAGGAAACCTACGGCCTTGTTGCGCTTCATCGTGGTGCGATAGAACAGGCGCAACACGCGACGTACTTTGTCATCGAGTTCCTTCGTGGTGTATTTGCCTTGTTGGATGGCCTGTTTGTAAGCTGCTGCCAGATAGTAAGCATCGTAGGCATTGGTCTTACCCATCGTCAGACCATCCGTCCAGGTACCGAACTCGAGGTCGAGACCATTGCGCACAGCCTCGTCGGTATCGTGACAGCCTCCCCAGTCGGAGATAACTACACCATCGAAGCCCCAGTCCTGCTTCAGGATCTTGTTGAGCATGATATCATTGTGGCAGTTGTGTTGGTCTTTATATAGATTGTAGGCGCCCATGATAGCCCACGCACCACCTTCCTGCACAGCGGCCTTGAAGGCGGGCAGATAGATTTCATGCAGGGCTCGGTCGCTGACGATGACATTCACCTGATGACGGTATTCCTCATCGTTGTTCAGCGCATAGTGCTTCACACAGGCAGCGACACCCTTCGACTGCAATCCCTGAACGTATGGTACCACCATCCGTGAGGCGAGATAAGGATCTTCGCCCATATATTCGAAGTTACGGCCATTGAGCGGGGTGCGGAAGATGTTCACGCCAGGCCCCAGCATCACACTCTTGTTGCGATAAAGGGCCTCTTCGCCCAGACTCTCGCCATAGAGGCGCGCAAGGTCTGGGTTCCAGGTGGCTGCCAGACAGGTGAGAGCAGGAAAAGCCACACACGAGTCGTTGGTCTGTCCTGCCTGTTCCCACTCATCCCAGAGCACATCAGGACGCACACCATGAGGACCATCATCTGTCCACAGGTCAGGGAAACCCAAACGTTTCACACCAGGCGATGAGAACTTCGACTGCGCATGAATCACAGCAATCTTCTCGTCGAGGGTCATCCTTGCGAGGGCATCGTCGATGCGCTGCTCTATCGACTTGCTTTCGTCGAGATACGTTGGCAGCTTCTGAGCTTGTAGCGGACTCAGGCTAACCAAGCCCGCTACACATGCAGAAAAGAAATATTTCATGGTTATTTATTTCTTTTGAAACACTCGAATATAGTCTACTTCCATTGTGACAGGAAGGGCACTCTCGTCGACACCCTGAGCACCACCCCAGTCACCACCCCAGGCGAGGTTGAAGATGACATAGAACGGATCGTCGTAGGGCCAGTCGTCACGACCCAGGCCACGATTGTCATAGCTCAGTTGTACTTTGCCATCGACATAGGTGGTGATATTCTTAGCTGTCCACAGAATAGCGTAGGTATGGAACTCGCCTTCGGCACCAGTACACTTCATCTCATGGGTGACCTGAGTGCCGTTGGAGTGTACATGGGCATTGGCATGCAGACTCGATGATACATAGTCGGGATGGTAGCCCACCTCTTCCATGATGTCGATCTCGCCGTCAGCTGGCCATGAACGGAAGTTCACAGGCATCATCCAGAAGGCAGGCCACGTGCCCTTGCCCTTTGGCAGTTTGATGCTGGCCTCGATATAGCCGTACTTCCAGCCTTCCTTCACTTTCGCATACACACGACCCGAGTAGACCTTACCGTTCTCCTTTAGGGCAGTGATATGCAAGGCGCCGTTCTTGATCTGAGTGACCAACCGTCCTTCGGGCGTCTTATGGTTCACGTAGTTCTGCAACTCATTGTTCACCCAGCCTGAGTTCTTCACTTCGTGGGTCCAGTCGTTCTGATTCAGTTCAGTGCCAGTCTCAAACTCATCCTGCCAAACCAATTGGTAACCCTCAGGGGCATTATAAGGCGATTTCTCTGCAGCAGCCTGGGAGATGCTGATGGCCTTGCGTGCCACACCCGACATGACCGTTACGGTGCCAGTACGGACACTGGTCGTCGGATTAGCAGGAACCGTGACCGTCAGCGTGCCCGACTGGGCTACCGTATTCTTAGCATCTACCGAAATGAAGTCCTGGTCGGCATACGCATTCCACTCCTTACCGGTTGTGGTGACGCTGATAGTGTAGGTACCGCCTGCTACGGGTACACTGATGCTTTCCTGGGATACCGTGATGCTAGTGGTCGGTTGTGGGTCGTCGTTGTCGCTCCCACCGCAGCCCCAAAGGGCTACGGCAAGAGAGAGCAAAAATGTATTAAGCATGAATCGTTTCATTTTATGTTGATCATTGACCATTGAACATTGACCATTGAACATTAAGCTTCCTTGAAGACAATTTTGCTGATCTTAACCTTGGTGCCTGCAGGAGAGCCTCCGAAGTCGAAGAACAGTCGGATGGCTGTTGCATCGGTACCTTCTTTCAACGTGGCACCCTTCAGCGTGTAGACATACGGCTCGTCGGCCTTAATGTCGTGACGACCCTCGCAGAAGAAGTTCGTGTCACCAGCATCAGTCAGTTTGATGGTCACACCTGGGCAGTCGTTGTCAGCCTCCATAACCAGCTGGAAGTGGTACTGCTTGGCTGCTGAGGCGGTGAGGTCGGTGTCGATATGGAACTGGCCCTGCCACTGGCTGCCACCCATGCCCTCAGGAAGCACGATCTCGTAGGTATCGCCATTATGTACACAATCGTTGTGGGCAATCTCGCTCCAACTGTCGTTGGCAAACCAATAGCCGAATGTGCTGCCTACAGAACCATCGTCAACGCCCTTCCAGAGGTTATTGGCATCGTCGTAGTTGATGCTGACGGCCTCTTCGAAGTAGATCTTGCTGATCTTGACATGAGTACCTGCTGGTGAGCCTCCGAAGTCGAAGAACAGACGGATGGCTGTAGCATCAACGCCTTCCTTCAGTGTGGCGCCTTCCAGTTTGAAGATGAACGGCTCGTCGGCCTTGATATCATGACGTCCTTCACAGAAGAAGTTGGTATCGCCAGAGTCAGTGAGCTTGATGGTCACCTGAGGACAGTCGTTGTCAGCCTCCATAACGAAGTAGAAGTTGTAAGCCTTAGAGGCACTGGCTGTGAGCTTGGTATCGATATGGAACTGGCCCTGCCACTGGCTGCCACCCATGCCCTCAGGAAGCGTAATCTCGTAGGTGTCGCCACTGTGAGTAGCCTCGTCGTTGGCAATCTGACTCCAATTGTTGTCAGCAAACCAATAGCCAAAGGCATCGAACAGGGTTCCGTCGTCAACGGCCTTCCAGAGGTTAGCGCCTGAATTGTAATCCCAGTCCATCACAGGTGCATCAGGATTGTCTGGATTGTCGCCATTGGGAGGAACGGTACCGTCATCATCAGCATGGTTCTTCAGCACGATATTAGAGACGTTGATGTTGGTTTCGCCAGTGGCATGTCCGAAGTCCATCACGAGCTTCACAGGATTCAGATCCTTACCAGGCACGTCGCTTACCCAGAAGATATATTCCTCACCTGCCTTCAGGTTGATGTTGTGCTCATCGATAATCGCCTCAGAGTCATCCTCGTTGGTCAGCTTCACCACCACACCTTCGATATCACGATCGCTGGTGAAGATACAAGAGAAGTCGTAGTTGATGGCAGCAGAAGCCACAAGGTTGGTATGGAAGTGTACCTGAGCCTGCCACTCGGAGAAGCACTCCTGAGGAACGGTTATCATATAGTCGTTGTCGCCTCCCTGGAAGAGGGCAGCAAAGGCTGCTGTCTGCTCATTGCCCCAACCTGGATCAGGATTGTAGTAGAATGTCATCTCAGGTGTAATGCCCTTCCACAGATTGAACTGGCTGTTGGGATCGAAGCCGCTCCACTCCTTCTCGGCTTCCTCAGAGGTGAAGATAAAGCGCCAGGCGATGCTACGATCAGGCGTCTCATAGATAAGCACCAGCTTCTTAGCAGTCAGCTGCTCGATACGGAACTTAGGATTCTCGTACTGTGCATCGCTGGAGATGTAGGGGAATGCGGTGTTAGGAGCCAGCTGAATATAGGTCTGTTTGCTTGTTTCGCCAGCGGCGTCTGTCCAATCATAAACCTCAAAGCTCCATGTTGAAGTCTGGTTGCCAATAGTGGCATCGAAGTCTGCATCAGAAGGTCCCCACTTGGTGGTACCTGTATTCACGTAGGTCAGACCGTCCTCACCAGCATTGTAGGTGAAGGTACCGCCCTTGCGGTTATCAGCAGTGAAGGTAATACGGTCATCGTACATACCGAAGTCCTTCTTGTCGTCGGCAGCGGCTTTCCACCACTCCGTGCCGTCTGTTCCAGCAGGACCGCAAGCCAGGTGGGCCACTTCCTTGTTGGCAAAGCGCCACTCCTTGTCGCAGATGCGACGGAAATCAGCACTGTAGTCGATCTTGGTCTCGTTGAAGGTGAAGGTCTTCTTGATACTTCCCTGACTGAAACCGTTGCGGTTACCCAGCATCATCTCGATGACATAATCACCAGCCTCAGGGTTCTGATAACCCACTTCCTGCAGGGTAGAGTAGGTGGCATTATTGATTTTCCACACGGGGTATGTGCCAGGCTGTGGCGTGTATGTGGCAATCATCTGGTTGGTCTCCTGATCAACGCTGATGTTGAAATCAACACCGCTCAATGACGGAATGCCATTGGGGTCTGCGCCGCTGAACTCATCGGGCGAGCAGGCAGTCATCAGCAGTGCGGCTGTTGAAATGCATAATGCATAATGCATAATGCATAATTGGCTGCGCATCCCTTTTATAATTGAAAAAATCTGTTTCATTTTATTATGAATTATGAATTATTAATTATGCATTATCAATAGTTGTTCTGCTTCAGTGTGGGATCAGCATCGAGCTCGCTCTGTGACAGAGGAATATGCTTCTTGCTGGGTGTCCAGGTGTTAGTGCGATAACCATAAGTATCGGGCTTGAGAACGGCGCTGGCCTTCTGTGTGGCACCGCTGATGCCCTCAGCACGTACCAAGTCGAAGTAGCGCTTACCCTCACCGCAGAACTCCAGATGACGCTCGTTGAGGATGTCGTCAATAGTGACGCTCGAGAGATTCTCCAGTCCAGCACGGGCACGAACCTCGTTTACATAACCTGTTGCCTCAGCAGCACTGCCACCTGTCTGGAGCAGCAGCTCAGCAGCATTGAGCAGGGTCTCTGCATAACGGTAGATGCGCTTGTTGTTGTTGTAGTTCAGGTTCTTCGAAGAAGGACAGTCCTGATTGTTGGCGCTCTGTGGACGATATTTACCGTGCCAGATATGGGTGTCCTGATAACGCTCGGTATAGGTGTAGCCACGAACATCCCAGCAGGTGACATCGCGACGCAAGTCATAATCGGCATACATATTGTAGGCTTCCACACGCATGGGCAGGAATCCCCAACCATCGTTACCGCTGTCCCAGCCTTCGCCACCAGCCCATCCGTTGGGCGAGCAGAGGGTGGGGAATACGGTACCACCAGCATGCAATGGGGTACCCCAGTCGCGCTGACCATTATCGTCCTCGTAGTTGATCTCGAAGATGCTCTCAGCGCACCACTCACCACTCTCGTCGAACAGATCCTTGAAATCAGGATTCAGCGTGTACTGAGAGTCGCTGATGATCTGCTTCATATAACTGAGGGCTGTTGGATAACGTGCAGCGTCGTTTTGGTACATCACCATCTCTGCAAAGAGCATGTAGGCCATCGCTTGTGAAACGCGACCGCTCTCAGCAGTCTCCCAGCGCATGGGCAGTACGTTAGAAGCGATAATCTCCTCGAGTTCGGGCAACAGCTTATTATAGATCTCATCAGCACTCAGCTGCGGGGCTGTGTAAGGCTCTGAGAGGTTCTCCAGATAGAAAGGCACATTGCCATAGTAGTGCCATAGAATATTATAATAGTACACGCGAAGCAGACGGGCCTGCATCTCACATGACTTGCGGTTCTTCTCGCTGCCACCACCCCAAGAACAATACTTGATCACGTCGTTGCAACGCTTGATGCCACTATAGAAGTCACCCCAAAGGGTTCCCAGCGTGTTGTTGCCATCGCCCTCGAAGTTGAAGAGCTTGTGCCAGTGCTGGTTGTCAGAGATACTTGCACCACCTACCCAGAAGTCGTCGCCAAGGATCTCAGCGTCGCAGGTGAGGTCGTTATAGGCTGTTCCGTCCCAATCGGGCCAGTGTAGGGGAGCGTAGGCAGAGACACAGGCCTCCGACAGATGCTCATCGGTCATATAATATTCCTCCAGGGGCTCTCCAGTGGGATTCTGTACCTCCAGGAAGTCGTCGCTACACGAAGTGAAGAGGTAAGAGGTGAGAGGTAAGAGGTAAGAGAATACTCCTGCCATAAAGACCTTTACCCAATTCTTATTATTTATCTTGGTATTCATAATCTTTCTTTCTTAATTATCAATTATCAATTCTCAATTATCCATTGTTAAAGTGAGAGGTTGAATCCTACAGTAAAGATGCGGGCCTGTGGATATACACCGTAGTCTACACCCATCGATGTGCTACCCGAACCGATTTCAGGATCAAATCCCCAGTACTTGGTCCAAGTGAAGAGATTCTCTGCACGGACATAAACGCGGAAGCGGTCGATGTTCACCTTTTTGGTGAGGTTGCGAGGCAGGGTATAACCCAGTGCGATGTTCTTCAGACGCAGATAGCTGCCGTCCTGTACATAGATGTCGCTGCATACCCAGTTTTTAGAGTCACCCAGTTTCAGCAGAGGCAACTTGTTTGATGTGCCCTCGCCAGTCCAGCGATCCAGCACCCAAGTGGGATAGTTACCTGATGCGATATCCTGACGCCAGGTAGCATCGAAGATGTCAGCACCACTGACGCCCTGGAAGAAGACATTGAAATCGAAGCCCTTCCAATCGGCATTGAAATTCAGACCGAAGTTCCAGTCGGGTGTCGGCTTACCAATCTTCGTACGGTCATCGCTGGTGATCACACCGTCTTCATTGGTATCTACGAAGATCAGGTCGCCAGGATGAGAGTTTTCACCGTATTTAGCATTATAAGCATCAGCCTCTGCCTGGTTCTGCAGCACACCGGCCGTCTTGTAACCATAGAAGTAGGGGAAGGGCTGACCATTCTCGGCACGTGTACCACCATCGCTGAACTGTGAGATGCCATAGTTCAGGAAACCGGTGTCGTTACCCAGGTTCTTCAGTTTGTTCTTCAGATAAGAGGCATTGCCCTTGATGGCGAAGTGGGCATCACCGATGTTCCACTTGTAACTCAGCTCGAATTCGACGCCACTATTCTCCATATCACCTACGTTACCGATAGGCTTTGTCTCACCCACGTATGAGGGGATAGGCATGGTCATCAGCATACCGTTGGTCTTTTTGATATAGTAGTCGACGGTGAAGGTCAGCTTGTTGTTCCACAGTCCGAGGTCGATACCCAGGTCGGTCTGCTCTGATTCCTCCCATTTCAGGTTCTCGTTAGCCAGTCCGTTGGCTTTCGATCCATAGGTCATCACAGCCTGACGACCGAAGTAGTAGTTGCTGGTGCCACCAGTAGTGGTGAGTACGGTGTAGCGAAAATCACCGATATTCTCATTACCGTTCTTACCCCAGCTGGCGCGCAGTTTCAAATTCGACAGCCAGTCGCGGGTGTTCTCCATAAACTTTTCGTTCATGATGTTCCAACCCAGTGAGAAGGAGGGGAATACACCGTATTTGTTGTTTGATCCGAAACGGCTTGAACCGTCACGACGAATCGTTCCCTGGAACATATAGCGCTCGTCATAGTTGTAGCTCAGACGTGCGAAGAGTGAAGCCAGGTGGTGCTCCACATAAGGACCAGCCCAACCGCTTACCAGACTCTTCACGCCTGTGATGTTACCGTCGGCATCGGTTGTGGTCTCGATGCTGCCACCAGTGGTATAGTCAACATAGGGCTTATTGATATTGATGAGATTCCAGTGGGATGCTCCCAGATAGTCACCTTTGTACTTTAGGGCACTCTGGCCTAATACCACACCGATAGAGTGACGACCGAACTCCTTATCATAGGTCAGCGTGTTCTCAATCTGCCACTGTGTGCTGTTGGCCTTCTCTGAACTGGCCTGTGTGTGGTCGGAGTTGTTGTTACCAGAGAGGTAGTACTTGGAAACGGTTGCAGCGTCGCTGCCCCAGAAACTCTGTTCAGCACTCCAGGTGAAGTGGTATTTCAGATTGTCCCACAGCTGCAGGTCGATAGCGAACTTAGGCATGAACTTATGGCTCCAGCCACGTGAGGGGTTGCCCTGCATCATAGCGATGGGGTTGTTCTGCTCCTGATAGCTGCCCACAAAGTTGGGGATGGTATAAGGATCACCATTGGCGTCACGATAGAGGTCGTAAGCGCTGTAACGGTCAATCATTTCCTGACCTACTGCACCCTTCAGTGTCACGGGCAGTGTGGGAGCCAGGTAGAGAGCTGAACCCAGCGGTGAGCCCCAGGTAGAGTTGGCATCCACGCCTGTGCTGTGCGTACGCATATAAGAAAGGTTGGCGCTGATATCGAGTTTGTTCAGGAAGTTACGCTCCTTTGAGTCGTCGAAGATATTGAACTGGTTGTTTGAACGCAGTGTCAGACGGTCGTAGTTTGAACGGCCGTAGTTGCCACCCACGATACCATCCTGTGTGTAGTAACCCAGTGAGAGATAGTAGTTCACTTTCTCGCTGGCGCCACTTACCGATACATCGTGCTGTACCACAGGGGCATTGTCGTTGAACAACAGTTCCTGCCAGTCGGTACCGAAACCGACGATCTTCTCGCCGTTGGCATCCACGAGGTTATAGGGGTCGGCATACAGGGGTGCCTGTCCACCGTTCACATACATCTCGTTCTGAAGGATGGCATAGTCGGTAGCGCTGGTCACGTCTCTTTTCCTCCAGGCGCTCTGCCAGCCATAGCTGAAGTTATAGTTGATCTGAGCCTTACCAATCTTACCTTTCTTGGTGGTAACCAGGATCACACCATTGGCAGCACGGGCTCCGTAGATAGCACCCGAAGCCGCATCTTTCAGCACCTCGATACTCTCGATATCGTTGGGATTCACGCTCTCCAGTCCGTACTGGTCAGCGGGCATACCGTCGATGATATACAGCGGATTGGTATCGTTGATAGTACCTGTACCACGCACGCGGATCATCGACTGCGATCCGGGCTGACCGTTGGCTGATGTTACGTTCACACCTGCAGCCATACCCTTCAGGGCATCATCGGCACGTAGACGGGTCTTACCTTCCAGATCATCAGCAGAGACCTTTGCGATAGAGGCTGTCACCACGCTCTTCTTCTGCACACCGTAGCCGATCACCACCACATCCTGCAGCGTCTGGGCGTCTTCCTTCAGCACGACCTTCATGCCGGGGGTGGCTCTCAGTTCCTGAGTAAGATAGCCGATGTAGCTGATCACAATTGTTGTACCCTCGCTTACTTTGACGTTGAAATTACCGTCAAAGTCGGTGATACTACCGTTCTGAGGATTACCTTTCTCGACGACGGAAGCTCCAATGACGGGCTCCCCGTTCTCGTCTGTCACAGTTCCCAAGATACCTTGGGCTCGTGTTACCATTGACACCATCAGTGCCAATAACAACCATAAATACCTGCTTTTTTTCATACTTTGTTAGTTAAAATTATAATAACGTAATGTTGATTGTCGGTTTATCATCTTCGACGGTGCAAAATTAAGCAAAATGACAATACATTTTTTGAAGGTGAATGCAAAAAGTGGATTTTTTTAGGTCTTCAAATAGTTAAATAACTAGTAATAAGCTACTTACATTTTTGCAAGCAGTCAAAAAGAGTGGACGAAATATAGAGGTGTATTTTTTACAATTATCGCCTTTTTACAGGGTTTTTACCCGATTTTCGAATTGCTCGCGGTTGCCAAGGGCGCCGTTTTTGATGCGGGCACGGTAGTTGTAGATGGTGTTCACGGAGTAGTGCAGGAACTCGGCTATTTTCGATGAATCCTCGAATCCCAATCTTATCAGAGCAAAGATACGAATATCCGTCGTCAACCGGTTCTCCTCCTTAGGATGAATCTGCATCTCTGGCTGTAAGAGAGCGTTGAAGTCGTCGATGAAGTTGGGGAAGAGGTGCAGGAATACAGTATCGAAGTTCTCATAGAGTTCCTCCAGTTCCTTCTCCTTCAATTCTGTAGATTTTGATATCTGGAACAATTCGTCGAGTTCCTTGTTCTTCATCTTCTTGTTTACCATCTTGCGATAGTTATCGAGTTTGTCGATATACTGTGCACAAAGACTCATGAAGCGACCGATGTACTCCTCTTTCACACGGTTACTCTCCGATAGTTGAGAGTTGAGAGTTGAAAGTTGAGAGTTGAGTTGTGACAGTTCATCCTTTTGGGTTGCTAATAGACGATTGGCTGAGGCCAGCTCGTCGTTCGAGGTCTTTAGGTCGTTACGGGCAGCGTGCAACTGGGTGTTGCGGCGATGCACGAAGAAGAGGGCGCCCAGCAGTAATAATGCCAATATACTGATTACGATCAGCGTACCCCACAACTGTGAGGTAGTGCGCTCACTCTGCGACTTATATTCATTGGCGATGTGTGTCAGTAACGGGGCTATCTGCCAGTTGCGCTGACGTGAGCCATAACGGTTGGCACAGTCGCTGGTATAGCTGATGTAGCGCGAGGCACGGTCAACATCGTCACTCAGCATCAATTCGTTGGCCAGCTCCCACATTGACCCTTGGTCCATCGCGGCATTACGGATATCGGCCAGCACTGACTCTGTCAACCAGTACATCATCTGGGTGGTGTCGCCCTGCAACTTGTATTCGATATAGCGGTAGAGTGCCGTGAGGGCGTAGGGATGACTGCCCGGCTCCACTGTTTTCATCCATTCATCGTTGATGGCCATTGCCTCCTTCAGCTTACCCTCTGCTTGGGCGGCCTGTTCTCTGCGCAGGAAACACGATTCGCTGGTGGAGGGCAGATACTCGAACATCAGTTGCTTATAGTGTTGCTCCTTCCGCTGATATAGCTGGCGCATATCGTCGAGACGGGTGTAATAGCTCAGTTCACCATATACATTATTATAGGCCTCGTAATAGGTGCCGAGCACCAGTCTGTCGAGACCACTGCCAAGATTAATGGAATCAAGGATATTCAGCGCCTCGTCGTAAAGGCCGGTGTTTGAGCAGCGGATGGCCAACAACGAACGACAGCGCACGGAGCCGTTGTGGTCGTCTAACTCTTCTGCCAATGTGATGCACTGACGGAGGAAATAGATGGCGGAGTCGCTTACAAAGGGACGGTAGAGCTCATACAACCGATAGCTCTCTTCGTATTTCTGCTGTCCGTTGGTCTGCTCGTAAGCGTTACGCGCTGCCGTGATCTTGGCTTCGCGCTGGGCCACATAGCGGGGCGACTCGGCAATGGCCTCGTCAATCTGCTTGTAACGTGATTCTATGTCCACTTGCTGTGCACAAAGGACTATTGGTAGCAGCAGCAATATGATAGTCAGTAATCGTTTCATCATCATTTTCTATCGATTGCACAGCGCAAAGATACAAAATTATTCACGATTCACTATTCACTTTTCACTTTTTTTATTAACTTTGTGGCGAAAATCGTAAATATTCATCGAAAATGAGAAGAATCTTATTCGCAATTCTATTGGCAATGACTACAGTAATGACTAAGGCTCAGGGCTTTAATTTCGACGAGGTGACCTACACCCCGGAGGCTACGACGTTCAAACTCTTTGCACCAGAAGATGCAAAGATTGTTGCTGTCCTTATCTATAAGACTGTAGATGGAAAGATGAAAAACAGTAAGGCCTATCGGTTGAAGCATCAGAGAAATGGTGTCTGGATGAAGCAGGTGAAAGGTGACTTGAAAGGCTGTTATTATGCCTTTGAAATGGCTGATCATTGTGAAATAGGCCCATTGACTTTTGTATGTTTGGGTGGTGTAAAGTATAATGCGTTGTATGGTGAGACACCAGGTGTCTTTGCCAAAGCCGTTGGTGTAAATGGTCGGCGTGGATATATTCTCGATATGAAAGAAACAGACCCTGAAGGATGGGAAAATGACAAGCGGCCGGAACTGAAATCGCCGGCTGATCAGGTGGTTTATGAGATGCATCATCGTGATTTCTCTATCGCGCGCCCTGATGCCAAATATCCTGGTAAGTTTCTGGCATTGACGGAACCTTGGGCTATCGACCATCTGAAGGCATTGGGCGTGAATGCTGTCCATATCTTGCCGTCGTTTGATTATGCATCTGTTGACGAGTCAAAACCAGATGTACCGCAATATAATTGGGGGTATGATCCGTTGAATTATAATGTCCCAGAAGGCAGTTATGCTACAGATGTAATGGATCCTCAATGCCGTATCCGTGAGTTCAAACAGATGGTTCAGGCACTTCATAAGGCAGGGATCCGTGTGATTCTTGATGTTGTCTATAATCATACTTTTAATATAGAAGAGAGTGGTTTCCAACGTACATATCCTGATTATTATTATCGTAAGACGGTTAAGGGCAACTATCCTCGTAGGTCTGAAATCAAATTTGCAGGAAAGAAAATCAAAAATCGTGATGATGGCACTTATTCCAACGGCTCTGGCTGTGGCAATGAGACCGCCTCTGAGCAGCCGATGATGCGGAAGTTCATGATAGAGTCTGTGAAATACTGGATCAACGAATATCATATCGACGGGTTCCGTTTCGACCTGATGGGCTGTCACGATATTGAGACGATGAACGAGATACGCAAGGCCGTTGATGCCATCGATCCCACCATATTTATATATGGCGAGGGCTGGAGTGCAGGTCAGTGTGCGCTGCCCACAGAACAGTTGGGTGTGAAGGCGAATATCTCGCAGATGCCCCGTATCGCTGCTTTCTCCGATGAGATTCGCGATGCGCTGCGCGGCCCCTTCGATGATGATAAGAAATCTGCCTGGCTCGATAAAGGCGTTGAGACCGAGAGTTTGAAGTTTGGCATCGTGGGTGCTATCGCCCATCCGCAGGTGGATATGTCGAAGGTCAATTACAGTAAAACACCTTGGGCCACAGAGCCTACGCAGATGATGTCCTACGTCAGTTGTCATGATGATATGTGCTTGGTAGATCGTTTGAAAGCCAGTATTCCTGGCATCACAGACGAAGAACTGATCCGTCTCGACCTCCTGGCACAAACGGCCGTCTTTACCTCACAAGGTGTACCCTTCATGCTCTCTGGCGAAGAACTGTTGCGTAGCAAGAAGGGCGTGCACAACTCCTTCGAGTCGCCTGATAGTATCAACCAGCTCGATTGGCAGAACCTGCAGCGTTATCCGCAGGTGTTCAAGTATTATCAGGATCTCATCGCCCTTCGTAAGCATCATCCTGCCTTCCGCCTCGGCGATGCCCATCTGGTGCGCAAGCATCTGGAGTTTCTCGATGCCCCCAAGGGTGTGGTGGCCTTCCGTCTGAAAGACTATGCGGGCCGCGACGATTGGCATAACATCGTTGTTATCCTTAATGCTAACCGTGAGCAAGTGTGCGTCGATCTGCCAGAGGCTCTC
The DNA here is from genome assembly GCA_946415245.1 of uncultured Prevotella sp. GTDB lineage: Bacteria > Bacteroidota > Bacteroidia > Bacteroidales > Bacteroidaceae > Prevotella. The sequence continues at coordinate 260,810 of CAMKRS010000002.1, read as the reverse complement.
TACACCATCGTCTGTCAGAATGGCGAGATCAACGAGGCTTCCACCAACCTTCTATCTGGTTCGCAAGCCCTTGTGGCTCCTCAATCGGCGATGATATTGCACGACTGAGTTTATATTACTTTTCTGAAAATAGTACCTGGATAATGGTCTGACCTACGGCGAGAAGTGTGTTCTTGTCGAGGTGGGCCATATCGTCGTTGATGGTATGCCAGGTGGGGCCGAAACTGCTCTGCTCGCAATTAGGATAGTAGGGGATGATGTCGATGCAGGGGATGTTGGCAACGGTATTTACGGGGATATGGTCGTCGGTGATGGCATTACCCTCTGCCATAGGGAAGCTACTGCCATAGCCTACAACAGCAGCGGCTTGCCATACCTTGTCGACAATATGGCGGGCGTAATGTTTCGACATGATTTCCTGATAGAACTGCGCCCCTTGTCCGCCTACCATGTCGAGGAGGATGCCGTAACGGGCCTTGTAACCTGAAACGTGGGGGTTAGCAGCCCAGTATTGGGCGCCGCGGGCCCAGGTATTGCCAGGGTCTTCGGTGGTCTCCCATTGGGGGAAGCCGTAGTCTTCTGCATCGAAGCAGAGGAAGTCGATTCCGATGGAAGATGTAAGATGGAAGATGGAAGAGTCGGCTGGTGCCGTGGTCTTTATAGCATCGACAGACGAAATCAGGCGGGCGATTTCGAGCATGACAGCGACACCGGAGGCGGCATCGTTGGCAGCGAGGACGGGCTTGTGCCAGTTGGACTCGTCAGGGTCGTTATCAGCCCAGGGACGACAATCCCAGTGGGCACAGAGCAAGATGCGGTCGGTGAGCCCTGGACGGTAGCTGGCAATGATATTTGTGGCGTGGAGGGTAGTGCCGTCGTAGCCTTTCAACTCGCATTTCTGGGGGATGACAGTCATGCCGTAACCCTTGAACTTGTTGATGATCCACTGTTCACAAAGGTCGTGGGCGGGGCTGTTCATGGTGCGGGGACCGAAGTCGCACTGCTGCTGACAGAAGAGATAGGCGCTATCAGCATTGAAGGCAGGACCGATGGCGGTCTGCGTCTCGGAATCTGTAGCCTGCTTGCGGAGACCGCAAGAGGCAGTGAATAGTGAACAGTGAATAGTGAATAATACTATCACCATCCACAACATATTTTTTTTCATATTTGCTGTTTCTGTACGATTGACATGACGCGGAGGAAGTTGCCGCCCCAGATTTTCTGGATGTCGCGCTCGCTGTAACGACGGGCGAGCAGCTGACGGGTGAAGTTAATGAGCTCGCTGGAGTCTGCAAGACCGATGATACCACCGTCACCGTCGAAATCAGTGCCGAGGCCTACGTGGTCGATGCCCATGATCTTGATGGCATGCTCCAGATGGTCGATGGCATCCATGATGGTGGCCTCTCCCTCTTTCTTGAGGAAACCAGGATAGAGCGTGATTTGTGTCACACCCCCCTTGGAGGCGAGGGCTCGCATTTGGTCATCGGTGAGGTTGCGGGGATGGTCGCAGAGGGCCTTACAACTGGAATGGCTGCACACGATGGGCGTGCTGCTGATGTCGAGGGCATCGTAGAAGCTCTTCTCTGAGGAATGGCTCAGGTCGACCATGATACCCAAGCGGTTCATCTCACGGATGACCTGTTCGCCGAAACGACTCACACCACCATGTGTGTTACAACCACGGGCAGAGTCGCATAGATCGTTGTCGCCATTGTGGCAGAGCGTCATATAGACGATACCGCGCTGGGCGAAGTGCTGCAGCGTCTGCAACTGGCCATTGAGAGCAAGACCGTTCTCGATGCCAAGCATGATGGACTTGCGGCGGTTGCGTTTATCCTCGTAGAGGTCGCCGGGAGTGCGGGCGATGCTCAGGTAGGCTTTGTTCTGGTTGACAATCTCTTCAATCTTGTCGAAGATGAGGTCGGCATATTCCGTAGGACCTGCCACATCGAAGTCGACTAATGAGGAGAAAGTCTCGCCCATCTTGGGCTGGGGCAGGTAGGCTACCATGATAGTGGCGTCCTGACGACCCTCGTTCATCTTGTGGAGGTCGACGAGAATCTTGGGGTCGCGCTGGTCGAAATGGATGCCCTGAGGGAAGAACATGGGGGTGTCGCAGTGGGTGTCAAGGGTGAGAACGCGGTTGTGCACGTCGTGAGCGTGGTGATAGGCCAGCGCCTCCTTGATGAGCCAGTGGAACAGGGGCATGCCCTCTTCGAGGCATTCCGGATGCCACTGCACGCCGACGATGGGCTTGAATTCGTTGCTCTCCATGGCCTCGATGATGTTGTCTGGCGACTTGGCAGTGACGCGGAACTTTGGTCCTGTCTCGCGCACGGCTTGATGATGGAAGCTGTTGACATATATCTTGTCCTCTTGGTACATCTGATGAAGGAGCGAATCTTCCTCGATGTTCACCGAGTGGGTGACCTCGCTGCGGGCAGCCTCCTGTGAGTGCTTGGTAACGGTCTTCTCATTGATATCCTGCCACACGCGACCTCCGAGAGCCATCGCCAATGTCTGGATGCCGCGACAGATGCCGAGGATAGGCATCTGACGGTTATAGGCCATCTGAGTGAGCATCAGTTCGGGCAGGTCGCGCTCAGAATTGATGTCGTGCAGACGGTTGGAGGGCTCCTCACCGCCATAGAGGGGGTTGAAGTCACCACCACCGCTGAGGATGAGGGCATCGATATGGTCTAGGGTGTTGACGAGGGTGTTGGTATCAGCCACGGGGGGGATGACGATGGGTACGCCTCCTGCTGCCACCACCGATTTGTAATAGCCCTGTCCCAGTTTGCAGGTCAGGTCTTCGTAGTTGCCGGTGATGCCGATGATGGGCTGTCGCTGTGCGGCCGGATACTTGGCATAGACATTGCGAAGATGGGCCTGCAGGTCGAATCTGTCAGTCATAGCGGTTGTAACCTTTAGATGGATACGGGAATCTCCCGTTTAATGCTCTGTTCGAGGGAAATAAGTGTTTCTGTGGCTACTACGCCGGGGATGCTCTGCAACTGGCCATTGAGGAGTTCCATGAGCTGTTCGTTGTCGCGGGCGTAGAGTTTCACCATCATGGTGTAGGGACCTGTGGTGAAATGACACTCCACCACCTCGGGGATGTGCTGCAGGCGCTCAACCACGTTCTTGTACATGCTACCCTTCTCGAGAGTGATACCCACGTAGGTGCAGGTGCTGTAGCCCAAACTCTTGGGGTTGACATCGAAGCCGCTGCCGGTGATGACGTCGGCCTCAATCAGGTGTTGTACACGTTGGTGGATGGCGGCGCGTGATACATTGCACTCAGCGGCTACATCCTTGAATGGGATACGTGCATTCTTCGAGAGAATGCTTAGGATTTTCCTGTCGAGATTGTCAATTTTTTCCATAATTCGATGCGATAGTTTACAATTTGTCAGCAAAAGTAAACAAATTAATTGAATAATGCAACTTTTTTGGGAGAAAAATGAAAAAAGTGTGCCACTTTCGTGACACACTTGCTTATTTCTTAGATTTCTTGTCTTTTTTCGACTTCTTAGCAGGTGCTTCCTCTTGCTCCTGAGGTTCTGGCTGTGGTCTGTCGATACTAACCAATTCTACATCGAAAATCAGAGCACTGTAAGGCTTGATCTGGCCAGTATCGCGGTCTCCGTAGCCTAGCTCATAAGGGATGAAGAGTTGCCATTTCGAGCCCACAGGCATCATGGTCAGTGCCTCCTGCCAGCCTTTGATAACCTGACTGGGTCGGAACTCTATCGGTTTTTCACCATGTTTGGCAGAGGCATCGAAGACGGTGCCATCGACCAAACGACCCTCATAGTTCACCTGTACCTTCTCGTCGACATTAGGCACTGGACCGTTGCCCTGGACCAACACCTTGTACTGCAGTCCGCTAGGCAGGGTGATGACACCCTCTTTCTTGGCATTCTCAGCCATGAACTTACGACCAGCATCGCGGTTGGCACCATAGAGTTTCTCGTCCTTAGCGGCCTTGTTGGAAATCTGCTTGTCCTTGAAGTACTGCTCGGCCACTTCCTGCTTGAATACACTGGAGTCCTTCAACAGGGCATCAGTGAAACCCTTGTAGAACAGGTTGGTGACGATGGAGTCGGGGGCATCCTGAAACTCTTTGGTGATCTCGGGTATCATACGCTCCATGACCTGCTTGGCGATGTCCATACCGGCAGCATAGGCCTTCATCTTGGGATCGCTGCCACCATTGGTGATCATCTGGAATCCTCTGACGAAATCAGCCATATAGGCGGTATCGACATTCTGCTGTTGTACGAGGAAGGGTATCAGACCGTTGGTGATGCTCATACCGCCGGCGTAGCTTACTGAGTCGCTGCCGTTGGCAAGTTTCACGGGCTGTTCTTTCACCACGGCTTCTTTCTTTGCAGGAGCCTTCTTCGCTACCGTTTTCTTCTGGGCAGTGGCGGGTGTATACAAAGAGGCACCCGCCACGAGGGCGAGTGCCAATATGATGGTCTTCTTCATTACTTCTTAGGATTAACCTCAAGCAACTCAATTTTGAAGATCAGAGCAGAGAAAGGCTTGATGTCGCCCTGCTCGCGCTCACCATAGGCGAGATCCTGAGGAATGTAAACCTCCCAAACAGAACCAGCGGGCATGTGAACCATAGCGTCGGTCCAACCCTTGATGGTCTGGTTACAACGCAGGTTAATGGGCTCGCCACGCTCGTAGCTGCTATCGAACACCTTACCCTCGACGGTCTTACCCTCGTAGTGAACCTTTACGAGTGATGTGTCAGCGGGGATGGCACCGTTACCTTCCTTGATCACCTTGTACTGTACGCCGCTGGGCAGCGTCTTCACACCGTCCTTCTTGGCATTGGCAGCGAGGAACTTCTCACCAGCCTCCTTGTTGCTGCCATAGGTCTTCTCCAACTCCTTGGCCTTGATGGTCTGCATGAGAGACTGGGCAATCACGTTGGCAGAGTCGACGGTCATCAGACCATTAGCCTTGATACCGCTGACGAAACCAGCCATGAGGTTCTTCAGAGAGATAGTCTTGGTAGAGTCGTCGCCGAAGAGCTCGCGGTTCATGCCGCTTACCCACTGGTTAGCAATTTGCTGACCAATCTGGATACCAGCATAGTAGGCTGCCTTCTTCTTGTCGTCGCCAGAGTTTGCACCCTCGTTCAGACCCTTGATGAAATCGGCCATGTAAGTAGTGTCAACACCTGTCTGAGAAAGATACTCCTTCAGACCCTGTGTACGAGCCATACCGAAGACATAGCTCAGTGTGTCAACATCACTCTTCAGGTTGGCCTTTGGAGTAGAATTGCCGCAGCCCGTGAAAATAGCTGCTGACATAGCCATTGCGGCTACAAACATTAATTTCTTCATAATTCCTTGAATTTTATATTAAACTACTTGTATTAATTCAACATCGAAGATCAGCGCTGCGAAGGGAGGAATCGAACTGCCTGCGCCCCCCTCGCCATAAGCCAGACGATAGGGGATGAAGAAGCGGTACTTGGCGCCCTCCTGCATCAACTGCAGACCTTCTGTCCAACCTGCGATGACCTGCTGCAGGGGGAAGGTGGCGGGCTCACCGCGCTGGATGCTACTGTCAAACACAGTACCGTCGATGAGGAAACCCTCATAGTGGCACTGCACGGTATCCTTTGCCGTGGGCTTCTTGCCGTTGCCCTCTTTCAGCACCTGATACTGCAGACCGCTGGGCAGGGTGATGACACCCTCTTTCTTGGCGTTCTCTGCCAGATATTTCTCGCCAGCCTCCTTATGGGCCTTACCGGCCTCGGCACGCTGAGCCTGGAGCTTCTGTTCCTGTTTCTGGAAATAGTCCTGAACGATGGTCTGGGCCTCACGGTGTGAAACCTTCAGTTCATGACCTTGGAGCACATCCTTGATGGCCTGTGCAAAATCCTCGGCACTGATGTCATTGGCACCCATCTGCGACAATTGCTGGCCAATGCCCAGACCTAAGGCATAACTCAATTTATCCATTTTTCTCTATAATAATAATGTATAACTTTCGAAAATCGGCTGCAAAGGTACAATAAAAAAGTGAAAACCCTACTTTTTTTTCATTTTTTAATCCTTTATTTCTTTCATTTTTTAATTTTTTCCGTACCTTTGCACCAACTAAAAGCATTTTTTCTATGAAAAAGATCGTAGTTTTGACCGGTGCCGGCATGTCGGTGGAGAGCGGATTGAAGACTTTCCGTGATGCCGATGGGTTGTGGGAGAACTATCCCGTGCAGAAAGTGGCCACCCATGAGGGGTGGTTGGAAGACCCGACGCTTGTGACCAATTTCTATAACATGCTCCGTAAGAAATGCTGGAATGTGAAACCCAACGAGGGTCATAAGCTGGTGGCACAATTGGAGAAGGATTACGATGTCACCGTGGTGACGCAGAATGTGGACAATCTCCATGAGATGGCGGGTTCTACGAAGGTAATCCATCTGCATGGCGAGTTGATGAAGGTATGTTCCAGCCGCGATGTCGACGATCCACGCTATATCCAGCAGCTCACGCCCGAGAACTGTGAGATAGAGCCAGGCACGAAGGCTGGCGACGGTTCGCTGCTGCGACCCTATATTGTGTTCTTTGGTGAGGCAGTGCCCAATATCACTGTGGCTGCTGAGGAGGTGATGGAGGCGGATATCCTGATAATCATAGGTACCTCGCTGGTGGTATATCCCGCTGCCGGACTGCTGCAGTATGCCCGTCCTGGTGTACCTGTTTACCTCATTGATCCCAATCCCATCAGTGCTGGCTCGCGTGTACAACAGATACAAAAGGGTGCCTCTGAGGGTATGAAAGAACTTCTTGAGATATTGTCAAAATAACAGTTATGAAAATTTGGCGAACTCATCAACGTGTATCAGGCCAAGAACCGCAAGCAGTGGCAGCTGGCTCTGCAGCGTGCTGAAAAGTTGGTTCATATGCAGAACAAGTGTGCCCGGCTGGAGGAGACCACGAAGGCCAAGGAGCGCATCGAGAGTGAACTGCGTATTGCCAGAGAGATTCAGAAGCGTATGCTGCCGCCTGCCAGGGAGGTAGGGGGCGACCTGTATGCCTATGCCTTGCTCGACAACTTGTTGTATTTCTGTGTGGGTGATGCCGAGCCTAGCGACGACCTCACCAAGATGTGTATTAAGATGAAGTAATTGCTACAGCAGTTCTGCAGGCATGAGCTCCTGGGCGCGGTGGAAGTCCTCAGGAGTGTCAAGTTCGTAGGAGAAATAATCAGTGGTATCGATGACGCGGAAGGTGTGACCCTGCGGGATGAGACGCTCAAAGGCACGCTCATAGAAGATATCGATGAGACCTTCGTTGAGAATCATCTGGTCGAGTTCGCGGAAGAGCGCCTCGCTGTAGGCGGCCGTCATCTTCTCGATACCTACGGACTCGCCCATAGCATCCTCAGGACGACAGGTCTTGCAGATTTCAGTAATGCGCATCTGGTCATCAACCACGACTTTCATCTCTTCTTCACCTAACTCATGACGATTGACGGCGAGGGCTGCTTCCTTCTCGCTGGCGATACGGAGTACGGCGGCAGGATCGCAGAGGATATCGCTATCCATAAGCAGGAATTCCTGACCACGGACCTTTTCGCCCGCCATCCAGAGGGAATAAATGTTGTTATTATGCTCGTAATCGGCATTGTGGAGATAGGTGAACTTGGGTTTTCCAAGAGACCCAAGACCTTCTAGATTATCTAAGAAATCGCGGATCTGGTCAGCGCGATAGCCTGTCACTACAACGAACTCGTTGATGCCTGCAGCGGCCATCGCAGCGACAGTGCGCTCCAAGAGCGTGCGCTCACCGACCTTCAGCAGGCACTTCGGCTTTGTATCAGTGAGCGGGCGAAGGCGCTTGGCCATGCCCGCAGCAAGAATCACTCCAATCATTGTGATTTACAATTTGACAATTTACAATTTACCATTGAAGACTTTCAAGATGGTATCGACGACGGTCTGTGTCTGCTCCTTACGGCCAAGGGTGATACGGAGGCAGGACTCCAGACCCTTGTCGCTCATGAACTTGATCTTATAATCCTGAATCTTCAGGGCTTGCATCAGGGCATCCTTGATCTCAAGGGGATACTTGATCAGTATGAAGTTGGCCACAGACTTATAGACCTTGAAGCCGGGCAGTGAACCGAGTTCTTTCTTGTAGAGTTGGCGTCCCCATTCCATGTCGTCGGCCACGTGGCGATAGTGCTCGTCGCTCTCAAGTGCTGCCAAGGCCACGGCCTCAGAGAAACGGTTGTAGCCCAGGTATTTGTTGACGTAGCTCAGGAACTGGTCGTGGCCCTTACCGATGAAACCGAAACCACAGCGGAGACCGGGAAGACCATAGAACTTGGAAAGTGTGCGCGAGATGATGAGGTTGTCGTACTTATTCACCAGGGGAGCGATGTAATCGGTATCGCTGGAGATAAAACTGGCGTAGGCCTCGTCGATGAGTACCATTGTGTCTGAGGGGATATGCTCCATGATAGTGCCAATCTCTTCCGGAGTCAGTCCGTTTCCCGTGGGGTTGTTGGGCGATGCCAACAGCAACATACGGGGATGCACACGATTGGTATACTCAATTACCTCGTCAATATCGTAGGCAAATGTATCATCTTTTTCATGCAAGGGGTACATCTCAAAACTACCACCACACTCGCTGGCCACACGGTTGTAATACCACCACGAAAACTCAGGAATGAGGATGCGCTTGTTGTCATCGAGCATGAGGAAATAGTGGATGGCGTTCTTCAACATATCCTCGCCGCCATAGGTAAGCAATACTTGCTCCTCAGGTACGCCGTAAATTTCGCTTAGGCGCACTGAGATAACACTCTTCTTGCCCTCGTCGTAGATACGGGTATAGAAACACAAGGTCTTCGGATCGAAACTCTTGATAGCCTCCACCACTTTCTGGCTGGGCTCAAAGTTAAATTCATTTCTGTCGAGAAAATTCATAATGCTATATTTTTTTTACTTTTTTACCATTTTACTTTTTTATCTTCATAAGAGCTATGCCGATAATAATCCAGATGATCTCTCTCACGCGGCATATGATACTCACAAAGATGCCCAGTGCCGCAGAGAGTCCCAACGCGGCAATCGAGAGTACAAATCCGCCCTCCTGAACACCCAACTGCATGGGTAAGAAGCCAATGAGGTTGGCAAAAAGGGTGGTGAACGATACGATAAGGATGCTGTGGAGGAAAGTGATGGTAAGACCACTCAGGCCTCCACCACAATCGATGCCGAAGAGCAGCAGCATGAACATCACCTCGGAACTCTGTACCACACGAGAGAGATATTCGAGTATCAAACTCTTATAGAAGGCTTTTGTATCTTGATTGTAAAGGGCTGCTATCTGTTGGTCTACATTCTGGATAGCTTCAGAGTGGCGTGCCCAGAACTTCAATGTCCAGCGCTTCAGACCAGGAATATGGCTGACGACACCTAACACATATTTCACCAAACCATTCCTATAACCTTTTTGGAAGAGGTAGAAGGCTATCAGACAGAATACCACGATGATACCGAGGGTGATGCCGATGGCCGTGCTGATGGGTAAGTCACCAATCAACACCAGTCCTAAGTAGATGAATATGCTCAGGAACCAGAACCAGAAATGGGCGAAGAAATGCATCATGGCATAGAGGATGACGCTCGATGTGGCATGTTGCTTGTCGATATCCTTTGATAGTTCCATGATACGGTAGGGTTCGCCACCTAATCCACCCACAGGAGTGGCGTAGTTCAAAGCATAGCCTGTGATAGTCAGCCTATAGATGCGCCAGAAACTGACGGGTGCCTTGCCACCAATATTCCCCTCGATGATAGCTTTCCAAGCGAAGGCGTTCAAACCGTAGACCACAATCCAGATACCCACAATCGGTATCAGCCAGTAACCGGCATGACAAAGGTGCTGCCATAGTTCAATGAAGCTGACGTCGAACGTCAGCAACATCACTACGACGGCGGCGATGCCGAGTAGGAAGAACAGATTGTTGAGTCGTTGCTTGGTCCACTTCATGTTGACGCTCCTTCGTTATAACTTGTCTGCAATACGCTTGCAGAAGGCTTCATGACGGTGGTTGATATAATAAGCCAACAGACTCATGACGATAATCTCGAAAAGGAAATTCAAGACGGGCACGTCGAGTAGACAGAAGAGGAAGAACCAAGCGGAGCGGAAGTTAAATGTCAGCAGACCATTCCACTTCATCAGTGGGAGTGAGTTGCTATGCAGTTCCTCGCGCACTTCCGCTGGCATGTTACTGGCGCTGCCGTATTTTTGACGCAGCAACGATATGAGGCGCTGGAACTGCGGGGTAGATTTCTCCTGCTGACGTGTATAGTCGATGTAGGACTTCTGGAAAGCACGCTCTATCCAACTGCTGTCGGCTGGCATCTGCTCATAGATTTCCTTCTGTCGCTGGCTGTCGTCAAGCTCGCTACCCTTCTCTCCTTTCAGGAAAAAGAGGTGCACTTGATAGTAGTAATCGGCAATACGGGTCTGTGCACCCATGCCCAGAAGACCGGAAACCCAGCCTATGATATAGACAATAATGGTGGCGATGATGGCATTCTGCTGGGTATCGGCGATGCCTAACCACTCGAATTCAATGCTGTGATGCAGATAGAAACGGTAAACAAGCACGTGGTAGATAGGTAGGAACCAAGTGTAGCCAGCCACACCATCGAGGATACGGCCCAGGCGGCTCTTTTGTCCCGTGTAGCGTGCCAACTGCCCATCTGTGCAGTCAAGCAGGTCTGCCACCATCAGCAAGGCGATGGCAATGAGGTTATAGATGAGACCTTTCGTGCCTTCATAATAGAAACATCCACTGACGAAGAAGAAGCTGCTGCCAGCACCTACAAACATCGAGAGGATGGTAACAGCATTGGGTGTGATGCCCAACCAAGCAAAGAACTTGACGAAATAGAAGCACATCGGACGGATGATGTGCAGGTCCAACCAGTCGTCGGTCTCTGAGGATTTGAGTGTTTGAGAAATATTCTCGTTCATGATGATGATCGGTGGTTTAGAATGTTAAACGTATGACATAGCGCATGCCCCAGCGGTGAGCCGTGGGCAGGTCCATGTAGTTCAGACGGCGTACATACTCAATATGTACAATCTTGAAGATATTATGAATGCCGGCTACAATCTCGACATAAGGACGTTTGGGATCCATGAGATAGCAGCCGTCAGGGAAATACATCAGTTTGTCGCTGCCCTCATTCTGAGACAGGTAGGGGTTGTTCTTGTCGCTAAGATCACCCCAGAGGCAGTTCACGGCGACATATTCACGCCACTTCAACTTCTTGATGAGTGGGATACGGTTGAAGAATTTGCCGTTGAAGTCCCACGAAAGCATCATCGAGGCATAGCGGTCGTTGAGGAACTCCATATTGTTGATCAAACAGAACATCTCCTCCTGGCCGATGTAAGAGAGGTTGGCCAGTGGATGAATGAGCAGCATGTAAGGTACTTGGTTCCACTGGATACCAGCCTTGAGGAAGAGGTCGATCTTTCCCCAACTATTCATCCAGAAACGCTTGTAGAGCTTGGCTTCGGTGAAGTTCGACTCATACTGACCTCCTAAGATATTCTTAAAGCCGAAGGTGTGGGCAATGGAAATGGCAGGGGCATCCTTATTGATGGTGACACGACGCTGCTTACTATTGATATAAGTCTCGTCGGGAGCATAGCGCAACTCGGCGAAGAGCTCGGTCGTACGGAGATACTCGCGATGGCGATCCAGACCGGTATAATCTATGCGGGGCTGGCTGAGTTTGCGGAACGACATGGCACCCACGGCCTCATGTTCCTCAGCCCTCAGGCTCAGTGAAGTCTTCAAACCACCATACATTTCGTACTCGAAAGCGATCTGTTGACGATTGACGAGGGTCATCTTGTTCACTTCGGCCCATTTGAAGGCGACAAACAAGTTATCCTTATCCGTTGGCAGGTAACGATCGCTGGGCGAGGCCAGATCGTAGGTACTCTCAATCATCAGCGTGCGCTTGGGGTATTCCCAAGGCATGTAGATCTTGTCGATAAACGAGTAGGTGCCCTTTGTGCTATAATAGTTGCGATGGCTTCCCCAGGCATGAGCGTAGTAGCCCTGCCAAAACCAGCGTTTACTAAGATTGGCAGTGGTCTGCATGCTTGCACGTGTACGCCAGCCATCGAGGAAGTTACGCGAGATGATGGTGTTGACGGGGGAGATATCGAATTTATTGGGATCGCTGGTCTCGATGGAGTTCTCAATCAGGGCGTTCAGACCAATCATGATATACTTGAAACCCTTGATCTTCTGAATGTTCTTCACGAAATCGCCCATGGAGTCCTCGCTCTTGGTGAGGTCCACCTGTCGGTACTGACTCCAGAAGTTCTTGCCTCGCATGCCGGCATCAGGCTCCTTGATCTCCGTTCGTTTACCCTTGAACATTTTCTTCGGGATCTCAGCAAAGGAGTATTCGCCCAAACGGGTGGTGCGGATGACGATAGCCTCCTGAATGAACTTGGCAAACTCCAGTTCTGCAATCATGTCATCTTGTGTTAGCACCCATTCACCATTGTCGAGTTGCTCGAACTCCTGTTCGATTCGCATATTCTTCACGAAATTCACAGAGGTCTGCTTGGGCAGGGTGAGCTCACAGCGGCGTACGTGGTAGGTGGAGTCTTTCAAGATGTAAATATCGCCACGGAATCCGAAATCCATTTGGTTGTTAGGCAGGAAATGGAGGTGGATACAACTGTCGCGGTCGATCTTGATAGTGTCTTGGATGTAGAAACGGTAGAAGTTGATAGCATCCTTGCCAATTGGTGAGGTGAAAGGATACTGCACCAGACGGATCTGGTCATCGTAGAGATCGACATCGGTGAATACCTCTTTCAGCACCACATTGAGCATATCGCCCGTCTGAAACAAGTCGTTCAGACCTGATGACTGTTCACCCTTGATATAGGTCTTTTTCGACTGTGGATCCTTACGGTAGACAATCTGCGAGACGGTCTCATCGACGCTGATAGGGAGGATCATCTTGTTGTTGTATTTGCAGACCTCTACCTGATCCATCAGCCATGGGGTGCTGGAAAATGGTTTTTCTTCTAAGCGTTTAGGAGTGAGGTCATTAGCGGCCAACGTCAGTTTCTCGTATTTGTCGTACTGATAGAAGTCGTGGTTTGAGAGATCGCTGAGTTTTTTGGCGGCAATCACCTTCTTCATCAGTTCTACCGCGGGGTTGTTCTTTCTGCTATAACGGCTTCTTTTGGTGGTAACGGTTACCTCTGTCAGTTGTAGCTTGTCGGCTTTCAGGGCAATGTCCACTTCATTTTTCGTCTCGTTGGTCACAGTAATCACCTGCGACTGGTAACCTACGGCACTGAAGGTGATTTTCCACCCTAAGTGTCGTCTGATGGAGTAGTTACCATCTATATCGGAGATCACCGCTTGGTTGTGGCCTTTATAGACTACACTGGCAAATGGAATGGCCTCGCCAGTCTCGGCATCTTTGATGGTTCCTTTTATGAGCTGCTGTGCGGAAATCGTCACATTCATACCCAACACGAGCAGCAATATCAGATATATCCGTTGAATCATTTATGTCAATGTTTCCTCTTCCCAAATGTAATTTGGGTGCAAAGGTACATCTTTCTCGGCAAATTTCTGCAATTTGTTTTCCTTTATTAACGTTTCGGGCCTATTTCCTGTCACTTCGAATCAACTCGAGGAGCTTTTCAACGGCCTCTTCCTCAGGAATGTTCTTTTCCACGCAGACCTTCTGCTTGTAGAGAGAAATCTTCCCGCGTCCAGCTCCGACATAACCATAATCGGCATCTGCCATCTCACCAGGACCATTGACAATACAGCCCATAATGCCGATTTTCAGGCCGACCAAATCCTTGGTGGCAGCTTTGATGCGGGCGATGGTCTCCTGGAGGTTATAGAGGGTACGTCCGCAGCCTGGGCATGAGATGTATTCGGTCTTGGTGAATTTGATGCGGGCTGCTTGGAGAATGGCGTCAGCAAGACTTACCTCTTGCCCCTTACCGCTCTCTATTACCAATTTCGTGGCCTTGCGGTCGATGAGCAGAGCGCCTACTGCCATTGCTGCCTTCAATTGGAGAGTCTCCCAATCTGGCTCATCGAGAGTCAGAGTGATGGTATCATCTTTGATGCTGGCCTCTGCCTCCTCCCGCAAGCGACAACACTCTGGAATCAGCTCTACCAGTTTGCGGGCTACGGGGATTTCACATTCCGGTTCCTCGCTCAGCGACACACGGATGGTATCGCCAATACCCTCTGTTAGGAGTGCTCCGATGCCTACGGCACTCTTGATACGACCATCTTCACCTTCACCAGCCTCCGTCACACCGAGGTGCAGAGGATAGTGCATATCCTCTTTGTCCATTGTGGCCACCAGCAGACGGACGGTTGTCACCATCACCACAGTATTCGAAGCCTTGATAGAGATGACCACATCGTTGAAATTCTCGCGTTTAAAGATACGCAGGAACTCCATACAACTCTCAACGATGCCTTCGGGTGTATCGCCATATCGCGACATGATGCGGTCGCTGAGAGAACCGTGGTTTACGCCGATACGCACTGCGGTATGGTGTTCTTTACAGATGTTGATGAAGGGAATGAGTTTCTTCTCGATTTTCTGCAGTTCATCGGCATATTCCTCGTTGGTATATTCCAAGTGTTTGAAGGTACGACCAGGGTCTACGTAGTTACCAGGATTGATACGTACCTTCTCACAGTAGAGGGCGGCGATATCGGCGGTATGAGCAGTGAAATGGACATCAGCCACTAATGGCTGGTTGTAGCCATCAGCCTTCAGCTGGGCGGAGATATGTTGCATATTTTCTGCCTCACGGGTACCTTGTGTCGTGAAGCGTACCAGTTCGCCACCTGCATCGATGATGCGTTTGGCTTGTGCCACGCTAGCAGCAGTGTCGTTGGTGTCTGTGGTCGCCATCGACTGGATACGGATGGGGTTGCTACCTCCAATACCGATGTTACCCACATGGGTTTCTGTGGAGTGTCTTCTTTGATAACTCATGGCTGCATTAATTGGTCTTAAACTCGTATTTCACCTCAGCCAGGTCTTTATTGGCCTTCTCGATCTTTGCACGCAGTCCCCCTTTGTAAGCTGCCAGTCGTTGGGCGAGGGTAGCATCGCTAAGTGCCATCATCTCTACGGCGAGGATGGCTGCGTTCTGTGCGCCGTTGATACCAACGGTGGCTACGGGGATGCCAGGAGGCATTTGGATGATGCTGAGCATGGCATCGAGGCCGTCGAGCATGCCTTTGATGGGTACACCGATAACGGGTAAGGTGGTAGAGGCGGCGATGACGCCCGGCAGTGCAGCCGCCATACCTGCGCCTGCGATGATGACCTTGATGCCGCGATCCTTGGCTGTACGAGCAAATTCCTCAACAGCATCAGGTGTGCGATGGGCTGAAAGAGCATTGACTTCAAAAGGTACCTGCATCTCGTCAAGTAGTTTGCAGGCTTTTTCCATAACGGACAGATCACTGGTGCTGCCCATGATAATACTGACTAATGGTTTCATATTGTTTCTTTGTATTTTTATTTACAGAAAGAGGATTCCGATGATGGCACAGACAGCGCCTACGAAGAAGCCGGCGATGACTTGTGCTAAGCTATGCTGTCGCAGAATCATCCGACTCGTGCCGAGGATGCCTGCTAAGATGAATGTCAATGAGAGCCACCATATAGGATTGAAGCCGAAGAACTCTGCAAAGACGAACAAGGCGCCTGCCACCCCGCCAATGGCTGCCGTGTGGGTAGAGATCTTCCACCACACATTGATCATGGCACAGGTAATCTGAATGAACAGGGCAGCTGTGACGATGGTCATCATAAAATGGGGGATGTGCAGGAGTTCCATCAGGTAGATGCAGAGGAAGTAACAGAGAATACTGATGACGTAAGGCACGGCACGCCGTTCCTTCTGTCCGAGGTCGATAAGGCTCCATCCCTGGTGACGACGATAGAAATGAATCAGTACGGAAGGGACTACCACAGTCAGCAAATACACCATTGTGAGGAGTTGGAACTTATAGCTCCATGGCATCTGACTCATGTAGCTGAACATGAAAAGAGCTACCAGCCCTACCGTTGGCAGGTAGAATGGCGTGAAAGCCATGCTGATGAGTCTTGCAGCGAGGATAATTCCCTTTTCTCTTGTCATATTCTCATTCCTTTCTCAGTCTTGCGATGGGTATGCCCAGTGCTTCGCGGTATTTGGCGACGGTACGACGAGCTATGGGGAACCCCTTCTCTGTCAGTTGTTCGCGTAGGGCATCATCACTCAGTGGATGGTGCTTATCTTCTGCCTCAATGAGATCGCGCAGTACCGCTTTGATCTGTCGTGTTGACAGTTCCTCGCCACTCTCTGTGACATAGCTATCGCTGAAAAAGTGGCGCAGGGGGAAGGTGCCCCAGCGCGTTTGGGCATATTTTGAGTTGCAGACACGTGATATCGTTGAGAGGTCTAGCCCCGTCCTCTCTGCCACGTCCTTGAGGATCATAGGGCGCAGTGAGGTCTCGTCACCGTCGAGGAAGAACTGTCGTTGGAGGGTGATAATGGTCTGCATCGTCACGGTCAGCGTATGTTGTCTTGTGCGGATGGCCTCGATGAAGTTTTGTGCAGCGTCCACCTTCTTCTTGATATAGAGAAGAGCCTCCTTGGTCTGACGACTCAGATTCTCCTTGTTCTGTTGGTATTCGTTCATGGAGTCGATAAACGACTGCGAGAGGGTAAGCTCCGGTACTTCACCACTGTTGAGGGTGAAGGTGATCGTACCGTCGTCCTGTGTGTCCACGATGAAATCAGGTGTAATCTGTTGCAGGCTTCGTCCTACGGTTTCACCCATGGAGGCACCAGGTCGCGGATTCAATTTGCGCAGTTCTCCGAAGAGCGCTTCGCCTTGTTGGTCGTTCAGTGAGAGGGCCGTTTGTATGCGATCCCAGTGTTTATGGGTGAACTCATCAAAATAGCGCGTGATGACCGTTTGCATCAGCTGCTTCACTCGTGAGTCGTCGCGTCGTGCTATTTGTAGGAGCAGACATTCCTGTAAGGAGCGGGCCCCAATGCCGGCAGGGTCAAAGTCCTGTAAGATGTGCAGTACAGATTCAATCTCCTTCTCGTTGGCGTCGATGTTATGATAGATGGCCAGCTCGTCGCTGATAGTATACAGATCTTTACGGAGCAGGCCATCGTCATCCAGTGATCCGATGAGATATTCCAGAATGTCGCGCTGACGGTCTGTCAGGTCGCTCTCCCGCATCTGTTCCAATAGCTGGTCATAGAACGATTCTGTGGTGCCGAAGACCATCTCCTCGCGGTCTTCAGAGAGGTTGCTGCCACCGTGGTATACAGGCAATTCATCATCGTCGCGTCCGATATTCTCCAAGGCGGCGTCAAGGGCAGACTGGCGCTCTTCGCGCTCTGTCTGGGAGGCATCGTCGGATTTTTCTGAGTACTCGGTGTAATCAGAGTAATCTGAGTTATCCGGGAAGTCGGCGTTCTCTCCTGGTGACTCAATTTCCAGCGCTGGGTTGTCGTTCATCTCCGTGTTGATGCGATCTGCCAATTGTGTAATGGGCAGTTCCACCAGCGACGACACCAGCATCTGTTGCTGTGAGATCGACTGTGCCAGCTTCTGGACTTGCGTCTGTTTCTGTTCTTGTATCTGCCAAGACTTTTCGCTCATCACTATTAACTATTCACTGTTCACTATTAACTCTTGAAATAGTCTTTCAGTTGTTCTGCATATGAGGCCAGTTGTTCTGTTTCGACATTGCCGTAGCGACGCCATATCTCACGGCAGGGCGCAGCTAGAGGACTGTTTGCGGGATCCTTGCGATTCAGGTAAGGGTCGCAGTGTTGGAACAGTTCCATCACCTCCACTACTTCCGTTGGTTTAACTTTGATCAGTCTTGCCAGTTCCTGTACCTCAGGTGTCTTTGGTACCATTGTGATGGGGGTAAGACGGAAGTAGAGGTCGAGAATCATGGTTAGCATCACCGGTGTCATGACCGTACCTTCTGTCACAGGTTTGAAATCGCGTTCAAAGGTCTCCTGTATCTCTACGCCCTCATAGAAGGCGTTGGCATCGCCATAACCTCGCATCTCACGCCATAGGCTGACGGCACGGGCCAGTTTCTTGGGGTTCTGCCCGTAGGTCTCCCAGATATGCTCGATACGTGGTGTTTCCAGATTGGCTATCTGGCACATCTTGTTGAAGAGCAGGTTGGGAGGCAGGTGTAGTTCCAGACTCAGGTCCACCATTTTCCGGTGGAACATTGGCTTCACGCCTACAGGTTTCTGTAGGTAAATCTGCATCAGAAGCAGCCAGTAATCGTCCGACCATTTAGCGTTTTTTGCCATATACTCTCTAATTTTTTGCAAAAATACAGTTTTTTTCGCAACTTTGCAACCGAAACAGCAAAAACTTTTGCGTAGAAACAAAAAATCCCGCTTTCGCGGGAAACTTTCTGTCAGACAGCTACAGCGATGTCCGGATGCCAGAGCATGACTTCGCCACTATAAAGTGAGGCCTGGACGTCGATAAGTCGTTGGTTGCTGCTGCCACGGAAGAGCAAGTCGGGGTCGCGTAGTTTCTCGATGTACGGACCGTCGACGAGTACGTCTACTTGTTCGAGGAGTTCTCGTTGTTCCTGAGTGATGAGCGACTCATACGTGAAACCCGTGAAGCACCAGATGTCCTTGTTGGTACGCTGATGAATCGCACGTGCCAGTTCTGCGAAGCCTGCTGCCTGAAACATCGGGTCTCCGCCGCTGAAGGTGACGTTGGCATAGGGATCTGCCTCGATGATTTTCATGATGTCGTCGGTGCTCATCTCGTGTCCCTGGTCAAAGGCCCATGATTGTGGATTATGACAGCCAGGACAGTGGTGGCGGCAGCCAGCACAATAGATGGAGGTCCGGAATCCCGGACCGTCCACCATCGTATCCTCAATGATATCTAGTACCCGTATCATTATTCACTGTTCACTATTCACTTTTCACTGAATAAGTCTTGTGCACCGTGGTCGATGTGTGTCACACGGTCGTTCAACTCTGCGAGCTTGCCACTGTTCCAACGGTCGGTGGTACCCACGAGATAGCCTGTGATACGCTGCAGTTTGTCGATGTTGGTCGAGCCGCACTTCGGGCAGCGCTCCAGATGGTCGTCGGCATTCTCGTAGCCACAGTCCATACAACGGTTACGGTTGTGGTTGACGCTGCCGTAGCCCATATTCAGCTGATCCATCATATCCACCACACTCATGATCACCTGTGGGTTGTGGGTAGCATCGCCGTCGATCTCTACGTAGAAGATATGTCCACCACGGGTTATCTCGTGATAGGGCGCTTCTATCTCCGCCTTATGTCGGGCAGAGCACTTGTAGTACACGGGCACGTGATTGGAGTTGGTGTAGTAGTCGCGGTCGGTGATACCTGGGAGGCTACCAAACTTCTGGCGGTCTTTTTTGGTGAATTTACCTGCCAATCCCTCAGCTGGTGTAGCGAGTACGGAGTAATTGTGGTGATAGTGCTCACAGAAGTCGTTCACGCGCTGTCGCATGTATTTGACGATCCTCAGACCCAGTTCCTGGCTCTCTTCGCTCTCTCCGTGGTGTTTACCTGTCAGGGCGACGAGACACTCTGCCAGTCCGATGAAGCCGATGCCGAGGGTACCCTGGTTGATGACACTCTCGATGGTATCGTTGGGTTTCAGTTGGTCAGCCCCAATCCACAGGCTCTTCATCAGCAGTGGGAACTGCTTGGCGAAGGCGGTTTTTTGGAACTGGAAACGGTCATCGAGTTGTTTTGCCGTGATTTCCAGTAGGTTATCGAGTTTGGCAAAGAACATATCGATGCGTTTCTGCTGATCTGGTTCCTCCAACATACACTCGATGGCGAGCTTTACGATATTGATGGTCGAGAAAGAGATGTTACCACGGCCGATGGATGTTCTTGGTCCGAAGCGGTTCTCAAACACGCGGGTACGGCAGCCCATGGTGGCCACTTCGTGGACATAACGCTTCGGGTCGTCGGCGCGCCAGTCGGGATCCTGGTTAAAAGAGGCATCGAGGTTCAGGAAGTTGGGGAAGAACCTGCGTGCCGTCACTTTACAAGCCAGTTGGTAGAGATCAAAGTTACGGTCTTCGGGTAGGTAGTTCACGCCCCGTTTCTTTTTCCAGATCTGTATGGGGAAGATAGCCGTCTCTCCACCGCCCACACCCTCGTAGGTAGAGAGCAGTATCTCGCGCATGATGCAGCGTCCCTCGGCA
This sequence comes from uncultured Prevotella sp., assembly GCA_946415245.1. Taxonomy (GTDB): domain Bacteria; phylum Bacteroidota; class Bacteroidia; order Bacteroidales; family Bacteroidaceae; genus Prevotella. Next base: position 240,454 of record CAMKRS010000002.1, on the reverse strand, counting down.
GAGGTGTCTGTACCGTAGTTGATGGATGAGAATACCACCTGGTTGCCACCGCGAGAGTGGATGGTGTTCATATTGTGTATAAACGCCTCCATAGCCTGATGTACTCGTCCTACGGTCTTGTTGATGGCGTGCTGCTGGGCACGTGCCTTACCTGTCAGTCCGTCGAGGGGTTTCTTGAGATAGTCCATCAAGGGCTCGTCGTAGAGGTCCTTATAGCTCTCGCCGTTGAGGTCTTCGAGGGCTTTCAGTTCTTCGATATACGTCAGTCGGACGTAAGGTGCCAGATAGAAGTCGAAGGCAGGTATGGCCTGACCTCCGTGCATCTCGTTTTGGCAGCATTCCATTGATATACAGGCCAGTACGGATGCTGTCTCGATGCGTTTGGCAGGTCTTGAAGCGCCGTGACCAGCGATGAAACCGCAGGTCAGGATGTTGTCCAGCGGGTGTTGTACGCAAGTCAGCGACTTGGTGGGATAATAATCCTTGTCATGGATATGCAGGTAGTTATGCTCCACTGCCTCGCGCGCCTCTTCGCTGAGCAGGTAGTCGTCGACGAAGGGCTTGGTGGTCTCCGAAGCGAATTTCATCATCATGCCTGCCGGTGTGTCAGCATTCATGTTCGCGTTTTCGCGGGTGACATCATTGTTCTTGATGTTCACGATATCGAGGAACACGTCGCGTGTCTTCGCTTTACGAGCCACGGAACGCTGATGACGGTAGGCAATGTATTTCTGAGCCACATCCTTGCGGCTCGACTTCATCAGTTCCATTTCCACGGCGTCCTGGATCTGTTCCACGGTCATCTGACTCTCGCCGCGCTGTGCGATATGGTCGGTAATCTGGTACAAGAGGCGTTCGTCTTCGCCTTTGTCCGTGTGGATCATGGCCTTACGGATGGCAGCCATAATTTTCTGTTCATTGAAGCCCACTATGCGTCCGTCGCGCTTTACAACTGTTTGGATCATATATTATTAAAGTTTTTAGTCTAAAATCGTTTGCAAAGATAGCAATAAAAAATGAAAAGCTCCCCATGCCGGGCAGCTTTTCTTTTGTTAATTTTTGCTAAGTTTTGTGGGCTTCAAGCGCCTGATTTATTGCTTTGCGCTGAAAGCCAGCGCATAAACGCGCATCTGCTTGACCATTGCTACAAGTCCGTTGGAGCGGGTGGGTGAAAGATGCTCTTTCAGACCTATCTCTTCGATGAAATAGAGGTCGGCGTCGAGTATCTCCTGAGGGGTGTGGTCGCTGAGTACGCGGATGAGCAGGGCTACGATGCCCTTGACGATCAACGCGTCGCTCTCAGCGCGGAAGTGGATCTTGTCATCGGCATAGTCTGCCACCAGCCACACGCGGCTCTGGCAGCCATCGATCAGGTTCTGCTCTGTTTTGTATTTCTCTTCGAGCGGTTCCTGTTCGTTGCCCAAGTCGATGAGTAACTGGTACTTGTCCATCCAGTCGTCGAAACCGGAGAACTCCTCGATGATTTCGTCTTGAATCTCGTTAATTGTCATATTTCTGATTACTCTGATTATTCTGATTACTCCGATTACTCTGAGGCGACAAGGTTAAAGAGTTTATCGCTGGGGCGGACCTTGGCGGGGACGGCGATGGAGACGCGGGTGCCTTGGAGAGCGACGGGAACGGGGCCGTTGTCGCCATGGATCTCGTCGGCGGTGACGTACATCACGCCTGTTGTGGGGCCGGTGATGAGCATCTTATCGCCCACCTTGAAGGTGTTGGCCTCGACGGTGAACTCCGCCACTCCGAGTTTTGAGAAGTATTTCACCCCTTTGCCGATATAGACCTTGCGCTCGGTGGCGTTGGAACCGTAGTTTTTGTTCCACTCGCCCATGAGTTGGCCCTGATAGTAGCCATCCCAGAAACCGCGGTTGAAGACGGTGGCAAGGCGTTCGTCCCAAGCGTCCTTCTTTTCTTCTGTGAAGTCGTCATCGAGTACAGACTGAATCGCCTCTTTGTAGCACTTCACGACGGTATAGACGTATTCTGGTCCTCGCGCGCGACCTTCTATTTTAAATACCCTGACGCCAGCCTTCATCATTTTATCGATGAAACGGACTGTTTTTAGGTCTTTGGGCGACATGATGTACTTGTTGTCGATGTCGAGTTGGTAGCCCGTCTCGTTGTCGGTGGCGGTATAGGAACGACGGCATACCTGAATGCATTCCCCACGGTTGGCGGAGCGGTTGGCAGCGTGCAGGCTCATGTAGCACTTGCCGCTGATGGCCATACAGAGGGCGCCGTGACAGAACATCTCTATGCGGATTTGTTCCCCGCTTGGGCCGCAAATGTGCTCTGCCTCTACCTGACGGTATATCTCCGCTACCTGGTCCATGTTCAGTTCGCGGGCGAGTACTACAACATCGGCAAACTGTGCATAGAAGCGCAGGGCCTCGATGTTCGAGATGTTCAGTTGGGTGGAGAGGTGTACCTCCTGTCCCACCTTATTACAATACGTCATCACGGCCACATCCGATGCGATGACGGCGGAGATGCCTGCTTGTTTGGCAGCATCGATGATCTCGTGCATCAGGGGGATGTCCTCGCCGTAGATGATGGTGTTGACGGTGAGGTAGCTCTTGATGCCGTGTGCCTCGCACTCTTGGGCGATGTCGCGCAGGTCGTCGATGGTGAACGTGGAGGCGGAGTGCGCCCTCATGTTCAGTTTCTCGATGCCGAAGTAGATGCTGTCTGCTCCTGCCTGTATCGCTGCCGCCAGGGACTCGCGAGAGCCCACGGGAGCCATGATTTCAAAGTCTTCTATTCTCATTCGGGGTGCAAAGATAATAAAAAAGTAAAAAAGTAAAAAGGTAAAAAGGTAAAAAATAAGGGTGCGGGTTTACTTTTTTACCTTTTTAATCTTACTTTTTTACCTTTTTACTTTTTTACTTTTAAAAATATTTGTATCTTTGCAAAGTGAAAATAATAGCTAACAACGATATGCGAAGACTTTTTATCTTAACGGCCCTTGTGGCATTGAACATGACAGTGATGGCAGCTAAAAAGACAGTGATTAACCGGATAGATCCTACCGACTGGTATGTGGGACTGAAGAACCCGACGGTGCAGTTGATGGTCTATGGCAATGGCATCCGTGATGTGCAGAGTGTGACCACTGACTATCCCGGTGTCACGATTGATAGTCTGGTGCGCCTTGACTCGCCCAACTACCTTCTTATATATATTAATGTAAAGGACGCCCAGCCAGGGACAATGACGTTGAAGTTTGATAAGACCAAAGTGGAGTATCAGTTGAAGGCGCGGGAGATGAGCGGTGAGAAGCGGCAGGGATTCACCAATGCCGATGTGCTGTATATGTTGATGCCCGACCGTTTTGCTCAAGGAGCAGGTCACAACCCGCAGGTGAAGGGTATGCGCAATTATAAGGAAGACCGCACGAAGCCTTCTTTACGTCATGGTGGCGATCTGAACGGTATCAGGGAGCATCTGGACTATTTCAAGGAGTTGGGTGTGACTGCCTTGTGGTTTACGCCGGTGTTGGAGAATGACTCTCCTGACCAGGAGAACGGTTTTTCGACTTATCATGGTTATGCTACCACCGATTATTATAAGGTAGACCCCCGTTTTGGCACCAATGCCGATTATAAGCGGCTTTGTGATGAGGCCCATGCCAAGGGTTTGAAGATTGTCATGGATATGATCTTTAACCATAGCGGTTTTGAGCACCCCTGGACGCATGATATGCCTTCGAAGGACTGGTTGAATACGCCGGAGTGGCTCACGGAGGAGCAGAGTGGTAGAGACCCGATGACGGGATTCACTGCCAATGCAGATGGTTCGGAGCCAACGAAGAGTGCTTATTTGCAGACCAGCTACAAGTTGACGCCGGTGTTGGACCCCTATGCCTCGAAGGTAGATTTGAGGGAAACGACGGAGGGTTGGTTTGTGCCTTCGATGCCCGATTTGAACCAGCATAATCCCCATGTGATGCGGTATTTGATCCAGAACAGTATCTGGTGGATTGAGACGGTGGGTATTGATGGTATCCGTATGGATACCTATCCCTATGCCTATGCCGATGCGATGGCGCAGTGGATGAAAGAGATTGACGAGGAGTATCCGAACTTCAATACCGTAGGTGAGACCTGGGTGACGGAGCCCGCCTATACTGCCGCCTGGCAGCGAGACTCCAAGTTGGCTGAGAAGAATTCCTACCTCAAGACGGTCATGGACTTTTCTTTCTTCGACAAGTTGAATCAGGCCAAGAATGAGGAGACCGATGCCTGGTGGAACGGATTGAATCGTCTTTACAATTCTTTCTGTTACGATTATCTCTATCCGAACCCGTCGAGCGTGATGGCATTTATTGAGAATCACGATACCGACAGGTTTTTGGGCAATGGTCGTGATACTTTGGCTTTGAAGCAGGCTTTGGCATTATTACTGACGGTGAACCGTATCCCACAGCTCTATTATGGTACGGAAGTGTTGATGAACGGCACGAAGGAAGTGACCGACGGCAATGTACGTAAGGACTTCCCCGGCGGTTTTCCAGGTGACACACACAATTGTTTTACAAAAGAAGGTCGTTCGAAGGCCGAGCAATCGATGTTCCAGTGGCTTAGCAGACTGTTGCATTGGAGACAGGGAAATGATGTCATTACCAAGGGTAGCATGACGCAATTTATTCCTTATAATGGTGTTTATGTGATTGCCCGTCAGTATCAGGGTCGTACGGCGCTGACTGTTTTGAATGGCACCCGTAAGGCAGCCAAGATGGAAGTTGGTCGTTATGCCGAGGTGATAGGCAAGGCTGGGAAAGTGAAGGATGTTTTGACCAATCGGTATTATGATTTGTCAAAGGATCTGGAGTTGAGGCCGCGGCAGAGTCTGATCTTGGAGTTTTAGGAGGCGATTGATTAGAGAAATGAGCGGGGCATCTTCCAAAAAGCGGAGGAGCCCCGCTTTTTTGTTGATCCGAGGTAACGTTAGGATAGGGCTAAGGTAGCGTAAGGGTAGAAGGGTAGAGGGAGGGGGCAAGAAGGGTGTGAAAAAGCGTGTAAGGAATTTTTACGAGGGGTATATGGCGAAAAAGGGGCATTTTGGGCAAAATCGTAGCAAGGGCGTAGGAAGGTCGTAGCTAGGGCGTAGCAAGGGCGTAGCTAGGACGAGGCATAATTGCAAGATTGATGTAAAGAATTTCGAAAAACAGGCAGAAAGATGATGAATGAGCGGCGGATGGAGAGGTTTGGGTGGAAAACTTGGGGGTTTTTGGCGGTTTTGCGTTAAAAGTGGTTAATTTTAGGGGGGGGGTAAAGCGGAAAAAGGCAAAAAATGAAGGTTTTATCGAAAATTTTTGCTATAATATTATACGACATAATTAATTTTTTGTATATTTGCAGCGTCAAATTGATTTGAACATGCATTTTCTAACAAAAATATCCTTAACAGTTTTACTGTTATTGAGCTTAATAACCACTCGGGCCAGTGCCCAAACCTTGGCACTCCGCACCAATCTACTCTATGACGCCACGCTCTCTCCCAACCTTGGTGCAGAAGTGCGACTGGGTTCGTCGTGGTCTGCCGGAATCAACGTAGGTTTGAACGCTTGGGACATTGACAAGACCAAGAATAAGAAGTGGCGCCACGTATTGGTTGCGCCCAATATCCGTCATTATTTCGGTCAGAAACGCGACACGCTGAATCACTATACCTTCGAAGATGGTCGTGTGGTTAATGTGCGTCATGACTCTGTGACTGTTTATAATAGCGGCCATTATCTGGAGTTGGATGCTATCTATAGCCATTTCAATGTGGGAAATGTAAAATTCCCGTTCGGCCTGTACAAATCCGTGCGTGACCGTCGTTTGCAGGGCGATTTGTTGGCCTTGGGTGCGAAGTACGGTTATGCCTGGATCCTGGCCCGTGACTGGCGCATTGAGGCTGAGGCCGGTGTTGCCGTTGGTTATGCCTGGTTCAAGGAATACGACTGTGACCATTGTGGCACCTATTATGGTAAGGGTGACCGCATCTTCCTGTTGCCGCAGTTAGGTATTAATGTTGTGTATATCATCAATTGACAAAGTGAAATAATAAAATAAGTGTAAGTATGAAGAAAAGTTCATTCTTTATCTCGAGCATGATGGCTCTTACATGTGCGTTCGGTTTGACCGCCTGTTCTTCTTCTGAGGAAGAGGTGATTGACAATCCGAATTATGACCCGTTGACGAAGACGGTGAATGCCAATTTCGTGTTCAGTGTGTCTACTGGTAACACGTCTGCCACCCGTCAGTCGTCTGCCACTACCCAGTCCACTTTAGGTGAAGCGTTCCGTGGTATTGGTACCTCTCAGTTGTTCGCTATTCATCTGGCGAGTGATGGCAGTTATGTGACCACTCCCACGACGGTGATGAAGGGTTATGATCTCGGTGCCATCTTGGAGCCTAACCGTCTTGATCCTGATGGTTCCGGTATCGGTGCCAGTGGAGATGGCGTCCCCTTGTCCCATCGTGTGATTGAGTTGTCGTTGCCCACTGAGACCAACACCCTGATGTTCTGGGGTAAGGCTCCCAAGGGCGCCAACAGTGCCGAGTCGGGTGAGATCTCCTTTGATCTGAGCAGTTCCGATATGAGCAAGCACAGCTTCTCATTGATACCCCGTATCATGAGCAGTGGTACCAGTGCTGTTGGTCAGGACGCCTTTGAGCAGTATGAGAGTCTGATTCTCTATGCAATGAACACCATTGCCCAGACCGCGATCAGTGATGAAGATGTCACTGTGGGCGGTGTCACGAAGCATATCACCTCTTTATCTTGGAGTGACTATGCCGATCTGACCGGTACTTCTATTACCAAGAAGACCACCGATCCGTTTGAGTCGACCGGTGAAGGCGATATGAGTTCCAATGGCGACATTCTTGGCGATGTCTTTGCTATTTTCCATACCATTGCCGAGGGTGAGATCCGAGGTGGTTCCGGTCCTGCTGTTGCCTATATGATGGGCGATTTGTACAATGCCCTCTACCCTGTTTCCAGTTCCTCGCCCACCACTATTCAGGACGCCGCCGCTAAGTTGGTTGGTATTGCCGTCAGAAACAATATCGAGAAATTCTTCGATCTGAATTCCCCCACATCCTGGTTGGATATCAATACTATTTTGAGTAAAACCGATCTTAATGCGACAACCGTCAGTTTGATTTCGAAGGACGGTGATGTCAATTCGTTCCCCCGTATTTTCGGTGTTCCTGCCGGTATTACCCAGTTGACTTTTGTTCCGAGCAAATGTCAGTGGCGTTATGACGAGGACAGTCATTCCATCGTTGGCAGTGGTACTGCCGGTGTTAACAACTATATGTATCCCGCCGAGCTTTGTTATTTCGGTAACAGTCCTGTTCGTGTAACCGATGCTGCCAAGACCCCTGCTCAGTATCCTGACGGTGTGTCTGCCTGGGATAATGACGCCTCTTGGAGCGGTTGGACCAAGGACGGTAGTGTTCAGCCCACCACCCGTAGTGTTGCCATGCGCGATAATATCAACTATGGTACTGCGTTGTTGGAGTCGACGGTTCGTTACGGAGCTGCTGTTCTTGAGGACAACAAGAGCAACCAGATTGAGGTGACAGGTACCTCTTTCCTGTTGACCGGTATCGTTATCGGTGGTCAGCCGAAGACTGTTGGTTGGGATTACCTGGCCAAGAACGGTGCCACCTCCAGTTTCAATTATATGATTTACGACAACAGTCTTCCCAGCACTGCCATTCCGAGTTACACTGCCGGTGGCAACAAGTCGGTGCCCAATTACACCCTTGTCTGGGACAACTGGAGTGAGGCCCAGCGCGATCAAGACCAGTCGTTGGTGTATGTTGCTTTGGAGTTTGTGAACAATACCGGTCATGATTTCTACGGTCGTGACAATAAGATCCCCAATGGTGGTACCTTCTATATTGCCGGTAAGTTAGATCCCGACCAGCGTCCCGCCAGTGAGACCACTGCCACTGATGCAGGTTACAAGAACAACAAGTCCTTGGGTATCACCTGGCCGACGAATTACGCATTGCCTCCTTATGATACCAATGGTCAGACGTTGAAGCAGCGTCGTGTCTTCATTCAGGACTATATGACGATTGCCCATTTCGTTCTGAACAAGAATTCGCTGAAGAACGCTTACGTCACCGTTCCCGACCTCCGATCCTTACAGATCTCCTTAGGTATGTCTGTTGATCTGGAGTGGCAGACCGGTCTGACCTTTGAAGTTCCTTTAGGAGAATAAGTTTTGAGAAGAGAGAGACGATATATCGGTTTGATGGGTCTTATGAGTCTCATGGGTTTCATGGGTCTGATGGGCTTGGTGGGCTGTTCCATGATCGATGAAGATCAGAGCGACTGTGACCAGCAGGCCCGTATCGACTATGAGTTACGTTTGGTGACCAATATGGAAACCGAGATCGAGACCCAGTTGAATACCGAGTCCGAGCAGGACCTGGCCAACGAGTTGCGTCAGTTCCTTTCCGGTATCTTCACCGATTTCGCCCACGATGTGGATCTCTCTTTCTACGATACTGTTGGTGATTCCATTCGTCTGCAGCATGACCAGCACATTATGGATGCCAACCAAGCCACCTACACGTTGAATCTGCCGATGCGTCAGTATATGCATCTGGCCGCTGCCAACCTGGTGGACAATCAGCAGGTCAGTCTTGTCAACGATGAGTTCTGTCATCCCTCTATGCTTCAGCAGGTGACGGGTGACACTGTTGCCTCCCATACGACCGGTCTTTTCACCGCCCGTCAGCCGATGGATGTGCTTGGCAGTGTGGACCAGAACTTTGATGTCCGTCTGTATATGGCCAACTGTGCCGCTGTGTTAGTGGTAGACCCTCGCGATGTCGATCCCAGTGAGATGACCGTCTACACCACCGGTTTTGCTACCGGTTATCATATCTGCGACAGCAGTTATGTCTTCGGTCGGTCGCCCATTGTCAACACTAGTTTAGTGGGCAATGCCGTTATGGGTCAGCCGTTTGCCTTCTGTTCTGTGACCTTCCCTTCCAAGCCCGGTGCCGATACCCGTACGGTGATTGAGACCGAGGAGCCCTTTATCTCTCAGGAAGGAGACGAAACCCTCTGGGAGTTCCGTGTGTATGTCCCCGAGCAAGATGTCGCGTCGACGTGTGGTCATCGTCCTATCACCGAGACCATTCTTCGTCTGAAGAAGCGTTTGAAGGCCGGTCAGTTGTTTATTTTGAAAGGTTGGTTGGACCGCAAGGGTATCTTTTATACCAAGGACAAGACCGTCGGTGTCAGTGTGACGTTAGACTGGAATAAGAATCAAGAGCAAGATGTTCCACTTTAGTTGAGAGTTGAGAATTGAGAGTTGAGAGATATATAGGAATGATGCTGGTATGCATGCTTCTGTTGGGCTGCACGGACCAGGACGCGCCAAAGAGCACTGTTGACGAGCTCGTTGGTGTGGACCTGTCATTCTTTGTGCCCAATCCAGCGGACATCAGTGGTCTGGATGTTGTTCCTACCCGTATGGCCGATGATGTTGTCCAGCTCTCCACTACTGGTGCCCGTGAGTTGGAAGATGTCATCATCATCCCCTTCAAGGTCCGAGGTACGATTGGTATCGACGATGTTCCCAGTCAGCATCTCTCCTATTCCAGTTGGCAGGTCTTCCCGAAGACGAAAGGTCAGTTCTATTATAACGGTATGTGTCAGTTTGTGAATGGCGTTGCGTCGGTTTTGGTTTACGGCCATGGTGCCTCCGGTGAGGAACAGAACTATTACGGTTCCACCACTGCCAATATTCCTCCCGAGTTGACGCCTGCTGATATCTCTTTCGTTCCCACGCAGATCCGTGCAACCACGGCTTATGATGATAAGGCCGAAGCTTTGGCTACTTATCTGACAGACATTGCCAATACCAAAGGGTGGTCGACCACTGATGATTCTAAGTTGAAGGCCCTCTACCTTAATTTTATAGGTAAGAAAGATAATACATCCGAGTACCATGTCTTTGCTGGTTCTTCGACCAGTATTATGGGTTATGTTGACGAGTTGTACAAGGAAGTCGGTAAGTTTACTTCCAATGCCACTTTGGCTGCCGCTATCCAGGCCGCTATTGCCTCGAAGGCCACTATTACTGTGGCCGGTGTGACCGCTTTGGACGAGAGTTTGTCGGGTTATCCCGCCAATATCGACCTTCCTGATGGTGCTGCTGCTGTGCAGTGGATCAGTGGTGAGGACCGTTTTGCTCCTCAGACCACCACGACGACGATCGCCCCCATCACCAGTGTCACTCGTTTTGCCTATCCTGCAGAGCTCTATTATTACACGAACAGTCAGATCTCCACCAGCAATGAGGCCGTCACCTCAGCTACATATGAGTCTGAGACCATCTGGAATAATGTTCTTCAGAACTATACCGGCAGTGGTGTTGTAGACCGTTCTACCCGTGCTGTTGCTATCAACACCCCGATGCAGTATTCTGTTGCCCGTTTGAGTACGAGTCTGAATGCCGCTCCTGAGACCCTTACTGACGGCGATGGAGTGCCGTTCAAATACGGTGTCAACTGGAATGACGGTTCCTTCCCGATGACCGCCGTCATTGTGGGCGGTCAGTATCCGGTCGGTTATGATTTCAAGCCCGAGACCTATGCCGCCGAGCCTTCGGAGTCGGATATGCGTTATGTCTACGACACCCAGGTCAAGACCCGTGAGGTTGCTGGTGGAACCGATTATTATTATCTGAGTCCGACCCCCTATAGTGGGAACACGAACACCCTTGTGTTGCAGTCGTATGAAGGAGCGAAGGTGACGGTGGTGTTAGAGTTTGAGAACCGCAGTGGCACGAAGTTCCGTGGTAAGGACTGTATTGTCTATCCCGGTTCGAAGTTCTATTTAGTGGGTTATGTTGATCCGACGGTGAAGTCAGGTTCCGACGACTATTTCCGTCGTGTGTTTACTCAAGATTACGTGACGACTTTGTCTATGACTGTGAATAAGAACTGTCTGGCAAATGCCTATAGTGTGATGCCCGACCTGTTAGCGTCGCGCATGGAGATCGGTGTGGTGATGTATCCGAAATGGGATGTTATCACGCCTGCCAATGTAGAATTATTTTAGTTGTGAGAATTGAAAAGTGAATAGTGAGATGAAGGATGTTTGGACGATATGTATGGCCTTGGTGCTGCTGTTAGTTTTCGGTGGTTGCAGTAGTGACACCGAAGAGCAGTCCCCAGTGCTTGACATCTATGTCTATGCGCCCGGCAAGCCGACGCTCACGCGTAGTGTCATTGATCCTACTGAGGAAGAGAAGAAGGTGAACAGTATGACGCTCTGGGTTTACAAGAGCAGCGACGGCAGTCAGTTGGGCAGCATCACCCTTTCCGGTGAGGAGTTGGAGAGTCTTAACAGTCAGAACAGTGGTGTTTACAGTATGTCCGTTGACAATACTTTTGCGCGCAATCCTGAGCCCGTTGACGTCTATGTGTTAGCCAATGTATCATCCACCAATACCGGTACCGCCTTTGATGCCATCATTCCCGATAAGGCCAGTCTGGAGGATGCCCAGTTTAATGGCGGTTATTATTACCAGTTTGTCAATGGCGGTATTAACAAGGCCGTGACGAAGCTTTCCGACGAAGGTCTTCCGATGTCGGGTGTTATCCGTGGTAAGATGGTGACCAACAAGAACTCCGTCTTGCACATCACCGATGCCAATGTCCGTCTGGTGCGTGATATCTCTAAGATCCGTTTCGTGTTCTCCTCTCTGAATACCATTAATGATTTTCTCTATATTGACGAGGTGAAGTTGGATGCGAATATGTTATATAAGAGTGACTACCTGTTCTTGAACGACGAGCATCCCTATTACCGGGTTGGTGACAAGCCTGTGGACAAGGAAGTCATTTTAGTTGAGAAGTTGAAAGATGCCACTGGTGCTCCTCAGTATGTGAACCGTAATGCCGATCCCCGTCAGTATGCCTATGTCAATGGCATGGACGAGTCGATGTATGAGGCCAAGATCCAGGAAGGTTTGGACAAGAATGAGTTGACGGCATCTCCGACTGTATATCTGCCAGAGAGCAACAAGCGACTGATGGGCACTGTCACCTATCATCTGCAGAGCAAGCCCTCCGATTTGCGTACGGCGCAGTTTATGATGCTGAGTGGTGATTTCCGTCGTAATCAGACGTGGATCGTGTATATCTACTATGCCGGTTCGTCGAAGTTGGAGATTTCCTCCGTGAAGGTGACCGACTGGGAAGACGGTGGTGAATGGAATCATGATATTCATAATTGGTAAGGCTGATGAAGAAGGTATTGATGATATTGATGATTGGAGTGATGCTATGGTCCTGTTCTGAGGATTCAGATCAGCAGGGCGTTTTGCGCGAGGATCCGCTGTATTTGTCGGCCATGACCCGTGCGCCCTCTGATGGCGGTATCAGCGATGCCAAAGAAGACCATTCACCCGTTCAGATCTTCCTCATGTCCGGTACTGAAAAGACCGAGGGCAACTTTGTCTATAATACCACGACCCAGACGTGGGTATCGACCATTGGTGTGAAGGAAGATGAGAACTATATCTTCGGTTTCTCCCCCTCTTCTGCAGCCGCCGGTACGATCCGTCCCCTGACGAGTGGTGCCAGTGACTACAGCAGTGGAGCCTTGATGACCCTCGCCAACCTGAATGCTGTAGGGGGCGACGACCTCTGTGTGGTGGTCGGCGTGAAATACAGCAATACCCCCATCACCGACATCCCGTCGTTCGGCACGTTTGCTTTTGTCAAGCAAGACGGTAATAATTATGCCAGTCTGTTGTTAGACCATCTGTATTCCGCCATTGAGTTTAAGATCAAGATCGGCCCCAAGTACGGTGAGTTGCGTGATATTTATTTGAAGAAGATGGAGTTGCAGTCCGCGAAGGCCGTGTCTCAGGCGGTGGTAACCCTGACGGCCAATACCGCCGGCAGCCCCCCCCTGACAGACGTCAAATTTACCTCATCTGACAATGCCCAGTCCAATACTGTTTATGACTATGGTACGGATGCCAGTACCACCACCGGTCTTGCGTTGACGGCCGAAGGCACCAGTTTCGTCAGCTATTGTGCTCCGATTACAGGTATCGAGAGCAATCTGAAGCTAGTTTGTACGTATGATGTCTACAATAAAAAAGGAACCAAAGTGCGTGAGAACTGCGTGGCCGAGAACAGTCTTGCCGGTCTGAGCGGTGTGACGATTGCGCGGGGTAAGAAATCTGTTATAAATCTGACGGTTGAGCCCACCTACCTGTATCAGCTCTCCGAAGATGAGCTCGACAACCCAGTCATAAAAGTTAGTGAATAGTGAAGAAGATCGTAACCATAGTACTGTTTAGTTTGTTTGCATTCTCGATGCAAGCCCAGATTACCATTGGCGGTAACGTCTATGGTGGTGGTAATGCTGGTGACACGAAAGGTAATACCAGAGTCACGGTCTATGAAGGAGACCTGAACAATGTCTTCGGCGGTGCCCGAATGGCCAACGTCACTGGCAGTGCCTTCGTGAATATCGATGGTGAGCATGCTTCCGATAATATCTTCATTAACTCGGTATATGGCGGAAATGATATTGCAGGAACGGTAGGATCTGAAATTAATCAGGAGGATAAAAATACAAATCTCGTTCCTGGTGAATTGAAGGAAACAGCAGAAAATAAGATTAATAATTCCTGGCAAGCCTTTATCCGTACCAGTCCGACACCTGAAACGGCAACGGCAGCTGAGCGTAAAAGCCTTGTGATTGGTAGCTTGTTTGGTGGTGGTAATGGTGACTATGATTATTCTGAGAACAGTCCTTATAAGGGCCTGCTTAAGCCTGAGCTTGGTAAGACCTATTTGGAGATTCAGGGTGGTTGTATAGCTCATCTCTATGGCGGTGGTAACAATGCAACGGTAAAAACAAACACCACCATCTGTATTGACAATAACAGCCCTGTACTGACCCAGACAAACGTTTGGCCTAATGACCCGACGACCCCCGAGGGTCAGGCACAACTGGTGGCATTGGCACAAAGAACACGACTGACTACCTTCCAGAGCAATCTCACCAGTTATGCCTTTAACTTCGCCCGCGTCTTTGGAGGTAACAACAAGGCCGAGATGGACATTCGTCCGACATGGAACCTGAAAAACGGCATTATCCGTGACCTCTACAGCGGCGGTAATCAGGGTGCAATGACCAGTCCGGAAGGCTTGCTCCTGAATATTGAGAGCACCTCGAATATTGTTGTTGAGAATCTGTATGGTGGTTGCCGTATGGCCGATGTCCGTCCGACCGTGAATGGTGAATATAAACCGACGACGAACAGTTTTGAGGGTTATAACTTCCCAGTCGGATTTGCGGCGCGTGTCGTCATTCGTGGCGGTGATGTGAACAATGTCTATGGTGGTAACGATATTTCCGGAAAGGTCTTTGGCGGTAATGCCGTGGGTATCAGTACCAGTGTCCGAGGCGATGTCTATGGTGGTGGTAATGGTTCGTATGCTTATACGGACAATTCTAAGCTGGGCCAGCAGGAATTGTTTAAGGATTTCTATTACGATCCAGGTTCCAACTCTGCGGAGGCCCTTAATGCTGTTCGCCCCAATGCCGAACAGGTGTCTATCCATGTAGAGGGAAAAGAAGGGAAACCTACCATTGTTCATGGTGGTATCTATTGTGGCGGAAACAGTGCCACCATCATGACCGACATGGCGCAACCCAAGGTTGAATTGAAGATCGGCTCATATGTTATTGCTGACTCTGTGTTCTTGGGTAACAACGGTGCCAATTTGGTGAAGAAGAATATTCTACAGTATTATGCTGGTAACGTGGATGCTTATGGAAATATTGTCACTTCAGGAGGCGAGGATAATAGATATAGCTCTCTGGATCTGACCGATAAAGATATTTTCGATACCTACATGGATGCCGCTGCCATGAGGCTGATGCCCAGTGTGGTATTTGACAAAGAAGCCAATGGTGACGGCAAAAATTACATACCATTTACCTCTTATTTCGGCTCGTTCTTCTGCGGTGGCAACGTGGGTAGTATGAAGGTCAATGGCAAGACTAACATCACCTTCGACAAACCTGTCTACATATTTAATAAGGTAGTAGGTGGATGTAACAATGCCAACGTCTACGCTCAGGCAGGTCTGAATGCAGAATACTTGGGCGGTTTGGTGGGTACGCCTGATGCCAATGGCAATAAACTTCAACTGAACTTCAAGGGTTTGATGATCCAGCCGAAGCGATGGAAGGTGGAGAGAGACGAGAATTACAATAAGGTTCTGGATGCTGATGGACATGTTAAATATGAGCTTGATGCAAATCGTAACCCGCAATTGGAATGGAATACGGTCAGTGCCAAGACCGGACTTGAGGTCGCCCCAGTCACTACTGCAAAGGTCTTTGATGCCGCTACCGACCTTGACCGTCGTCTGAAGGGCGGTAATGTCTATGGCGGCTGCTACAACAGTGGTCATGTAAATGGTAATATCATTATCAACATCGATTCGACGGTCGTGGAGCGCGACAAGCTCTTCGACGCCACCAACGAAGGAGACATCTTATACGAGAATACGGAGATAGGAGAGTATACCATTACCAAACGAAATACGGGAGTGATCCTTTCTGAACAGGGTATGGATGTACTCGGCTCAGCCTTAAATGTGTTTGGTGCCGGTTATGGTGCCGACTCAGAGATTTGGGGCAGCACCACCATCAACCTGAACAAGGGTTATGTGTTCCAGATCTTCGGTGGCGGTGAGATGGGCGCCATCGGCAAGAAGGATGAAGAGGGCAAATATACTTACGATAAGAAATACAGCACCTACATCAACCTGAATGGCGACAAGCGCCTGTCTGGTGTGGCACGCGGTGCGAAGGGCGACGATAAGGACATGGCTGAGTGTGAGTTCATCTATGGCGGTGCCTTCGAGGGAGTCATCGCCGGTGATACGCATATCAACTTGAACAACGGTCGTATCTTCAACTCCTTCGCCGGCTCCTGTAATGCCCACATCCTCGGCCATACGGAGACCTACGTGGGAACCAATGGCTTCCCCTGGATCCGTGACCATATCTATGGCGGTAACGACCTGGGCGGCAGCATCTTGGGCAATGACAGTCCGACTTTCTCAGACCGTATCCGTGACGAAGTCAAGGCAATGGTGGCAGAAGCCCGTCCTGTATCCACTTATATGGAGTATACCCAGGGTAGGGTGAGGAGTATTCTTGGCGGTTGTTTTGGTAACTATGACTATGAGGCTGATGCTTATAAGAACCGCATCACCAATAAACCCTATCTGCACAATGCTTTCGTCAATATCAGACCCATCACCAACGCTAACAGTGTGATAGAGCGCGTCTTCGGTGCAGGAGAAGGTTTTCCCGGTGACCGTGACGGTGACAAGTTACAGGATCACAGTTATGTGCTCGTCGACATCCCCGATGGCATCTCAAATTTCGCTAATACAGAGATCTTCGGTGCGGGTGCCTACAACGGTCTCGGTATGCGCTATTCTGCGAGTGATACGTTTGATGGCACTGTCGACCCTAACGAGGCCACTGCCGTCATCGACCTGTTGCGTGGTAAGGTGAGTGCCGCCTATGGCGGTAGTTACGAGGAAGGTATTACCCGTCGTACCCTTGTCAATGTACCCGAGAAGTCCACTATTAAGATCAATAACATCTTCGGTGGTGCATATGGTATGCATATTCTCCCGCCTTGTGATGTGTATGAGTCAAATGTGAACTACCTTGGTGGAGATGCCCGTGTGAATGGTGCTATCTATGGTGGTAACAATAACGTGCGTCGCACCCTCTATTCCAAGGTCAATGTTTCTGCCCCTGTACTGAAGGAAAATGGCTATACCGGCACTATCTATGGTGCAGGCCGCGGTGAGTTCACCTGGTCGGAATATACCGAGGTGAACCTCAATAAGGGCGCCAATGTCTGGGAGGTCTATGGTGGCGGTGAATTGGGTAACGTGCTCAATGCCGAGAGTGTGCAGAAGTACCTGCAACTCTATAGTGGTCAGCCTGCAGACATGGTGGCCAATGAAGATCCAGCCATTTGGGGTAACCCGGAAAGATGGGTCGGTGGCACTGTCGGTGGCACTTTAAAGGACGAATATAAGGATACTTGGAAAAAGGAATGGATGGCCGCTTGGACCATCGACGGTTACTATAATCCTGTGGGAGAATTCACAAGATATGTTGGTAATCAATATACCAACCTCACCAACCCTCTTGCCAGGAAGGCCGAGATGGACGACCGTGATTATAGTAAGTTGAAAGACGACCAGAAGGCCAGAACCTATCAGCGATACAACACCAATGTCCTTATTCACGAAGGAGCAACTGTTGGCAACTATGCCTACGGTGGCGGCTATGGTAGTGCAACTATTCCTTTGAGTGGTGGTGTTCATGGTTCCACCTATATCGCCCTTCTCGGTGGTACGGTTAGAAAAGATATCTATGCGGCCGGTACTACCGGAAGTGTCTGTGACATTTTCGGTGCTGGTTCCCCCAATGAAAGTGCGGTAGGCTTCACAGCCAGTGCCAATGCCTATATCCAGGGCGGTACGGTTCGTAACGTCTACGGTGGTGGCTGGCGTGGTAGCGTAGGCTATCACGAGGGACTCATCAACGACGTGGCCAACAATGCGGGCGACCGTAGCGGCGATACCCATGTCGTCGTCGGTAACCTCGCGGGCACCAGTTTCCTCAATGGCGTTCCTGCCATTCAGCGTAATGTCTACGGTGGTGGTGAAGGTGGTGGTATCTTCGGTACCGCTTATGTGACGATTAACAACGGCCGTATTGGCTATCGCTATAAGAATAATGACTATGTCGAGGAGCTTGACGATGCCAAGGCCGGCGATAACCTGTTGGATGAGAGTGGTAACGTGTTTGGTGGCGGTTACGTTGCCAACAGTTATGTCGACATTTCCGATGTGAAGGTCTATGGCGGTATCATCCGTGGCGGTCTTTATGGCGGTGGTGAGATCGGTCCTATCGGCCGAGGTACTGTGAAGGAAGGCGCTGCCGCCCCCAGTGGTACCATTGTCAATGGTTTGGCCAAGATTTACAAGCCCGGTGAGACCCATGTCACCCTGTATAATGGTCATGTGATGCGTGATGTCTTCGGTGGCGGTCGAGGTTTCGACAACTGGGGCGGTGAAGGTTATATGACGCCAATCGAGAAGCAGACCATGGACCTCAGTTCTAAGGGCTATGTCTTCGGTAAGACCGATGTCCAGATCCTCGGTGGTGTGGTAGGTACAGATGCGAATGTGTCGAAGGGCTTTGGTAACGTGTTTGGTGGTGGTAACATCGGTTATGTCTATAGTGGCACCGGCACCAAGCAGGAGAAGACCGTCCCTGGAACCACCGACAAGACCGCTTACTATTATGACGCCAGTGGTGAGTTGACCGAAGACTGTCGTGTGCTGATCACCCCGTACTGTCAGGCTAAGTCCGATGTGACGATTGGCGGTACCACTTATAAGGCCGGCCAATATGTTCCCGCCTCCGCACTTGACAAGTTGAAGAACAAGTCGGCAGATCCCTTATGGAACAGTCTCGACCTCACGGGTATCATCGTTCATAATGCCGTCTTTGCCGGTGGTAATGTGACGTTGGGTGACGAGAATGTCTATGCCAATGCCAAGACTGTGCTTGGTAATGTGAGTGCCAATGTGGTGGATGTCTACAACCGCGACCTCATCACCATCGGTACCGAACATGTGGGCGGTCTCTATGGCGATGGTAACCTGACGTTGGTTGACGGTTACCGTGAGTTGAACATTACGAACTATGGTACCGACTACTACGGTATGTCGGATAACATCAGTCTTGAGGAATACTATCAGTTGACCGACCGTGAGCGTGCTTACTTCGCTTTGGAGTACAGATGTAAGACCGCTTATACGTCAAAAACCTCTGCCGGTACGACTAAGACCTATTCTGCCGGTGAGCGAATCACGGAGGAGACTTATAACGGTCTGGCCGAAAGCGACAAGAGCAACTGGGAGCTGTGGGGCTTCTGTTCTATCTATGCCGGTCGTCTGTTGAATACCATCCAGCGTGCCGACTTCTGCGGTATCTTCGGTAGCCGTCTGGTGATGCAAGGTGCCAAGGACCGTGTGCCCGGTGTGGTCGATAAGACCGACTATACGGTGAACCGTGTGGGTGAGGTCTCTTTGAATCAGGTGCGATCCATTGCCGGTGAGACCGACGAGGACGCCAAGACCCATGGTAACTACTTTGGTATCTATAGTGTTGTGAACTATATGGGTGCGCTGACCAGTGATGTGGACTTCTACAACACGACGCGCACCACCGACAATGCCAACTATGTGGCCGATGGTAAGACCTTCTATCAGTGGAAGGAAGCTTTTGGCACTGAGCGCAAGCGTAATAATGGTAAGGTGGCCAACCATGTTGCTTTGGCATCAGGTGTATTCCTGGAGCTGACCACTGAGAAGAGCACTCCTGAGGCCAAGGACTGGGGTTATATCACCGGTGTTGCCCAGTTGGACCTCATCAATGTGAAGTCCGGTCTCGGTGGTGGTTATGTCTATGCGAAGAACGAGCACGGTGTACGTTCGAATTCCGGCAACGACCATACCATTCTTTCTTCTTACAATCTGCCATCCGCTTCCCATGACAAGGCCGTTACGAACAAGCTCTTTGTCTATACCCCGAGCGATGCCAGCAAGAAGGAAGTGCAGACCTCTGGTAACTTCGTCCATAATGTCAAGCAGATTATCGACGACTGTTATCCTACGACCAACGCCTATCTGGGTGCTGATGCCGCTCCCGCCCACTACTGGTTCATCCGTGGTACCAGCTATGTCTACGACCAGTATATCACGGCCTACACCGGTGCTGCCAGTGCTTACAGCAAGAGCCAGAAGATACCTCTTAACATCAGTGCAGCCTCGTTTGGAAGAATCAAGCTGGAAGATGTCAAGACGAACCTCTATGCCTACTACTTCTCGACGGAGCCTAATGCGAGCGACCGTACGCCGTTACAGAATACCGACGAGAATGCCGAGACCTACAGTGTTCTGGTGAACAACGATGTGACCTACCACCTCAACGACTCCATCACCTATTGGGATTGGTTGCAGTTGAGTGAGGTCGACCAGCGTCACTTCGTCTCCGACACCTATGTCACTGTTGCCGAGTGTAAGATCGGCGACAAGACCTATCCAGAGGGTACGGTTCTCCTGCCAGCCGACTACGAGAAGTTGAAGGCATCCGCTCCGAAGAAGGACATTGATGGCAAGACCGTGCCGTCAGTCTATCACATGACGAAGGAAGAAGATGTAGCCTTCGACTATGTCTTCCGTCTTTCCAACAACCTGACGCATGCCAACGGTTATGTGGTGACCTATGCTGTTGACAACCCGACCGCCTGGAACACCCAAGATCCGAACTGTACCTATTCGCCGAAGACCACAGGCGTCTACGGACAGCAATATTATGATGCCGGTGACATCATCGACAAGACCACTCACGACGATTACGAGAACATGGGAGCCAACAAGCCAGCCGATACTGCCGAGAAGAAGCAGGCCAAGATGGTTGAGGCCTATGTGACGACCGCCGATGTGAAGTTCACCGATGGTGACAAGACCTACAACTTCATCAAGGGCACCGCCCTGTGTAAGGAAGACTACTCTGCCGCCGCCTGGTCGACCATCAGTTCGAAGGTAGAGTTGGCCCGTGTCTGCACCGGTACGTTGGAGTTTGAAGGTGCCAATGCCAAGAACTCTATGCTCTACGGTGAGGTTGTGACTACCGAGCGCTATAATGAGGTTGTCGAGATGTACAAGACCACGTTTAAGGTCAGCGATGCACAAGCCAGAACGGCTGTTGACCAGCAGTTGAGCAAGGCCTATATCTGTTATGAAGCCGGTTACTACGGTGGTGGTTACTTCGAGGCCGGTCAGAAGTACACGGCCCTGAAGGGTTGGTCTTCGCTCACGTCAGAGGACCGCAAGAACTTCGCGTTCAACTACGATGCTTTCGACCTCCTGATCGATCCGAATTATTCCGGTGACACGCAGCTCTATGACAATAAGCAGGCGCCATTCACCTATTCATCTGTCCAGCCCATCGACTATCAGGCCAAGTATATCGGTCATGATGTCCTGTCGTACATCGACAATAACGGTGCTGCTCAGACGTTGACCCCCAATGTCGTCATTACCCGTGAGCAGTATGAGGCCATACCTAACGAGCAGTACCACTACTCGCCCGTGAAGGTCGACAACATGACCATGTATGTGGTGAAGAGTGCGTTTGCCCGTGGTGATACCCCGTATTCTGTCGGTCAGACCATCACTGCCGAGACCTTCAGTTATCTGACGTCAGATCAGAAGGCCCATGTAGAGATCATCGACTTCGAGCCGAGTGATATCAACAAGACCTACTACTACTGTCGTGAGGACTATCACATCAGCAACGATGTCAACGGTCATGCCGTGAAGGACGCCCTCAACAACTATAAGTTGTACGACAAGGGCAGTGATGTGGTACCCGGTGTGCTGATCAGCGAGGACGACTATCGTCAGTTGACCAACCTTCAGAAGGCATTCTCCATCCAGGGCAATGCGCCTGAGGAGATGACCACGCTCTATGTGGCCAACCAGTCGGATATCTTCGACCTGCAGAAGGACCGCATCATCACCGTCATCTTCAGTTACGACTATACCGAGAGCGACGAGAGCGGTATCCATATCGAGCCTATTTCCGAGCGTCATATTGTCAATATCCACCTGCACTTCGAGAGTGGTGTACCTGAGATTGCGACCTTGCATTCACCCGCTCCCGCTCTGCCAGGCGACAATGTCGGTCTGATGAAGCCCGCCATCAAGCCCGGTGCCTATGAGATCATGGGTGGCGGTTGGGAGATCTTCCAGAACGAGGAAGATGCCGAGCGTCATCGCAACGGTGTTGAGTTCACCAACAAGACGCCAGTCTACTGGTATCAGGACGGTCAGTATCTGGCCTACTATGCGAAGACCTACCTTGGTAAGACCTATTCGAACTACGTGCCGTTTACTGTGGCCAACTACCACGACCTGAAGGCCGTGATGGACGATCAGGAACATCACCTGTATATCGATCATCCCGATGTGAAGCGCGCCAGCAAGATCTACATCAACGACTATGCAGACGACGAAAAGAGCGGTCTCGACCTGTTGAAGGATCTCTATGACCTGAGTGTGACGCCTACGACCTACGATCGTGAGGGTAATGCCCAGAAGGTGCCAAGCGGCAACCTCTCCGGTCATACCGGTCTCAACAATACCGGTACGAAGGGTGTTCAGGGCATGCAGAACCTTGAGGTCTTCCTCCATTCGGATTTGTCTCCGAAGGCCTATGCCGGCAACTGGACGCCGATAGCCAATGGCGATGGTCAGTGCTATAACGGTAATATCCACGGTGAGGGTTATCATATCGACAATCTCCCATCCTCGTTCATCGGCCACCTCTGCGGTCATGTCTACAACCTCGGTGTCAGTGGTACGTTCACCTCTGCCGGTTTGGCTGACAGTGGCGACGGTTATGTGGAGAACTGCTGGGTGAAGACCACGGGTACGCCCGATGCCGGTGTGAAGGCCGTCTTCGGCAACCCGACCGCCTCTAACTGGACGCAGGTAAACAACTGTTACTATGTTGCTCCTGAAGGCAGTGACTATGCTTCAGGTCCAGCTATCCGCAAGTCTGAGCGCGCCTTCTATAATGGTGAGGTCGCCTACGATCTGAACGCCTTCTATCTGAAGGAGCGTTACAACCGTCAGGCTGCTTCCGATAAGATTGAGACCTATCAGTATGTGGAGAGCCGCTTCACGAATCCTGACTTCCTCTATGCCAACGGTGTGATTCCGACGGAGGACGATCCTCGATTGAAGACCGATGCCGATGGTAACTACTTCTATTCACCAATCTGGCCGGATGACTATCTGTTCTTCGGACAGACGCTGAACTACGGTTATCAGTTCTCGCAGACTGGCGAAGGTCAGGAAGTTCCGTCGCATCTTGTGAAGACCGACGAGACCAATGTCCTCGACATCACGAACGCTTCGAACCGTGTCTACCGTACTCCGGCCTATTACGGCAACAAGCAGATCAGCACCTTCCACTTCAACCCGTATGCTGTGATGGCAGCCAAGTCGGCTGACGGTCAGTACGAGGTTTATCCAGGTATGACGGCTGTCGACTTCACCGGTCATAACGACTTGGGTTACAGTAAGAACGAGACCAACGGCGTCTTCTTCGCGCCAATCATGGATGCAGATATCACGTTGACGGGTGTGGCCAATGCCGATGAGACTCAGAACCTGCTTGTCTACGCACCGAAGCAAGGTAGCGACAATGCCAATGTGCTTGGCGACTACTTCGGTGTGCCCGAGCCAGTATACGGTGAGTTGGAGGACGATGCCACCACCGGTATGAAGGCAGAATATCGTGCAGTTGCCGCACTGGCAGCCTCTGAGGTCAGTGCTGTCAAGGGTCATGTGAGCTATCTCGACGATGCCGGCAAGTACGTCGCTGTGACCGACCATTTGCTTGTGGACAAGCAAGACTTCAACAGTCCGATTGCCTACCAGTTTGTTGGTGACCACCGTATGTGGTACCAGCGCACGCCCGACAATTATGTCTCTATGAAGAAGGGTGCAAAACTGGGTTGGGAGAGCGTCAGCATCCCGTTCACCGCCGAGCTTGTGACGACACCGCAGAAGGGTGAGATCACCCACTTCTACGGCAACAGCAACAAGGGTCATGAGTACTGGTTGCGTGAGTTCAAGGGCGGTAAGGACGATAGCAACGACGCTACTATCTTCGTGGCCGACTTCCAGAAGCCGGCTGTAGGCGACGAAACGAAGTCGTTTACCAACACCTTCCTCTGGGATTACTATTATCAGTATGGTAATCGCAAGGATGTGAACAGCGACGACTACCAGAACTACTATAGCGAGCCGCACAGCTACGTCGGCTATCCATACAGCCAGGCCGGTACGCCTTATATCGTGGGTTTCCCGGGCGACTACTATTACGAGTTCGACCTCAGTGGCAGCTTCGTACCTGAGTACACCGCCGGCTGGCCTGGTAGCCGGACGCTCGACCGTCAGACCATTACCTTCGCTTCGGAGACAGGTGTGCAGATTGGTGTCAGCGACGACGAGTTGACGGGTGTGAAGGTCGGCAACTACACGTTCCGTCCGAACTATGCCGCCACCGACCTGACCACCGCTTCGTACGTGCTCAATGGCGAGGGCAGCCGCTACGACAAGGCTGAGACCACCACCACGATACCGTTCCGTCCGTACTTCACCTCGGGTGCTAATGTCCGTACGCGCAGTATTGTCTTCGGTGACGACAACTCACAGTTCGGTGGTGACGAGAAGTCGCGCAATGGTCAGGATCTGATCATCACGACCCGTGAGCATAAGATCATTGTTGAGTCGCAGCTGCGCCACATCACCGATGTCCGCATCGTCAACACGGCCGGTATCACGATGAAGACCTTCACCATCAAGCCGGGTGAGGTTGTCGAGACCTTCATGATCAACGCAGGTGTCTACATTGTGCAGAGCACCGACGCCCGCTACACCAAGAAATTGGCGGTGAAATGAAACATGATAAGAAGCAAGATATAAAAGTTATATAGCATATGAGCGAAGAGATAAAAGATATTGAAATGACAACTGATGCCGCCAATGAGCCAATAGCTGGATCTGCATTGAAAGAAGATGTCTCAAGTGTCCTTGATTCGGAGATTGACTACGAATTTCAGGGAAAAGACTTCGGCTATGCAAGGACTGTGGAAGAGCTTGAATTAGCCTTGGATGAGGCTGATGCAGAACGAAACGATCCTGAGAAGTGGATTACACCTATTGAGTTTCATACTCGACTGGAAGATAAATATCCATGGCTAAAGTAGTATTTCAAGTTGATCCACTATTATAGCATGGAAAACGATACGGTCTTTAATAGACTATATTTGGGATATGCGAATGAGGCCAGCAAAATTATAAAAGATGAAGTTTGAGTAAAAACGATATATGACACAAGATATGATATTACACACGATGACCAAAAAACTGGTACGCAACTGGCGCACTCGAGTTCTCTCGGCAGCGCACTCAAGTGCGTTAACCAGCGCACTCACACAGAGGCAGGACCTCTGTGCTCAACGAGATTACGTCTCGTGCCCAGTGCGTCTACGTCTCGTTATATCATTGCTCCTGATGATGGTCGTTGGAGTTGGTCAGATGTGGGGTCAAACGGAAATAACCAGTCTTAGCGATCTTAACAATATTACCACCGAAGGCAGTTATATTATTGCGGCGGATATTGATGCCAGCAGTTTCTCTACCATTGCCTCCTTTAGTGGCACACTCGAGGCTGCAATTGACCCTGCAACCCACATGCCCTACCGCATCAAGAACCTCAGCGAACCTCTCTTCGCTACCCTTACTGGTACGGTAAAGAATCTGGTATTGGAGGATGTAGACATCAGTGGTGGTACTGACGTAGGTGCCATTGCATGTAACATGACAGGCACCTCGACGAGCAAAGCTGTTATTTATAACTGTGGAATATTATCTGGTAGTGTAAGTGGAAGTGGTAAGGTCGGAGGTCTAGTTGGTGTGCTGGGGCAAGAAGGGAATAACGATAACTGTTATGCCCGTGTCATCAACTGTTATAGTTTTGCCAATATCACGGGAGGATCAACAAAGGGAGGCATAGTTGGTTATAACTGCTATGCTTCCAAATATAATGATCTACGCTCCATGGTGATGAATTGCATGTTTTATGGTGACATCGATTTTGAAAGTGGCAATGTCTATCCCATCTATGGTGGGAGTGAAATCAGTAACGATAACAATGCCAACAACACCAACAGACTCAACAATTATAACTATTTCCTTTATGAGGCACCGTTTAGTGAAGGGCGACACATTACATCATATAACTGCGCCCTGGCAGCAGAGGAACGCTTCCTGGTGCGTTTTGAGTTTTATCGGCATTTGTTGAACTCAACCCGTGAGTTGGCAGCGTGGTATGCCACAGGCACTGCTACTCAGAGCAGCATGCTCAAATGGGTGCTTGAGACTGCCGACAGAACTATAGCCAATCCCAAGCCCTATCCTATCTTAAAGGAACAGGGTAAATATCCCTCCATTATTAACATTGATGCCGTCCATTCACCAAGAAATGCGTCTGTGGGACTTAACAAAGGTTGTCAATTGGGTAGATTATCTGTGACGATTCGGACTAAGAGTCAAAAAACAAGCGGTGGACAGAGTTGGCCTACGGCGACAGCCAGTGATGTGCAAACGACAAGCCTAACCTTGATACGCACAGACAAAGACGAAGACCGATTCAACTTTAATTACGACAAGGTGCAGCTTCCCTACTACAACGACATAGGCACTGGCAACTACACAGAAAAACGTGTTGTGACTGGTTGGAAGATTACAGATGTTAGTGGTGGTACTCAAGGAGAACGGGTAGCAGCCGACTTCACCACCACCAATTATGATGCCCCATATTACAACTTCGCTGATCGTGATACCTATGCTAAGGACCTCTATAGCATCAGTGGTCGTGTTTTTGCACAAGGTGCATATTTCAACGTACCCAAAGATGTTACGGGTATTACGATTGAACCGTATTGGGCTGTGTGTACTTATCTCTCTGACGCTAACTACGATAGTTATGGGTATACTGATGGCGGTTCTTTTGAAATAACCTCAGGGTCAACAAAATTGCTTTCAACCCGTTTTTCAAACAATACTGACTATCCCATCTCAGGGAGTGGACAGAAAGTCTATACTTCGGCAAGTAATGCCATAAATAACTTAACCGGAGTTTCTTCGGCTACGGTTTATGACTATGCTATTGTACTGGTGGGCAACTACCATGCCTGCCGTGATGGTGAGGTGTCAAGTGGTGATACGCCTTTCACCATTATGTCTATCGATAACAACCACGACAATGAGCCAGATTACTCACTCATCTTCAGAAGTGCCAAAAATCAGAATTGCTCACCCATACGTTACGATTTCATTAATGTCCCTGCCGTCGCAATTGCACACAAGATGGCATCAAGTGCAAATTTGGCAATTCCAGGCAACTGCTTCCCGAAAGGTTGGTATGAGGTGACTACTACTGGAATTATCAGATTTGGACAGTTGGAATACGGCGCTAGCGTAACCAGCCTTTCACCGCTGATTCTCATGGGCGGTGTAGTGGAGCAGATAGTATCTACCAACAATTCCGGTAATAGTCGTAAAAAGCGTTATCTATTGTTTGGTGACAATGTATGGTTTAAAATGTTTAATAATGGAGCACACGGAGATCAACAAGTTTCTACTCCTCATCGGCCTATATCTGTAACAGGAGGAGAGTATAAGCGTTTCTACCTTACGGGTTACTTCCTTTATGATAAAGGAGAGCGTGATGTCGAAACTGATAATGCCGAATGTTACATAGATGGCGGAAAATTTGGAGAAGTGGCAGGTGCAGGACAGGAACAAATCAATGGAAACGTAAATTGGTTTGTCAACCATGCAGACATAGAAAATTTCTTTGGTGGAGGTATTAATGAAAGCAAGCCAATCCTTGGCAATATCACCAACATCATCTCCAACAGTCACATCGACCAGTTTTGCGGTGGCCCCAAGTTTGGAAACATGAACACTGAAAAAACGGTAACCACAATTGCCAACTCTTCTACCTTTGGTTCCTATTATGGAGCTGGTTATGGCGGCAATGCTATATACCTCAATAGAGTTCAAAACGAATATAAAAACCTTAACTGGCCCTGGGATAATTGGGTTAGTACTACTTACGATGCTAGCGGCAATGCAAACTATCGTGGTAAGTTTACTAATAATCAAGGTGTTGCCATTGGCTATGAATATGAGTTCTTTGCCGGCTCCAGCGGAAACGTGGCTCGTCTCTATATCCAAAAGGTTTCCTTCTCGCTGGCACAGACCAATACCGTCAGTTCAAAACTGACAGACTGCACTGTACTTAATAATTTCTATGGTGCTGGAAAGTTGGGAAAGGTGGCCGGTGATGTCACCTCCACACTCACTGACTGCAAGGTGAAAGGAAATGTCTTTGGTGCGGGCTATTCGGCTACAAAGGACGATGTGGAAGTACTTGATCTTGGAGGCTTTACACCTATTCATAACTACAACCAGACAACAGGTATCTATGAGTTAGGTGAATACCCAGATAAAGTGACCTACACATGGAAGAAGGTGAACTCCATCAGCGGTGGAGATCAGTGTCTGGAAACAGGTACAGATGGAAACAACTACATAAAGACCACTGCGAACTTGGACAAAAGTAACTTAGGCTCGGTTGATGGCGATGTCACCCTCACCATAAACGGGAATAGTGTGATAGGAACTCAGGGTGATACGACCAAAGGCAATGTCTTCGGTGGTGGTGAGGCGAGCTATGTCACAGGAACAGGTCACAAAGTTACTGTCAATCTGCAAGGGAAAACCGAAGTGCTTGGCAATGTCTTCGGTGGCGGTGATAGCGGTGTTGTAGAAGGCAGTACTGTGGTGAATATTGAGCAATAATATTGAAAGAGGACGAAGAAAGAATAGATCAATGGCAAAGAAAGACGAGATAACAGTCAAGGATGTTAGTATCAGGACGATGAAGGTCAATGGTGCTGACTATATCTGCATCACGGATATCGCAAGACAGAAGAATGAGATTGATCCCAATGGTGTAATAGCCAATTGGATGCGTAGTCGGAATACCATTGAATATCTTGGTCTGTGGGAGACTCTTCATAATACCATTTTTAATCCCCTCGAATTCGAGGGGTTTAGAAAAGAAGCAGGCTTGAATGCCTTTACCTTGTCGCCTATGCGGTGGATTGATGGCGTTCAGCAGGGTGAGCGTCTGGTGAAACTCAACCAAATCGCTATCCAGCAAATGCGAGTGCTGAATGGCGATGAAGGACGTAAATTGTTAAAGTAAAATATGACACAAGATAAGAGCAATATAATGACACGGTTTTGTGGTATAGGGACAGAATTCTTGCATCTCTGCGGCAGCAAGCGAGCTGAGCTCGAGAAACGGCTCGCCTCCAACAAGATTACGGCTCGTTGCCAGCGAGATTACGGCTCGTGCCCGATGAGATTACGGCTCTTTATGTTGATGCTCCTAATGATGGTGTTGGGAGTAAGTGAAATGTGGGGACAGACGGATTATTCTGGTGTTTATTTTATAGGCAGTAGAGATTATGTTGTGGGCAATACCACCACCAATTATTACCTGTGCCCCACTGAAGGATGGGCCTTTTATGTAGCTGATGACATTGATGTCACAGGTACTGACAATGAACAGCCATTCCTTACAACTTATCAATGTAGGAACAAGAACAATCTCTACGATGCCACCAAGGCAGTATGGAATGTCGAGAAAGACCAAAAATCTGGTTGTTATTATATAAAACAAGCCAAAACGGGCAGATATATGGTGTCCAATGGAGTACTCAATGATGCCGGTAATACCCGAGCACGTGTACACTTGGAAGAAGTAGCCAATGCTGACGCTCTTGCTGGCCTCGGTGATAAGGCACTGTTTGAAATCACACTTGACAATAATACAACACCTAATCATTATGATATTATACCTCACTCAACTTATGGCAGAGATGGTAATAATATATACCTAGTTGTTAACACCAATAATTATAATGATCTTAAAGGTACTAATGCCAAAACAAACGGTCCGAAAGGATTTAAGAATTGTGGAGGAATTATAGGTTTGTACACACATCCAGACGGTGGGAACTGTTATTTCTATTTCGAGGAAGCCCTTTCTATTGACCGCCCAACCATCACTAACAATTTTGATGGTACATTCACTATTACCGCCACGGGAGCTACCATTTACTATACCACAGACGGTACAGAACCCACCACCTCGACAACTACTAAAGGAACTACTGAGGTCACAATTTCGCAAACACCAACCCTCTCCGTCATCAAGGCCATAGCAAAGGCTGAAGGAGACGATTTTCCAACTGTCGCCACCACCTATAACCTCCCTAGATGCGAAAAACCTGTAATATCGGTTAGTGGCACTACTGCGACTTTGACTTGTTCGACCCCTAACGTTTCCTTTTTTTGGACAAATAATCCGGAAGAGACCCCAGAAACACATTGTACTTCTCCATTTGATATAGGGAATAATTCTGCTGTCAAAGTTATTGCAAAAAGTCCTGGTTATATTGATTCTTATCCGGTTTACTATACGCAGCAGGTAACAGTTCATTCTACAGATGAAATGAATATGATTGGTAACTTTCTCCTTGCTGATGATTTCATTGTGAATGGAACTCTTGGCTCAGAATCAAATCCATTTGTAGGAACCATTGATGGTCAGTATCACACGATATCTGGTTTGAGTCATGCCTTGGTAGCATATTCCAATGGGGCTACCATCAAAAATGTGGTACTTGATAATGTTGGAATTTCTAGTGGAACTAATGTGGGTGCCATCTGCAATGAGGCAAAAGGTGATACACGAATCTATAACTGTGGTGTGCTCTCAGGCTCCATTGGCGGTAGCGGTAACGTTGGGGGTATTGTTGGTCAGATAGAGGATAATACGCGTGTCATTAACTGTTATAGTTTTGCAGAAATAACAAGTGGCAATATTGCCGGAGGTATCGTAGGCAATAATGCAGGAACAGCCTCCACAAAAGAAAACATCTATACGATGGTGATGAATTGTATGTACTATGGCAACATTTCTGGAGGAACATCCAGATCGCCTATATATGGAGGAACGAAAATCACCAACGATGGCAACCTGAACGGTTATAATTTTTATCTTTACGATGATGAGGTTCCTTATACAAAGAAGAAAAGCGATGAGGGTGGAATCACAGACTATAATTGCGCTTTGGCCGCAGAGAAGGACTATCTGACGAGATTTGAATTCTTCCGCTATACGCTGAACTCCAATCGCGAGTTGGCTGCATGGTATGCTACAGGGGATCCAAACGATGGAAAGGGAGAAAACTGCGAGATGGCGAAATGGGTGCAGGATGGGACTGCTGCATATCCAATTCTTAAGAGACAAGGCTATTATCGTTCTTTCATTAATTATGACGATGCGCCAGTGAGAGGATCAATATCGTTATCGTACAGTGGAGTTACTCCTAAGACAGGGGCTCCCACATCGCTCACTGTCTATGATAAGGATTTAGCCCAAAAACATTTCAATTACCATACTGTCAGACTTCCTTATTATTGCGAAGTGGCGGATGATAATTATTCCGGCGGCGTGGTGACGGGTTGGGAAATCACAGAGATGGAAGGTGGTACACAAGGACATTTCGTCACTGGGGTACTTGACTATTCAGGAACAACTCATAGTAATGATGTATATCCTCCTTATAACTTTGCCGACCGTTACTGTACTGACAAGGACTTGTACGGTGTTAGCGGACGTGTATTCTCTCAGGGGGCTTATTTTGATGTGCCGGAAGGTGTGTCTGGCATCACCATTAAGCCGCATAAGGCTACTAATGTTGCCTATCTGGCAGATCCCACTTATGATGTTTCATATCCCAATGGGTATGGACAAACAAATGCAGTGTTTGTAGATGCAATGGGGTCAAGACAAGCACCAACAGAGATCAATGGAGCAACCGTAAATACTACCTTTGATGCAGCCCTAGCCGCACTCGGTACAGCCTCTGGTACTGTATATGACAATGCCATTGTCTTGGTAGGTAACTATCATCACCATTGGGGTCAGTCATCACCAACGGATAATAAAACCAAGTCGTTTACCATTATGTCAGCTGATTTTAATAAAGACTGTGAGCCTGACTATAGTTTTATATGTCAACATGGAACCGGACGTCAGAAAATCTCTCCGATTCGATTTGATTTTATTAATTCTCCAGGTCTTGGTATGGTGCAAAAGGTGGAGACCGACAACGCTGTACCAAAGCATGGTATTTGGTATCCGACAGGATGGTTTGAAGTAACTAATACGACATTAATACAGTTTACCCAGTTTGAATATGATGCAAATGATAAGAATGCTAATTCGCCATTGATTTTGTTAGGAGGTATTTATGACCAGATAGTGACTTCTGAGAAATATAATGGTGTATCGACGCAATACATTCATTTGGGTAGTAATATATATATGCCGATGTTCAGTCCTGGTATTCACACGAAGAGTACGAACACAACTAGGCACTGCCCCGTATCCGTAACTGGTGGCGAATTTGGTTCATTCTATCTGACGGGTATGTTCAATCCAAATGCATCTGCATATACTGATAATGCAGAATGTTATATCAATGGCGGAAAATTCGGTGAAGTAGCAGGAGCAGGTCAAGAAAAAATAAAAGGTGATGTTACCTGGCTAATAGACCATGCAGACATTGAGAATTTCTATGGTGGAGGCATCAATGGTGAAAACGAAATAACAGGCAATATATTTGTCGAGATCAACAATAGTAACGTTGGAACTTTTTGTGGTGGTCCCAAGTTCGGGAATATGCATGATAACATGACGGTGACGACTAATGCAAAAGGTTCGACATTTACAAAATTCTTTGGTGCTGGTTATGGTGGTACATCTTACAATAGAATACATACACAAGATGCGAGTAATGCGATGGATTATAGTTGGGATTCTTGGGTAACTAGTGATTACCCCCGAAATTATAGTGCAGATAAAAAAGGCATCGCAACAGAATATGAATATGAGTTTATACCGTTGTCTGGCGGAGAGTCTGGGGCAAAGGCTGGTTTTAATGTAGGTCGATTCTATAATAAATGGGCCTCTTTGTCTAAGGCACAAACAAAGAATGTGATAACCACTCTTACGGATTGTAATATTACAACGTCATTTTATGGTGGTGGGAACTTAGGTCGTGTGGACGGAACAATCACCACCATATTGAAAGGATGCCATGTTGGCGAAGATGTCTTTGGAGGTGGATTCTCTGCCACAGCTCCCAAAGTAAAGGTATTTAAATTAGGGGCAAAGATGAGCCCAATTCCTTCATATAATGCTACTGTTGGTATTCTTAATCAGGGAAAGTACCCTACGGGAGATGATGTTGTAGAATATACGTGGGCAAATGTAGGAAGTTCAGGAAGCCCGTTCACAGACACTGACGGCAAACACTATATTTGGACAGATCAGGATCTAGATGCTTTAGGAGAGGTCGTAGGTGCAATCAGTCTTACCATTGAAGATAGTGATATCCGCCGCAGCGAGATATCAGGGAGTGTCTATGGCGGTGGTGATGCAAGTAAGTCTCTAAACGATACGACAGTCTTTCTTAAAGGAAATACTTCTATCGGTGGCAATGTCTTTGGTGGCGGTAATATGGCTCCCGTTAGCGGCAGTGCGACGGTGAATATTGAAGAATGATGTAAGATGGAAGCTATAGGAGATAAATACGTTAAGGAATACGATAAGTTACCTTTGGGTAATATCGTCTACTTTGGTTCTCATAAGAATATTAAGAAGAATAAGATCAAGATATGACACAAGATATGAACCATACATTCGTGAAAGCCCTTAGGGCAGTATTCGTAGCAGCGATGATGTTGACGAGTGGTAATGCGATGGCTGATGGCGTCGTAGTTAAAGGCAATGTCTATGGCGGAGGTAATGCGGCTGACGTGGGAGCTAATGCCACGGTGAATATCAGTGGTGGCCAAATAGGTGACAATCAGATTGATGGCGACCACGGCAACGTGTTTGGTGGTGGTAAAGGTCCGACTACTACTGTTGTTGGCAAGGTGGAAGTGAATATCGGGAAAAAAGTTACTATAGTTAATGAACAGACTACTGTCACTTACTCTGATAATGGTACAGTAAAGGGTAGCGTTTATGGTGGAAGTGCCTTTGGTGCTGTGAATGGCACGAAAGGAACAGATTGGGATGAAGATAATCTTGATAAGATTTCTCTTACTTCTGATGATATGACCACAGCTGTCAATATCTATGCTGGTACCGTAAATGGTAACGTGTATGGTGGTGGCCGTGGAGAAAAGACTTCCTCAAGTGACATTGCTGCAAAGTCATTTGGTGCTGTTACAGTCATTATTGGCGATGCAAATGTTGATAAGAATATCACTGTTGATGGAAGTGTCTATGGTGGTAGTGACGTGAATGGTGTTCTGAAAAGTAATGTCCGAGTTGATGTTGTCCGTGGAACTATCGGTAAATCAACTACAGAAAACGAAATTACGACTATTACTGGCGGCAATGTCTATGGAGGTGGCCTTGGACAGCCGACACTGGTGTATGGTAATGTGGCAGTGAACATCCATGGCGGTACAATAATGAAGGATGTTTATGGCGGTGGTGCTTTAGGTAATACGAATATAGGAAATGTAACTAATTATGGAGAATCAAACGAGTCTATAACCACTACTTCGATCAATACAACTATTGTCAGTCTGATTGGAGGAACGGTTGATGGCGATGTCTATGGTGGTGGCTTGGGAAAATATACAAGTGCTAGCGATAATGTACCGGCCAAGGTATATGGTGATGTAACAGTGAAACTGAACGAAGCTGCCGTCAACTGCGTGGTGAAGGGCAGTATTTTTGGTTGTAATAATGTTTATGGTTCACCGCAAGGGGCAGTTGAAGTGCATGTTTATGGTACTAAAGGTATAACAGAGAAGCCGACACGAATGACAAGAGCCGAATATCTGGCTCTTACTGGGGAAGAAGAACCACATATATATGATTTGGAGGCCGTCTATGGTGGTGGTAACAAGGCTGCATACGAACCCGTGAATGCTATGTTGACTGGCACTGACGATGCTACTAAAGACTTGATTGCGGCCGCACATACCAGAGTCATCATCGAGGGGTGTGAAAGGTCGAGTATCCGCCAGGTGTATGGGGGCGGCAATGCAGCTTCGACACCGGGCACAGAGGTTACTATCAAGGGTGCCTATGAGATTGAAGAAGTATTTGGCGGCGGTAATGGAAAGCCTTCTGCTGCAGTTCCTGACAACAATGGTGCAAACGTGGGATATCAGGCAGATACTGATACAGATGGAACAGCAGGAGCATCCTATGGTTCTGGTAAGGCTCAAGTGAACATCAATGGCGGTACTATCCATGCTGTCTATGGTGGATCGAATACCAAGGGCAATGTGCGAATAGCGGCTGTGGCCATGCTTGATGAGACATCGGAAGAAAACTGCTTCTTGGTGGATGAGGCCTATGGCGGCGGAAAGAGTGCCCCGATGGATGGACGGGCTGAATTGCAGTTAGGCTGTATTCCTGGTGTGGGTAATGTTTATGGCGGTGCACGAGCCGCTAATGTTAACAATGATGTGATACTCACTATCACCAACGGTGATTTTGATAATGTGTATGGTGGCAACAATGAGAGTGGCACTATTAATGGCAGCATCACTCTTAACGTTGAAGAGACAGGTTGCCGTCCGGTGAACATCACGAACCTCTATGGCGGCGGCAACTTGGCTGCTTATCCAGGACCGAACGCCAAGAGCGATTTCACCAAGGAAATAACAATCAATGCCCGTTCATTTACTACTATAGGCAATCTATTTGGTGGTGGTTACGGTTCAACTGCTGTTGTCACTGGTGATACCTATGTGAAAATCAACCAAGTGTTTGGTACAACTTATAGTATACAAAATAATCAACAGGTATATACAACTGCAACAGCTCTTGGCACTGTCGGTAACGTATATGGCGGTGGTAGCGAGGCTGACGTCGAAGGAAATACGCATGTTCGTATTGGTACTGCTGAGACGGTGACATTCGTGACTGGTCCTCAGAAAAATGTGGCGCAGGACGTGATAGGTGCAAATATTTCTGGTAATGTTTATGGCGGCGGCCTCTCAGCCGACGTCAGTGGTGACTCTGAGGTAAAGATCGGTACTGTTGATCTGACTGCTACCAATAAGGTGGGCTTTACTATTGCCCAGGATGTCTATGGCGGTGGTGAAGGTAGTACAACCAATGTCGATGGTAATGTAGTTGTGGAAGTGGGTGCCGTGAATACCGATGCGAATACTAATTCGACGAAACCTTATCTCGGAGATGCCACTATCTCCGGCTCTGTCTATGGTGGCTCTGCATTCGGAAGTGTTAATACACCAAGTACTACATCAGGTGATACAACCACTCCTGCTTCAGGTACGGTAATCATCAATCTCCATAAGGGAACCATCGCGGGGGCTGTCTATGGTGGTGGTAAAGGTCAAAATGCCTCAGGGTCTGGTGAAACGGCTATACCGGAATACACAGCTCATGTCTATGGCAAATCGACTGTGACATTGAATGCAGCAACTGTTGGAACAGGTATCTATGGCGGCTGTAATGAACGAGGTCGTATGCATGATGAAACAGAGGTCAATCTATTGGCTGGTTCTGTGGGTACAACAACTGCCCATGCTGTTTTTGGCGGTGGTTTTGGTCAGAATACCTTCGTCGACGGAAAAGCAACAGTGAATGCAGGAAGTAGTAGCTCTGTAGGTTCAACGACTTTGTCGGGAGACATCTATGGCGGTTCTGCTTTGGGTACAGTAGCTGATACAGAAGTAAATCTCTATAAATTGAATGGCACTACATTCAGCCACAATATATTTGGTGGCGGTAAAGGCGATTCTGGTAATAATATCGGAGCTCTGGTAACGGGAACGACTACGGTAAACATATATGATTTCTCGATTACAAGTGATGATGACGATGTCGCAGCCGTTTATGGCGGATGTAATGATCAGGGTACAACTGCAACAGCGATTGTGAATCTGATAGGAGGAACCATTGGTACGGCTCCTGCTTCTGGTGCTACGAGTACAACAGTCAATAAAGTATTCGGTGGTGGTAAGGGTCATGCGACTACAACAAATACTGCAACAGTTTACGTAGGAACTGATGCAAGTACAGGTTCTTCTAATATATACAGTAATGTATATGGCGGTTCTGCTCTTGGTGCGGTAGGAACAGCAATCGTCAATCTGAATAAAGCCACGACTTTGAATGGCCATGTCTTTGGTGGTGGCATGGGTAATGCGAATACTACAGCAACGATTTCAACATCAGCTACTGTGAATCAGAACAACATCACAATGGCCGATGGTAAGAATATTTATGGCGGCTGTAATGTAAATGGTACAGCAGCTACTACCACGGTGACTCTGACAGGTGGTAGCACGACAAATGTTTTTGGTGGTGGACTAGGACCGAATACCAGTGTCAGTGGCGATGTGATGGTGAATGTCGGAATGTATGATAATAGTACAATTTCTGGTAATCCTACAATTACCGGTGATATCTATGGCGGCTCTGCACAAGGAACTGTGAATAAGAATGAAGCGGCTACAACCAAGACGACAAAGACGACGGTCCATCTGTATGCAGGTCAGGTTGGGGGTAATGTCTATGGTGGCGGATTAGGTGTTAAGCCGACATCTACAGACACAGGTATTCCTGCCTATGTATATGGTGATGTACTTGTTGATCTCAATGATCATAATGGAACGTGTGTAGTGAATGGCAGCATCTTCGGTTGTAACAATGCTTATGGTTCGCCAGAGGGACATGTGATAGTACATGTTTATAAGACAGTTTCTCGCACGGGTCAGGCAAGCGACCAATATGATCTGGCTTCTGTGTATGGTGGTGGTAATGAGGCTGACTATGAACCAAATGACGCGACACAATCTACAGAGGTTATTATTGAAGGTTGTGATGAGACAAGTATTGGGAATGTATATGGTGGAGGTAATGCTGCTGCTGTGCCTGCGTCAGATGTATTAATTCTTGGTACTAAGATTATCAATAACGTATTCGGTGGCGGTAATGGTGAATCGGGTGCAGGATATGCTGCTCATGTAGGATTCCACCGTACATCGGAAACGACAAAGACAAATTATACTTCAGGTCTTGGTAGGACTTATGTGAAGTTAGTCGGAGGTACTATCAACACGGTTTATGGCGGTAGTAACAGTAACGGTGATATTCGCGGTGGTTCTAATATCATTATGCCATCAAAAGATAATTATACAGCATATAGCTGCTGTGATAATCTAGTGACTCAGAATGTTTATGGTGGTGGTAGAAATGCTGATATGAGTAGTGGCACCAACATCGTGATGGGTTGTATGCCAAACAGCTGGATTGAGGATGTCTATGCAGGCTCACGTGAGGCTGATGTTTCAGGTGATGTAAGTTTGACGATTACTAGCGGTAAGTTTAAGCGTGTATTTGGTGGCAACAAGACCAGTGGAAAGTTGAAGGGATCCATCAAAGTGAACATTGAGGAAACAGGTAATTGCGGTACACCGATTATCATTGGTGAGTTGTATGCTGGTGGTAACGAGGCTGATTATTCGATATATGGCTATAAGGATGACGGTACTCCGATGACAGCAGATGAACTGAGAACAAGACTCACAACCGAAAATCCAGGGAAGACTACAGCACAAATCGAAGAATTATTCCAGGCTGCTAAGAAGAATGAACCACAACTGAATGTCCGTGCATTCACCAGTATTGGTGCCATCTATGGTGGTGGCTATAGTGCAAAGATGTATGCAGATCCTACTGTAAGTATTAATGTGGTGAAGGGAAGCCATTATAATGATGATGCTTTAGAAGCTGGTTCCACTCCTGCCCTCGCAGGTATAACTCCTGCCACCACTTTGCCTTATCCTGCTCATGCAAAGGGTGCTATCGGTGCTATTGGCAACGTGTTTGGTGGTGGTAATCTGGCTACAGTATATGGTAGTACCACTGTGAATATCGGTACCGAGCCAACGGTAATGTTCGTGACGGAGCCAAATCATCTTGGAACAAAAGGAACTGGAGAACAAACTCTCGAAACCTCTGGAGTAGCTTATATTCAGAGAACAGATGGACTTTATGAGGCTAAGTCGGAGGGTGCCAATATCTTAAGCAATGTATATGGTGGTGGTAACTTGGCTGATGTGACAGGCAATACGTTTGTGAATGTCTGTGCGGTGAAGTCGGGTGATTCGTATGCCCCAGTTGCTGAAGGCACAGCAAAGGTCAACATCGCCGGTAATGTGTACGGAGGTGGTAAGGGTCTTGCAGATAATTTCTTGTGCGATAAGGCCATGGTGGGAACAGCTGACGCTGGTGTAAACGAAGACTTTAGCGATAACACGAATTATAAGGATGGCAATACGAGTGTCATCATAGGCAATGGTACGGTTGGAACTCTCGATACGAACAATAAACTCGTAGAGGGTACTGGTAATGTCTATGGCGGTGGTGAGATTGGCCGAGTGGAAAAGAACACAACTGTGTGGATAGGTATCGGAAATGGAGATGACAACAAGACAAGCGCTCCTATTATCAGGGGTGACGTCTTCGGTGGTGGTAAGGGCGACAAGGAACATGGCTATGCCGCTCTGGTGCGTGGTAATCCTACAGTGATCGTTCAGGGCGATGCCAAGGTAGGACACAGCGTCTATGGTGCAGGCGAAATTGCTTCGGTAGCCAGATATAAAGTTGCCAAGACTGTTGCTGAAGCAACTGCAAATGGAGTAAGTATAGGCATGCCATACGCATTGGCCAATAGCACGAGTGGTTATTGTACTGTCAAAGTTCATGGCAATGCTGAGATTGGTCCCGACAATATGAAGATGGTTCATCCAGAGGTTACAAACGGTACGGACAAACCTGATGACGCAGGACACGTATTTGCCGCAGGTAAGGGCTTCCTGCCTGAGAATTATACTTATGCTGATAAAGCAAACAAACCCAAACGTATGATGCTCTATAACTCGGAGAAGTATACTAATGCTAATAAAAACGACTGGGATTATGTGAGCGATACGAATCATGATAATGTTTGGGAATACTTCCCCAATAGAGAAAAATATATTGAGTTTATTCAGACTCAGGCTTTAGCCAGCAATACCGAACTGACCATCGATGGAAACGCCTTTGTGAAGGGTTCTGTCTATGGCGGTAGTGAGAATGGTCTCGTGCAGTATGATACCAAGGTTTATATCAAGGGGGGACAGATTGGTGCTGGCAAGAACACGACAAAACGCCATGTAGAAGACTATCCGACAGTGTGGGATGAAGATTTTGTATTACCTGCCAATGTCGACTTGGAGTGCGCAAGCTGGGACTACGGATTGGATACAAATAGCGATGGAGTAAAGGATTTGTTTGCACCTTATGACCCGAATGCTAATGCCACAGGAGATTTGGGCAAATACCCGGCAGTAGGTACACAGGCAGCCAAGTCAACTGAAGGCGGCAGACGCATAGCTACGGACGGACATACCTATTATGGTAACGTATTTGGTGGCGGTTCGGGTAGTGTGCCCTACTTCGATACTACAGAGGGTAGAAGTAAATACCTTAATAGTGCAGGAACGGTCAAGGGAAATACTGCCGTAGAGATTAGCGGTGGTCATATTCTGACCAGTGTCTATGGCGGTTGTGAGGCTACCAATGTGCTGGGTAAAGCCACTGTCAAGATGTCGGGTGGTTCCATCGGTGTGCCTCGTACGCTCAAT
This sequence comes from uncultured Prevotella sp., assembly GCA_946415245.1. GTDB lineage: Bacteria > Bacteroidota > Bacteroidia > Bacteroidales > Bacteroidaceae > Prevotella. The sequence continues at coordinate 199,841 of CAMKRS010000002.1, read as the reverse complement.
CAAATTATCGCTCATCCTGTAACTTGTTATCTGTTTGGTGGTGGAAAGGGCGACCAGCGTATCTTCTTTAATAAAGACACGAATGTTGAAGATGTAGACGTTCAGATTTCCGGAGGAAGAATTTACGGCTCTGTCTTCGGAGGTGGTGAGGATGGTCACGTGTTGCGTGATGTCACAATGTCCATTAGCGGAACGACTAAGATTGGTACCTGGGGTACTTCTTATGTAGACGGTAACGTCTTTGGTGGCGGTCGTGGCTTCGGTGGCGATGCTTATACTGCTGGTAATATCGGTGGTAGTGTTAAGATGACTATCAGTGGCGGCATCATGCTCGGTAGTATATATGGTGGCGGTCGATTAGGTTCTGTAGGTTATGGACTGTATAATTCTACAGGAGAAGAGGCTGTCAACTACGGCGTGATGCGAGATGATACGAAAAATGATGCAGGCGCGAACACTACTTATTATACAGCAGATGGTCCGAACAAGCTTGGTCGTGGTCACATTGATATCACTATCAGCGGTGGCACTATCGGCAATACACGTGAATTTATTGTTCCTAGTTCGGGCAACACTCCTTCTAGTCTTGATTTTGATAACATTGCAAGTTGGACTGATGATAATTGGAAAACTTGGAAGACTCATAATAACATTCCTTTAACAGAGTTTGATAAAGCAACCAGAAAGGTGACGCATACCAAAGGCGGTAATGTGTTTGCTGGCGGTATGGGACGTCGCTTTAAGCTGGACGGTGTGACCGAGATTGATGAAACAACCGATGGCATCGACTGGAAGAAGTTGGGTAATGTGAAAAGTACGAAACTGACTATCAGTGGCAATACTCAGATTAAGGGTAATGTCTATGGTGGTGGTGAGATGGGTGCCGTGACTGGCAAACACCAGCTTCTTAGTGGCACAACTCCTGTTACTGATACGAATGGAGATCCCGTTGTTGCGGGTACAGAGATTATTATTGAGGGAAGCAGTTGTGTCATAGGTACTGAGGTTGGCACAGGAACTGATAAATACTATTTCGGCAATGTCTATGGTGGCGGAATGGGTGTCATCTATCAAGATGAAAACAATGCATACGTCTTAGCTGGTGGTGATGTGGCAGACAGTACCAAGGTCAGCATGAGCAATGGTGCCGTTATGGCGAGTGTCTATGGCGGCGGTGAGCTGGGACAGGTGTTCGGTAGTGCTGATGTCGCTGTCAGCGGCGGTTCTATCGGTGTGTCAGGCTTTGGCGGTGCAGAGTATGGCAATATCTATGGCGGTGGTAAGGGTAGCACCGAGAAACTTGATGCCGGTCTTATCAAGACCAATACCTGGGTAACAGTTAGTGGCTCGCCTCAGATCTGGCATAACATCTATGGCGGCGGTGCCTACGGTTCTGTCGGAACGATTACCCGTGGCAGCGATGCAACTTATATTCATGTTCCGGGGCAGACTTCTGTTCCCGACATGCCTAAGTCATGGGCTGAGAATACCGGAAGTGCATTGGTTCGTATCCTCAGTGGAACTATCGGTCGTAATGGTAACGAGAACGGTATGGTCTTCGGCTCCTCTCGTGGTGACGTAGGTGCTCCTGGTGAAATCCATGATAAGCTGGCTTGGGTTAAGAAAGCCAAGGTGGTAATAGGAGCTACGGGAACTACTGGTCCTAACATTAAGGGTTCTGTCTATGGTAGTGGTGAGAATGGTCACCTCTTCCAGGATGCAGTTGTGGAAATTCATAGTGGTGTTGTCGGTATTGCTGAGGGTGAGCCAATTGGTTCTTACACAGCCGGCGGTGCATCTTACCCCTATCGTGGTAATGTCTATGGTGGTGGTTGCGGTACGGATAAGTATTATTCTAATCCAACCGGAGTGGCTAATCCTCATGATGGCAAAGGTGACAAGTATAATCCGTTAGCAGGTATTGTGCTCGGCGATGCCTCCGTCACGATGGACGGTGGTACGGTGGTTCATAACATCTATGGTGCTGGTGCTATGGGATCTGTTGGTACAATGACAACGGATGAGAATAATCACCTTGTTATTTCCAGTGGTGGTAAGACGACCATCGATATCAGTGGTGGTACTGTGGGTGTTGATGGCATTGTGCGTGATGATGGCAATAGCAATGGTAATGTCTTTGGTGCAGCCCGCGGTGATAAGGATACTGATCAAACTGATGTTGCTTTGGTTAAGACAACGGAGGTCACCATCAGTCAGGCTGAAGGGAAGACTACATATGTCTGGGGCAATGTCTATGGTGGCGGTGAGACCGGCGATGTGGGTACTTACTATACTATCACAGAAGAAGGTGCTAATAAAGGTACCAATGCATATCTTGGAGGCAGTGGTGCTTGCGTTGTTGAGGTCACTGGCGGTACGGTTCATCACAATGTGTTTGGTGCCGGCAAGGGTGAATCAAGTAAGTATGAGTGTAAGAAAGCCATGGTAAGTTCTACAGATGTCACTATCGATACCAATGCCAAGGTGAATGGTAATGTCTATGGCGGTGGCGAGGTAGGCCGAGTGGAATATAATACTGTGGTTAAGATCGGTAGCGGCGCAGGAGCAGAAACAGGTGGTACAAGTAAGCCTGAAATCGGAGGTAGTGTATATGGTGCCGGTGCAGGTTTGGAGACTCATGGCTATTCTGCTTTGGTGCGTGGCAATAGTACAGTTACTGTTGAAGGCAATGCCAAGGTAAACGGTAACGTCTATGGTGGCGGTGAGAAAGCAACGGTGGGTAAATACTGGGTGAGTCTTGTTGCACAGGATCCCAATGAGGATCCACCTTCAGGGTTCCCTGATGGCATGCCGTATAAGACACGAGACGGTGGAATCTGTACCGTCAACATTCAGGGCTATGCGCAAGTCGGTCCTGATGCAGGTGGTTCTAAGAATGCCGGAAATGTGTTTGGAGCTGGTAAGGGCGTTGAGCCTTCTTATAGTGCTGGTGAATCCCAACGCATGAAAAACGGTGATGCTTGGGAAAAGTTTACTGCAGAGGACAAATACTTGGAGTTCCTGCAAACATTGGCCTTAGCCTCTGTCACCAATGTGACCGTTGACGGAAATGCCAAAGTTAAGGGTTCCGTCTATGGTGGTAGTGAGAGCGGCTTTGTTCAGGATGAGTCTTTTGTAACGATTAAGAATGGTGAGATTGGTACGGCTACTTATGGCGACATCTATGGTGGCGGAAGAGGTCTTTCCAACTTTGCCGAGGCTGGCCGAGTGAAAGGTGGCGTCACGATTGCTGTCGATGGTGGTACTGCCTTTGGCTCTGTCTATGGCGGTGGTGAGCTGGGTATCGTCACAGGTGCTGTATTGGTCAACATCAATAACGGTATCATCGAGAAGGATGTGTATGGCGGTGGAGCCTTGGCCAACACGAACACCAACAACTGGAACGGCACGACATTGACCGAGACCTATCTTGAGGTTGGTGGACTGATTGCCGGTACGTCGTCTGTTGCAGGCTATTATACGAAGTCTGGAGATAATTATACGATTCTGACTACGGGTACAGCGGTAGCAGGTACTAAATATTATAGAAAGGTAAATACTACGGTCAATCTACTCGGTGGTCTCATTAAGGGTGATGCCTATGGTGGTGGCCTAGGTGACCTGAAAGCAAGAGGAGGTGACCACAAAGATGTGCAGGCCATGGTATATGGTGATGTCTTTATTACTCTGGGTGATGCTGCAGCGACTAAGGCAACAGCCTTTACTATAAGCAACTATGATGGAACCCAGGTTGTTAAGAGTGGTCGTGTGTTTGGCTGTAATAATCTGAACGGTTCACCAAAGGGTAATGTGTTGGTGACAGTCAATAAGACGGTTAGTCTCGATGCTCAGGGAGTGGTAAAGGCCAAACCGACACTGGATACTCATACCTATGAACTGGCAGCTGTGTATGGCGGTGGTAACTTGGCTAACTATATGCCCGTAGGTGATGGTCGAAAGCCTAGTGTGCTTATCAACAGTTGTGACGTCAGTATTGAAGAAGTGTATGGTGGTGGTAATGCCGCATTTGTACCTGAGACGGATGTCCTTGTGTTAGGTGCTTATGAGATTGAGAATGTGTTTGGTGGTGGTAATGGTGAAGATAACTATACCCTTGATGGTGGCGCTTCATGGATTACGAACCCTGGCGCCGATGTAGGTTCTACTACCAAATCTGGCAATGCTAAGACCGTATTGAAGGGTGGTTATATCCATGTAGGATACGGCGGTAGTAATAGTAGAGGTACTATTTACGGTGATATTTCCATCACTAAAGAGTCTGGTGATGATAGTAAGTGTACTTTGAATGTTGTTGAACTTTATGGTGCTGGTAAGGATGCTGACGTTGAAGGTGACCTGATCTTGGTGATGGGTTGTAGTGAAACCAGAACGGAAGCTGTGTATGGCTGTTCTATGAATGCTAACGTGAAAGGTAACGTGGAACTGACCATCACCAGCGGTGAATATGGCAAGGTATTCGGTGGCAACAATGTGAGTGGTGCCATCTTCGGTCATATCATCGTGAATATCGAGGAGACGGGTTGTACACCGATTGTCATTGACGAACTCTATGGTTGTGGTAATGATGCAGCCTACTCAACCTTTGGTTATTATCAGGATGGAACGATTGACGGTACTGAAAACGGTAAGCCCAAATATGTTGCAAGAAAATCTTTGACTGATGGTACTGCAGTGACCTTTACAGGTAAGCCTCATACCGTACCGCCTTATGCTGATCCAGAGGTGAACGTCATTTCTTGTACCCGTATTGGTAAAGTGTTTGGTGGTGGTTTAGGAACAGGTGCAACTGTTTATGGTAATCCGACAGTGAATATCAATATGATTCCGGGTAAGTATGCCAAGCAGATTGATCGTGACGGTACAGCTGGTGCTGATAATGATCCTAATGCTTTGGGTGAGGTAGGAAGTGGATATTCATATAAAGATAATGTAACCAATGAGACTGTTAATGTTGAAGGTGGTGTCTTCGGTGGTGGTAATGCTGCCAACGTGGAAGGTAACACAACCGTCAACATCGGTACGGCCGAGAAGGTTGATGTGATTATTTTAACTCCAGATAACAAGCCTGTATATGATACAGATGGTGTGACTCCAAAGACTACCAAGGAAGATGTCAAGGGCGCTTATATCGTTGGTAATGTATTCGGTGGCGGTGAGGGCCGTGATGACAGCTTCACTTGTGAGAAAGCCATGGTGAATGGTAATGAAGGAACGCATGTCAACATCGGTAACGGTACGGTGAAGGGTAACGTCTATGGCGGAGGTAAAGTAGGCCGTGTAGAGAATAATACCGTAGTGACAATCGGTCTCGCATCTGGAACTAGTGCACCTGTTATTGAGGGCAATGTGTTCGGTGCTGGTAGAGGTGTTAATTCTCATGGCTATTCGGCATTGGTGCGTGGTACAAGTACTGTCACCGTTCAGGCTGATTCTAAGGTTAGAAAGAGCGTCTATGGTGGTGGTGAGACCGCTTCGGTAGGTAAGTATAAGGTTGTAAATGGACTGCCGGAGGTACTGGACGACTCTCAGAACCCATATAGCGGCTATTGTTACGTCACCATCAAGGGCAATGCCGAGATTGGTCCTGACGATATGCAGATGACGGCAGCAAATGGTCCCGATGACACTGGACACGTGTTCGGTGCTGGTAAGGGTATCCTGCCTTATGAGGGTTATGGACCAAACGAAAAGCCCTATCATATGAATGGTAAACAACATTTGGTAGATGGCGTATGGGATGGTAAGACCTGGGAGGATGATCCGACATATTATGATGCTTATAATCCTACTAAGGAAGATGCTGCCTACTTTAAGTTTGTAAGAAGTTTGGCCTTGGCAACTCATACCGATGTGACTATTGGTGGAAACGCTTTCGTCAAGGGCTCTGTCTATGGTGGTAGTGAGAATGGATTTGTACAGCGCGATACGAAGGTCACCATTCAGGAGAAGTGCCAGATTGGTAATGGTAATGGTGTGAACCGTCGCTATACTGAAACGGAATGGACTCAGGAATCTCTTCCCGAATGTGCTAGTTGGCCGTATGGAGAACAAGTCGTTAAGGATGGTAAGACAGTGACGATTTATGCGCCTTATGATAAGTTCGCAAGGACAGACGCTGGACATGAGGAGGAATATTCTGAGGCAACAGGCCGAGTGACAGGTTTGTCTACCGAAGGCGGTCGTCGTATGGCTTCTGACGGACATACCTTCTATGGTAATGTATTCGGTGGCGGTTCTGGTCTTACACCATATAAGCCTGGTAAATGGTTTGAGTATGCAGGTGTGGTACATGGTAATTCCACCGTTGAAATCACTGGCGGACATATTCTGACAAGCGTCTATGGTGGAAACGAGAATACCGATGTCAAAGGTACCAGTACTGTCAAGATGAGTGGTGGTACACTGGGTGTGCCTCGTACTGTGGAGCAGATTACAAAACATCCGGTGACTTGTTACCTCTTTGGTGCAGGTAAGGGTGACCAGCGTGTCTTCTTCAACACATGGACGAATGTGGAGAATGCCATTGTTGAGATTTCCGGCGATGCCAGAATCTATGGCTCCGTATTCGGTGGCGGTGAGGACGGTCATATTTTGAAAGACTCGAAGGTGACTATCAAGGAGAACGCCTTAATAGGCACAACCGGTACTTCGTACGTAGATGGTAATATCTTTGGTGCTGGCCGTGGCTTCAGTGGCGATGCTCAGACTGCTGGTACTGTCGGTGGTAATGTGGAGATCAATATCTCGGGCGGTAAGATGCTCGGTAGTGTCTACGGAGGTGGACGATTGGCTTCGGTAGGTACTGATTTTACAGCTCCAAATGATCCGAACTACGGACAGTTCAGGGAAGATGATGCTGACGGAACGTATGGTCATGTCACTGTCAATATCAGCGGTGGTACCATTGGTAATACTGTCGGTAATGCTGAGTCTGGTAATGTCTTCGGTGGATCTATGGGACGTCTGAATCTTCTTAGTGGTAATATTAATCCCATTTGGCCGAAGATGGCTCAGGTGAAGGAGACGACTGTCACCATCAGTGGCGATGCTGTCATTAAACGAAATGTCTATGGCGGTGGTGAGTTGGGTACGGTTCGTGATAATGCCACAGTGACTATTAATGGCGGCACCGTCAACCGTGATGTCTATGGTGCTGGTTACGGAAGCAAGGACTATGAGACTAAGACCAAGATTACGGTGAAAATGCCGAAAGAAGGTGTGACGAACCCAACTAGTGCCAGTGACTACGATGATGTCAATTATGTATTCACACCGATGATCTTTGCCGGTTGCGTGGGTCAGAATACCTATGTGAATATCGCTGGCGGTAAGGTCAGGAAGAGTGTCTATGGCGGTGGTGAGATGGCCTCTGTGGGTATCATGGACTGCAGGGTCAAGATTGATAACAATGCTACAGATCCTGTATATACTGAAGGTACTGATAAGTACGTCTACGAGCATTTCCATTCGCACCTTGATGAGAACAATGGTTTCGCTCTGAGTTGGCCGTTCCATTTCGAGAATGCACCAGGCTATTTCGGTGAGACCCATGTGAATATCACAGGTGGCCGTATTGGTGTCGCTAACGGTGATACCGATATCAACACAGACAATGGTGACGTGTATGGTGGCGGTAAGGGTATTGCCGGTGAATACAAGAACTATGTGTACTGTGCTAATGTGGGTTCTGCCGAGGTTACTATTGATTATCCTGCAGGCAACACTGCTACTCCCCAAAACTATATGACAAACGCTGACATCGAGTGTATTGCCGGAGCCGTCTATGGCGGTGCCGAGAACGGTCATGTCATGGGCGACACGAAGCTGACGCTGAAGAATGGTTTGATAGGTCACTCTATGTACGGCGGCGGTAGCGGCAAGGGAACGTTCAGTACCACTCTGTTGAAGATCGGTTCAACGAGCGAACACTATACTCGTGACATCTACAGTTTTACTGCAGGTAAGGTGTTTGGTAACTCGACTGTCGAGATGAGTGGTGGAACCGTGGTGCGCAATGTCTATGGCGGTGGTAACATGGGATCTGTCGGTAAGGGTAACTATGCCGGTGGTGCTGATGATTATTCTACATCAGGCTATGGTGAGAAACTCTCTGGCAATCTGTGGGATAATGTTAGTAAGGAAAGTCAGGCCTTTCTGACTAGCGGAATCTGTACTGTTAATATTACTGGCGGAACCATTGGCTATATTGACGAAAGTGATCCTTCTAATAGTATGTATCCTTGGAATTCTACTGCGAGCCTGCCATACGGTAACGTCTTCGGTGGTTGTCGCGGTGAGTCTGCGCCTAATATCGTAGAGACGCCACGTTACCTTTATAGTCCTGAGTTCTTCGTGGGCTATGCCAATGAAACAGCGGTGACGATTGGAAAGACGGACGGCAGCGGACCTACTATTCTTGGTTCGGTCTATGGTGGTGGTATGGATGGTCATATCCGTCGTGACGCCTCCGTGACCATTCTGGGTGGTGAAATCGGTATACCTTTCACTGAAGCCAACAAGACCAAGGTAAAAACCTCTGACCCCAATGATATCCAGTGGCTGGCTCGTGGTAATGTCTATGGCTCTGGTTCTGGTATCGGTAAGTATAAGTATGATTTCGACTATGATGGTAAATACGAGAGCACTGTTAAGTATAATAATGGCAGGGCAACCGTAGATACCAAGGAAGAAGATTACAGTACTTCTGCCGGTTCTGTCACCCGATTTACCACGGTTGATATCAAGGGCGGTACCATCCATCGTAATGTCTATGGTGGTGGTTCGCTCTCGAGTATCGGTGCGCCGAAGATCGGGCAGAGTTACGATCCCTACCATCCGGGCGATTCTGAGCATAGCAGCGAGGTAGGCAAGCAGTCACTGAATAAGGTCACTATTTCCGGCGGCCATATTGGTGATGCCGATTGTCTTACTTCTGGTTATGGCGGTGATGTGAATGGTGGAAGCCGTGGTGCCATGGCATTTGAAAACTCCCTGGCTAATCCTGCTTCATTCGCAAACAGTGTCTATACAGAAGTCACTATCAGTGATGATGCCGATGTCAAGGGTAATGTCTTCGGCGGTGGTGAGGCCGGTATTGTGAAGCATGACACTGAGGTCAAGATGCAGGGCGGTACCGTCGGCAATGACCTCTATGGTGCTGGTGATATGGCTGATGTCAATGGTAATACGAAGGTGTTGCTGACGGGCGGTACCGTGACACGTGATGTCTTCGGTGGTGCCCGAGGTACGGCAACTATTGCTGCCAATGTGGGTGGTGATGTGTTGGTTGACCTGAATGGTGGGGTTGTTCCTGCAAAGAAGGGTGCCGTTGTTAAGCGTAATATCTTCGGTGCAAACAATGTCAATGGTACACCGCAGGGACATGTCTTGGTATATGTACATGGTACTCAGAACGAGAATACGGCAGCCATCAATGCTAAGGTGGATGGCAAGTATGACGTCTTAGGCGTCTATGGCGGTGGTAACCAGTCTGATTATGTTCCTGCTTCTGCAGATACGAAGCAGAGCACAGAAGTGATTATCGAGGGTTGTGACCTGACGAGTATTGATGAGGTATACGGTGGTGGTTATGGTGCTGCAACACCTGCTACGAGTGTGCTTGTCAAGGGTACTAAGATTATTAATAATGTATATGGTGGTGGTTATGGTGCCAGCACGGATACATACACGAATCCTGGTGCTAATGTCGGTTACCGTTCAAATAAGGCTCCGTATGACCAAGGAACGGGTAAGGCCATCGTTCAGTTGATGGCAGGAACTGTCAATAACGTCTATGGTGGTAGTAACACTTTGGGTGATATCCGAGGTGGTTCTTCTGTGACCAATGTCGCTAATGACGGAAGTGCTGGTTGCTGCGAAAAGTTGACGGTAGGAGAGATCTATGGCGGTGGTAAGCAAGCCGATATGTTCGGTGGTGCTGAAATCATTTTGGGTTGTATGCCAAATGATTGGATTGGTGCTATCTATGGCGGTGCTGAGAATGCTGATATTGGTGGTGATGTTGGTCTGACGCTGACTAGTGGTAAGTTCGGTCGTGTGTTCGGCGGTAATAAGTCGGGCGGTAAGATTGATGGCTACATTGAAGTGAACATTGAGGAGAATCCTGAGTGCTCGACACCGATTATCATTGGTGGACTCTATGGTGGCGGTAACGAGGCTCCGTATACTTATCCTCTTCTTGATAAAGATCCAAACTATCTGTCGCCACGCGTCAATGTCCGTGCTTTCACCAGTATCGGTAACATCTATGGTGGTGGTTTCGGTGCTACGGCTACGGTGACCGGAAACCCGTTGGTGAATATCAATGTGGTTGAAGGTGGTCGGGAATATGCTGGAGAAGACAAACCTCTGGAAGATGGCACGACGGTTACGCTTCATGCCCGTTCTAAAGATGCCAAGATGGGTGTTATCGGCAATGTCTTCGGTGGTGGTAATGCCGCTCCTGTGATTGGTAATCCACGTGTTGAGATTGGTACAGCTGCCAAGCAGAAGATGCTGTCGCTCCAGACGAAGGATGCCAATGGCAAGGTGATCGAAGTGGAGAAAGATGTGCTTGGTGCCGATATCCGAGGAAACGTCTACGGCGGTGGTAACAATGCTGCTGTGACGGGAGATCCGAAGGTTGTGATCGGACAGAGGAAGGAATAAAAACTGGATAAAGAAATCCCCGCTCAGCCGAGCGGGGATTTCTTTTTATTTCTTGTAGTTCTTCAATCCTTGATTGAGGAAGTCGAGATAGGCGGGGATGTCTTCGTTGAAGGCGTAGCTGCCAGTGAGGGGTTTGCCGGTGACGGGGTCGAGGGCCACGTAGAAGGGTTGGGCGTTGGCACCGAACTTATGACTCTGCAGGTAGCTCCACTTGGCACCGACGGTGCGGAGGGTCTTCTGTTGGCCCTGGGCGTCGGTGACTACCATCGGTTCCTGTAGGGGTGTCTTGTCGTCGACGTAGAGCGAAATCAGTACGTAGTCTTTTTTGAGGATGTCGGCCACACGTGCATCCGTCCATACTGCGGCTTCCATCTTACGGCAGTTTACGCAGCCGAAACCGGTGAAGTCGATGAAGACCGGTTTGCCTTGGGCGCGAGCGGCTGCCATGCCGGCATCATAGTCATTGTATTGTGCCTCGACGATGGTGGGGTTGAGGTTGAAGTCCTGGGTGCTCATCGGGGGTGCGAAGGCACTGACGGCCTTACAGGGAGCGCCCCATAAGCCGGGGACCATATAGACGGCGAAGGCCAGGGAGATGAGGCCGCCCATGATGCAGATGACGGGCATTGGCCTATGAATTGATAATTGACAATTGACAATGGATAATTTTTCTCTGCCGATTTCATCACTTTGGAATTTGAGCCAGCCACAGAGGTAGGCGCCGAGGAGGGCGAAGATGACGATCCATAGGGAGAGGAAGACCTCGCGGTCGAGGATATGCCAGCCGTAGGCCAGATCGGCTACGGAGAGGAATTTCAGGGCAAAGGCCAGTTCGATGAAGCCGAGGACGATTTTGAGGGTGTTCATCCAAGAGCCTGACTTCGGTGCCGACTTCAGCCATGAGGGGAACATGGCAAAGAGGGTGAAGGGCAGGGCCAGGGCCAGGGCAAAGCCGAACATACCGACCGCCGGTGCCAGCCAGTTGCCGGAGGTAGTGGTCTGGACGAGCAACATGCCGATGATGGGGCCGGTGCAGGAGAAGGAAACCAGGACGAGGGTGAAGGCCATCAGGAAGATGGAGAGTGAAGAGTGAAGAGTGAAGAGTGAAGAATTTGCTACCGCTTTGGAGGAGAGCTGTTCGCTCTTTTTGTCGACGGCGTTGGCCCAGGAGTCGGGGAGGCGGATTTCAAACCAGCCGAAGAAGGAGAGGGCGAAGACGATGAGCAACAGGAAGATGAAGATGTTGAACACCGCATTTGTCGACATGGCGTTGAGGGTGTCGGAGCCGAAGAGGGCTGTCACGAGCAGACCTAAGCCCAGATAGATGACGATGATGGACAGACCGTAGGTGAAGGCCTCGCGGATGCCTCTTTTCTTGTCGTTTTTGGCGCGTTTCAGGAAGAAGCTGACGGTCATGGGGATGATGGGCCAGATGCAGGGCATGCAGACAGCCAGCAGACCTCCTACAAAGCCCATAAGGAGGAGCCAGAGGAGGGAGTGGGAGGCGAGGTCGGAGGAGGAGGCGAAGGTCTGCAATTCCGAGGTGACGGGGGACCAGAGGGCGGTGTCGAGTGAAGAGTGAAGAGTGAAGAGTGAAGAGTGAAGAGTGAAGAGTGAAGAATTTGCTACCGCTGCAGTGTCTGAAGTCGTGGTGTCGGATGGGACAGTCGCGATGGTCTCTGTAGGGGGTGTTTCCTCTTTTTCAGCCTTCTCATCTCCATTTTTACTATTCACTATTAACTGTTCACTATTCACTATCTCCGTGGGACTTTTGCCGGACTGTTTGAAAGCGGCTTCGGAGGGGGGAAGGCAGCTTTCGTCGCTGCAGGTGCCGTATTCGAGGTAGCAGTCGATGTCGTAATCCGGTTTGGTGAAGCGGATCTTCTGGACGAAGGTGGCCTTGTTTTCGAAGTATTTCAACTCCATGTTGAATACTTTGTCCATCTTCTTGATGACGTTGCCCCTCGGGGTGAGTTTGCCGACGAGTTCGGCTCCCTCCATCTTTGTGACGTTGAAGGAGGCCTCGATGGGACCATTGTCGCCGATGTCGGTGGAATAGACGTGCCAGCCCTGATCTATCGTGGCGTGGAAGATGATCTCTGCCTCTGCCCCTTTACCGGTTTTGAGTTGTGAGGTGAAATGGACAGGGTTCATCATCTGGGCATTGACTACCAGTGTGAGTAGCAGTGCCCATAAAGACAATATGTTTTTTTTCATAACCTAAGTGGTGCGATGCTTGTCGAATTTCTTGAGGAAGTAGTTGAAGGCTTCGAGTCCTACGAGTACGAGGAAGGTGGCAGCTGCCGAGAGGACGTAGAGTCCACCTCCGCAGGCCAGACCGATGGCCGCTGTCACCCAGAGACCGGCGGCTGTGGTCAGTCCGCGAACCACATTCTCGCTCTTATGGAAGATGATGGTGCCTGCGCCGATGAAACCGATGCCCGATACCACCTGAGCGGCCACGCGCGACACGTCCCAGCGGTGTTCGGGGGTATGCATGGCTCCTTCGAAGCCGTAGGCAGAGACGATCATAAACAAGGCAGAGCCTAAGGCTACGAGGAAGTGGGTACGCATGCCGGCTTCCTTCGAACGGTACTCACGCTCCAATCCGATGGCACCGCCCAGGAGGGCTGCCACGAAGATGCGCAAGATAAATTCCCAAGTCATGTCCATATTTTCCATTTACAATTTGACAATTTACAATTTTACAATTGATTTGACAATTTACAATTCTTTTTTGTAGCAGCGGTGGCGGCGGATGATAGTGGAATCGAGGTATTGCCACTGAGAGAGGACACCTTCGTTGGACTCCATCTGCGGACCTGTGATGGCCCATTTGAAGTTGTAGGCCTGGAACTGACGGATGAGGTCGTCGAAGATCAGGGCGTTGGCCCCCTTGTTGCGGTATTCGGGCAGGACGCCGATGAGCAGGAGGTCGACGGTGTCGGTCTTGTGCCATTTCAGGATCTTCAACAGGTGCCACCAGCCGAAGGGCAGGAAGCGACCGTCGTTGGTCTTTCGGAGTGCCTCCGAGAACGAGGGGAAGGTGATGCCGAAGCCCACCATCTTATCGCCGTCCATGATGGCGGTAACGAGGTTGAGGTCGGCAATCTTGATATAGTCATTGACCAGTTTGTCGATCTGTTTCTGTGAGAGTTGGCTGAAGCCATAGAGGTCTTTGTAGGTGGCATTCAGCAGGTCGAAGACCTTCTGGCCGTAACCCTCCTGGATCAGTTCATGACGCGTGAACTTATGTACGCTTAATCCGTAACGCTTGCGCACCATCTCCGTCAGTTTGGCAAACTTCTCGGGTACCACCTCCGGTACTTTCACCTTACACTCCACATAGTCGTTGTCTTTTTGGAAACCAGGTATCTGTTCCATGTGTTGGGAGTAATAGGGGGCGTTGTAGTTGATGTACATGGTGGAGAGTTGGTCGAAGCCCTCGATGAGCATGCCTTCGCGGTCGGTGTCGATGAATCCCAGCGGTCCGGCTATCTCGTTCATGCCTCTGGCCTTTCCCCAGTCTTCGACCGATTTCAGCAGGGCGGTGGATACTTCGGGGTCGTCGATGAAGTCGAACCATCCGAAGCGGACGGCCTTGCGGTTCCATCGCTCATTGGCACGGCGGTTGATGATGGCCGCCACGCGCCCCACCATCTGTCCGTCTTTGAAGGCCATGAAATACTCCGCCTCGCAGCATTCGAACGAGGGGTTTTTATCCCGGCGGAGCGTAGCCATCTCATCGGAAAAGAGGTATGGTACGGCACAATCGTTATTGCGATAGAGGTCGTAGTAAAACTGGATGAACTGTTTCAGTTCCCGTTTCGTTTCAACGCGTTTGATCTTGATCATTGGTGCAAAGTTACAAAAAAACCTGTGATGACGTTCAGTTTTCTTCGCATTTTAACGATTATTCAGAGAGCGTCGATGTATTCGTAGAGTTTTTTGTAGAACGGATGGCGCGTCATGGTGGAGGCATCGCCGAGGATGATGAGTTTCATGCGGGCGCGTGTGATGGCCACGTTCATGCGTCGGAGGTCGCGCAGGAAACCGATCTGTCCTTCGTCGTTGGCACGGACGAGGGAGATGAGGATGATGTCACGTTCCTGGCCCTGGAAGCCGTCGACGGTGTTGACGCTGATGAGGTGGCGGTAAGGTTTGAAGAATTCGCGTTTCTTGAAAAGACGGCGGAGGTATTGCACCTGGGCGCGGTAGGGGGAGATGACGCCCACGTCGAGGCGTTCGTCGAGGATGCGGGCTTTGCCGATTTTCTTAAAATACTGTTCGAGGGCGAGGAGGGTGAGTTCGGCCTCGGCCTTGTTGATGCGGCCGAAGGATTCGCCGACGAACTCCTCTTTGAAGAGTGAAGAGTGAAGAGTGAAGAGTGAAGAGTTTGCTGCCGCCTCCGAGGGGAGTTGGAAGGCGCTGGTGTCGATCCAGGTCATGGGGATGTCGAGGTCGAGGATGGAGCGGTATTTCACTTCGGGGGCCGATTCGACTTGGTTGCCATAGAACCAGTCGGAGGAGAAACGCATGATCTCGTCGTTCATGCGGTATTGCATTTTGAGGAGGGTGACTGTTTCGGGGTGGTTTTCCACGATGCGTTCCATGAGCGTCTTGCCAAGGCCTGCTTTGAGGGCTGCGAAACTCTTGATGGTGGGGGGCAGTTGGCAGTGGTCGCCGGCGAAGATGACGCGGGACACCCGACGGATGGGGATCCAGCAGGCTGCTTCGAGGGCCTGTGCCGCCTCGTCGATGAAGAGGGTGCCGAATTTCTGACCTTCGAGCAGGCGGTTGGCCGAACCCACGAGGGTACAGGCGATGACACGGGCCTCGCCGAAGAGTTGGGCATTGATGCGGACCTCCAGTTCGGTGGCACGTTCTTTGAGGCGTTCCAGTTTCTGGTGGTAGCTGTCGCTGCCCCGTTTGCGGTGGGAGCGGAGGTCGCGAATGGCCTTGCGGATGCTCCAGAGGAGGGTGTAGTCGGGGTGTGCCTCGAAGCGCCGCTCGTAGGTGAAGGAGAGCATCTTATCGTTGACGCGGGTAGGGTTGCCGATGCGGAGAACGTTGATGCCACGGTCGACGAGTTTTTCCGAGATCCAGTCGACGGCCATGTTGCTTTGGGCACAGACCAGGACTTGGTTTTCGCGGCGGAGGGTCTCGTAAATGGCCTCGACGAGGGTCGTGGTCTTGCCGGTGCCGGGAGGGCCGTGGACAATGGCAACGTCTTTGGCGCGGAGGACTTTATTCACCGCATCCTCCTGGGTGCTATTTAAGTAGGGGAAGTGCAGGGGGGAGAAGGTGAAGGACTCGGCCTTCATGGCGGGGGTATAGAAGAGGTCGCGGAGGTAGCCCAAGCGGCCTTTGGAACGGATGACGCGGTCGAGGGCCTCGAACATCGTGCGGTAGGAGGTTTCGTCGAAGAAGAGTTGGATGCCGAGGTTTTCGGCGGTCTGGAGGTCGACGAGAGGGGCGTTGTCGGGAAGGGCGACGACCATGCGGTCGCCATCGACAAAGCTCACCGTGGCAGTGAAGGGAAAGTATTTAATCTGAGGACTCTGATTACTCCGAGAACTCTGATTAGTCTGAGTCGTGAAGAAGGTTACGGGGCGGCCGAATTCGAAATTGTGTTCGATGTCGTTGTCGTCGGGTTGGCGGAAGAGTTCGATGACAAGTTGGTTGAGGGAGTTGTAGTAGGTCTTGCCCGGTTTGAGGGGGAACCAGACATCGCCGCGCTTGATCTGCCGCTGCAGACCCATGGATTCGGTCTGTTTGCGGTAGGTTTCTTTCTCAGCAGCGTATTCCATCTGGAGGAGCAGGCGCTGTTGTTGGAGTGCTTGAATCACCGTCGACATAATCGACTGCAAAGGTACGATTTTTTAGTGAATAGTGAATAATGATTAGTGAATAATTCTCTTTTTTTTGTACCTTTGACTTCGTCGAAGATAGGCTGCATCTCGGAAATATCCAAATATATTTGGTATTTCGCTCGATTTGCACTATCTTTGCAGCCGAGATGAAACAGATATTATTGATTAACGACGTTGTGGGGTATAGTAAGGTAGGCATGGTGGCGATGCTGCCTATCCTGTCTTATCTGGGTATTCCTACTTATAGTCTGCCCACGGCGCTCGTGTCCAACACACTAGACTACGGGAAATTCAATATCCAGGATACTACTGAGTATATCCGGGGTACGTTGCCCGTGTGGAAAGAGCTCGGTTTTTCGTTTGACGCCATCTGTACGGGTCTGATGTTCAGCGATGAACAGGCCAAGTTGGTGGCAGGCTACTGCAAGGAACAGAGTGCTCAGGGAACGATCGTCTTTGTAGACCCCATCCTCGGTGATGGCGGTCGGTTGTATAATGGTGTCACCCAGCGTCAGGTAGAGCTGATGCGTGAGATGGTGAGTGTGGCCCATCTGACCTTCCCGAACTATACCGAGGCCTGTTATCTGACGGATACGCCGATTCATATGGAGGGTATCACGTGGGAGGAGACCAAGGCGTTGCTCGACAAGTTGCGTGGGATTGGTTGTCAGTCGGTGATTATCACGAGTTGTAAGATTGACGGCCAGAATGCCGTGGCCGCCTATAATCATTTCGACGGCAGCTATTTCCATCTGGAATATCATGAGATACCGGGACTGTTTCATGGCACCGGTGATATCTTCTCGGCGGTGTTGATCGGTCATTTGTTGAATGGGGAGTCGTTGAAGGTCTCTACCCGTACAGCGATGGATACTGTGTTCCGTATGATTGACCGTTATCGCGATACGGAGGATAAGAACAGGGGTATTCCTGTGGAGAAGTGCTTGGATCTTTTGTAGTGAATAGTGAATAGTGAGGATTCATCCGCTGTCATCTGATATCCCGAAGCCGGAGCGGTTTACGTATCCGTTCTGTTATGAGCCCCATCCGTTGTGTTTGAAGGCAGCGGAGGAGGTGAAGAAGGAGATTGAGAGAATCGGACCCAAAGAGGGAAAGATGTTCGGGGTGTTGGTGGTAGAGGAAGGAGACAGGAGTCAGGAGTCAGGAGACAGGAGTGCCTACGGGTTTCTGGCGGCGTATTCGGGGTTGTTAGAGGGACGGAATGACTGGGAGTACTTTGTACCACCGGTGTATGATGCCCAACAGCCGGATGGTTATTTCAAGACCAGAGAGCGTGAGATTATGCAGTCGGCGGAGCATAAGGAAATGTCGCAGGATTTGCAGTTGTGGCTCTTTCGTCAGTATCGGATGCTGAATGCGAGGGGTGAGGTAAAGGATTTGGTGGAGATCTGGCAGGATTATCATAGCGCGCCCCGGCTCCGCGAGAAATATCCCTTACCACCGGGCGGTACGGGCGACTGTTGTGCGCCGAAGCTGTTGCAGTATGCCTATCAGCATGACTTGAAGCCTATTTGTATGGCCGAGTTCTGGTGGGGAGAGAGTCCGAAGAGTCTGATCCGTCATCATGGACAGTTCTATCCCGCTTGTAGTGGCAAGTGTAAGCCCGTGCTGGCGTGGATGTTGCAGGGGTTGGATGTCGACCCCAATCCTGAGGAGGTAGGGTATCAGCATCAGGTGCCCAGTATCGTTTGGGAAGACGAGGTGATGGCGGTGGTTGACAAGCCGTCGGGACTGTTGAGCATGCCGGGAAAGATCGGCGAGTATTCTGTGGCGACATGGGCGCAAGAGAAATGGCCGGGTGCGATGGTTGTACACCGGTTGGATATGCAGACATCGGGTCTTCTTTTGGTGGCGAAGACGGAGGAGGCCTATCATCAGTTGCAGGCGCAGTTTGAGGCGCGGACTGTGAAGAAGAAATACCTTGCTGTGGTGGAGGGCGAGCCTCAGAAAGAGCATGGTGTCATTGATTTGCCGCTGAGCAGTGATCCGTTGAATCGGCCGCTGCAGATAGTTGACTTAGTGCACGGAAAACGAGCCATCACAGAATATCGGACGTTGACGAGTGTAACAGGGGGACGGTTCTTTTGTTACACCGGCGATGTAACAAAAGAACCGTCCCCCTGTTACACATTGGTGGCGTTATGGCCGCATACGGGGCGGACGCATCAGTTGAGGGTGCATTGTGCGCATCAAGAGGGACTGGGATGTCCGATTGTGGGGGATGAGTTGTATGGGAGGAAAGCGGACCGGCTTTATTTGCAGGCGCAGGCTATTGCCTTCGACCATCCCGTGACAGGGAAGCGGATGCATTTGGAATTGAAAGAAGGTTTTTAGTTTAGAGTTTAGAGTTCTTGGCAGAGCCAAGCGGCAAAGCCGAGCGGAGAATTGAGAGTTTATAGTTTATCGTTTAAAGTTTATAGATTATGGTTAAGCACATTATTCTCTGGACATTGAATCCAGAACTCTCTGAAGCAGAGAAGCAGGAAGTGAAGGCCGGTATCAAGGCTGGTCTTGAGGGATTGGTAGGCAAGGTGCCTGGACTGATTGATGTGAAAGTGATTATCGACGGGCGTCTGGCCTCATCGAATGCCGATGTGATGCTGGATAGTACCCTTGAGAGCGAAGAGGCGCTCAAGGGCTACGCCGTTCACCCAGAGCATGTAGCTGTTGCGAATGGTAAGGTTCGACCCTACACCGTCCAGCGCAGCTGCCTCGATTTCGAGATCAAGTAAAGGTAAAAAGGTAAAAAAGTAAAAAGGTAAAAAGAAAATCCCCGCTGGTTGGCGGGGATTTTTGTATAAGCGGAAAAGCGGGTTTATTTCTTATTCAGGGCGAGGTCGATAGCAACGGCAACAGAAACCGTGGCACCTACCATCGGGTTGTTACCCATGCCGAGGAAGCCCATCATCTCTACGTGAGCAGGTACTGAAGAAGAACCTGCGAACTGAGCGTCTGAGTGCATACGACCCAGAGTGTCAGTCATACCGTAAGAAGCGGGACCGGCAGCCATGTTATCCGGGTGCAGGGTACGGCCTGTACCACCACCAGAAGCTACTGAGAAGTAAGGCTTGCCAGCGAGCACGCGCTCCTTCTTATAAGTACCAGCTACGGGGTGCTGGAAACGGGTGGGGTTGGTAGAGTTACCAGTGATGGATACGTCTACGTTCTCCTTCCACAGGATAGCCACACCCTCACGGACGTCGTCGGCACCATAGCACTTTACCTTCAGGCGGTTGGGGTTGTTGCCATAAGGTACTTCCTTCACCACAGCCAGGTCACCAGTGAAATAGTCGAACTTGGTCTGTACGTATGTGAAGCCGTTGATACGGCTGATGATCTGAGCAGCATCCTTACCAAGACCGTTCAGGATGACGCGGAGAGGCTTTTTACGCACCTTGTTGGCCATCTCAGCAATCTTGATGGCACCCTCGGCAGCCGCGAAGCTCTCGTGGCCAGCCAGGAAGGCGAAGCACTCGGTCTCCTCGCGGAGCAGACGAGCGGCGAGGTTACCGTGACCGATACCTACCTTACGATCGTCGGCTACTGATCCGGGGATACAGAAGCTCTGCAGACCGATACCGATGGCCTCAGCAGCCTCGGCAGCTGTCTTCACACCCTTCTTGATGGCGATAGCAGCACCACAAACATAAGCCCACTTGGCATTCTCGAAGCAGATCAGCTGTGTGTCCTCACACATCTGATAGGGATCGATACCAGCCTTTTCACAAATCTCATTGGCCTCCTCGATAGAGTTGATGCCATTCTCTTTCAGAGCAGCAAGAACCTGGTTGATACGGCGCTCCTGACTCTCAAACTGTACTTTTCTAATCATAGTCGTATCCTCCTTTATTCTTTACGTGGGTCAATAGCTTTCACTGCACCCTGCTCCTCGCTTGTGCGACCATAAGAGCCGGTGAACTTCTTCAGAGCCTCATTGGCATCCATGCCGTTCTTCACGGCCTCCATCATCTTGCCGAGGTGAACATACTCGTAACCGCAAACCTCGTTGTTGGCATCGAGGTACTGCTTGGTGATGTAACCCTCAGTCAGCTCCAGGTAACGTGTACCCTTAGCCACAGTGCCATAGAGTGTACCAGTCTGTGAGCGGAGACCCTTACCCAGGTCTTCCAGACCAGCACCGATAGCCAGACCACCCTCAGAGAAAGCACTCTGTGTACGTCCGTAAACAATCTGCAGGAAGAGCTCGCGCATAGCGGTGTTGATAGCATCGCACACGAGGTCGGTGTTCAGTGCCTCGAGGATGGTCTTACCTGGCAGGATCTCAGACGCCATAGCGGCAGAGTGTGTCATACCGGTGCAACCGATTGTCTCTACGAGAGCCTCCTGAATGATACCGTCCTTCACGTTGAGGCTCAGTTTGCAGGCACCCTGCTGAGGTGCGCACCAGCCGATACCGTGGGTGTAACCAGAGATCTCCTTGATTTCCTTCACTGCAACCCACTTGCCCTCCTCGGGAATTGGTGCAGGTCCATGATAAGCGCCTTTGCAAACGCTACACATGTTCTCAACTTCTTTTGAATAAATCATTGATAATAGAATAAAATGTTAAACCTATCTATAAACTATAAATTTCTACCAGAAACTCTAATCGGTCCACAAAATTACTCTATTTATTTGAATCAGCCAAAGCTTATGATACCCAATTAGAAATTATTAACATCAAAAAAATGCCGATAAAGGTGGGATTGTGGTTTCTTTTTGTAATTTTGTAACCCGAATAGAGCAAAGTGAACAATGAAAAGTGAATAGTGAAAAGTGAATAGTGAATAGTTGGAAATTTCATATTGTGGTGGGGGTGCTGTTGGTGCTGATGGGTGCCAGGGCAGGAGCGATGGTGTTGACAGAGCGGTATAATGTGTCGTATCTTGATTTGAGGAACGGTCTGCCGCATCAGAATGTCAGTTCCATCTTTGTGGACTCCGGTGGTTTTCTGTGGGTGGGAACCTACGGAGGCGGTCTGGTGCGCTATGACGGCTATGGTATGATGACCCCTGCGATGTGGTTGAAAAGTAACTCGTGTAAGAGTATTGCCGAGGATCATTTCAGACGACTCTGGGTGGCTTTTGACGAAGGTACGAATATCATCGACCTGCGAACGATGACAGGTGTCCTGCCTGAGACCTTAGATCCCGCCTTGCAGCAGCTGTTGTCGGAGCCGAGTACCAAGGCCTATTGTGATGCGGTGGGTCGTCTTTGGTTGGTAACCTATTCAACGGTCAACATGCTGACCTTCGACGAGCAGGGTCATTTGTCAAAAATCTGCTCGTATGCCTACCATGGCAACACTCCCGACGTCAGTATCCGCGATGTGGAAGGCAATGGTCGGCCGTGGATAGGTATCGACGGCGGTCTTTTCCGGATGGTAGAGAAGAACGGTAGTCTGGTACGAGAGGAGATCTCCCCTCAGTTCCGTGCTCTTAACGGTCTGTATATCACTGATATGATGAAGCGTGACAATGTTATGTGGATCACTACCAATCACGGTCTTTACCGGTTTGACCCCTATCAGCAACAGCTCATCGTTTATCGGAATCTGTCGCATGAATTTCTTTCCAGTCTGGCTCTGACCTCTGACAACCGGTTGCTTGTCGGTTCCTTGTATGGTGTCAATGTGTATGATGATGCCACTGACAGTTTCTCTGTCTGGACGACTGCCAGTAACCCGCCGTTGAAAAGTGATTTTGTGCATTGTCTTTTGATGGACAAGGGTCTTGTATGGGTTGGAACGGAGTCTGGTGGCATTGCCCAGCTCGTGCCTCGTCAACTGTTGTTGCAGAACTACGTCCACACTGCTTTGCCAGGTTCCCTCTCTCCCAATCCGGTGAATGCCATGTATGTAGAGGCAGACGGGACGCTCTGGGTGGGCACCGTGGAGGGAGGACTGAATAGGAAGGAGTCAGGAGACAGGAGTCAGGAGTTTGTGCATTTGACAAAAGAGAATTCAGCGTTGTCGCATAACAGTGTGTCGGCTTTGGTGGCTGACGGAAAGGGCCGGTTATGGACCGGCACCTGGGGTGGTGGACTGAATGTTGTCGAGCTTGCTTCCCAGGCGGTCCGGAAGGTGGACATGTCTGAGGATGCGGCCCGTTTGACCAATTTTATCGGTGCCTTGGCCTATGATCCCTATAATGATGCCCTGTGGATCGGCAGCAATGATGGTATTTTCCTCTATGACGTGAAGACCGGAGAGTTGTTGGAGCCATTTGACGGTTGTGACCTGATCCGCGGTTGTATTGGTTCGGTGATAGACAAGGACGGTGTACTCTGGATGGGTTGTATGCGTGGTGTCTGTGCCATTGATTTGAAGTCGAAAAAAGGCGGAAAGTTCAGTTACCGTAATCTGATGTATCGGTTGAACGACCCCGATTCCCATATTTATGAGAAGATCTCCTCTTTCTGTGAGAGTCGTGACGGTACCCTTTGGTTGGGCAGTAACGGCTATGGCCTGTATCGCAGGATTGTGGCTCAGGATGGTCAGGAGCGTTTTGAGGTGTTGACACAGGAGGACGGACTTGTGAACAATGCTGTGAAGGGTATTGTGGAGGACCGTAACGGTCGGCTGTGGATTACGACGCAGAACGGTTTGTCGGTCTATGACCCCCATTTGAAGACCTTTACCAACTATACCCAAACCGACGGTCTTGCCAGTTCGCAGTTCTATTGGAACTCCGCCGTTATCGCCCCTTCCGGTACCATCTATCTGGGCAGTGAGGCCGGACTTGTGGAGGTTGCCGGTGAGAACCCTGAGGCCAGTTGTCAGGGCCATCTGGTCTTCACCCATCTGATGGTTGACAATCAGGATGTCATGGCAGGTAGCGATTATCTTCATGAAGATATCTCTATCGCGAAGGTCATCACGCTCAGTGAGAGCAACCGTTCGTTTTCGATTGATTTTTCTGCTTTGAACTATGGTTACGAGACCCAGGGTATTTTCAGTTACCGGATGAAAGGCTTTGACGATGAGTGGACCTTGTTGAAGCCCGGACAGCATTCTGTGCGATACAGTGTCCTGCCCGTTGGCAATTACACTTTTGAGGTGAAATATGCGTCAGCCCTGTCGACGGTAGAAGAAGAGACCATCTCTATTGGTATCGAGGTACAGCCCCGATTCTGGAACAGTTGGTGGTTCCGACTGTTGTTGGCTTTGTTGTTTGTGGCGCTAGTCATTTATATATATAATAGGTGGGCCGCCGAGTTGAAGCGTCGTGAGGCCGAGCAGTTGTTGAGTCCGATCCGTAAGGTGTTGGAGGAGTCGAAGGATCCCAAGCAGTTGCAGCAGCGTATCAGTAATATCCTTGACAACCAGGAGCGCTACCGTCAGAGTGTGTCGAAGAGTGTGGAGGCCGATCAGGAAGAGGTGATGAAGAATACCCGTCCGTTTATGGAGCGTGTGATGGAGATTATGGAGCAGCACTATATGGATTCCGATTTCGGTGTGCAGGAGTTCTGTGATGCCTTGGGTATGAGTCGTAGTGTGGTCAGCAAGCACCTTAATGCTGAGGCCGGTCTGCCTGCCGGTCAGTTTATCCGTAACTACCGTCTGAACATGGCCCGTGAGTTGCTCTCCGCGAAGACCGGCAATCGCAACATCACCGAGATTGCCTATGCCGTCGGTTTCAACGACCCGAAATATTTCACCCGTTGCTTTACTAAATTGTACGGACAGAGTCCTAGTTCCTGGTCTTGATATAGCTCAAGAAGAGGAAAAAACGGCCTTGGGAGGATAAATATCGTTTTGTCCACCTTATAAAACGTTTTGTCCACCTAGCGCGATGAATAAATGACTACTTTTGCGGCAGTTTTTTATTCATTTAATAACTAATTCTACAATTAACAATGAGAAAACAAGCATTATTCTCTCTGATGCTGTCGTTGGGACTGTTAGGTGGACTTTCTGTCTGTCCGACTCCTTTGATGGCGTCTGTGACCCAACAGACCATTAAGGTCAGCGGTCAGGTTGTTGACCAAGACGGTGAGGCCCTGATTGGTGCCACTGTCAAGGTGAAAGGTGCTCAGTCGGGAGCCATTACTGATTACGATGGTAACTTTGAGTTGAGTGTTCCTGCTGATGCGACGCTCGTGATCAGCTATGTTGGTTACAAAGATCGTGAGATTGCCGTACGCGGACGCGCGATCCTTAATCAGATTCAGTTAGAGTCAGACTCCCACATGCTCGACCAAGTGGTGGTTGTGGGTTATGGTGTTCAGAAGAAGGCCGATCTGACCGGTTCGGTATCGATTGTGAATGCCGATGAGTTAAAGCGCGTATCGCACTCCAATATCTCCACGATGTTGGAAGGTAAGGTTGCCGGTGTGCAGATTACCTCTGACGGTCAGCCCGGTGCCGATCCATTGGTTCGTATCCGTGGTATCGGTACCCTGAACGGTAACCAGGCCCCTCTGTACGTCATTGACGGCGTGCCCATGGGTACCTCTATCCGTGATTTCTCTCCGAATGATATTGAGACCATTCAGGTGTTGAAGGATGCCTCTGCCGGTGCCATCTACGGTTCACGTGCCGCTAATGGTGTGGTTATTATCACCACCAAGAATGGTAAGAAGGAGCAGCCCTTAAAGGTAGACTATAAAGGTTACTTCGGTATTGACCAGATTCAGAAGGATGTCTACGACCTGACCAATGCCGAGCAGTACAGTCAGTATCTCGGTATTGCAGCCGAGAATGTCGGTTCCTCCGTTCTTCCTAGTGGATATAGCAAGGGTGCTGACGGTAAATACCATTTTATGGATAATACTGACACCGACTGGCTCAGCGAAGCCTTTAAGACCGGTATTCGTCAGAACCACAATGTGAATCTCAGTGGTGGTGGTGTTAACAATACCTATAATATAGGTCTTGACTATTATAAGCAGAAGGGAACCCTTGAGGGTGCCGGTCCTAACTTTGAGCGTTATACCGCCCGTGTGAACAACACCATGGACATTAAGTTCATTAAGTTCCGTACCAGTCTTGTTTACTCCCACTCCAACCAGGACAACCTCGCTGTCTCGAATGCCAACGAGTATGTTCAGGGACTTTATGGTAATCTGGGTAATGTGTTGGGTGGTGTGTTGAACATGCAGCCCACCATCAAGGCTTACGATAGTTCTACCTGGGTGCTCGACGATAAGGTGGGTAGTGCCAGCGCTTACCGTTACGATGCCTACGGCTATGGTGTGTATTACGACACCGTCCATGGTGATATCTCTGCCATGAACCCCCTGTTGATCAATGAGATGTTGACCCGTAATACGGTTGTAGACCGTTTCTTGGGTACCGCCTCTGCCGATGTCGACCTGTTGGGTATGCTCGGTATCAAGAGCAAGAACCATCAGTTGACTTATAAGATCAACCTCTCCTACAGCACCACCTCTTGCAATGACAAGACCTGGATTCCCGCCTGGATTCAGAGTAACCGTGTGTACCTGGCCAAGGAGAATGAGCGTCTGACCAAGGCCCATCGCAAGTATACCGATGCCTTGATCGAGAACACGTTGACCTATGATGGCACTATCGGTCTGCACCATGTTAACCTCGTGGTGGGTCAGACCTATGAGCAGGAGAATACCAATACGTTAAGTGCCACAGGTGTCAACCTGTCGGAGCCTTACTTCCTGCAGTTGCAGAATGCCACTTCCTGGAGTGCCAACAGTGGAGAGTACAAACATGCTCTGGCTTCCTATCTGGCTCGTCTGAACTACGACTATGATGGCAAGTACCTCATCTCGGGTATCATCCGTCGTGATGGCAGTTCCCGTCTGACCAAGGATATCCGTTGGGATACCTTTACCTCTGTTTCATTAGGTTGGCGTTTCGATAAGGAGAAGTTCTTCCCCATCGATCGAGACATTGTGAATTTGTTCAAGCTTCGTGCCAGCTATGGTGAGTTGGGTAATGAGGCCTCTGTCGGTGACTATGCTATCTATGCCACGATGGCCCGTAACAACATGACCTACAGCTTCGGCAACCAGCCCATTACCGGTTCTGCCGTTTCGACTTTTGTCAACGAGAACCTTGCCTGGGAGAAGAGAAAGACCATGAACGTGGGTCTTGACCTGGCCTTCTTTAACAACCGCATCGAGTTTACGGCTGAGTGGTACAAGAACAAGTCGCAGGATCTGCTTTACAATGTTCCCGTTCCCGCCAGTGCCGGTGTTGCCAACACCTCTGTAACGATGAATGCCGCCTCGTTGGAGAACAGCGGTTTCGAGTTCTCGGTGACCTACCGCAACCGTGACCACGCTTTGAAGCATGAGATCAGTGCTAATCTGAGCACGTTGAAGAACAAGGTGACCTCGCTCGGTTTCGGTACTGAGAAATACATTACCGGTGCCTATATTACGGAAGTAGGTGAGGAAGTTGGTAAGTTCTATGGTTGGGACTATCAGGGTATTATCCGTACCCAGGAACAGCTTGATCAGTTGAATGCCCTTGCTCAGGAAAAAGGCCTCTCAGAGTATCAACCCGGTGCCCAGGTTGGTGACTGCTACTACCGCGATATCAATGGTGACGGTCAGATCAATGCTGACGACCAGACTGTTCTCGGCAGTGGTCTACCCAAGGTGAATTTCGGTCTGAGTGCTCATCTGGAGTACAATATCTTTGATCTGAGCATTTCTACTTTCGGTGCACTTGGTTACCATGTGACCGACTACTTATATAATACGTTGAACTCCAGCTATGGTTACGGTAATAAGGATGTTGCTATTCTCGGTGCTAACCAGTGGGATGGTAATACCTATGTGAGTGATATCCCCCGTACCTATCTGTCGAACAGTGCTACTTTGGCCTGGAACGACCTGTTCTGTGACCGTCAGATCCAGAATGCTGCCTATTGGAAGATTGCCAATGTCGAACTTGGCTGTAACCTGCCCAACAAGTGGTTTGCCAATTATGTCACTGGTGTCCGTGTGTATGTCTCTGCTCAGAACCTCTTTACCATCACAGGTTACAAGGGTTACAATGTGGACTATGCCGGTGGTACGTTCACCCCGGGCTACAACTACTGTTCTTATCCTACAGCACGTAGCTTTATGGCTGGTCTGAACTTTACTTTCTAAAGAATTGAAGAACTGAAAAATTAAAGAATTGAAGTTATGATTACCAAGATAAATAGAAACAGTTGGGTAAAGTGGCTGACGGCAGGAGTATTCTCTTACCTCTTACCTCTCACCTCTTACCTCTTTGTATCCTGCGAAGATAAGTTGGACGTGTCGAACCCCAACCAGCAGACGACCTCCACTTTCGGTAATACCGCCGAGGATTTGGAGGAGAATGTGATTGCTGCTTACAACCACATTCGTATGGAGGGTACTTACGCCCGTGTCGGTTATACCCTCGACGTGTGCCGTGGTGATGAGGTCTGGAACTCTTCACAGGTATGGTACATGCCTTTTGATGATCTGAATGCCCCCTTCACTGACGAGATTGGTCAGTGGTCATGGCGTGACTGGTATTATACGATTAATGTATGTAACTACACCCTCTCTCGTTGTGGTGATGACAACAGTACGTTGAGCGAGCAGATGAAGCATATCAAAGGTCAGATGCTGTTCCTCCGTGGTTTGGCATATTATAATCTTACTGGATATTATCAGAACCCCATTCTGATTACCGATTATGCCACCTATTCTACCCTTGACGGTCTCTATGGCTCCAATGTTATGGAGGGTGATACGGATGGCAACTCTCAGTATGACCGTGCCTGGGATCAGGTGGAGAAGGACTTTGCTGAGGCTATGACCCTGCTGCCGACACGTAATGCCGGTGGCGAGTGGGCCAAAGGTCGTGCTACCAGTGGTGCTGCTGCCGGTTACTATGCCCGTGCTCTGATGATGCGTCACAAATACAGTGAGGCGCTTACCGTGTTGAAGGCGATTATCAATGGCCAGTATGGTACCTATAAGCTGATGGCTAATTACGGTGACAACTTCCGTGAGGGAGCTGCCTACGAGAATAATGATGAGAGCTTGTTTGAGATCCAGTATCTGGACTATGGATCACAGGGTACCGACGATGAGTGGACACCGGTGAACACCAGTCCTAATGCCACTCAGGGTCACGCTATTGAGAGTAACTACGGTCCTGGTGATTTCGGTGGCTGGGCAGACCTTTCTGCTTCTCCCTGGCTCTATCAGCTCTTCAAGGCTGAGAAGACCACCAGTGGGTCGCTCGACCCTCGTCTCTATTGGACCATCGGTACCTACGAGCCCGAATGGGATGGCTTTGAGTATGGTAATGTCTGCTATACCGTGCCGATGACTGCTGATGCCCCTGTGGTTACCAATAATAACTATGGCGGTCTGCCTATTGCTAAGAACACGAACCTGCGCACTGGTCTTTATGACAAGGTCGTTACCGGTCTGCACTGTGGTATCAACCTCCGTATGATGCGTTATTCTGACGTTCTTCTTCGTGCTGCCGAGTGCGAGAATGAGATCAGCGGTCCTACCCAGCAGGCTATCGACTGGATCAATCAGGTACGTAACCGTGCCGGTCTGGCCAACCTGAACCTTGCTGATTTCGCTGGCAATGCTGATAAGCTCTTCGAGCAGATTGCCAATGTGGAGCGTCCGAAGGAGTTCGGTTGTGAGTTTGGTCGTGGTTTCGACCTGTTGCGTTGGGGCTTCTTCTACAGTGCTGACCGTCTGGCACAGATCAAGGAACACGGTACTTTCCGTCGTACCAATGACAAGACCCGTGTGAAGGAGTCCGTCAGCTATGCTGAGGTGGGTATTGATTCTGAGTTGAAGAGTTCTTATGACAGTTGGATTCAGGGTCATGAGTTCTTCCCGCTCTATCAGGGAACCTTGAACGACAATCCCAACCTCGTGGGTAACTCTGCCAATGCCAGCAGCAGCAATGAAAGCTATTACAGGGGCAAGGGTTGGACACTCCATCCGGTTGTGAACCTTTAAGAGAATTGAAGAATTGAAAAATTGAAAAATTGAACTAATTATGAGAACTAATAGATATAATAAGGTAGTTGTAGGAGTATTCTCTTACCTCTTACTTCTTACCTCTTACCTCTTCCTTACTTCTTGTGAGGGAGGAGACCTGTTCAGCATCGACTCTCCCGACTGGATTTCTGCTAAGGCAGACTCCATTGCTCAGGAGAAGGCCAAGAACCAGGGTGGTGAAGATGAGATTGAAGGTCTGGAAGAAGATGTCTACACCGTTGGTGCTACCGACTATTCATCAGGCTGGTGGGCCGTCTTCTCTAAGTATTACCAGATTCCTGAAGGTGGCAAGTGGATTACCCAGTTCAATCTGAACATCAATCCCAATGCTTCGAATACCTATAAGAACTATGCCCTTATCATCACCAATGATGAGGATCGTGGTGCTGCCAACTATAAGGAGTACGGTGCTATCCGTTATGATTTCCAACCGAGTGGTAACTCAGAGTGGGGTGATTATATCGACCGTAGCCTCGCAACCAGCGACCTCGAATTTGCTACTGATACCGATGCCGGTGTTGACAAACTGGGTGGCAAGGTCACTCTGACGATTGACCGCACCAGTGGTGGTCTGGTTGTCACTATGACCAATGGTAAGGTGACGAAGACCTATACTCAGACTTCGCCTCTGGTGAATCTGAATGCGGATGCATCGAACACCACTATCCGTGCTTTCTTGGTTCCTGAGGGTTCATTCATTAATTTCCTTGGTTCGACCATCGAACCTATCGGCGGTTTCACTTCTAAGGAAGACAAGCAGCCACTATCTATGACACTCAACGGCGTGCCCAAGAAGGTGCTCCAGGGTACAGACCTGACTGAGGCTTTTGCCAATGTTACTGCTACGATCCAGTTTGAGCAGGAGGTTTCTGCGACTGTGAAAATAACTGACTTGGCCATTCAGACTGTTCCTGATATGTCTTCATTGGGCAAGAAGACCCTTGTGGCTGCCTATGCCAAGACCTACAAAGGTGAGGCTGCTAATGCACCTATCATCGGAACTGCGGAGTTCGAGGTTGTTGACAAGATGTACACGAGCCTTGGTGCTACCGACAATTCTACTGGTTGGTGGGGTGCTCATTCTGAGAATATCAAGGTAGGCCCGAATGAGACCTTCATCAGTACCTTCACCAACTACACCAGTGGTGCCAACAACTGGAACAACTTCGTCGTGGTTCTCTGTCGTGCTGATAATACAGAGTATGCCGTAGTCCGTGCCGATAATTATGGCTGGGGTGATGGTTATGGTGCTTGTACGCCGATTGGAACCCAGGGTGACTGGGGTACATGGCTTGCTGCTATGGACGGTGCCAAGGTTACTGTAGCCGTTACTAACAACGGTGATGGTACCGCTGATGTGAAGGCCGTGATGCAGGGCACAAACGGTGAGGTCTATACGCAGGAGTACAATGGCATCAACACGGTTGATCCGGAAGACTTCTACTTCCGCTTTACTGTTGACAACTGCCACCTGGAGTTCGATAGCGTACTTGGTGCAGAAGATAACTCTACCGGTTGGTGGGGTGCTCATTCTGATATGTACAATGTGCCTGTTGGTAAGACCGTTACTACCCGCATCAAGAACTTCACCAATGGCGCCAACAACTGGAACAACTTTGTGGTGGTGCTGACCCGTGAGGACAACAGTGAATATGCTGTCGTCCGTGCCGACAACTATGGTTGGGGTGACAGCTATGGTGCTTGTCTGCCAAGTGGTGGTCAGCTCGACTGGGGTGCATGGCTTAAGGCTATGGATGAGGCGATGGTAACCGTATCCGTGACCAACAATGGTGGTTCTGCTGATGTGAAGTGTGTCATGGAAGGCAATGACGGTGAGACCTACTATCAGGACTATATCGGTATCAGTCCTATTGACGGGGATAACCTCTGGTTCCGCTTCACGGTTGACGGTTGTCACATGATCTTTGAGTAAGCATTGAAGAATTAAAGAATTGAAGAATTGAAGAAAAATAGAATGGTGGAAGGAGTATTCTACTTACTCCTTCCCTCCTTACTCCTTTTCTCCTTCAGTGCCATGGCGGTATCGCTGAAGCGTGTCAGCGTGCATGACCCCAGTATCGTGTGGGAACCAGCGTCCCAGACATACTATATCTTCGGGTCCCATCGTGCTGCTGCCAAGACCACTGATCTGATGAGTTGGACGTCGTTTCAGGCTCCCTGGGCAACAGCTTCGAGCACCAATGCTGCTAACAGTGCTGCTTTCACTACCCCGCAGGTGACGAAGGTGAAAAAGGGCGGAGTCGCGTATGACTTCAATTTCAATGCATTTAATTGGTCGAAACGCGGTAACAATAGTTATAGTGTCGACGGTAATATGTGGGCGCCCGATGTCATTTGGAACAAGCAGATGCAAAAATGGTGCATGTATCTCAGTATCAATGGTGACAACTGGTATTCAAGTATCATCTTGCTGACTGCCGACAAGATCACAGGGCCTTACCGCTATCAGGCTCCGGTGGTCATCAGCGGCTTTAAGAATGGTACGGAGTTTAAGGATACTGACCTTGAACTTGTTATTGGTTCGCAGAGCACTCTGCCTTCGCGCTATGCCACAGGTAGTAAATGGGGTGATCGCTGGCCCAATAATATCGACCCATGCGTTTTCTACGACGAGGAAGGAAAGCTATGGATGTCTTATGGTTCTTGGAGCGGTGGCATCTGGATGCTGGAGCTCGACGAGAATACCGGCCTGCGTGACTATGATGTGGAATATTCGTTGACTGGTACTGGCAATGGCATCACCGAAGACCCCTATTTCGGTAAGAAGATTGCTGGTGGTTACTATGTATCAGGCGAAGCTTCGTATATCGAGTATATCGGAGGCTATTATTTCCTGTTCATGAGCTATGGCGGTCTGGCGGCTGGTGGTAATCCTAACGACTACAATAACGGTGGCTACCAGATGCGTGTATTCCGTTCTGAAAAGCCTGATGGTCCCTATAAAGATTCTAATAATATCAGTGCTGTCTACAATAGTTACCAACTTAATTTCGGCGCCAAGGCCAACAGCGACCGTGGCGTGAATATTTTTGGGGCTTATACAGACTGGGGCAATCAGACGAAGGGCAACTATGGTGAGCGCTCTCAGGGACACAATAGCATCATTGCTGCCGAGGATGGACGTACCTATCTGGTTTATCACACCCGATTCCAGAATGCAGGTGAAGGTCATCAGGTGCGCGTTCATCAGGTGTTCCAGAACAAAGACGGATGGTTGGTTGCAGCCCCGTTCGAATATACCGGTGAGGAGGTAAAGAGTGCTGATATCGCCAGTTCGCAGCAGGTGAGCACCGACCGTATCCCAGGAACCTATCAACTTCTGATTCACAAATACAGACTAGACCACACTCAGAAGGAAGCCGCCAAGCCTGTTGAGATCACCCTTTCTGCCGATGGAAAGATCAGTGGTGGAGCTACTGGTACTTGGGCTGCAACAGCAGGTACGTCGTATGTGAACTTTGTCATCAGTGGTACGGCTTATAGAGGCGTCATGGTTGAGCAGACGCTCGAACCGAAAGATGAGAAAACGATAGCCTTTACAGGTCTGGCCAGTAAGACCGGTGTCACAGCATGGGCTTATCAGACCAAGGCTGCTACAGGTATTATGACAATGGATAATGGACAATGGACAATGGATAATGGGGTCTATGACCTCTTGGGCAGACCTGTCACATCTCCGCAGAAGCCTGGCATTTATATTCGAAACGGGAAGAAATATCTTCTGAAATAATTATTGAACCACATACTACTTAAATTATATATGAGGAAACTTGTTTTTTCCTTGATGTTGCTTGCCGCCTGTGTCGTGATGGCACAGGGGCAACGGCATCGCTTTTCGCGAGTGGCTTTCACCACGGAGACACCCATGGTGCATGATCCGGTGATGGCTTTCGAAGATAGTACCTGGTATATCTTTGCCACAGGTATGGGTATCCAGCAGATGACCTCGACAGACCGTCAGAACTGGACCGTGTCGCCTGATCCTGTGATGTCGGTCATCCCCAAATGGACGCATGATTCTGTCCCAGGTTTTCGTTCTCACGTGTGGGCCCCGGACATTATCCAGTGGCACGGACGTTGGTGGTTGGCTTATAGTTGTTCTACCTTTGGCAAGAACGGCTCCGCCATCGGTTTACTCACTACTCGTTCCCTGGCATCAGG
Source organism: uncultured Prevotella sp. (assembly GCA_946415245.1). GTDB lineage: Bacteria > Bacteroidota > Bacteroidia > Bacteroidales > Bacteroidaceae > Prevotella. The sequence goes on along the minus strand of CAMKRS010000002.1, from coordinate 166,098 downwards.
ACTTTGGGAGGATGAGGGTTGTATCGTGGCTTCAAAGGAGAAGCGCGACAACTGGAATGCCATTGATCCTAATTTCGTGATTGACGATCAGGATCAGCCCTGGCTGGTATGGGGTAGTTTCTGGGATGGTATCCAGTTGGTTCGTCTTGATACGGCGATGCATGTCGTGAAGGGTGAAAAGCCCCGTACGATTGCCCGTCGGTATAATCTGGATAGTCAGGATGCCAAGGCCTCCCTTCCGATTAATCCGAATCCTCCGAAGAATCCGACGTCAGATTATGCCGGTCCGAATGCCATTGAGGCGCCGTTTATCTTCAAGCACGACGGATGGTATTATCTCTTTGTGTCGTGGGACTACTGTTGTCAGGGCAGCAAGAGTAATTACCGTGTTGCGGTAGGTCGTAGTAAGACGGTTGATGGCCCCTATCTTGACAGCAAGGGCATTGATATGCGTTATGGTGGCGGTAATCTTTTCCTTGAAGGTGACAAAAAGGAATATGAGGCTGCCGGTCATTGTGCTGCCTACACCTTCGAAGGGCAGGACATCTTCATCTGTCATGGTTACAGTGTTGCCCAGAACGGTGCTTCCGTGCTGGTTCAGCGACCTATTCGTTGGACCTCCGATGGCTGGCCTACCTTATAACAAAGTTAATATAGCAGAAGCAGACCTGCGATGCCCGCGTAGCAGATCATGCGGATGGGATTGATTTTCAGGTAGCCGGTGCCGATGGCAGTGGCGATGAGCAGGGCGCAGCTGATAAAGAACTGCCAGGGATTCTCCATCGGGGTAGAGAAGTTCTCCTTATTACAAAGTAGGAGGGTTGCTGCTGCGAGGAGGCCTACGACGGCAGGGCGCAGGCCTGTGAAGACCGACTGTACTAGTGGTGTGTTCATATACTTCATGAACATCTTACTAATCAAAATCATCAGAATCAGTGATGGCAGTACCAGCGCGAAGGTAGCGGTGGCAGAGCCGAGTGTCGCCATCAGGTGGCCATAGCCGGCGTTGTGGATGGCCGTATAGCCACAGTAGGTGGCGGAGTTGATGCCGATGGGTCCGGGTGTCATCTGTGAGATGGCCACGATGTCGGTGAATTCTGCTGTTGATAGCCAGTGGTGTGTTTCTACTGTCTCGTGTTGGATGAGGGAGAGCATGCCGTAGCCGCCTCCGAATCCGAAGAGGCCAATCTCGAAGAAGGTGATAAATAGGCTTAGGAATATCATATAGCAACTTTTATATGCATCGGATTAGCGCGGACTTACTCGGACTTTTTATGGGGGAACTTGTTTAGTCCGTGAGAGTCCGTCTTTGTCCGATGCTGATATTGTCCGTAGAGATAGCCGGCGAGGGCGGCGATGATGATGATGTAGATGGGAGAGACGCCGAGGGCCCAGATGGCGAGGGCGCAGACGATGGGGATCCAGATGGTGTAGCGGTTGAGTTTTGCCCGTTGTCCCAGTCGGAAGGTGGGTACGGCGATGAGGGCTACGACGGCAGGTCGGATACCTCGGAAGATGGCCGCCACGTAGGGATTGTCCTTGAACTGGCTGAAAAAGATCGCTATTGCCAGGATGATCAGGAACGAGGGTAGGGCTGTGCCGATGGTGGTAGCGATGGCGCCACGTACCTTATTTAATTTATAGCCGATGAAGGTGGCGATGTTGATGGCGAACACCCCCGGGCAACTCTGTGCGATGGCGATGAGGTCGAGCATCTCGTCTTTGGACACCCACTGTTTTTTGTTGACCACCTCTTCTTCTATCAAAGGAATCATGGCATATCCACCGCCGAGGGTGAATATGCCAATCTTAAAGAAGGTACGGAACGATTCCCAATAGATGTTCATCGTTGTTCAATCCATTTACGAGCATTAACGAAGGCCTCTATCCATGGGGTCACCTCGTCGTTCTTGCGGTCAGCAGGATACCAGGCGTTCTGCCAGGGGAAGAAGGCACGTTCCAAGTGCGGCATCATGCAGAGGTGACGACCGTCGGCCGAGCAGATACCAGCCACGTTGTAGTCAGAGCCATTCGGATTGGCAGGATAGCCCGGGTAGTTGTACTTCGCAATGATGTTGTAAGCACTTTCTGGTTCAGGCAGATGGAACTTGCCCTCGCCGTGAGCCACCCAGAGACCCAGTTTTGAACCGCTGAGCGAGCCGAACATCACGCTGTTGTTCTGTGGGATTGCTAGCGAGATAAACTCACTCTCGAACTTATGCGAGTCGTTGTGCAGCATCTTCGCACCCTTAGCACCAGTGAGACCCAGTTCCACCATCAGCTGGCAACCATTACAGATACCCAGTGAGAGCGTATCCTCACGGGCATAGAACTTATCGAGTGCCTCCTTGGCCTTCGGGTTGAAGAGGAAAGCACCCGCCCAACCCTTGGCAGAGCCGAGGACGTCGGAGTTGGAGAATCCACCGCAGAAGACGATGAGGTTGACCTCTTCGAGTGTCTCGCGACCCGTGATGAGGTCGGTCATCATGACATCTTTTACGTCGAATCCGGCGAGGTAGAGCATGTAAGCCATCTCGCGTTCGCCGTTTGTACCCTTTTCACGGATGATAGCGGCCTTGGGGAGTGAAGAGTGAAGAGTGAAGAGTGAAGAATCTTTCCAGCGGTCGGGGTTGAGGCCGTATTGGGAGAGTTTGCCGGTGAAGGACTTGGGGAAGACCATCTCCAGAGGCTGGTTCTTGTAGTTGGCGAAACGCTCGGCAGCCTTGCCGTTGAAGCTCTGTTTGCGATCGAGGAGGTATGAGGTCTTGTACCATGTGTCGCGCAGTGCATCGATATCGAAGGTCTGCTCTATATCGCCAGCCTTCACCACGATGGTGCGGGCATCTTCTACTGGATAACCTATCTTGGCAAAGCCGACACCCTGTTCCTCCATGAAGTCCTTGAAGTCCTGTTTGTGTTCGTCGGAAACCTCGATGACGACGCCCGGGTTCTCGGCGAAGAGCGTCTTTATGATGTCAACCCCCTCTGGCTCCCCCTTAGAAAGGGGGAGAATTGGAGCTGCGATGTCGTGGAGGTTGATGTGGAGGCCGCCCTTTGTGTTGGCGAAGCACATCTCGAGCAGGGTGGTGATAAGACCACCTGCAGAGATGTCGTGACCAGCCATGATCCAACCCTTCTCGATGAGCTGTTGGATGGCCATGAAGGCATCAGCGAAGTATTCGGGGTTCTTGACGGTAGGTACGTCGTCGCCCACCTTACCAAGGCTCTGTGCGAAGGCAGAACCACCGAGGCGCTGCTCGTCGAATGAGAAGTCGATATGATAGAGTGAGGCATTCTTATCGTTGACGAGGACGGGTGACACCACTTTCTTGATGTCGCTGACCTCACCACCAGCAGAAACAATCACGGTTCCCGGAGAGATGATCTTCTCGCCGTTGGGATATTGCTGGCTCAAAGACAGCGAGTCCTTACCGGTCGGTACGTTGATGTGAAGATCGCAGCAGAAGTCGGAGAGCGCCTTCACACCCTCATAGAGACGGGCATCCTCACCCTCCTGAGAGCGGCAGGGCCACATCCAGTTGGCAGAGAGGCTCAGAGAGTCCATTCCCTCAGCGAGCGGTGCCCAGACGATATTCGTCAGTGCCTCGGCTACAGAGAGTACAGAACCAGCAGCAGGATCAGCCAGACCAGCCTGGGGCGCATGTCCGAGGGCTGTGGCGATACCCTTCTCGCCACGGTAGTCGAGTGCAACGACACCACAGTCGGAGAGCGGCAACTGGATTTCACCCTGGCACTGCTGACGGGCAATCTTACCTGTCACAGAGCGGTCGACCTTATTGGTGAGCCAGTCCTTACAGGCCACAGCCTCCAATTGCAGCACTTTGGGCAATTGAGAGTTGAGAATTGAGAGTTGAGAGTTGATGTCTTTGTCGTAGGTGACGTCAGCATAGTGACGTTCTACCGTATTATCTTTCATGATGGTCTTGGGCGAGTGGCCAAACATCTGAGCCACATCGAGATCGAATGGTTTCACACCATCACCCTGTTTGAAGGAGAAGTGGGCATCGCCTGTGGTCTCACCGACGACATACAGCGGTGCACGCTCACGTTCAGCAATACGGCGGACATGTTCGATATGCTTCTCGTCGATGAGGAGACCCATACGCTCCTGACTCTCGTTAGCGATGATTTCTTTGCTCGAAAGCGTCTTGTCACCAATCGGCAACTTGGTCATATCAATTTCACCACCGCACTCCTCAACGAGTTCAGAGAGACAGTTCAGGTGACCGGCTGAACCATGGTCGTGGATAGATACGACGGGGTTCACATCCTCCTCGCAGAGTGCACGCACCAGGTTGTAGGCACGTTTCTGCATCTCGGGGTTGGCACGCTGAACGGCATTCAGTTCGATGCCATTGCTATAACGACCCGTATCAACAGAAGATACGGAACCACCACCGAGGCCGATGCGGTAATTATCACCACCGACCACGACCACCTTGTTGCCTTTTTGGGGCTCTTTTTTCAGACAGTCGCGCTTCGTGCCGTAACCAACACCACCAGCCAGCATGATGACTTTGTCATAAGCGTATTTTGTAGAGTTGAGAGTTGAGAGTTGAGAGTTGAGATTTTTCTCCTGATGCTCGAAGGTGAGTACAGAGCCGCAGATCAGCGGCTGTCCGAACTTATTTCCGAAATCTGATGCGCCATTCGAGGCCTTGATCAGAATCTGCTCTGGTGTCTGATACAGCCACTGGCGAACGGGGAGGATATCTTCCCAATCCCTTTTGAGTGAAGAGTGAAGAGTGAAGAGTGAAGAATTTGCTTCCGCATCGTCGAGACGGGGATAGGCTGTCATATAGACTGCTGTACCAGCGATGGGCCAAGAACCAACACCACCACCCATACGGTCGCGGATTTCACCACCAGTACCCGTAGCAGCACCGTTGAAGGGTTCTACAGTGGTGGGGAAGTTGTGTGTCTCAGCTTTCAGTGAGATGACGCTTTCGATATCCTTTACCTGGAACCAGTCGCTGGTGCTCTGGTCTTTCGGTGCAAACTGTTCAACGATAGGTCCCTGTGCAAATGCCACATTATCCTTATAGGCTGAGAGAATTTTGTTGGGATTCTCCTGGGTGGTCTTTTTGATCATTGCAAAGAGGCTTGACTCCATCTCCTTGCCATCGATGATGAATGTACCACCGAAGATCTTATGACGACAATGTTCCGAATTGATCTGGGCGAAACCGAAGATCTCAGAGTCTGTGAGAGGTCTGCCGTTCTGTTTCTCCAGACCGTGCAGATATTCTATCTCCTCAGGACTGAGCGCCAGCCCCTCCTGTTCGTTGTATTCCTCCAGATTGTCCACATACTTAATGGGTTCCGGCTTGATGTTGATGGTGAAGATTTCCTGGTTCAGGCCGTTATACATACGTTGTAGCATCTCATCGTGCTCAGCATCTTTGCTGTCGACAGCAAAGTATTCCTCGATACGGCTGATGCCCTTGAGTCCCATGTTCTGTGTAATCTCTACGGCATTTGTGGACCATGGCGTCACCATTTCACGGCGCGGACCCACAAAGAAGCCTTCGAGCGTATCAGCCTCGAGCATCGTTGCCTCGCCATACAGCCAGTTTAATTCCTTGATTTCCTGTTCACTCAGTTTGTGATCAACCTCTGTGGCGATCACCGTCTTCAGTGGTGTCTGAAAGAAGCGTATCATATCTTTTCTTTATGTTTTGTTTTATTTCTTACGTTTGGCAGCCGTCTTCTTAGCAGTCGTCTTGGGTTTTGAGACGACGACGGCCGGTTTGGGTTTCTCTACATACGGTTTCTGGTTTCTCATCAACCATGAAACCTCCAATACCTTGTTGCGAAGGTCCTCGGGGCAGTCTGTCTTCGGGTTGTTCAGCCAGTTCTCTGTGGTCTGTTTGACCGCGCTGCTCTTCTGACCGTCATATAATGCCTCCAGCCAATTGCCCGGGAAGAGGATATCGCTGGTCTGTTGCAGGTATTTCAGATTTGCGAGACTCTGTGCTACATAATTCGGTGCATCCTGAGCGTAAACATCGGTACTCAGCAGTTTGATGGCGTGGATGGCCCATGCCTCCTCCTTGCGGTTATCCTTCTTGATGAGTTTCTTAAACAGATCGTTGCGCTTCGATGCATCCGGGTTACAAGCACGGCTGACGAAGTCGAACTCTTTCTGCAGATCCTCTGTCTTCAGACGCGCGCGTTGTGTGGACAGGATCTCCTGTGCGCGGGTAGGATTGGTGATGGCCAGGCGGTAGGCCATCTCCATATAGTCATGTTCGTCGAAGAGCGGGTCATTATGCTGTTGCCAAACCGTCTCCAACTGTGCGAGTACGTCAGGTGATGTGGCGTTGGCCGCCATCTTCCGGAAGATGAGTTGGCGACAGTCTTTTGATTTGTTCTCGCCCAGCAGGTCCATCATACACAGTTCGAGTGTCTTACGCTGGTCGGCGGTCATGTCAGAAGCGATCTTGAACATGTGATCGATGGCTGTCTGCATAATGATCGGATTCTTCTCTTTCATCATAAAACGATAGAGCTCACCGAAGTGTGAAGGAGCAACCTTACCTTGCAGGTAGTTGTCGTGGACGGTGTTCAGCAGCGAATAACGTGCCAAATCATTACGGGTTGTGATGAAACGTTTTGGCAAGATCTCTGCGTAGTCATCGTCGAGGGTGAAGATACCATAGCCCTGACCGTTGTAGTTGGGTATGATATAGCTCGGTTTACCGTTTTTCAGGCTATAAGTCATGATTGGTTTCTGCATATCGACGATGATGGTACGGCTCTGCGCCATATCGTAGACCACCTGAACGACGAACTTCTGACGCCAGCAAAGACCACGTCCGAAGGGGTCGGTCTGGGAGACCACGAGTTGTCCGTCCTTATACGACGTGTTGATGATGGGCATACCCTTCTGGTTGACCCATACCTCGCAGAACTGTCGTACGCCGACGGTCGGATTCTCCTTGTCGAGTATTTCGATCAGATTCTCCCAAGTTGCCTCCTTGAAATAATATTTCTGTAAGAAACTACGCAGGCTGTTCTGCATCTTTGTAGCACCCACGAGCTGTTCCAGTGAACGCATCATGACCGTTGCCTTATTATAAATAATGTTGTCGTAGAGCAACGTCGTATGGTCGACGATTGACGGTTGGTCAATGTCGTATGTACCATCCGTGCGGTCTAAGGCGATGGCCTTGTTCTGGTAGGTGCTGAGGAAATTGATGTCACTCTCCTTGGCATCCACCTGTTTACGTGTAATCTTCGATGCCATGATGTTGGCGATTACCTCTTTCTCCCAGAGATTCTCCGTCCAGTTCAGTTGGACGACGTTTCCGAACCAGAGGTGAGCCGTCTCGTGGGCAATCAGTTCCATGCGTTTGAGTTCCTCCTCTTTCGATGCATTGCTGTCGAGTAGCAGTCGAGAATCATTGATCTGGAAGGCCCCCGGATGCTCCATACCACCAAAGGGGTAGTCGGGTATGATGGCCAGGCCATACTCCTTAAACGGACATTTGATACCCGTATAGCTCTCCATCCATTTCATGGATTTCGTAATCTCGCCGAAGATCGCGTCCAGCTGTGCCACCTTCTTTGGGTCCGTTTCACGGTACAGCGCCCGGATGGGGTAGCCATCCCGTACGGCAGCCTTTTCCTCAAATTTACCTGCTACGAACGAATAGAGGTAGACCGGAATCGGATTCTTGCCATCGCTGAACATGGCCTTCCAGCCTTCGGGTATGTTGAGTGTGGTGGTAAATCTTGCCCTGATGTCAGGTTGGTTAAAGCACGGGAAGGCCGTCGATGCCTGATCAGGCAGGAATATCGTATACATGAATTCTTTCTGACGGTTGAGTGCCTTGTTGGTGCTGGCAAAGTCAATCTCCACGATGTTCAGACCCTGTTTCAGTAGTTTTGCAGCCAACACGATATGCTCGTGCTTATAGGTGGCCTGACGCTTTTTCTTATTGTTCACCGTGCAGGTGCCAGAGAAGCCACCTTGGAAGTCGAGTACGACATCATTCTTCTCTTTGAGGTCGAAAGCGATCACAGCTTTGCCCGTCACAGGTGTCTTGGCATCTGCAGGAATGTTGAATGTCAAATCATAGGTTACGTTACTGATGTTAGCTTTACGCTGTTCGGCGAGTTCCTTGGAAACGCCTTTTTCCGGCACCTGAGCGTAAATGCCCAGTACCATCATACAGAGCGTAGAAATGAGAAAAAGTCTGTAATTTTTCATCTTTTTGGGTGCTTTAATTGGTTTTTGTGTGCAAATTTAATTAAAATAATTCTAATTCCGCCAAAGTTTTCATTGTTTTTTGAGACATTAATGTAAATTTGCATCCGAAAAGCCTTAGAAAAGGTAAAAAGGTAAAATAGTAAAAAGGTAAAAAAGATGAAAAAGAGTATCATTTTGATAGCTGTTTCTGCTCTGGTATTGAGTAGTTGCGGTAGTAAGAAAGAGTTAGTGGCATGCCAGGAGACCAACAAGTCTCTCACTGAGAGTCTTCAGGCAGCCAAGGAAGATCTGGCTGCTAAGAATGCCCGTATTGCCAGTCTGGAAGAGCAGCAGCGTGGTATGCAGCAGTTATTGAAGAATGCCGAGGACAAGTATGCCAAGTTGCAGGCTTCTCTCGACAAAAGTCTGACCAATGCCTCTCAGAACAATATCTCTATTGAGAAATTGGTTGATCAGATCAATGAGTCGAACCAGTACATCCGTCACCTGGTGGAGGTAAAGAGCAAGAGTGACTCTCTGAACATGGTGTTGACCAACAACCTAACCCGTTCACTCTCTCAGGATGAGATGAAGGAAGTTGACGTGCAGGTGTTGAAGGGTGTGGTATATATCTCTCTGGCCGACAACATGCTTTACAAGAGCGGTTCTTATGAGATCAATGCCCGTGCCGCCCAGACCCTGTCGAAGATTGCCAAGATCATCAAGGATTACAAGGACTACGACGTGCTCATCGAGGGTAACACCGACAATGTGCCCATCAATAAGACCAATATCCGTAACAACTGGGACCTCTCTGCCCTGCGTGCCTCGAGTGTTGTCCAGGCTTTGCAGAACGACTATGGTGTAGATCCTAAGCGTCTGACCGCCGGTGGTCGTGGTGAGTACAACCCCGTTGCCTCGAACGATACTGAGGTTGGTAAGCAGCGCAATCGTCGTACTCAGATTATCATCACGCCGAAGCTCGATCAGTTCATGGATCTGATTGACAAGGCTCCTGAGGCAGAGTAACGGATGCGCAGATACGTTCTGTCCGTCATCTTACTGATAGCCGTAGCTGCCACTGCACAGAACATGCAGAAAGGCGACTATGGCTATCTGTATTGTCATATGAGTGATCGTGGGCAATACACGGCCTTTGCTTTAAGTCGTGACGGTTACCATTACGAAGATGTCCTTGGTGGTGATCCTGTGATGGACCCGAAGGAACATGCCCGTATTGAAGGTGGTCAGCGCGATGCCTATATCACCCGCAGTTGGGATGGCAAGGGTTTTGTGATGGTGACGACGGATATGAACAACGGCATGACCAAGGCCTTGGGAAAGAAGAGTGAGTGGGACAATTACGGCATCGACCTTTTGAAGAGTGATGATCTCATCCACTGGACCAGTGTCTCTTTTGATTACCGCAAGGGTGATGCTATCTTCTGTGATTGTGAGTCACCTAGTCCCTATAAAGACTGGAGCACCATCAACCGTGTATGGGCCCCGCAGATTTTCTGGGATCCCCATTATGTGTGGTCTGATGGTGAGCAGGGCGGTTACATGATCTACTATTCAATGTGGAACCGTGATGAGGAAGGTTATGACCGCATGTATTATTCCTATGCCGACAAGACCTTCACCAAACTCACGAAGCCTCGACTCCTGTTTGACTGGGGTTATGCCACCATTGATGCCGATATTAACTACTTGGAGAGCGACGGTCTCTATCATATGCTGATTAAGAAAGAAGGTGGTAAGCCCGGTATCTATACGGCCACCTCGGAACACCTGACCTATGGTTGGGGAGAACCGGTGGAAGATGACTATGTCAGTTTTGAGGGCAAGAAAAAGTGTGAGGGTTCGAGTGCCTTCCAGTTGATTGGCGATGATACCTGGCGTGTAGCCTATATCGAGTATTCCTCGAAGCCGCGTCACTACCGCATCTGTAAGGCTGACAAGAACTTACGCAATTTCTCTGACCCCGTGGATATCGAAGGTGTGACCGGTCCTCAGCATGGTTCTTTCATGCGTCTGACCAAGGAAGAATACAAACGTCTGCAGAAGTGGGGTTCAGTGTCTGGTTCAGCGCCTGTCATCCATCGTCTGGAGGCTGAGATTATTGATGGTGCCGTGTTGCATACCAATCGTTATCTGGAGGGCTATAACCCCGAGGTACGTACGATGAACCAGTATTTCACCACCCGTCTGAAATATTCATTCATGCCCTCGCCCGATTCTGAGCAAGCCCGTATTTATAAAGGTGCCTATCAGGGTGCAGGTCTCGGTTATCACCATCTAAATTCTCAGATTGGCAATCCCGTTTCCGCCTATCTCTTTCAGGGCGCCACCCTCACGACTCTGTCACCGAAACTCGCCCTTAACTACGAATGGGACTTTGGTGTGGCCTATGGTTGGCATTCCTATAACGAAACAGAACGGGTGTCGAATCATGTGATTGGTTCGAAGTTGACGGCCTATATGGACTTCGGTATCTATCTGCGTTGGATGCTCTCCCGGAAGTTTGATCTGAACATCGGTCTGAGTGCCTCCCATTTCAGCAATGGTAACACCTCGATGCCCAATGCCGGATTGAATGTCGCTTCCGCGAAGTTGTCTTTGGCCTATTATATCAATCGTCCGGAAGAATTGCCCGCCGATGGTCCGTTGCCCCTTTTCCAGAAGCATTGGAGTACCGATGTAGTGGTGTTTGGAGGTTGGAAGAAACGTGGTGCAGAGACTGCTCTCGGTTCGTATACTTTGTCGGATACCTATGGTGTGATGGGTGTCAATGTGAATCCGATGTATAACCTGAACCACTGGTTGAATGTGGGAGCCTCCTTGGATTTGTATTATGACCACAGTGCCAATCTGAAAAATGATGATACCGCGATCGCCCCTGTCCCTGATGGTAGTGAGGCCGATGAAAAAGAAGATGGAACCGAGCCTGTTGAACAACCTTCTACCTCCACTCAAAACTATATCAAAACACCATCCTGGTATAAGCAGGTAACGGCTGGTCTTTCTGTCCGTGCAGAATATGTGATGCCCTATTTCACGATCAATTTCGGTATCGGTCACAACTTTATCAATGCCGGTAGTCCCCATTTCAAGGGTTTTTATGAGATTCTGGCTTTGAAAGTAGCTCTTTCCCAGAAGATGTTCCTGCATATCGGTTATAGCCTTTATGATTTCCAATATCCAAACAACCTGATGTTAGGTGTAGGTTACCGTTTTGGTGCCCGTAGGAAACAAGCCTCATTGATGTGAGTCAAGAAGACGTATAAATCCTCTTTCTTTATGCAGAATAATTTGCCTGTGTGCGAGCACAGTAGTAATTTTGCACCCGAATTAAGAAAATCAGGATAACAATTAAAAGGAAATAGACGTATGATTATTTTAAATTTTGTAGCCATTAAGATCGCATCAGTTGTAAAAAACAAGGCTGTTTCGTTGATCAATAAGTAAAATAAACCGTTGTTTTTAAGTATGAAACAAAAGTAAAAACAATTGTGACATACTTAAAAAGTTGCGCGACAGATTTTTATTACCTTTGTGGCCGAAAAAGAATCTGTCAAGCATGAAAAAATTTTTATTATCCCTTTTCGCCCTTGTGGTGACGTTAGGTTCGGAAGCTGCCGAGCCTTTTGTTGTTTTCCAGTCATCTGCAGACGTTCTGTCCCTGCAGGGTGCCAGTGTTTCATTCGATAGCCGTGAGCACAGTTGTGTGCAGAGAGCCGTTGCCAACCTCCAGAAAGACTTTGAGAAAGTCACCCAGAAGCAGCTTCCTGTTTCTGAGAGTGCCCGGATCCTTGTGGGTACGGTAGGTGTCAACAAGCAGATCGACCAATGGGTGAAGAAGGGTGAGCTCCGTGACTTGAAAGGTAAGACCGAGAAATACATTATCAAGACCATTGGTGACCAGCTCGTGATTGCCGGTAGTGACAAGCGCGGTACCGTGTTTGGCGTCTATGAACTGACCAAGCAGATGGGTGTCTCTCCCTGGTACTACTGGGCTGATGTCCCCATTGAACAGCACGAAGCCCTATATATTAAGAAAGGTGAGTATACCGATGGTGAGCCCAGCGTGCGTTTTCGCGGTCTCTTTTTGAATGATGAGGCCCCCTGTCTGACCACCTGGGTGAAGAATACCTTTGGCACCAATTACGGCGATCATCGTTTCTATGAGCAGGTCTTTGAGTTGATTCTTCGTTTGAAGGGTAACTTCTTGTGGCCTGCCATGTGGGGATGGGCTTTCTATGCCGATGATCCTGAGAATCTGAAGACTGCCGATGCGATGGGTGTCATCATGGGTACCTCCCATCATGAGCCTATGGCCCGTAACCATCAGGAATATGCCCGCAATCGTAACAAGTGGGGTGCCTGGAACTACGAGACCAACAAGGACAATCTCGACCGTTTCTTCCGTGAGGGTATCGAGCGTATGAAAGGAACTGATGATATCGTGACCATCGGTATGCGTGGTGACGGTGATGAGGCCATGAGTGAAACGGCCGACACGAAGTTGATGGAGAAGATCATCGACAACCAGCGTAGGATTATCAAGGAGGTGACCGGTAAGCCTGCAGAAAAGACCACCCAGGTGTGGGCTTTGTATAAAGAAGTACAGGACTATTACGATGCTGGACTTCGTGTGCCTGACGATGTGATGATTCTTATCAGCGACGACAACTGGGGTGATATCCGTCGTGTACCTACTCAGGCTGAACGTGCCCGTAAGGGAGGGTGGGGTATCTACTACCATGTGGACTACGTGGGTGCTCCCCGTAATACTAAATGGCTCAATGTCACCCAGACGCAACAGATGTATGAACAGTTGTCGCTGGCCTATGACTTCGGTATCCAGCGCATGTGGATCCTCAATGTCGGCGACCTCAAGCCGATGGAGTATCCCATCCAGTTGTTCATGGATATGGCCTGGAACCCGAAGGACTATACCGTTCAGACCGTCACCGACCACACGCTTCGCTTCTTCCAGAGTGTACTCAGCGGTGCTGTGGCAGAGGAGGCTGCGTCTATCTACAATCGCAACTGCCAGTATATGGCCCGTGTGACGCCCGAGATGCTTGATGCACGTACCTATCAGATAGAGACAGGCGAGTGGCGACAGGTGGCCGATGACTACCAGCGTCTGGAACTGCGTGCCCTGCGCCTTTATGACCAGGTTCCTGCCGAGGCCCGCGACTTCTACCGTCAGTTGGTGCTCTTCCCCGTGCAGGCGATGGCCAACCTCTACGATATGTACTATGCTCAGGCCATGAACCAGTATCTGGCCGCCAGCAAGAACCCCGATGCCAATCTTTGGGCCGATAAGGTGAAAGAATGCTTCCGTCGTGACTCGTTGCTCTGTGCAGCTTATAATACCGATATAGCCGGTGGTAAGTGGAATGGTATGATGATCCAGAAGCATATCGGCTACCGTTCCTGGAATGATAACTTCCGTGCAGACATGTTGCCACGTACCACATCTGTCGATGAGGGCGGTGCAGGTGGTTATACCTTTGCAGCCAAGGATGGTTATGTGGCGATGGAGGCAGAGCATTATTACAGTGCTACGGCATCCGAGGGGACCGAGTGGACGGTCTATCCTTATTACGGTCGTACCCGTAGTGCCGTTGCCCTGACACCCTATACGAAGGCCGTAGGAAATGCGGCTCTGACCTATCAGTTTACGTTACCCGCTGAATCGTCAAAAGTGAAAGTGCATGTCGTGACAAAGTCAACGCTTGATTTCCTGAACGTAGGTGGTTTTGAGTATAGTGTCAGTCTTGATGGTGGCGAGGCACAGGTGGTTAATTTCAATAAGACACTTGTTGACCGTCAGCCCTATATGTACTCGGAGTATTATCCTGCCGTTGCTCGTCGTGTGGTGGAGAAAGTTGTGGAATTACCTGTGACGCAGAAAGAAGTACACAGTCTGACGATACAGCCCAAGCATCCAGGTATTGTCTTCGAGAAGATTGTGGTTGATGCCGGCGGTTATCAGTCGCAGTACCTCTTCGGTGAGGAGTCGCCCTGCAAGCGATAGTAATTTTTAAAGGTAAAAAGGTAAAAAGGTAAAAAAGTAAGGCCACCCCCTCATTTTTTTACCTTTTTACCTTTTTATTTTTTTACTTTTTTATTATCTTTGCATCCGAAAAGGTATGTAATCAATTAAAACCGTTATGAGAATGATAAAGAAACTCCTTATCGCCGTTGTGCTGATGCAAGTATCGGCAACGGCAGCATTGGCGCAGGACAAGACATTGTTGATCTCTGAGTCCGGACTTCCCTACACCGCTCAGACGTGGTTTGCCTATGGTTCGGAGAACATCGATCAGAAGGACATCGTAGGTTGTTGGGACCAGGGCAAGCGTATTGTGACGGCTGCCTATACCGGTGAGGGATGGTTTCTCATCATGGCAGGCAACACGGGCTATTCCATGCAGACCTATCTCGTGAGTGAGGCCTGGCCCGAGGATTGGATTGCCCAGAAGACACAGGAAGGCTATGCCATCACCTCGATGTCGCGCAGCAACAGTCAGTGGCTTGTGGTACTCTCACAGGGTAGTGGTATTAGTCGTCAGATCATTTGGCAGAACACTTGGGATAACCTCGCCCCGTGGATTGCTGAGCAAAAAGGCTATGGTTACAGCATTACTGATTTGGCCTTCGATGGTAAGCAGTGGATGGTGGTGATGAGTCAGAACTCGAAGTTCGTGTCGCAGGGTTATTTCATCTCAGAGACGACCAACGATATGATGCGCAGTATCCAGAGTGAGGTATGGAACAAGGGTTTCAACCTGCATCAGGTGGCCTATGGCGGTGGCAAGTATATCGTCACCTTCGGTAACTATGCCCGTGGTGATGAACGTTTCCAGAATCTTCAGGTTAATCCCGATGATCCCAAGGACTATATCCGTCAGCAATGGGAGAAGGGCATCTGTATTGCCTATATCGGTGGTGGACTTGTTGCTCCACCAAGTAAGAAACGATAAAAAAGAAAAAGTGCTGTGAGATGTCTCGCAGCACTTTTGCTTTGGCAGAAAACCTTTTCCTTGTACCCAGAGCCGGGGTCGAACCGGCACGGGTTGCCCCACTGGTGTTTGAGACCAGCGCGTCTACCGATTCCGCCATCTGGGCATGACAACGCAGCAGGTTTCTTAACCAAAGCGGGTGCAAAGGTACTACAAAAATCTGAAACAGCAAAAGTTTCTGATAAAAAAATGAAAAATACTTGTTTATATCAACAATTTTTCTTACCTTCGCACACAGAATCAAAGACTATAGATATTATAGATGGAAAAAACAGACAAGAGAAATTTCTGTGTCATCCTCGCAGGAGGCCGCGGCAGACGCCTGTGGCCATGTAGTAGGGATATGTATCCCAAGCAGTTTCTGGATTTCTTCGGTACGGGCCGTACGCAGTTGCAGGCCACCTATGACCGATTCGTGAAACTTCTGCCTCAGGAGAATATATTTGTGTGTACATGTCAGGAATACCTGGAGCTGACCAAGGAACAGTTACCCGAGGTGCTTGACCACAATATCCTTGTAGAGCCCGTGCATCGTAATACGGGGCCCAGTGTGGCGTGGACGGCGATGCGTATCGCCCGTATCAATCCTGATGCGAATGTCATCATCACCCCTTCCGACCAGATGGTGCTCAATGATGAGGGTTTCAAAAGGAGTATTGCAGTCGGTGTGAGCTATGTCGCTGAGAACGATGTATTGTTGACGATGGGTGTAAAGCCCACGCGACCAGAGCCCGGCTATGGTTATATCCAGTTAGGTGATGTGAGTTGCAAGCCCGATGTGTATAGCGTGAAGTCGTTTACCGAGAAGCCCGAGCGTGAGTTTGCCACGATGTTCATGAACAGTGGTGAGTTCTATTGGAACACCGGTATATTCCTTTCCAACGCCCGTCATCTGCTGAACAGCTTCGAACAGATCTTCCCTGAAGTGCTTCGTCACCTAAAGGAGGAAATCCCTAACTACACTTATGAACAGGAGCTGAAATATGTAAAGGATCACTACCCCCGTTATCCGAATGTCTCGCTCGACTACACCATCTTGGAGCAGAGTCGTGATGTGTTTGTCATGAAGTGCGACTTTGGCTGGGCCGATCTTGGTACGTGGCATGGTATCTACGAGGCCATGCGTAAGACCGAAGACGACAATGTGGTGCTTGATTCCGAGGTAATCCTCGAAGAGTGTAGTGGCAATGTCATCAAGTTGCCGAAGGGGAAGTTGGGTGTGATCAATGGTCTGGAGGGCTATATCGTAGCCGAAAAGGATAATGTGCTTCTCATCTGCAAGAAGGGCGACTCATCGGCCTTGGTGCGTAAGTATGTGAGTGAGGTACAGATTAAATATGGAGAAGAGTTCGTTTAAATAGTGAATAACGAATAGTGAATAGTATCGGGAAAGGGAGCCTGTACTATTCACTATTCACTCATCACTATTCACTTCGAAAATTCTTCAAAGATTTTCGATGCGATCTCCTTAAACTCCTCTTCTGAGAGTTTCAGTTTCTCGCGACGGAAATCCACATCCTGTTCCGACTGCATCGGAATGAGGTGGATATGGGCATGAGGCACTTCGAGGCCGAGCACCACCTGAGCCACCTTCTTACAGGGGAAGGCCTTCTTGATGGCGAGGGCCACACGTTTTGCAAACACCTGGTAGCGGGCGATCTCATCATCCTCCATATCGAAGATATAATCCACCTCACGACGGGGAATGACGAGGGTATGACCCTTCACCAGTGGATTGATGTCGAGGAAAGCATAGAACTCCTCGTTTTCTGCGCACTTGTAGCTGGGAATCTCACCAGCGGCGATCTTACTGAAAATATCCATCTTAGTATTTGACTATTTGACGATTTACAATTTGACAATTGATTAGCCTACCGTGATCTTGTCGATGCGGAGTTTGATGGTGCCACGGGGAATCTTCACTTCCACCTCGTCGCCCACCTTATGGTTCAGCAGTCCCTGGGCGATAGGTGTCTTGATGGAAATCTTTCCCTCGCGGAGGTTGGCCTCGCTCTCGCTGACGATGGTATAGGTCATCTTGGCGTTATTCGTCAGATTGGTCATCTCCACCTTCGAGAGAATCTGGATAGAATCCGTGCTCAGACGACTAGTATCCACGACCTTTGCCTCTGAGATCGTCAGTTTCAGCTGATTGATCTTATCCTCAAGATGCGCCTGTGCCTCTTTGGCAGCGTCATACTCACTGTTTTCACTCAAATCACCCTTCTCACGGGCCTCTGCGATGGCAGCTGAAGCCTTCGGGCGTTCAATGCTTTCTAAGCGTTTCAGTTCGGCTATCAGTTTGTCGTAGCCTTCTTGTGACATATAAGCCATATCAATTTACATTTTAATTATTCATTAATTCCTTGGACAGACAAAAAACAAAAGAATCCCGACTTTTGGCTGTCGGAATCCTCGCTGTTAACATGTCTTTATCCTTACTTATCCGTTTGCAAAGGTAGGCATTATTTTCGAACCGACCAAATTTTTCCGTATAAAAAATGCAAAACGATATAGATGAGGGCGCCCGATACCCAGCCGCCAATCACGTCGATGGCGTAGTGCGCCTGAATATACACGGTGGCGAAGCACATCAGCACAAACAGCGGTAGCATGCCATAGAACAGCAGTTTGTTACGGGTGCGCCAGGCCAGAATCATGAGGATTGTCGTCACCCCCACATGACTGCTGGGGAAGGCGGCAGTGGGTTGTTCACCCGTTTCGTGAGCGCTGGCCACACACTGGTAGAAGAAGCCATCGCTATAGCCTGGAATGGGCAGTGCCTCGTTGTGGGTGGCGAAATAATTCCCCACATCGGGGAATGTACCGTTGGCGATATTCTCGATACCTGCTGCCAGATAATAGTATTGTGGTCCTGTGACAGGTAGGAAGATAAAGATGACGTAGAAGATAAAGAACGATGTGAGAATGATGAATACCGTACGGTCGAACTCCTTATAGCGACAGAAGAAATAGAACAGTGTCACGATGGCGATCATCGGGAAATACGATGCATAGCCCAGGTGCATCAGTTCGCTGAATACGGGGTGTGACCACGACTGTGCGAACGTCAGGGCAGGGTGGCATCCGAAGAGCTGTTGCTCATAGGCTGCGAAAATATGATCGAGGTTGGGGAAGATACGGTTCAGCAGATACGTATCCGGATACCACCAGGGCAATAGCAGCAGTTGTGCGCCGATACGACAGAAATGCGTGAATCTGCAGGGAATCATGCGATACACCGCCCACAGTGCCAATGTCATCATCACGATGCGGAAGCGTCCCCAGAGCATGGGTTCCGGATCCTGCATCTTCGTATGTGCGAAGAGTATCAGCAGCAGTGTCAGCAGCAGATAGCCCATCACGACCCATTCCACTGCCAGCAACCCCTTGCGAGGCTTTTTCTCGATTTCGAACAAATATTTTATACTATTCACTTTTCACTATTCACTATTCACTTCTCAAAGCCATCCATGATCCTTGTACCATTTGATGGTTTCTTCCACGCCTTGTGCCAGTTTGTACTTCGGCTCGTAGCCCAGTTCCTTGATGGCAGGTTGGATATCACAGCGCCAGTTGCGTTGTTTGAGAATATTATACTTGTCATTATTCAGGGCCGTCACCTTTCCCGTTATCCGTCCGATGTATTCCCCGAAGAAGGTCACGATGCGCAGCACCCATACCGGTACCGTGATACGAATCCACCACGGACGCCCCAATGCCTCGTGGATGAGGTTGCTGAATGTGGCGCTCTGATACACCTCCCCGTCGGAGAGAAAATATTTACGCCCATTCTCACCCTTTTCCAAAGCCAGAAACACAGCCTGTACTACATCCTTTACATACACGAAGGTGATATCCTGCTGTTGGTAGCCCACGGCGAAATCACTATGCTGTTGGATGCTTTTCGCCATGATGAAATAGTCCTTTTCGCGCGGACCATAGACACCTGTAGGTCTTAAAATGATATAAGGTAGCCGCGCGCCCAAGGTCTCTAAGAATTGCTCTGCTGCCAGTTTACTGCGTCCGTATTCCGTATTCGGCTGTGGGGTGTCACTCTCGCGGATTTCCTCATAGGGCTGTTTCTCTTTGATAGCCCCGAAGATGCTGAGGCTGCTCACGAAGACAAAGCGTTTCAGTGGCATCCCTGTTTCCAGCAATGTCTCTGCCAGGTTCTTCGTACCCTCGGTATTGATACGGTGGAAATCCGCTTTGTTCAGACATTTCGTCACACCGGCAGCATGCACCACATAATCGAAGTCCTGCCCCCGCAGTTGTTCCACGAGCTGAGTCTTCGACGAGAGGTTCAGTTCGATGAAATGGATGCGCTCATCCTTGAGCCATTCCCTCGAACTGCTCTTGCGGATGGCGGCCCATGTCTCGAAGCCCCTCTTGAGAGCCTCCTCTACGATAAATGACCCGATAAACCCGCTTGCTCCGGTGATTAATATCTTCATTTGGCACGAAATTTGGGTGCAAAGGTACGAAAATAACCGCATATTTCGCCGATTACGCATAAAAAATATAAAAAAATGGTCGAATCTGAGCAATCTGCCGTTTTTTTTTCGTATCTTTGCCGAAAACTAAGATATTACACTCTATGGGAAAGAAGAAAGGTGGAAAAAGACTGGGCAAGAAGCAGGTCAGCGAACTGCTTCAGAATCTCTTCCAGCACAATCCGAATGAGACGTTTACGTTCAAGCAGATTTTCAAGGCGCTGAAGCTCGATACCCATCCGTTGAAGATGCTCGCCATCGACACGATGGAGGAGATGGCATGGGATGATTTCCTGAGTAAAGTCAGTGATAACTCCTATCGTTTGAATATGAAGACGCAGGTGCAGGAAGGCACCTTCCGACGCAAGGCCAATGGTCGTAACTCGTTCCTGCCCGATGATGGTGGAACACCCGTCTTTGTGGCTGAGCGCAACTCGATGTCGGCGATGGACGGCGACAAGGTGAAGGTCTCGTATATGGCCCGTCGCGATAAGCATATCAAGGAGGCGATGGTGATTGAGATTGTGCGTCGTGCCCACGATACCATTGTTGGAAAGCTGCGTGTGGAGAACGACTGGGCTTTCCTCATTCCTCAGGACTCCACCTTCGTGCATGACATCATTATCCCCAAGCGTAAACTGAAAGGCGGAAAGACCGATGACAAGGCGGTGGTGAAGGTCACCCAGTGGCCTGATCACGAGCATAAGAACATCATTGGCGCTGTGGTGGATGTCTTGGGAAAGACGGGTGAAAACAATGCCGAGATGCATGCCATCCTCGCACAGTACAACCTGCCTTATAAGTATCCGAAGAATGTGGAGGATGCTGCTGAGAAGATTGATGCCGCCATCACCGAGCAGGAGATTGCCCGTCGTGAGGACTTCCGTGATGTCTTCACCTGTACCATCGATCCCAAGGATGCCAAGGACTTCGATGATGCCCTTTCCATCCGAACACTGGATAATGGTCTTTGGGAGGTAGGTGTACATATCGCCGATGTCTCGCACTATGTGAAAGAAGGTTCTACCATCGATAAGGAGGCTTATAACCGTGCGACGAGTATCTATCTCGTGGACCGTACCATCCCCATGCTCCCCGAGCGCCTCTGTAACTTCATCTGTTCGCTGCGTCCCGATGAGGAGAAACTCTGTTATAGTGTCATCTTCGAGCTCGATGCTGATGCTACTGTCAAGAAGTGGCATCTGGCCCATACCGTCATCAAGAGTAATCGTCGTTATGCCTATGAGGAGGTGCAACAGATCCTCGAAGACAATGGTGTGAAGGACGGCACCGGTGAGCCTGCTCCCGCAGCCACGAAGAAGAATCCCTATAAGGGAGAGAATGCCACCGAGCTCATCATCCTCGATGCCCTCGCCAAGAAACTCCGTGCTGCCCGCTTTAAGAACGGCTCTGTGAAGTTCGACCGTGAGGAACTGCATTTCGATATCGATGAGAAGGGTAAGCCCATCAAGGCCTACTTCAAGATGTCGAAGGATGCCAATAAACTTATCGAGGAATTCATGCTGCTGGCTAACCGCACCGTTGCGGAATCGATAGGACGTGTGAAGAAGGGTCAGAAAGCCAAGACGCTGCCCTATCGTGTCCACGACCAGCCCGATCCCCAGAAGCTCGAAAACCTGCGTCAGTTTGTCTCGAAGTTCGGTTATAAGGTGAAGACCAGCGGTACCAAGGGTGCCATCACCAAGTCGCTCAATGCCCTGATGTCAGATGCTGAGGGTACCCGTGAGCAGAATGCCATCGAGACCGTGGCTCTGCGGGCGATGATGAAGGCGAAGTACAGCGTCCATAACATCGGACACTATGGCCTTGCCTTCGACTATTATACCCACTTCACCTCGCCCATCCGTCGTTATCCCGATATGATGGTCCACCGTCTGCTGACGAAATACCAGGAAGGTGCCCGTTCTGCGAATAAGGATAAGTACGAGGAGTTCTGTGAGCACTGCAGCGACATGGAACAGGTGTCGCAGAATGCCGAGCGCGACTCGATCAAATACAAGATGGTGGAGTTTATGGAGGATAAGATCGGCAATGTCTACGATGCCCATATCTCCGGCCTCACCAGCTACGGCATCTATGCCCAGATCGACGAGAACCACTGTGAGGGTATGATTCCCATCCGTGACCTTGGCAACGACTATTACGACTTCGATGAGAAGAACTTTGTGATCGTTGGTCGTCGTAACCATACGAAGTACCAGTTGGGTGATCCCATCCGTATCCAGGTGGCCCGCGCCAATCTGGAGCGTAAACAACTTGATTTCACGTTGGCAGAATAATCCCCGCCTATGTCACGATTCGCCAGCCATATCCGCAATACCCTTTCCTCCAAACTCAGTTTGGTGGTGATTGCCGCTTTGGCTATCTTGCTTGTCGTGGCGCTCTTCATCATGTTCTTCTTCTCGCGTAGGGCCCTGCGTCAGGAGGCCATCAGCAATGCTGCCCAGACCCTCGAGGCCACGGTGGCGCGTATCGACAATATACTCCTCGATGTGGAGCAGGCCACGGGAAACATGTATTTTAAGATGTTGCCCCATTACCGTCAGCCCGAGAAGATGCAGGCCTATGCCCAGCGGTTGGTGGATGTCAATCCTTATGTTGTCGATGCCCATTTCCATTGGACCACCGATTCCATTCCCGTGGATTTTAATAAGGTGGGGTGGATCACGCCTCAGATGCTCAAGCAGAAAGATGGCGAACCCCTCTCTGCCTTCCGTCTGCCTATCTACGATGGTCAAAACGTCATAGGTGCCCTCGATGTCAGTGTGTCGCTCACCCAGCTCACGAAGATCATGCTCGAGAGCAAACCTTCGCCCAATTCCTTCAGTATCCTGCTCGACAAAGATGGAAAACTGATAGTCTTCCCCGATAGTGCCTTCCTCAACAAGAACGCCTTCGAGTTGACGGAGAAGCTGGACGACAATTCTGAGTATGACGCCATCCGTGCGATGACCTCGGGAGAGACCGGTTACAAGCATGTCAGGATGGAAGGTCGCGACTGTTATGTGTTCTATAAACCCTTTGTCCGTGCCGAAGTGCCAGGACGTGCTAAGATCGATCTTGGATGGAGTGTAGGCATCATCTTCCCCGAGGGAGATATCTTCGGCGACTACAACCGTCTGCTTAACACGGTATTCATCATCGCTATCATAGGTCTGTTGTTGCTGCTCGTTTCCTGTCGTCTGTTCATCCATCGTCAGCTGGTGCCCCTTCGTCAGCTGGCAGTATCAGCGCAGCGCATTGCCGAGGGCTCCTACGATGATCCCATCCCCGATATTCCCAAGCAGGATGAGATCGGGCGCCTGAACCGTCATTTCCAGAACATGCAACAGTCATTGGCCACGCGAATGGGCGAGATGCAGCGTGCCTCTGACGTGCTCAAGCAGCGTGGAGAGGAGTTGCAGGCCACCTATGAACAAGCGCAGGCAGGTGACCGTATGAAGACCAATTTCCTCTATAACATGTCTGACCAGATGATGGCCCCCGTCAGTGATATCACCCAGCATGTGATGACCATCAGTGACCCTGCCAGTGAACTCTCGGAGGAAGAAACCAACCGTCTGGTAGATGAGATCCACGATCGGGTTAGTATGGTCACCGCCCTGCTCAACCAGCTGATTGCTGATTCGGAGAAGATTAAGGATAATGGATAATTGATAATGGACAATGGATAATTGATAATTAGAGATGCGCAATATAGTCAAACATATCCGCCAGTCGCTTTCCTGGAAGCTCAGCCTCGGCATCCTGCTGATGGCCATCCCCATCTTTATGCTGGCGTTGGGCATCCTCTTTGTGCAGTCGCGCAACAAAGTCAAGCGCGAGGCCACCAAGCATGCAGAGAGTATAGTCAACACCACCATGCAGCGCATCCATCGTTATATGAACATCGCGGAGACCGCCACCGAACTCACCGCCTGTGATGTCATGGCCAATCTCCACCCAGATTCGTTGTTCACATATACCAGTTATGTCGTCACCATGAATGGTCATGTTGATGGCTGCTCCGTCAGTCTCGAACCCGAGACCTTCCCCCAATACGGCCGTTATTTCTCTGTCTATTCCGTGCATAATAGGCAGGACTCGTTAAAGGGAATGAGAGATACCATCATAACCGCCATTGAGGAGAAGTACGAATACTTTAGTAGGGTCTGGTACAAACAACCCAAGCGTGAGGGTAAGGCCTGCTGGACGGCGTTTTACGATGAAAGCGATAGCCTGGCACTCGCCCTTGATGGTATGGTTATCTCCTACTGTAAGCCCCTCTACCGCGACGATAAGAGCTTACTGGGCATCATCTCCACCGATATCTCGTTGTTTCGCCTGTCGAGGATCTTCACTACCGAGACCTCCTTTGCCGATTCCTATTTCTTCATGATTGGCGACGAAGGACGCTTCTATCTGCATCCTGACTCTACACAACTCTTCACGAAGACCATCTTCACCGATGCCGATCCCGACAAGAATCCCGATATCATCGCTCTGGGGCATCAGATGACTACCGGGCAGCAAGGCAGCATGAGCGTCAGGATCAAGGGCGTGCCCTGCATCGTCACTTATCAGCCTGTGCCCGACACCAACTGGAGTCTTGCCCTCGTCACCCCCGAGCGCACCCTCCTCCGCAGCTACAACCTCCTGGCCTACATCGTCTCTGCCCTCCTCATCATCGGTCTGGTGCTCATCCTGTTCTTCAGCAGCTTCATCGTGACCCAAGCCATCCGCCCCCTCTACAACCTTGCAAAAAAGTTGCAGCGCATTGCCGATGGCCATTACGACGAGACCACTGAACGCACGCGCCACCGCGATGTCGTGGGCCGTTTGCAGAACAGTTTCGCCACCATGCAGGAATCGTTGGACCATCATATTCGCGACATCCAGCAGATGAACATCGAGGCTGAGCGACGCAATGAGGAACTCGTCCGTATCAGTGAGGTGGCTAAGGAGTCCAACCGTCAGAAGTCACTGTTCATCCAGAACGTGTGCCACCAGATACGTACGCCCTTGAACATCATCATGGGCTTCTCGCAGGTGCTCAAGGAGAGTAAGTCTGCTATGTCTGAGGAGGAGGTCAAGGGCATCACCGATATGATGCGCCACAACGCCCAGATGCTCGACCGTATGGTACTCATGCTCTTCGACAGTTCTGCCCGTGGTATCACCGAGGAGACCTATGCCAACCGCGATGAAGAGGTAAATTGCAACGATCTCGCCCGTTATTGCGTCTCAGAGAATCTCAAGCATTTTCCCGATACTCCTGTTAATTTCCTAACCGATGTGTCCGATGACCTCAATATCCACACCAGCCGCCTCTACCTCATGCGCAGCCTCCGCGAACTGCTCTATAATGCCTCAAAGTATTCCGATGGTCAGCACATCACGATGCGCATCAATCGTACAGACGACAAGGTGTATTTCATCGTCGAGGATACCGGTCCAGGCATCGCTGATGAATATGTGGACCACCTCTTTGAGATGTTCACCAAGGTTAACGACCTCTCAGAAGGTCTTGGCTTGGGTCTCTCCCTTGCCAAACGTCATCTCAAGAACCTCGGTGGCGACATCACTCTTGACACCAGTTACAAAGCTGGTTGCAGGTTCATCATCGAACTCCCCATTGGCGGCGAGTAACCCCTCCTGCGCGTACCTCATATTATTTCGCACGCGAGGAAGTGTTAAAAATGCTGTCTGCGCATAAAATTTCCCCAATTTTTCTTGGAACTTACTGGGAATTTTTCCTATCTTTGCCGCCGGAAAATTTAAAACGCATGACAATCAAGTAACTATCTGATCGCAAACATTCATTTCATTTAGTATGCACCGGCCGTCATAGGCTGGCGGGAACGTACGCTCTTTGACATTTTGCTACAATGTTCAAGCATCTCTTGCGCCCCTTTACACAAAGGGGCATTCAAAAACACATGTTTTTCAAATTCAAATTTCTTTTATGAAGAAGAATGTTATGAAGCTCGACAACGAGCCGTTAGATGAAGAATTCGAAAAGTTGGTCCAGGGTTTCCTGGCTGACGAAAAATCCTCTGATGATTCTGATACCGATGATGAAGACACGGATGAAGACGGCGATGCTGATGAGGACGACGGCGACAACGGCGTACCCCACTTCGGAGGCGAGCGCCTCTACATCCCTGAGATTACCAAGGTGGAGATCCGCGTCCAACCCCGTCTCTTTGGACCTACCTACGTCAATGGCGACATTGAGGTGACCATCCACGGACAGGAGGACTCTGATTTCGCCGACGAGCGTTTCAAGCTGAACATCATGGCTGAGGACTATTACCCGATGGCCTGCACCAAGGCCTATCATGAGACCGAGCACCCATCGCCTCAGACGATCGCGCTCACCATGATGAGCTTCGCCATCTGGTTGCCTGGCAGGTATGTGCTCTACATCCGTGACAACAGCGATGACTCGCTCATTGAGATGCCTTTCACCCTCGACGACCAGCTGCAAGCTACGGTCTACGAGCCAAAGCCCTGTCTGCCCTGCAGTCGTGAGGACATCCTCACCTGCACGCTCGACGGCTACAGCTACGACTGGTCCCTAGTGGCCCAGCGTCCTGGCATGGCTCAGATCCGACGCTTTATCGTGAGCCAGAGGCAGTTTGAGGTCTACAACGAGTTCCGCAAGGGCATGCGCGGCGAGGCGCTCTGCTCGAAGGGCCACTTGTTGGTCATGACGCGCAACCGCGACCTCACCTCCGACGACCTCTACCGCTTGCACACGCTCGTGGCCGATGACTATGCTTTCACCCACCTCGATTGCAGCCTGCTCTTCGACGCCTCCCGTAACAATCCTTACGAGATGCTCTTCGAGGAGTTGTGCGCCACGGGCAAACATGTCTTCTGCCTCACCAATCCGGGGGCACTCCTTTCCACGGGCGGCAAGATCATCGTCAAGAAGATCATCGATAAGGTCCGCCCCAACGAGAAGGAGTATCTGCTCTGGATCTGCGGTGCCAAGGCCGATATTGAGGCCGTGCTCAACATGTTTCCCTCCCTCGGGGCCTTCTTCCCCAGCGACCACCGCTTGGAACAGGAGTCCTACAAGGAGTTTGAGACGGTGCACGCCTTCTTCGCAGCCCTTCAGGACGAACGCCTCTACTGCTCCATCGATGCGATGGACGGTCTGGCACACGCCCTGCTCGAAGGTTGTCGCAAGGGTATCCTCTCTACCTGGACGATGCACGACATCCGACAGTTCGTCATCGAACAGGTCAAACCACGCTATCTAGCCCGTTGTTATCAGGAGATCAACGACGAACATCTGCCCCAGCTGGAGCTGCAGGACCTCTGTATCGACCAGCTCACCAGCACCAAGTCCACCTACGAGCAGTGTCTCAAGGACCTGGATGAGATGGTGGGACTCGACGAGGTGAAGCAGGGTATCCGTCAGATGGCCGACAACACCACGTTCTTCGCAGAACGGCGCCGTCGCGGACTGACCACCTCGCAGAAGGCCTGTTTCCACTGCATCTTCACCGGCAATCCCGGCACCGGCAAGACCACCGTCGCCAAGAAACTCGGCAAGATCTACCGTGCCTTAGGACTGCTCTCGAAGGGAGAGGTCATCGCCGTCGACCGTACGCGTCTCGTAGGACGTTACATCGGTGAGACCGAAGAGAACATGAAGGCCGTGCTCGACGAGGCCCGCGGCAATGTGCTCTTCATCGACGAGGCCTACACCCTCTCCGACGGTGCCAGCGACCGCAAGGACTTCGGAGCGCGCGTCATCGACTCGCTGCTCACCGTGCTCGCGCAGCCCAATCCCGACATGCTGGTCATCTTCGCGGGCTATCTCAAGGAGATGGACGCCATGCTCAACACCAATCCCGGACTGATGGGACGCTTCCCCTACAAGTACCAGTTCAAGGATTACGATGCCAGGCAGCTCTACGAGATTGCCTGCCGGCTGTTGCAGCACGACGACTACCTGCTCACGCCCGAGTCTGAGGCTGTGCTCCGCGAGTGCATCGCCAAGGCCTACGCCCAGCGCGACGACAACTTCAGCAATGCACGATGGGTGGAGCAGTTCGTTGCCCACGGCATCATCCCCGCGATGGCCAGCCGTCTCTCTCATTCCGCCTCCGACGATTATCAGACCATCGAGGTCGCCGATATCCGTCAGGCTTATACCAAGTTCAACCCCAAAGCCACAGCCCTGAAGCCCCGCCATAAGGTGGGCTTCAGCGCCTAGGCGCCTTCATCAAATACTTATTTTCATGTATCAGATCTTACAAGACCCAGACAATGATCTCCTGTTGGTCATTGAACCGCAGGACTGTGAGCCTGATGGCCCTATGTTTATCTACGACGGTGGAGACACCGCCTTACTCTTCCGCGACTGGTTCAGCAATATCCGTCTCAATGATATCTGCTCCGCTGCCCGCGAGCAACTGCTGAGCGCCCCAGTCATCTATGTCCTTGAAAAGTCTGGCGATGACATCGCCCGCGAATACGCTGCCCCCATCCGCATCGTCCGCGATGTCAAGGCTATGATGATGTGATGACACAAAATGTGTAACACAAAATGTGAAATATAAAATCCCCTCGCAGCTTCTGGGAAGTCTGCGAGGGGATTTTTTGTTGTGGGATGTTAGAAATAGATGTATAAAAGTCTCTTTGTTTTATATAACGTCGTTATAAAAACAAAGAGACATGAAATCAGTGAAGTCCAAAAACAAGACCAGTCTGATGGATAACACCATCAGACGTTTGCTCTTTTCTAATCCGTCAATGAGCATTGAGATGTGTCGCAAAATAACCAATGCACTGAAAAACAAGACGGAGGAGGAGAAGGAGTTGATACGTGCCAACCTCCAAGAGAGTCTGGCTCTCTATAAGGAGAGGGCCAAGGAGTCTGTCAGCATAGAATATAGAGAAGATATCCGCAGTCAGGCTAAAGAACACATCCGTCAGTGGGAAAGTGTTTATGGTAAAGCCTCTCTTGCTGACATTCTCTCTTTGATTGATTCAACGGACATCAAGTTGGAGGAGATAGCATCTGATTATCTCACCCCGAAAACGATCGCCGAGATGCTTGACGAATATGTAGTAGGACAAGGAGCCTATTCTAAAAAGCTTGCGTTATCCATTTACACCCATATTCTGAGGACAAAAGAGGATTCAGAAGATATGCCGAAAGCAAATCTCTTGGTATACGGCCCCTCTGGAGTAGGAAAGACCTATGGCATACAGGTGCTTGCAAAGAAACTGGGCATACCGTTCGGCATTGTCAATTGCAACTCTGTCGTACCTGAAGGTATCGTCGGTGAGAAGTTTAAGGACAAACTCACTCAGTTGTATATGGATGAAGAGGACGATCTTGACAATGCCATCATTTACTTTGATGAGGTTGACAAGTTCTTCAAGGGAAACGGTAATTATGACGACCGGATGCTTGAGGAGCTCCTTCTTTTCCTCGATGACAATAATATCATTACCTATCCAGATTCATTCCGTCAGGATTGTAAATATAATCAGATTCCTGCCAAGAAGATCACTTGCATATTAGGCGGTATGTTTGAAACATTAAAGGAGGCCGCTCAGAAGAGACTTGCTCTGAATGCTCCGGGCTTTACATCAACTGCCCATGAAGACATCTCAGACAACCAGATATATGAATATGTCAATAAGGAGGATCTGAAGAAGGTGATTGGCAGCGACGAGTTATATGGTCGTATCGGACATTTCGTCAGAGTCAATGATCTGTCAGCAGAGCAACTTGCAGACATCCTGCTCCAGGCCCGTGAATCACCTCTGGATCTTTACAGAAATTACTTCTCTCGCCACAACATCCATCTGGTCATCACTAAAGATGGTGCAGAAGAAATAGCCAAAGCTGCCTATGAACAGCAGGTGGGTGTCAGAGGACTGAAAACGATATTATGGCAAGTCTTGGAAGACGAGATGCATGACATCGAGGGAATGCGAATCATCCGTTTAAACAGGAAATATGTTCAAAAGAAACTGCAAGATGGAAAAGCTGGAATTTAATTATGATGCATTCTTCAAGAGATTGAAAAAGGATCCCAATAAGAGGGAGAATGCCCTGAAATATGAACTGCTGTTTGGTAATCAGAATGGCCTGACAGTTGAGGATCAGCCTTTTTATAAGGATTATCTCTCATTGTTCTTGATGCCTTTTCAGGTGGCCATCCCTGACGAGGGAGATCATGATTGGGGTCTGTTGCTGAGTCTCATCTTCGGTTCTTTCTACTCCGAGTATACATTGACGCTTGAAGAAGAGTGGAAGCAGAATCCTGTAGTACGACCAATGGTGCAACTGGCTATCTCGGTTAATTTCGAAGGTCAGGGTGTAACCAGAAATTTGGATGAGCTATCTGATGTTCATATCGTCCGCTTGTTTGAGATATATGTCGATGAACAGATCAACTCTGCCATCATCAGACAGCAAGAAGATGGAGGACAGGAGAGTGTCGACTCCGAAAGAGAGCGCATAGTGTCACTTTACAAGAAAAAGCTACTTCAGGTGTTACGCGAGGTGAAATCACATATAGCTCTTATGGAACTGATATCAGCATTATAATCAACATAGTATTAACAATTTAAACATGTGACAACCATGAAAGTTTTTAGTTCAAGAATGCGGAAGCTCCGCATGTTAGTCTATCTCAAGAAGGTAGCTGTTTATGTGATTGGTATAATCGTTATTTTGTGTTTCTTCAATGGCTGTTATCATTTCTGCCGTCAGCCATTAAGTGGTTTATATCATTCGGTCATCCTCGACGACCGTTATGCGATGTTTAACTATACTGAAGATGTCAGTGATAACATTACCTTCTATGAAAATGGCAGTCATGGCTATCTTAAAAACAATATCACGGGTAAGAAGGTGCTTCGCGATGTCAAGTGGGTTGTCACATCCTCCGAAGATACCTTGGCCTGTTATGCAAGCAAAGGCTATCGTGGCTATCTCGATGTCCGTACTGGACGTCCTGTCATTCCTGCCGAACGTTATACCAAGGCCTGGCTCTTCTCTGAGGGTCTGGCAGCCGTGATGGAGAAGGATAGCACCATCAAGTTTATCGATACCCATGGACAGGTGGTTATCAGCAACAAGGGTTTCCGCTATCCTATTTACTCTGAGGGCTATCTCTTCTATGACAGCCTTTGCGCCATGACCGATGTGTCAGGCAAGTGGGGCATCATCGACAGGAAAGGTAATTGGGTGGTTCGTCCTGAATACGATGGTATCGCTCATAAGGATGAAGGTTACTGGTTGTTGAACAAGGATGAAATGAAGGGCTTGCTCGACAAGACGGCAAAGCAGGTCGTCCCGGTGGAATACCGAGATATAGAACTGACGGAACAGGGTGTCGCAGTCGCACTCAAAGACTACACGATGTGTATGCTGAACTACGACGGCACACTCAAGTATAAGTTTATCTGTAGTGGTGTTGATGAAGTTTACTACCCAACCTCTGAGACAACGAGTGATGGCGAAGATGTACAGAAGCTATCGCCATGCAAGTCTTATTCCACGTTTGATGGCCATCGTGGTCTGATGAGTCCCGATGGTAGACCTCTCACCCTGCCAATCTTCAGTAGCATAAACGGTGTGAACGAGAATCTCTATTATTGCCGGTTCTTTTATGCCGATTGTGGTATTCTTCTGGATGGCAACAGCAAGTTGGTCAATAATAGTGATATTGAAACAAAAGAATCTGGTAAATAGAGATGGTGATGAATAGTAATACAATCTTCGGTCTGATTGTCAGTATACTGGCCGGACTGCCTTTGCAGGGTTGTTGCTCCCACGCAGGTGAGGGAGCAACAACCTCCTTGGCGGTTGGTGAGGAGCGTATGGCAGATGACTCTGAAAAAGTCCGTTCTGAGGATGGACTCGCTTGGATGGAGGTGGATACGTTGCACCATGCCTTGGTTGGTTGTTATCGTGGTCCAGAAGGATTATGTGTGGACACGTTGACCCACTACGAACCTCAAATGGAAGCCTATCCCAAGCGGGTACATTCCATCGTAGCTTCCGACAGCTCCATGGTCTATTTGTTCATCTATTCACGTGGACATCTTTTGCATTTTGATGAGGCCCAGACATATGTCTTCGACGAGTATGGCTTCCGGCCATTGACGCTCTTTTTGTATGAATACCAATGGGATTGCAGGGTCAGTTGTATGTGGTACGATCAGTTAGTGGCTGCCAGTGATGGCTTCCCGTTTGATGAGGAAGGAGAGGATATTGACAGGTTTGGTATTCATTATGATGTGGGCTCACGAAATTTGTACATCCCTGTAATGGAACATCATGAGAAAGGCTCTGAGTTTGAGAACTGTCTGCGCTATACTGGCCGGTTTGATATCCTTCACTTTGACGGTGAAGAATTTACCTTGGCGGATAAAGACGATGGTGCCTGGTGGTTGTATCCAGATCTCCGCAATTACAAGCGAACCATCAGCAACAGAAAGACAGATGAAGGCTATGAGCAGATTGACTTAATGCCCGATGGAACCTATCGGCGTGTGGTATGGAAAGGAGCCAAGACCCTGGATGACCTCTGCAAGATGCCTGATGAGATAAAGATGACCTCTGCTTCAAATTTAAATTAGCAGAAGATTTGCTTTTTTGAGGAAAAAATACTATTTTTGCACACGTAATCGATTAAGAAAAGGAGATGAAACAGGTTGAAGGTAGACTGAAGCAGATTTCTCGAGCTTTTTTATACTCGTTTCTTTTGACGGTATTAGTGTCATGCGAAAATATTGGTGGGGTGGCATTGGGCTTTTCTGATGATTCCGATAGTTTAAAATCCAAGGAGTTCTATGCAGGGCTGTTAGAGCAGTTCTGTCAGAATTACTATAATGATCTGTATCATGACTTTTGGGGTACAAGAAAATATGTGCAAGGCTCTTTGATTGTAGATAGTGTTCGCCCCTCTGGAGAGAATGAGGTCATGGTTTATGGGAAACATGACTTTAAAGGTCGTGCAGGTCGTTTACGCAGAGGTTATCATTTTGAAGCGAATGTCTATGAGTCGAAGAAAAACTCTCATGACTATATTATAACGTTCGAAAAAGAGAGTAAGAAGTTAATTAGTGGTAAGTCCTATACGGAATCACGAACCAAGACGATTCATTATGAAAAGTAGTCACGTTTTGTTTTTCTTCTTTTGTTTGTTTTTTACCATCATAGGATGTAAACCTGCATCTTCACCATCAGTGAAACCACCGAGAATCGGAATTGTTTTTGGAGGTGGCGGAGCTAAAGGAGCCGCCGAGGTTGGCGTCTTGAAAGCATTAGAGGAAGTGGGTGTAAAAGCCGATTTTGTGGTAGGCACTAGCATGGGAGCAGTCATTGGTGCCCTTTACGCAGCAGGATATACAGCTGAAGAAATTGAAGAAATGCTTTTGTATGAAGAATGGATGTGGCTCTACTGTAAGGAAAAGATGTTTCATCTGAGTGACGAACGGTCGTTATTAGGTTTCGTCAGCGGTCCCTATTTCAGGGAACAGATGGATAAGGTCCTTTCAGAAAAG
The DNA here is from genome assembly GCA_946415245.1 of uncultured Prevotella sp. Taxonomy (GTDB): domain Bacteria; phylum Bacteroidota; class Bacteroidia; order Bacteroidales; family Bacteroidaceae; genus Prevotella. The sequence continues at coordinate 132,799 of CAMKRS010000002.1, read as the reverse complement.
GGTGCACATCTCTTCCGTCACATCCAAACGCCTTTTGTCTGTGTTACGACAGATGTGAGTCATAATGAATTCAGAGAAGTTGATTTGTCCGAGGGTGTCGTAGCCGAAGCCGTTCGTATCTCCATGGCTTTCCCTGTTCCGGGTAATGCTCCAATCAACATGGATGGTATGGCATTGGCCGATGGTGGTATTGTCAATAACTTGCCTGTTAATGTTGCTAGGGACAGTGGAAAGGTTGATATTGTCATTGCCATTGATTTACAACAAGGTGACAATGATTTCGACCTTGGTATTCCAACATTAGGATTGCTTACCAAGTGGTTCAATACTCGTCCTGATATTCCCCGTCGACTTAAGAACATCGATGATGCGGATATCTATATCCACCCCAATCTGCAAGGTTTCAGCATCAAAGACTATGAACATCAACGCCTTTCGCAGATGATAGATAGTGGCTATAAAGCAGCGATGGAGCATTATGACGAGCTTATAAAGCTGAAATAAAGCCACAATGCTCCATCTCCGAACTATTATGGATTATTACTCACGTTGCTGCTGTCCGCTTCACTTCCAAGCGGTTGCATTTCATTACCTAAGATACCGTCTTTAATACCTTTGATGGTGCTTTTGACCTCATTGACGGCTTTGTCTACCCCTTCAATAAAATCATTCACATTATCCTTGGCTTTGATACCAATATATTTACCTTTTAATTCAGCAATAAGTTTTGCTTCATCACTGGAGTATTCGTATTTGTCAATCTCGGTGATTAACTCATCATACTCGTTGTTAACATTTGTCCAATCTTTATCTGTGTAATTAGGAGCATTCTTTTCTACCTTTTCCACAAAGTTGCTAAGATTGTCTATAGCATTTTGTTTCTTGTCGCATGAAGTGAGCACTAATACACATGCAATTGCTAGGGATAATAAGAGTTGAGTTTTTTTCATTTTTTTATTCTTGTTTTGATAAAATAATGATGTTGTTGAGAGTTATGAATTCTAATTGAAGTTCCAAAACTTTATAAGGAGAGGATATGTATTCACATATAGGTTGTCCTCCTTCAATATGAGTGGAACAGAGGTCTCGCCATTCTCTTGTTAAGGATTTATCGTGGTTCACGTAGATGAAATGCGTGGCGGGCTCTGTAATATTAACTAGTTGAAGGAAAATCTTGGAATAATCATCCATCTTGTTGATAAGAGAAGGACGTAAGTCTTTCTTCTGATGGTCTGTTAAGAACGGATACTGTATTGCGCCTGATATGTAATGATATGTCTTGAATCCTTCTAATATTTTGGACAGTTCTTCCTTTATATGTTGCTTTAATTTATTTTTGAAAAGAAGTATTTCAAGTTCATCAATGACATAGTTTCCATTCCAGATTTTATATAAACGTATGTTTTCAGTGAGTTCATCTTTATTCTTCTCAAAGAAACTATCGAGTACGTCATTGTCCATCAAAGAAATAAACGGCGGTTTCTCATCTGGTGTCATTTGTTGTTTTTTCTCATTCTCTTCGTCAAACCAAACAGTGAGATTCTTTAAATAATTGTATAATGAATTATGTAATGATTGGAGATTATTGTCTAAAACAACAAGATTGTCAAGCAACATGCCTGCGACATGTTGGCGGTGGTCCAGCTCTTTTGACATGGTTTCTACTTGACTCAACTCCTTGTGATTGGCTGCAATCACCCTGTCAAGATCAGACTCCAATGTCTTTCGGCTATTATTACGATAGATAGAATACCTGATAAGCGCTAAACCCCCAATTGCAAGTACCGTGCTTAGTGATATGGTAAGATATTCAATATATCCATAATAATAGGTGATACCTCCTAGGATAGCTAAAATCAATGCCCATATGCTCCATCCAATAACTTTCCTTAAAACCGTTTCTTTGTCATGCAGATCTAGCTGCGTAATCTTTTCTTGATCCAGAAGGCGACGATTCTTACCTAAAGATGCAGATTGGTTATGGTAGTGACTTTGAGTTTGTTCGATGATTTCTTCGCGAATGGAAGGATTCCGCAGATTCTCAATGAGCCTTATAAATTGGTTGTATAGCAAATTGTAATCTTCAACCAATTTTTGTTGCTCCTGCTTTTTTGAAGCGATGGCATTTTTAGTAAGTGCAATCTTGACGCCAATATCGTTCATGTCAAGAACCACTTTGTGCTTTCCTTTTACTCCGCGTACCTTAATGCTAGTGTCTGTAACCTCAGTGATGATGTAAGCACAATTAAGATATTCATGGTTACAGATGTATGCATAAGGTATGAAACAGTATCCCTGCTTTCCAAAGTGTTCTCCCCAGGAGTTGCGGACTAGGAATACCTGATTCTTGTCATCGTAACCACAAGCCACCATAGCATGTCGCGATGAATTGTTGTCATCTGTGACATTTCTTTGGAGAATGGGGTCTCCGGGAGATGGCACAGGAACCATACCATCACTGCCGATGTGGTCAAAAGCCTCAAATAAGTTTAGTGAAAACACAATAGGATAACCCTCTGCAATAGCAGAACGAAGTGTGTCACGGTTTTTGTCCATATCATCGCTCAATTTTAGATTGAGCGCTTTCTTGATGAGTCGGCTTTCTGCATCTTGATAGGCTTCTTCCGATGGTTTTATATTATATTCATCAAATGAATAGGGCCATTTCTCTTCAGTGCAGATGCCTTTTTCGCCAATACTTCTGATAGCTGTGCTAATAGGAACACCCTCCTCATCAAGTCTGCCGTCTTTTTCACGAGCATTGTAATAGAGAAAACGTTCGCTAAGATCGTGGTCTGAACGGTCATTCTTCTTCAGGATGTATTCATAAACTGAAGTAACGGCAAAAGTTGCGCATGCTCCTAATTGCCCTTGGCTTTTAATCGGTGTAAAATCATGTGATAAATCTATATTCGTTTCCGTTGTAGGCTTTGGCTCATAGTCTTCTTTCAGCGGATCTTCCTTAATGTCATCTCCAATAAGTTTAAATCGTTTAAAGTATTCCTCATCATCCACAACCACATTGTTGATTTTTCCAATGGCCTCACGGCTTTTCTCCAATTCTTGAAGTTCCTCTGTTCTTTGACGGATAAATTCTGAACATTGCTGGATGCTCATTCTAAGTTTCTTTAGCTGGTCAAAAGGAGCTTCAATATAACCGTTGTTGTTCTGAGGTTCATTGAGAATTGGGTCCTTAATAACAGGAATGCCTGTTTCTTCGTCTTTAATGATGTGACCTTCCTCATCTTTTTCAAATTCGAGACTGGCATTATAGCGATCGAGGAAGAAGTTGACAGGTTCGCGGAATAAATCTAAAAATGCAGGCTGGTTTTTATTGAAAAGATAGCCAGAAAGCATTTCCTCATCTTTGAGCAGAATCTGAGCCATCAATGCTGATTTCTCGGGAAGGGTAAGGTCCTCGTCGTTAATATGTTCAGTGATGGCCTTCTCCAATTCACTCATAAACTCATTCATCTGGGGTAAGATGCCGTTGTTTACAATGGTGTCACCGCTATTCCCTTTGTCAATCTCTGACTGGATATATTTGTCGTAGAAAGAGGTCATGACTTTCGTACGAGCCTGTAAAGTATTTGTGGCTAGACTTGATACTTTGTTTACGTCTGCGATAACCTGTTTAACACCTTCTCGCCTCATTATGTGCAGATAAGCTTGATGAAGTAGGTAGTTGAGGAAGTAATAACGGTCAAAATCTAGGCATGACAATCCTAAAGCCGTTAATTTCTTCTCTTTACGTACCTGAACAAGCGTCTCTGATTTAAAGACATCGTGGTAGTTTTCTATGCAGTTTTGGGTGTATTCGCTGATGATACGCGATAATGTAAGGAGATCGAAATTGAAAGATCCACCACTTTTTCTTCGGTTTTGCAAGAATGCGATTTGTCCAAGGCAGTGTTTCTCATTCCGAAATTCTGTCCATGTGGTCATCTCATTCTGAGCCACTTGGTTTTCGTTATGAATAGTCTCCTTCAATTGCTTGCTTTGCTCTTCATCTCGCACGAGAATCGGATAGAGATCTGGAGCAAGGAATATCATATCGACATCATAGCTGAAACGTGTTTGATCAAGTATGTTTATGATTCGCTTTGCATATACTAAGGAGTTCGAATCAGATGCTCGTACAACAATAGTAAGTAGTAGTTTACCACTCTCAGGCATATGTGTCTGGAACCAGTCTTCAAAAAAAACTCCAATTTGCCTTTCCTGGTTCTGATAGACAAACATAGTCCTGAGAATGGTACCAACTTGATATAGATAGCTTTCATCGGGATAAAACATTTTATCATCCACAGGCAGGTGGACCAACTCGTTAATTACGATACCTTCTGGTGTAGCACACCATTGTAAGGCATTAAAGTGTTGGCGCAACGTGTCGTTATCATTCTTTAAGATGTTCTGAGTGACGAGCGTGGCACACTCTTGTAATTCTTCGCCGATAAATAGATAAGTGCTATATCTCATGATTGCTGCTATTCAGTTGTTAAAGCTCTTTATTTACATAGTCAATCTCATCAATTATTTGCCTCTTGATGGCATCATAACCAACGGTATCTAATGTTTCCCGCTTGAGGTTAATTTGAGATACGTTATCATAATAATAATCCTTGCCCTTAATGATGACTATCTTATCATTATATTTGGCTTGGCCAATATTACTTATACGTTTCTCTAACTCATTAACGAAAGTGTCATGCATACCTTTATCGTTCAATCGCATTTTGAATAATTCAAAAGCAGTGGCGCGATCGCCTTTCTTGGGGTTGTCGAGGTCAACCCAATAGTCTTCAAGAGCCTTGGATTTCTCATTGTAGTCCTGATATTGATAGTGACCGTCCTTATTGCGGATAAGATCGAAAATAAAGCCTTTTACCCATAACTCCAGGGCATCACTAGAAGCCTGAGAGGGGAAAATGCTCCATCCTTGGCGTTGCATGCGAGCTTGTATAACGGCATCAAAATGTACATTCCAATTAGATTTGTTTGCAGCATCCTGATAAATGGTCATGTCTCTCAGTACGCAAGGTGGCAGAGGGCCAACCATTCTGAAGATAATAATAGAATCTTTCGATCCCGTGCTGCAGAATTCAGGTTTTGCATTCGGATCTTCAATGAATTGAGTGATTGATTTAATAGAAATAGGCGTCTGGTTATGGTCGCGTACAGCCACCACAAAAGTGTCATCGGGTGGCATTTGGGGTACAATACCTTGGCTTTGAATATTGTATCTCAACATTGGCGAACTCTTCTCCACGGCTTCTTTCAAAATGCTGGTTTTCTCTTGTTCTGACAGATCAGAGTATACCTGGTCTATGCTAATAGCCTTCCATCTCAGGGCTTCATCAAGTGACGATGTGTAATTCAAGAAGATGTCTTCTAACGTTTTTTTCTCTATCGTAGCCATGGCCATCACATTATGGGCACCTAAGAAGTAACTGGTTATGCCGTTGTCATTGACAACCACCTGTGATAGATAACGTTCAGTAAGATCAATTTGGAAAAGTGGCTTCTGTGATTCTATACTTCGTCTGATATCTTCTTTATCCTTTTCGAATGTTTGCCATAAACCTTCAAGGCGGGTCTTGATGTCTTCAACCATTTTCTTCATGGAAGTCAGCTTGGCTTTTAACTTACTATAGAAGTTGATGGCAGCCTCGCGTCTGTATGCTTCCCTGATACTGGTAGCCAAAGCAAAAGCTGTAGAAGCTACATCATTCTTGTATTCTTCAGTGCGGTTGGGCGATAGACTATACCAAGAGTGGTCATAATTGGCTAAAACAGCTTTGGCGCTATCCAATGCTCCTGTGTATTTCGTTTCATCCTCCTTGTATTTTTTGAGTTCGTTTCTCATCTCTTCATAGCATGCATCAATTTGGGCAACGATACTATCAAGAACGTTTCCTGTGAATTTTACGCCATTTTCCTGAAGATGTTTGTCTACAAAACTGTCGAGTTCTCTTTCAACACGGTTTGACAATTCCAAAACCTTCTGAGGATAGCCTTTTACGTCATCTGCTTCACGTGCAACCCTATTCAACCAGAAATTTACCTCGCCTTCAGGACTGCTACAATTGGTAATCTCGGGTAATTCGCCTTTTGGTTTGCCTTGGAACATATAATCTATCACTTGATCGTAACCATTGTTCTCTCGGATCTGCATATCATTTATCCATCCTGTTGCTGGGGTAGTGGCATCTGCCGTACTCGAGAGTAAAGTGTCAATAATAAACTGTGCTGCTTTCAGACTATACAAACTGCTCAGTTCGTTACTGTTGACAGTAATTTCACACATACCGATGCCAGATGCCCATGCAATCTTGTTGGCAATATCATAGTTCTTAGAGTACATCCTCACCTTTAGATTGTTGAGTTGACTGCCAACTCCCGCTGATGTATCACCAGCTAAGGTTGCTAATGACATTCCGAGCATGGCGCACAAGTCATCGACGTGATTGACACAATCGCGATTTGCATTTTCATTATCAATTAACTTCAGTGTGTCAAAGGGATTAATATTAGTGGAGAACCTATCGTTCAGATTCTCAAGTGAGATAGATTCGCTTGCGGGCGTAAGAGACATAAGCCAGTCGATATCTTCTAATGAGCCATAAGCATTCGACCGCGCATTGATAGTTCTCATCTCGTTCATTGCCACAAACACGCCAGGCATAACCGCATAACCATTAATCTCAATGCCTGGGAAGTGCTGGCGGATGAGGTAAGCGATATTAAGGAAGGAGCCACAGCCTGTACCGCCGCAAATTGAGAACACCATGTTAATGACAGGATTTCCGGTCAGTATTCCATATTTTGGGTTGTTGATATTCTGAATTTGGGTGATAGCATTCAATTGATTATTGATGGCCATCCTTAAATTGAGATGATTGGACCATTCGGCAAAGCGTCCATTACTGCGTACTTGTCCGGCACCAGTAGTCATAGATATGAGCGCTCCAGCATTTTCCTGCGGGAACCAGTTAAGATATTGCTTATTGACAGCATACAATGGAAATGGGTCTTGTACAGAGATTTTAATCTGTTCATTTTGATCAAGTTTCACTTTACTTCCATTTCGCAAAGTAACAATTTGCTTGTCAAATTCTCCACCATCTGTATCAATTCCTAGGAAACCTACCATTTGTGGTATTTCTCCATATGTATCCAGATACATTTTTTTTGTGTTGAGGATAGCATTAATGCCTGTGCCTCCAAGCCCGATAAATAGGCTCCTTCTAATGTTTGTTGCCATAGATTTGTAGTTTTATCTGATTAAATTAATTAACTGTCAAAATAACTTTCAGGTTGCTCTCTAAGCCTTCGATAGTTAGTTCTTCACCAACCATACAGTTGCGTTTGTCTGTCAAATACTTGTTTCCTACCTGAAGATGAATACCTCTCTTATATGGAGTGATGATGATAGAATATTCCCATCGTTCATTAACTTCATAATTAACCTTGCCTCCAAACAGTTTGCTGAAAGAATTCTGTTCTTGCTTTTTGTTGGTGAATACAATCTGGCGGTATCCTTTTGCTTGTATTGATTTAATATAGCTACTATCATTTCTGTCTTCCAGTGAAATACGTCTGATTCCTTTGAAATTTGGACGTGCAATAGGTTTTAATAGACAGAACCACAAAATGAGTAAGGCCAAGAATATTATGCATGCCCAGAATAATGCGGTTTTCAGGGGGTTCCAGTCAATGTCGTATTCTGCTTCCAGTGTTATGATATAATCAGAAGGCTCTTCTTGATTCACACGATCAAGCTCATTTGCTTTTATTGTCTTAACAGTGAAATTGCGGTCACCGTCGTATGCATTCCTGTCAAAAATGATTTGGAGTAGATTATGCTGATCACCTTCACAGATTGTAAACGTCTTGTCTGCTTTCTCATCTCCATTATAGAGCAAGGTATATAAATCACCTTGTACGTCGGAAACTATTTGCATTTTCATGCTGGAACCAACCAGTTTGGCTTCTTCGTTAAAATGAGCCTTTAAATCAATTGACAAAGTGTCGAGGTCGCTTTCTCCTGAGAATAAGAATGCTGGATAATAGTGGGCGCAGCCGATATCTGCACCTTCTGAGATCTCTGTATTTATGACTCGTTCTGGTTTATTGATAACCACAACTTCAATATTTGGATTATGAATTTTGAGGTCTTTTCTTGAAGTCTGTAATTTGACTGTAAATCTATATTCCGGACAATGATTCACAGCCTGATTAAAAGATTGAAGATCAGTCTTTAATACAAGTTTAAAGTCTGCTATACCCCCTTCTTTTAATATGTTTCCGTCTATGGCCATAGAGAAATATGGATCATTGCAAGATATTTCGAGTGGGGATTCGCGTGACCAATCACTATGTAACCTTGCAGACTTCTCCAATTCACGTGTATTGAATGTGATTGACTGTTTGTCAAAAGCCATAAAATGGTCATGGTCTCCACTATGAATAGGGATAATTCCGCAACTATTTTTGATGGCATCCAATATTTCTTTGTTCATTGCGCCTTTATAGAGCTCAACGAAATAGGCTCTGGAATCACGATACTTCCCGCACCACTCTCGTATAAGCTTACAAACCATTGCAGTACCGTTTTTCCCATGAGCGGTATCTTCACCATCGGTCATGAGGTAGAGATAATTATATTTGCCCGTGTCAATAAACTGAAGTCCCTTTTCCCATGCACTACAGATATTAGTGTTCGTTACATTTTGTGCATGATTGCGGATGATTTTTTCAATATCGTTCCATTTCTTATCATCAAACTCTTCCCGCATGAAATGGATAGTCTCCAAAGGTATTCCTTGGAACAGTTGGATGGTTATCTCATTACCTGGGATGCGCTCGTTGATATCCTGGTGTAAAAATGTAAGCGTCTCATCTAAAATGCCAAAGTTAATCATCGATTTGGTACAATCGAAGATATAGATATAGTTGCTTTTTTTCAGTTGTCCTTGACCGAAGGCGTTGATGATATTTAACGCCATAATTAAACAAAGAGAGAAGAGTATTTTAGTTTTCATCATGTCAAATAAACAGTTTTAAATTACTAGTCAGGTGCAAAGATAATTATTTTTTTTAAATATTCAAAAGTTTTTTTCCTTTTTTTGTGGAAAATACTTTTTTGAGGTTTTCCAATTCCATTTTTTAAGTACAAAGGATGCGATGAGTGTTTCAATTAACCACAACAAACCTTAGGACAATGAGGTTCGCCAATATGGCAACACCCCATAGTCCTAATACAAAGAGTCAATAATCCATTTATATATAGATAATCTTGCGACCGCTTATTTCTCCTTCGTAAACTTTCTCGCCTTGTACGTAGATGGTACCGTTTCCATTGTCATAATCGAAATGTGCTTCACCATCCCTGTCCGTATAGACGTCTTTTGTAACACCACGGAAAAATCCCTTAAAGACAATTCCTACTTTTTTGTAATACGCCGGTTTGCCCGTGCTTTTTTCAAAAACTTGAACTGTAAACATAATGAAAAAAATTAGTGAAACTTTATGATATGAGGATTATAAACACCCCTGGTTGGTTTTAAACAAACCTAATAGTTCTGGTGATAAAGATCTTCTGCGTATGAAATCTTTGAAGACGCCACTGAGCTGCCAAGTTGATAGGCTTTCTGATAGCAATTCCGAGCCTTCATGATAAACAATAATTTTGCATTCTTTATCGGTTTCATATTACCATGACCTTTTACTTTTGGAAGTTTTTCTGCAGCATTGATTAACTCGTCACCCATGCCTATCCAGGAATTGATTTCACTTTCACGCAGTTTTTCCTTCGTGTCTGCTAACTCGGCATTGCTTTCTCTAAGTCGTTGGTTTGTTTGGCCAAGTTCATTATCAAGAGAAGACACCTGGCTATCTAATTTGGAGATTTGTTCATCTTTCTCCTTGATAATCTCCTTTAAGTCGTCAATTTCTTTCTGCTTTTGTTCAATGGTTGCTTTCAGCTTCGATATAACCATCTTTGTACTTTTGTCAAATTTGTCTAATTCTTCAGCACGTTCAAGCTTCTCTTTAATGATAGTAATGTCTTGCGCTATTTCCTCTGCTTTTTGACGGTTGTCAAAACTGGAATTCTCCTCTAATGTCTGCTCAAGTGATGCAGTTCTGCCTGATATGGAGTTGATTGACGCGAAAATATTGTCGATAAGCTCTTGGGCTTCAACATTATTTTCTAAGGCTTTTGCTCGGTCTTGCCGTAGCATATCACACTCTCTACGCAACTCCGATAAATCCATATTGGAGGTGTCTTTGTTACCGCATGTGGTTAAAAACGTGCTAATCAGGCACGTTGAAATAATTACTTTAATAGTTCCCATCCTTCAAATGTTATTTCTATTTCGTTAGTAAATTTTTTTATTCTTGCTTTCCCGACTCCAAGTTCCTCAGATGTGATTTCCCCGTTAGAAGGGTTATATGAGAAAGTGTACTTTCTGGTTATGTTGGAGGAATAAACGTTTAGGGCATATCCACTACCTTCATTATATATTTTGACTGTTGCATTTGTATCATCTCTGCCATTAATCTTTCTTACCATATAACTCCCTGACAGGTCCTGTGGGAAAGATGCTTCTATTGAGCTTTCTTCCAGAGCCTTTTCTCCAACAGCGTCCGATTCATTTGATGAACCTGAGAAAAGCATTATTATAAGCAACACCGCTATAACAGCGCACATAATGCCTATGATCCAATTCTTTAACTGACCATTCCCAGCGTTTCTATTTCTTATGGCATCATACTCTCCCCTATTTACCAATACAAATCCAGAAGGCGCATGACCAGATTGGAGAATACGATCCAGTCTGTTCTTGGATTCATTCAGCTTTCGGAGATCTGAGTCTGTTAATAAACTATAGCCCTTTGGAGCGAATCCTTTTTGTAGAAGGTTCTCCATCTCTGCCTGATTTCGACGTAGCCTTTCAATTTCTGTTTTGTCGACTATTACCACTTCGGCCCCGCTGAGAAGCGTTCCGCAATTGTGACAGAACCTGATACCAGGCTCATGCTCTTTTTCATTGCATTTTGGACATGTCATAACTATAAATCAAAGAATTTCATCGTGAAAGAACGAATCTATAATAACAGATAGCACCAATGTTGGTATCAGCACTAAGAAAGACCATCCATTGGGAAAACAGAAAGCCTCAATATTGAGAATGATCAGAGGAATGAAGGAGAAGGCATATTCATTTTTTATATTTTTTACAGTTTTCCATACATCTTCCACTTTATTTATCCTATAGCAAACGAAGATAATGTTAATAATGCAAGGAACAAGAGCCCATCCCCAACGGCGAAAGTAGTCGTTAAAAACAGCAAACTCAATAAAGCTTGCAAAGATTGCCAGAAAAACCAGAAGTAAATGATGTATAATCTTATGTCGCTTCTTTTTCTTCAATTCGAGAAATACTTTGCTTGCTTTTACTATATCAACATTTATATTGTATCTTCTCTCAGTTTGAAATGCTTCACTTACATCTGCAACCACTATTCTGCCACTCTTGTCTATCACGCAATAATTGGTTCTTGTCTTTACAATTGCAAAAGAATTATGGAAGGGACCGGCTTCAATGAATTGTGGTGTAATGACAATTTTTTCCTCTTTGTCTATATATCCCCAAAGATTACCCAACTTTACGGCTGCTAATCCTTCTGAAAAGTTATTGGCATCATCATATATAGACTTGATAACGAGCTTCCCTTTGTTGTCTATAAAACCAAATTCATCTCCGTTCTTGACGTATGTAAGTCCTTCGTGAAAATCGTCAGCATATTCCCAAAGGCACATTAGCCTTTCGTCACCGTTGTCATCAATATAGCAATAATATTGATGTAGCCCTTGTCCGCTTAACACAAAAGCCCTGCCTTCAGAAAAATCTCTGGCATAAGAAAAAATGGGTCTAATCACAAACTCCCCTTTTACATTGATATAGCCATATTCCCTTCCATATGTGGCATCCATGATTCTTGCAATACCATTTTTGAAGGGATGTGCCTCACGAAATTGAGGTGAAATAATTCTTTTACCGCTGACATTTATATATCCCCATTTCTTGTTCTTACATATAGCTGCAAGACCTTCAGAGAAATCTTGGGCATCGTTGAACTGACAAGGGATGACTAATTCTCCCGATGTATTTACATATCCCCAGAAACCATTGCTAACAGCTGCCAGTCCTTCTGAGAAATCTCTGACTTCTTCGAATTGTGGCGTTATGACGTAATTCCCCTCTTGATTGATAAATCCCCATTTGTTATTATCATCCATGACTGCTGCTAAACCGTCAGAAAAATCATGTGCATAAATGAAGCGTGGGGCAATCACTTCATTGCCTGACTCGTTGATGAACCCATATTTTTCATTCCGTCTGAAACGAAAGAATGAAATAGAGGGCTTAGGTGATTCGCTTTCTTCTAGCTCCCATCCACAAACAGTGCAGAATTTTGCTCCTGGCTCATGATTTGTTTCATTACAATTTGGACATCTCATTATAGATTTCATTTTATGATTATCGCTTTTTTGTTTTTTAATAATTTCTACACTTCAATAATATCTTCTAAGGTTCCGAAGTCGGCCAAGATCATTATTCCCACCAATGAGGATCCCAAAATGAATGTTACAAAATTTTGGAAATTGAAAACTATTATATAACCTAATATGGACACAAAAGCTGCAGCAAAAAAGTGAAGCCATTCATAATACAGACGCCATCCTCGTTTTTTGTTTTCAAAATCGCTCATGTTAGCAAGAAAATACAAAGAAGTCGTTATAATAAAGACAAAACCATTAACAAATGAAATAATAAACCAACCCCAGGAGCCATAGTCGCTTTCCGCAATACTAATAATAATGTATTCTATGAGCACTGCAATAAGCATCAGAAACCTTAAGGTCTTGTTCCACCAAGATCTCGAAGAACTTTCTTCTTCTTCTTCTGCTGCTTGCCGAAGCCGCATTCTCTCCCAAGCCTCTTGTACTTTTTTTCCATGAGCCATAAGTTTCTTAGAAGCCTCATGTGCCTCTGGATTCAGCAGGCTGCCACAATTATGGCAGAATTTTGCCATAGGTTCGTGGTCACTTTCATTACAATTTGGACATTTCATTTCTTAAAGTGTTATTATGTGTCTGGAAAAGAATTTAGTCATCATCCTTGTAATATTCTCGTAAAAAAACGAAATTTCCATACTCATATAGCTGTTTTTATTATTATTTACCATATTCGTTATTTGTCTTTGATACTAAGATCAGTCGAAGACCTATATCCGGCAAATGAGATCCATTATAGCCTCCAGATGACCATGATATAAGACTTTCACATGACTGACAAAGGCATGAACCTCCGCGAATTTTGTGGGCGTCATAGCCAATTATCGGTGAAGTAGGGTCATTCTTATACAAATGACGAGGCGAAGATTCTTCTTGACACCACTCCCAAACATTTCCGCTCATATCGTAAATTCCTAACTCGTTTGGTGATTTTAGCTTTACTGGATGAGTTTGTCGATGATTCTTGGTTATCTTTTGCAACTCTTTGTCGCTATAATAAGGGCCTCCAACATTTCCGCTATTGTCCAGATACCATGCTACATCGTCTAGATTATTACTTCCTGCATAAATATAACCATGGGATTGTTGCCCTCCTCGTGCGGCATATTCCCATTCAGCCTCTGTAGGCAAACGAAATTTCTCATTAGTTAACCTATTCAGTTCTTTTATGAAGTCTTGACAGTCTTCCCATGAGACGCTCTCGACCGGCCGGCTTTTATATGATGAAAGAATCAGATTACTTAAACTCCAACGCTTAAGCTCCTTAAATTTAGAGGGATTTTCACCCATCACGGCTTTCCACAATTCTTGGGTAACTTCTGTCTCGCCAATCCAAAACGTGTCAAGGTGCACTGGAATACCAGGATTTTCATTGCTAAAAACATCTTCTATTTTTTTATGAGCCCCCATCATGAAGGAACCGCCCTTCACCTGAATCATTTTGAACTCCACACCTTTTACGTTGAAAACACGAACAAAAGAAAGAATTTCCTGTTCGTCATCAAATTGACAGCCGCATACATGGCAAAACCTGGCATTTGGTTCGTGTTCAGTAGAATTACAATTAGGACATTTCATGATACGTTTCATATATTTGGAGCTAATAAATAGCTGAAAAGAATGAACGATTTATTACTGGACGAATATGCTTTAAGCCAATACGGAAAGTATGAACCACAGCTGAACCTTGTTTGGATGACAAAATATTAAAGCCATTTTCACCAATAGTAAAGAAGTGGGCGCAATTAGTATGATCTGGCTCTGACAGCCAGTATGTCCCGTCTGGAAGAAAAATGCTGTTATTGTTTGGGGCAAAACACCGAACACCTTTAATGCCGTTAAAAGAGATTCTATCGCATGTGCACCTATTACTCAATTCTTCTATTTGTTTACAAGATGGTATCTGCCATTTTCCCGTCCATTTTAATCGAGCAGCATCGAATTCAGTACCAGCAATATCCCTAGCAAGATCATAGCAAGTGTCCTTAGAACCACCACAACGCGAATAGTTCCTCCAATCACACGTCATCCTCTCTTCTGTTTCTCCCCATGCATACAAGCTGCCACTTTCCTCTGGACGATTAGCACCTATATTGCAAGAAGCCCACATGAAAGACAAACCGAGGTCAATTGCGCCAACGCCATCCGGCGCAGTGCCCAAAGGTCCAAATGGATTTCGCTTAGCCCCTCTTTCATAATAGCGAAATGGCCGACTCCGATTATCCCCGCAGATAGGACAATAGTTATCTTTCTCTCTAATAATCGATCCACACTTGTAGCAGAATACACTTCCTACAGGATTATTACAATACGGGCATTTTTGAGCATTGAAATGGTGACCACATACCCGACATATATTCATTTGCCTCATAAATCGTATTTTTTACCATGTTTTCTCTACTTCCCTTGGATGACCACATTGGTTGCAGAAGTTAGATTCCGCCAAAGGGTATCCCGTTCCGCACATAGGGCAGTAGTTTTTGTTTCTGAACATAACACGTGCAGGCTTCGGAGGTTCTTCCCTTCCAAAAAGATCACATACCGAACACACTTGATCAATAGGCTGTCCTATGGCTTTTTCCAATTCATCTAAGTAGAATTGGACATCTGTATCATCAAGTGACGACAACAATCTATAATGTGCAGAAGAACGGAAAGCTTGAGGACTTGCCAAATCACTACTGGTAAATAGAAGTTCTTTATCTGAAACCTGATTACAAAGATGAGGACGGAGAGCAAAAGCCAATAGTTGTACGTAGATAACCTGTTGCGAAAAAAAATCGTTCCTGCTTCCGGCCTTGATTCCTCCATATCTCTGAGGATGCTGATAGCCATCGGTTCCGGCAATCTCTTGTACGAATCTGTCTTCCATACTTGGGACATACATGGAGTCATAATCTATCAACATCAGGCTCATGTCTGGATTAACAAGGATGTTGGATGATGACAAATCACCATGTGCAAATCCAGCTTTGTTCAAATCATAACACATTTGGTAGAAATTATTAGCTATTTTTCTCAATTGCTGAGTTGTTGGCTTTTGGGTTAAGAGAAAGTCGCGTAAGGTGGTGGATTTTGCCATCCAATCCATTCGTATTCCTGGAACAGCCTTCCCTTCCACTAATAGGGCCTGATCTATATACTCATAATCAACAAAATAACTCAACTGACTACTGCGTAAAGCTTCAGTCACCAAACTGGATCGCTCTTTCATTTGGGACAGATTCCGATGCCAAATGCGAAGGCATTTTGAGAAATCTGTGTCGTTGCCTTTTTTCATAGGCACTGTCACACAAAATCCCCCATTATAGAACTCCACATCATCACCAAAAATACCAATCTCACAATGATACCCCGATAACAACTTGTCCAAGATGTTATTTTGGTTGGTAAATGCTTTAATTATTTCTTCTTCTCTTGCTGCCATAGTGTATTTGTTTTTTGAGACATACTTGACTTCTAATAGCTATCCGTAGGTATGTCGCTATCACTTGTTTTTTGTACTTCTCTGGGATGACCACATTTTGTACAGAAAGAAGAATTGTCATAAAAGTATCGATGACCACATTTTGGGCAATAATCCATTATATTGTTAACCTGATCAATCACAGGTTTATTAGTATCGCCAGAGGTTTCCTCATCATCAGTTAAAGATTGCTCTTGCTCTAATTGTCTGGTTTCACAAGGTATTTGCGCATCTTTTTCCTGACTATGAGAAGAAACATCTACGTTGTCATCTGAAATTGCCAAGGGCCATTTGTCTGATTCATTAGGTTTAGGTTCCTCCAGCTCTTCGTCACTTTTCTGAACTTCATCGACATTTAAAGGCTCACTAATACCAATGGGCATACCCATTCCTTCATCGTTTTCTGTTATGTCTTCACGCTCCTGCGTTTCTTCATCAGACTCCGGTCGGGGCTCGTCATCCTCAGAAACACCATTGTCTTCTTGATTCTCTGAAGCAATTGATTCTTTTTCCTCATCGACATGTTCTTGTAAGGCAACGAGGGACTCCATCGTATCACAATACAGAACATCATAACCATCCTCTACTTGCAACATCAAAAGTGCGACATCGTCATCCTTCATCGCATCTGTTTCGCGGGCGTTTTCTACTAACTCCATAAATGCTTTGTGAGAGTCAAGTTCCCAAAGCTGTTCCATTAAAGTGGGATTTTCAGCATACTCTTTGGTGAACCACTCGGAGAGAGCATCGGTCATCAGCATAATGAATCCCGGCTTCAGAGGAATGGAACCATGTTTCCATTGTCCAACTATTTTTCCTGCCGAAAGAAGATAATCTGGTGATGTTGTGAAACCCAACTGTTCGTTTATTGTCGAATAAGACGTAAGTTTTTTTGTTTCTTTGTTATATACAAAAAAACAACTATCGCCTAAAACATTATAAAACACGGAATGATCTTTAATCACAATTCCCACCAGGGTTGATCCAGCAAACTGATACTCATCCTTGGATAATTGGAGAAGAAAAGCCTCTTCTTCATTAGCGTTTTTTAATGTTTCTTCGGATCTCTCTCTCCATAATTGACAATCTACGGTTAATTGGCTTTCGGAATATTCTCCAATCCAATCCTCTTCAGCTTCGGCATTGCTGTTCACAAAAGAATCACAAAGTATTTCAGCCCAAAGATTGGGGAGAAACGATTGGCTTACTCCGTCCGCCACGGCGAAACGTCCTCGCTCAAGATTCATGGCCGACCGATCTGCACCGTCCCAGTAATCGACCCCACGTTTGTGGTCAATGAATGATTTAATTTTGATTGAACTCATATTATAAGACACTGTGAACAGAGGAAAAACAACATTATGGTTTGGGCGTTTCCGTAGCGTCTTTCACCATTCCAAGCGAAGAACTAAATTCAATAAGGCGAATCAACAGTGCAGTATCCTCCACATTTGAAACCATACCGTGACTACCAGCTTGAGCAGGAATATCAAAAGAATTAGCCATCCTTGCGATTTTTTCTGTCAATACGGATGCACTGTCGTATAAAAATCCAATACGTTGATCTTCACGTTCATTGTCCGTAGATTTAGGCCGTTCCACAGGAAGAATAATCTGATTTATATTTCCAGAGCTCCCGATGTGTAAATTATAGAGGAGAACATTTCCGTCAGGAGTCCTAACGCTCGTTAATCTCCTTGCCGCCTGTAATGCTTCATTTGCACATTCTTTAAGGTTTTTGCCATCTTCCTCTGGCTGGCCATCCGTAATGTTTATCACAATAGGGGCAGGACATTCCCTACCATTAGAAGAACTTATCCATTGCTCGATGTCTCTTCTGGCTTCTTCAAATGCATTTGACATATAGGTTTGCCACTTAGGTTCAGCAATTCCTCCCTCTTCATAATCAAATAAAGGCTTTCCCGTTGAAACACTGTTAGCTATCAGAGATCTTAATTCTTGAACACCTCCCGAAAAGAGAGGAACGATGTCAGAGTGATATCCAATTATGGTCACTGAGAAACGATCAAGCAAAGCTTTTCCAGCCGTACATTTCGTTATAAGCAATCGTAAACTCTTTTGCAATGCATCCATTACTTGTCCAATCTTGTTGCCTTTTTTCATTGAGCCAGAAAGGTCAACCAGATAAACCAAATGTCCTGGGTGTTGAGAACCCCAACCTAAATTGTAATCCATAGTTATATTTTTTAATTGTTAAATATTTCTAAGAGATAATAAACGTAACTTTTATGGTTTTCCCTATAGAAAACCTGGTGTCATTAGTAAGTGTACGACCTTTTGAGCCTATCAATTCTCCATTAGCAGAACACATGTCACCAACCAAGTCATGAAGTAAGAACCTGTCATCAATGGTCTCGATTCTGAAATGAAGAGGTTTAAGTCCATCAATGCTCAGCTCTTGGTGATTGGGATCGTCTATTCCACCGAATAAACAACCATAAGAGTTCCTACCTTGATAAACAGCACCAACGGTATCCTCACCAACACCTTTAAATAGAAGGAAAGCCTTTGGACGCTCTCCTTTTGCATCTGCGACTTTTCGATTTGCTTTCTCCAGGTCTTTGTTCCGCTGTTCCAAGTCTGTGCTTAGTTGTTTCAAATCTTTAGTCAACTGATCAATTTTGGCTTGATCTGCTTTTCCTGTCTTTTCAGAAACAATTTTCTGGTTTTCCAGTTCTTTTTGCGCCGAAGACAATTGTTCGGAAAGGACCTTCTCCTTTCTCTTTTGTTCCGCTAACCTTTCTTTATATACTTTTTCCCGTTCCTCTTCATAGAGCCTCACTTCATCAGAAATAGGCTCAGGTAGGATGTGGATTTCGAAACCGCAATGCTCGCAGAAGTTTCCACTAGTTGTCTGATTGCATATCGGACATGTAATTGCTATTGCCATATTGTTTTCTTTTTATTGTAATGAGATAATTTATATCATGCACATTGGGCCATTTTCACTATTATATATACTACTAAGCATCATATCGTATGGAATGTCAGGATTCCCGCCCATGATAAATTCGTTTGTTACCCTGCGAGCAAATCCAGGATTCCCGTGTTGAAGCATATACCTTATTTTATCAGTATAACCTGCAAGGATAACGATGGTATCTCTCTCATCTTCCATGAATTGTATCAGTTCCATAATGATTTCTTTTCCGTATTGGCTAATGTCGGGCGATTGGTTTTCTGTGAATAGCTCATATGCGTTTTCGATGAAAAGAACTCCTCCTTTGGCTCGATCAAACAGTGCTCGTGCCTTTATGGCTGAATGCCCGACATAACTGTTGATAAGATATTGACCTCTCAATGCTACAAATATTTGATAGGCAATTAGCCCCTCTTCATATAGTATTTCTGAAAACAGTTCACCAATAGTCATCATGTCAGACTCTGGACTTCCCAAAAATGCCATATGGGGATAAAATGCAATGTTTTTATCTTTGTGATATCGGTATTTTATAAGATATCTCTCAAGCTGTTTTTGCGTGCCATCCATATCGAAGAGCCTTTTCAATCTATCCATAGCGGACAAAGGAGCCTTTTGCTGCTGAGGATTACTTTCCTCATCATTATATTCTTTATTTGGGAAATCTTCAGGAAGGATCCTCATTGCGAAATCCGGATCCGCTTTTTGCTCGTCAGTCGCTTCGATATATCGCTTGGTATGATTTGATTTCAAAAGGGGTAATAGTTTCCCTGTAATAATACTTGCATTGTCGAAATGAGGGCTGCGGGGAAGTGATGCGAAATAATTTATCGCTGTTTTCTTGCACGTCACGTCATCAATTATATACTTGCTGTTTGGAACATTGATTTTGCGTTTAAGAATCTCCCATAATTCCTCGTTGGTGTAGTCTTCGAATAAAATTTTCTCGAACCGGCTGGACATACCGAGATAGAGGCGCATCATTTGATGCATCTCAGTAGCATAGCCTGCCAAAATGAGGCATAGTTTGCCCCGATAGTCAGATTTCGTCACATTAGATATGATTTCAGTAATAGCCCGAGGATTTCCTGCCAACATGTAGGCTTCGTCTATGAACAAGACCTTCCCGATATTGTCTTCAAAAAGTTCCATGATGTGATTAGGTGTCATGTTAGCCACCTCGCTGCCAGAAATCTCCGTAAAGACCGAGTTGTCATTGCTGCTTAACACTCCCATCTTCTGTAATAAGTTACCGATGATACGTGCAACAGTTGATTTCCCAGTACCTGGATTGCCGGCGAAAATAAAGTTGAGCGGCAGAAGTTCGGGTTTGTAGCCCTTTATGATGGACATCTTAGTACGTTCAGCAAGGAGTCTTAAATAAAGATCCCTGATAAAATGCTTGATTTGTTGCTGTCCTACAATCTTCTGATTGAGTTCTGCAAGCATGATATTCTCGTCGAACACAGAGGGATCAACCAATATGCGGAGTCGCTCTGGAAGATGAACAACATCAAGAGGTCCATCTTGGTCTGTATCATAATAGGCAGAGACAATGGTGTTGGCTATGTTCTCCATATCTCTGGCATTACCGAAAACTTTGGTGCGGTAGGCGTGCTTAAGTATGATGATGTTCTTAAGTGCTTTATCAAATGCATCAGTTGTCTCAATGGATTTCGGAATGTTTTGCCGGGCAATGTTGTAAAGGACATCAGGTTCGTAGTCCTCGAAATAGTATATGCTGAGGTCTGAAAGGAAATGGGTCTTGATGAACGTTTCGTCCATGAACTTTTCTATCTCATCAGAATACCCCGCAAATATCACAACCGTGTCATCATTATTCATCATGAACTGGATGAGCACCTCTATGGCTTCTTGACCAAAGTCTGCATTGCCGTGTTCATTAGTACCCGACATAAGCCCGTAGGCTTCGTCGATGAACAATACACCACCTTTTACGCGGTCACATATAGCGCCTGCCTTCACTCTTGTTTCTCCAATGTACTGACCAATCAAATCGCCTACGGTAGCTTCAACAAAGTAACCTTGCGGTAGAAGTCCATCTTCATGAAGAATCTCGGCAAATAGCCTAGCCACGGTGCTCTTGCCTGTGCCGGGATTGCCCATAAATGCCATGTGGGGACGAAATACGCCAGGTGCCTTGCTTTCGCGATGCCGTTTGAAGGCATTGCGATACCGTTTAAACTGTTCCTTGATATTCTCTAATCCAACCATTTGCTGGAGACGATCCATTGCACTGCTATTTGAATTGCTTTCCATATTATAAAAAGTTTAAATGTATTGTTGAGATAGTTAATACAATTAATAGCATATTAAAATTTAATATCTAAGTTCTTGTTTCTGAGAAGTTGGTGGATGTCAGTGATTAATTGGTCATTGCCTTCTTTCAATCCGCCTTGGAGTATCCCTACCAACGCAAAATCGCTCATGCGCACCACAGGTCCGCCAGAACATCCATGAGTTGCATTGATTGCTGATATAATGGTGTCAAAACAGCGACCGTCCGGTAGTTGAACCTGCTTCTCGTAATTATCTATCTTGCCTTCAGAGAAGGTGGGGGTTGAGGCAAGGATAGATCCAGCGGGGTATGAACACAATATCAATTTTATCATCTCATCTGGGGCACAGGGGTCTGGATCTTGGTCGATATTACAGTCAATTTGGACGTAGCATGCGTCATCGGGAATTTCATCCAATTGAAGAAGTGCCATGTCCTGTTCAAAACTACTCCAAACTACATGTGCAATTGTTTCAAATTCCCTTTCGCAACTCATTATGAAGCGAAGGTCGTTGGAATCTTCTATAACATGGCTGCAAGTCAGGATATAACGATCAGGGATGGAGATAATAAACCCCGTACCCTCACCATTTGATGAAGACAACAGTCCAGTAGCCTTTTCCTTAAGTTGACTCTTGCCGGTAACTCTGCGGTCGGCAGGGTTCTTGGTCAGGTCAATACTCCGCATCGCTGTTACGGGTTTTGGTGGATTAATCATGCTCGTGGAAACATTTGAACTATGTTGTGCCTTGTCAAATCCTTGTGGAAAATCCTCAGGAAGAATTGTTCTGGCGAAATTGGGGTCTTTTGCCTGCTCTTCAGTCGCATAGATATATCGTTCCTTAAGTTTGTGTTTCAGATGACTGAGGAGTGAGTCTATAATTCGTGCATTGCCAAAATGAGAGCCTCGGGGTAGAGAAGCAAAATAATCCATTGCAATCTGGTAGCAAGCAGTCTCGTCCATTTGGCACTGGTTGTCCGCATTGACCTTGCGTTTCAGGATCTCCCAAAGTTCCTCGTCACTGTAATCTTGGAATACCACTTCATCGAATCGACTAGACATTCCAGAATTGAGTCTCATCATGTCATTCATCTCTTTTGTATAGCCTGCAAGGATGATGCATAATTTATTTTGATAATCTGGATTTGTCGCGTTCTTTACAATTTCACCGATCACTTGTGGATTACGTCCTAGCTCATAGGCCTCGTCTATAAACAATACTTTTCCAATATTCTCCTCGAAGAGCTTTTTGATTTGAGAGGGTCTCATCTGAGTCATTTCTCCACCCGACATTTCTGTGATGACCGAGATGTCATTGCTGCTCAGCACACCCATCTTTTGGAGCAAGTTACCGATGATGCGAGCAATTGTGGTTTTGCCCGTACCAGGATTGCCCGCAAAAATGTAGTTGAGCCTTTGAAGTTCGGGCTGATAGCCTTCTATGTTTGCCATCATCCTACGTTCGCCGGCACACTTGATATACAGATTCTTGACAATTTCCTTAATCTCTGCCTGTCCTACAATCTTCTGATTGAGTTCTGCAAGCATAATATTCTCATCGAGCATGGTGGTGTCAACCAATATGCGGAGATGGTCTGGCAGATGTCTGACATCAAGAGGTCCATCTTCACCTGCATCATAATAGGCAGAGACAATAGTGCTGGCTAGGTTCTCCATATCTCTAGCATTGCCGAAAACTTTGGTGCGGTAGGCATGCTTAAGTACGATGATGTTCTTAAGTGCTTTATCAAATGCCTCAGTTGTCTCAATGGATTTCGGAATGTTTTGCCGGGCAATGTTGTAAAGGGCATCGGGTTCGTAGTCTTCGAAATAGAAGAAGCCTATACTGTCGTTGAAGCGGCTTTTGAAACCCGGGTTTCCTTCGTTGATAAGTCTTTTTATTTCCGTGGGGTAACCTGCCAAAATCACAAGAGAATCTTCATTGTTTTCCATGAACTGAATAAGCACCTCTATAGCTTCTTGCCCATAGTCGACACTTCCATGTTCATTAGTACCCGACATAAGTCCATAGGCCTCGTCGATGAACAATACGCCACCTTTTGCCCGGTCACATAAAGCAGAAGCCTTGATCCTTGTTTCACCAATGTACTGACCTTCTAGGTCACTTACTTTGGCCTCTACGAACTGCCCCTGTGACAAAAGCCCATCCTCATGAAGGATAGATCCGAATAGACGGGCGATTGTTGTTTTGCCAGTGCCGGGGTTTCCCATGAATGCCATGTGGGGACGGAATATACTTACACCTTCGCCCTCAAGGTATCGTTTAAAGGCTTCTCGATATCGCTTGAACTGTTTCTTTATTATTTCTATGCCCTGCATCTTCTCCAGCCTCTCCATCGGTGGCATGGATTTTTTCCCCTTAATCCTAGTGGCAGGGAAATCTTCAGGAAGGATTCTCATGGCAAAATCTGGGTTTTTCCTCTCATCGGAAGAGGCTTTTTCGAATCGCCTATCTTGCTTTTCTTTCAGGTGAGGGATGAGTGTTTCGCTAATAATCCTGGCATTACCAAAGTCATGACCACGTTTTAATGATGCAAAATAATTAAGTGCTTTTTGTTCGCAAGCTTCCTCGTCCATCAGCAGTTGACTGTCTGGGGCATTCACTTTACGCTTAAGAATCTCCCATAGTTGTTCATCGGTGTAGTCCTGGAATAACACCTCTTTGAAACGACTTGCCATTCCCGGATTAGAACTCATCATTTCATGCATCTCTTTTGTATATCCTGCGAGGATAATACACATCTTGTTTTGATAATCTTCGTCCGTTACATTTTTGACTATTTCTGCTAGAGCTTGAAAATTATCCTTCAGTTGATATGCTTCGTCTATGAACAAGACCTTCCCGATATTGTCTTCAAAAAGTTTCTTGATTTGATTAGGTGTCATATTTGCCACCTCACCGCCAGAAATCTCTGTGACGGCAGATTCATCATTGCTGCTTAGTACACCCATCTTCTGGAGCAGGTTGCCAATGATACGTGCTATGGTAGTCTTACCTGTACCTGGATTTCCGGCAAAAATGTAGTTAAGCCTTTGAAGTTTTGGTTGATAACCTTTGATTTCAGCCATCTTGGTGCGTTCTGACAAGCAACTATAGAATAGATTCCTAACAATAGTCTTGACCTTTTCCTGTCCGACAATTACTTCATTGAGTTCGGAAAGCATGGTCTCTTCATTGAGCACAGAGGGATCAACCAATATGCGGAGTCGCTCTGGAAGATGAACAACATCAAGAGGACCAGTGGCCTTGGCATTATAGTAGGAAGAGATGATCGTATTGGCCAGATTCTCCATATCTCTGGCATTGCCGAAAACCTTGGTGCGGTAGGCATGTTTGAGTACGATAATGTTCTTAAGTGCTTTGTCGAAGGCTTCTGTCGTTTCTTTGACATTTTTAAGAATGTTCCTTCTGGCAATATTGTAGAGTGCGTCAGGTGCGTAATCTTCGAAATAGAAATAGCCGAGGCTTTCGTTGAAGCGGCTTTTGAAGCCTGGATTCCCGTCATTAATGAGCCTCTTTATTTCATCAGGATATCCTGCCAATATCACGAGAGAGTCGTCATTATTCTCCATGAATTGGATGAGCACCTCTATGGCTTCTTGACCAAAGTCGGCATTGCCGTGTTCATTAGTACCCGACATAAGCCCGTAGGCTTCATCGATGAACAATACGCCACCTTTTGCCCGGTCACATAAAGCGCCAGCCTTTACTCTTGTCTCTCCAATGTACTGACCAACCAAATCGCCTACGGTGGCTTCAATAAATTGGCCTTGCGGCAAAAGCCCATCTTCATGAAGGATAGATCCGAATAGACGGGCGATGGTTGTTTTACCAGTTCCGGGGTTACCCATAAATGCCATGTGAGGACGGAATATATCGCCTCCGTTCCCATTAAGGAATCGTTTGAAGGCTTCCCTATATTGTTCAAACTGTTCCTGAATATTCTCTATTCCTTGCATTTTGTTTAACCTCTCCATTGGGGATAAATCAGAATCTCCGTTTCCGCCTCGGGTGAGAGGGAAATCTTCAGGGAGGATCCTTTTTGCGAAATCGGGATCATTGTGCTGTTCTTTGGTAGCACCGATATATCGCTTAGCAAGTTCGAGTTTTAGATGTGGCAAGAGGGGATCGTCAATAATCCTTGCATTGCCAAATTCATGGCCACGAGGCAGTGATGCAAAATAGTTTATCGCAGTTTTTTTGCATGCAGCTTCGTCAATCAGATATTGACTGCCTGGAGCATTGATTTTGCGTTTAAGAATCTCCCATAACTCTTTATTGCTGTAATCTCGGAACTTCACTTCTGTAAACCTGCTGAACATTCCCGGATTGAGGCGCATCATTTGGTGCATCTCGGTGGTATAGCCTGCAAGGATTAGGCACAGTTTATTCTGATATTTTAGGTTTGTTGCATTCTGAACGATTTCCCCGATGACTTGAGGATTATGCCCCAACTCGTAGGCCTCGTCAATGAATAAGACTTTCCCAATGTTGTTTTCGAAGAGGTCATCGATTTGCTCTGGTGTCATCTGAGTCATCTCTCCACCAGACATCTCCGTAAGGACCGAGTTGTCATTGCTGCTTAACACTCCCATCTTCTGTAATAAGTTACCGATGATACGTGCAACGGTTGTTTTTCCGGTTCCCGGATTGCCGGCAAAAATGTAGTTGAGCCTTTGGGGTTCAGGTTTGTAACCCTCAATATTGGTCATCTTGGTACGTTCTGCCTGACAACTTACATATAGTTCCCTAACGACTTTCTTAATGTTTTCTTGCCCTACAATCTTTTCATTAAGCTCAGCAAGCATAGTTTCTTCGTCAAGCATGGTCGGATCAACCAATATGCGAAGTTTGTCAGGAAGGTGCTTGATGTCTAAAAGGCTATTATCCCCAGTTTCATAATAGGCAGAGACAATCGTACTGGCCAGGTTCTCAATGTCTCTGGCATTACCGAAATTATGGGAACGGTAGGCGTGTTTAATCACAATGATGTCACGGAGGGCCTTGTCGAATGCCTCTGTGGTCTTGATCTCTTCAGGAATGTTCTTCTTGGCGATTTGATAAAGAACATCAGGTTCGTAGTCTTCGAAATAGAAATATCCGATGTCTTTGTTGAAACGGCTTTCAAAGCCTGGGTTCCCTTCTTTAATTAGCCTTTGTATGTCATCAGGGTAACCAGCTAAGATTACCAGAGAATCGTCATTATTCTCCATGAACTGGATAAGTACCTCAATGGCCTCTTTCCCAAAGTTGGTATTGCCGTTATTGTTGTCACCAGACATAAGTCCGTAGGCTTCATCGATGAATAGCACACCGCCTTTTGCCCGGTCGCATAAAGCTTGGGCTTTTATGCGTGTATCTCCAATATATTGGCTAATCAAATCTTGAGGTTTAGCTTCAATAAATTGTCCTCTGCTAAGCAATCCTTCCTCTCTCAGCATGTCACCAAACAGCCTTGCCACCGTTGTCTTACCGGTGCCTGGGTTGCCCATGAAGGCCATGTGGGGACGGAATTTCGGCTCTTTCTTGTTTTTTTGCGAACGACGATAAGCCTTGACATATTTTTCAAATTGTTCTATCAATTTGTCTATGCCAAGCATTTTCTTAATTTTGTTGATCGCCTTCTCATTGTCCATCCTTAATATTGTTCTTTCAATCTCTTGGGTGGGCAATTTCATAAACTCAGCGACAGTCTCAATGCTTTTCTCCTCTTCCGTGTCAGGGTCTTGTATAATAAATTGTTGGCAAATCCGAGCACATAAATCGTCAAAGGGGATTGGGGACAAGGTATATCGAAGACCGTCCATGACACGTCGCCTTTTAAGCATGTTACCCACTTCGTCCTTTCCCATGCTCCCAATATGGTATAATGAGGAAGACGGTTTGTGCAAGTCTGAGCGTCCTTCCTGATGATCTGGAAACATTTGGTTTTTGAACCAAGTATCAAGGAAGAAAGCTCCTCCTTGCTGGAGAGATTCATACAAAGCCGTCACTTCCTTAAAGTCGTAAAGGATAATTATCCTGAGGCTTGAGGCTGCATGGTCTTGCTGGCTAAATCGTGCCTGCAGATCGGAAATGATTGCTGGCTCCTCCCGTCCAAAGGATATTTTGGAAGGCATTGTGAAGACGACAGCTAACCTATGGCCGGGATTCAAATTCATGAATGTAGATATTCTTGCCATCACTCGCTCTCTGCTCCTAACCTGGAAAAATTGGTCTGTATCAGTTTTGTTGACCAAAATTGCAGAATTGCGCGCCACAAGATCTGTTGATGTCGTATCTTGGGGAGCCGTTTGCGCCCCTTCATGATTCTCAGTAGTGATCCCAGATGTATTGTTTCCTCCATTGGTCAGACGTATTCCCCTGCGTCGGTTGTGCCCATTAGGGCTTGAAAACTGAGAAACATATCGGCCTTGAGGATTACCATTTCCCCTCGTACCATTAGAGATGTCCTCTGGTTTTGTGAAGATGAACGTCTCCAATTGACTTTCCTCATAAGAAAAGAAATTGAATCCTTCATTGTAGAAGACGGTCGTATAACCTTCACCTCGCAAATATCGATACAATTCTTGCCAGTAATTGTACTTGCAAAGGTTGTCTTCCACAAAATACTCTTGTCCATAAGTACAGCCATAAAGACCGGTAATAATTGGACGTTTGGAAATATCTAGGTTTCTTATGCGCTCAACAATCATTCTTATACATATTTTATATTTTATCTACTTTTTGTCGGACTTTATCAGTGGCATGAGCCTGTCCGAGTCTATTGGCTGACCCCATTTCTGGTATGTGCGTTATGCCAGAAGTAGTTTCACCTATAGTATAGCCACCTTCACATAATTGCTGTTTGATGGCCTCCATTTGACTGTTAATCTCTTGATCAGTCCTGCCACTGGTTTCCTGGTGGATAATGAGTTTGTTCTGGGTGTCAGAAACAGGGTCAACAATAACGGTGATGATTTCACCAAGGTTGTTCTCCAAGACGGCAAACACTCCTTTTCTCCAATCGTTATCTTCTTCACCTCCCATGTAGTTGTTTTGAGGAGCCCCTTCTTTTAGACCTTTGAGCATCCAGCCTTTTCCCTGCATAACATTGATGATGTCCTCAACAGTTTCAACTCGTGCCTCAGAAAGGACGGCTTTGGCAACGGACTCTGCACAAATCTGCAAGATACGTCCTTCAATCTGAGCACTTCTTTTAACAATTGCATCAATGCGTTGCCTTGTCAGATTCTGGTTATATCTGTCCTCCAATTCTTTCATGAGACCTTTCAATTCCTTTTCAAGACGGCCGTATTCGCCTTCTGACCAGAAATCGTTTTCAATAGATATGGGGTCGCCGTTTTCAACGGCCTTTTTGATCTCCCGGTTGTCGTTGACAACACTAAGTACTCTTTCAACTTGAGTCATCGCAACTTCTACCAAGGCATCATGTTTTACTTTTTCTTGAATGGCATGTCTTTCAGTTTGCCATATCTGAGTTATTGCTTCCGTGGCTTCTGCTTTCAATGCTGCGCCATTGTTCTCACTGTTTTCAAGGTTTTTGACACGTTGGCGGATATCATTTGCTTCATAATCTGGAGCGAAACGATCCAGCATGGTCCTCCTTTCCACAACATCCATAAGGGCACGTGCTGTCTTGACAGCTTCTCGAGCTTGTTCATCCTCATTGTGAAAGCGTTGATGAATCTGGTCGATACTCGCTTGAATATTATTCATTCTGCGCTCGTCCTGCTTGAAACGCTCATCTATGTCGCTGGCCAGTTGATTGATGCCTTCCGCCATCACCTGCATTTGATGGTTGATGGTGTTGATTTCTGTTTGCTGTCTTTTTATACTGGTATTGACTCCTTCAAACGCGTCTTCGATATCTGTTCTTAAGTCAGCCATTTGGCGGTTAACTGTTTCAGCCATCTTTTTCTGTGCGCGATTGATATCCTCATAGACCTGATTAGTGATTTCTGTGAGCCGTTGGCGCTGACTACTATCCAAAATTTCCAGATTATTGCGCATTTCTTCGCTTAGCCAGTCCAGGCTTTCTTGAATCCTCGCAGCTTGTTGCTGTTGTATTTCCAAAGCACGCTCAAAGGCTTCACGAGTAGCAGCATCTTGTGCTAATCTGATTTGCTGTTCAAGTTGCTGGCGCAACCATTCAATTTGGTTTAACACATCATCCATTGTGGCTGGAGTGGGCTCGATTGGGGCACTGTCGATATAGCTCATATTTTTCTGATTTTAAAGTTAATAATTATTTGATATACATTTTTTCTGTTGGGACACCGTAGGCCTTAATATTTCCATTGGTGATATGATATTCCACCTTTCTTTTCCCATTTTCCAGTTCTTCTTTCCAAGGGAGGAGACGGGAAGTAAAAAAATGAAGCCGTTGGTTGGAGGATCCTCTCACTCCTTTGTTATCATTGAGAGCTTGGACGTAGGGTCCGTCAATGAGTAGGTCCAAATACTTGATTAAGTTCTGTGCGTCTGGCCAAATGAGTGATTCTTTCGTATATCCAGTGTATGACATGACCGTCAGGTCGGGACGCGTTTCATGCACAGTCTGAAGAAGGTTGCCCAATGCTGATGCTTGAAGAAATGGCTCTCCACCACTGATAGTGATTCCTTCTATTTGTGGCCGGGAGAGAATATCTTCAGCCAGATCTACAATACGTACTTGTTTGTCTTTGGTGAGAGGACGACTCTTGGGGGTTACGCAACCCTCGCAATGGAAGGGGCACCCCTGGGTCCAGATGACATACCTCATGCCTGGCCCCAGAACTGTAGTCCCTTGCTGGCAGAGATCATGAATACTTAGCATGTCCGGTGTATATAGAGCCTGTTCCATCACTTATTTCTTTTCCAATTCAAGCTGTTTCTGTATAGGAAGTTTTTCGCGCGTTGCCACAATCTTACCGATAAGGGTGTCGTATTGTGTAAGCAAATCGCTTATTTGGCCTTGAAGCTCTGAAATGCGATTGTCTTCATTTGTAAGTATCTCGGATATTTCATTATTCTGTTGTAAGTTAATGTGGTATTCCTTTGCTAAAGAGTTTGCCTGTTTGTCAATCTCTTTCGTTTTTTCTCTGACTTGAGAAATGAATTCACTGATATCAACAGAGCGAAGTATATTGGAACTCTCCTCAATAAGATGGAGAATGACAAGCGTTAGTTTGAGCTTGTTTTCATACCCGTCTCCAGAATGAATGAACTCGCTTATCTCTTGTGTTATGTCTTTGATAGACAGGGTGTCCATCATCGTTTTCAAATATTTATCCATATGGCTCTCAATTAAAATGTTTGACTTTACGATTGCCTCTCAGGTCTTTGCAAGAAAGGAATATGTTTTGGAAAGAATCGCATTCTACTCGTACGCTAATGGTTTTAAAAGCCATATTACCAACGTTATAATCCTGTTGCTTGTCAACGAGCATATCCTCCCATTTCGTGTCGGATGACATCAAATTACCTATTGAATCTAAAGGCAGGGTAATATTAAGAGAGGTCGGGACAAGCTCTGTAAAAATGACAGACCCTTTTACGTTTAGGCTCATATGATTCAACCGCTCTTTCGGTAAAATGACTATTTCATTCTCATCAGGAATGTCATTTCCTATGAAATCGGTGAGGGACAGAACCGACTTTGACGCTGTCAGGCGCTGTAATACATATTTTATCAAGGGGTTGGCGGCCAGATCCCCAATAAGGAACATTTGTGAAATGCCCGTTGGTAATTGTAACGAGGATATATGACTGGATAGCCTTTCTATGATCTCTTTGAATGTGATGTCACTATTATCTGATATTTTGAGAACATCATAATAAGGGTCGTAGGTACAAACGTTATCATGCTCATAGAAAATGCATTTCCACCATTTTATGACATCGTTGTTCTGCAGCAGTTCAGTCGTGATGAGGTCTGTAATGGTGTGTTGCAACGATTCCTTATATTCTTTAATGCAGAACTTCCCCTCTTTAACACTATAGACATAGAAGGAAAGGCTGTCCATGTTCATCACAACAACCATGAAATTGTCAGTAGCCTGATACGTCGTAATGGCTTTATATCCCATATAAGTGGCAGAAGAAACGATAATCTCCCCTGACAACTTCCTCTTCATGTAATCTTCAGTATTATTTACGCAAACCATTAGAAAATAGTAATATTGCCTTTATTCAAAGGCTTTTAATTAATGATGCTGCAAAGATACAAAATATATCATGAACAAACAAATATTTTTGATGCTTTTTTCAAAATAACGAAAAAATATAAAGTAGGCCGTGTAAACAAATAGCATCCTTGGGTTTGTTCATCTTGTTTGCAGCACTTTTCCTGTTCTGTCAATATGGCCGTACTTATTATTGTGATCTATAATAACGGCAAAACCCTCAGAGAAGAATTCTACTTCCTTCCATTTACATAATAATGCTAATTCTCCCGATTTGTCAATAAATCCCCATTTTCTCTCCTTATTTTGAATCATGGCTAATCCGTCAGAGAAATCTCCGGCAAACTTCCATCCGTTGTATGGTATCGCCATTTCTCCAGTCTTGTCTATATAGCCCTGTTTGTCCCATTCCAACAAAACGCTTGCAAGTCCTTCAGAGAAGTCTCCAGTTGTATCCCATTTACACGGAATGACGTTTTTACCTGTTTTGTCAATGAATCCCCATTTGTTATTGTCTTGGATTGCAGCCATCCCCTCACAAAAGTCTCTTGCATCACTCCACTGACACGGGATGATTAGTTCTCCCGCTCTGTTGATATAACCCCATTGGTCGTTTTCATTTTTAACAAGAGCCAACCCATCACAAAAACCATGTGCCTCTTTCCATTGACATGGGCTTACCAATTCTCCCTTTTTATTAATGAACCCCAATAAATCATTGTCATCTTTTACAATTGCCAAATCCTCAGAGAAATATGCCATTCCTTTCCACTTGCAGGGAATCACTTCTTTTCCTTTTTTATCAATAACCCCCCATTTGTCATTTTCGTCTTTTATAAGTGCCAGTTCCTCATAAAAGGTACCAGTATATTTCCATTTGCATGGTATCACTTCGTTTCCAGTCTTGTCAATGAACCCACAAGAGCCTTTATCGTTTTTTACACGAGCCAGCCCCCCATTGAAAAAATCTGCAAGATTCCATTTGCAGGGTATTACTACTTTACCTGTCTTGTCAATAAAACCTGACTTGTTCTTATTGTCAGTTATGCGGGCCAAGCCTTCTCTAAAAGCCCTCGCATCATCCCAAATGCAAGGAATCACTAACGACCCGGTCCTGTCAATAAAGCCGCATTTTTCGTTGTCATTTATAACTATTGCCATTCCTTCACTGAAATGGTCTGCATATAACCACTTACAAGGATTCTCCTCCCTTTTTCTATTGTTGAAAAAACTGCATTTATTGATATACTCTTTTACATGTGATAATTCCTCATCAAAATAGTCTTCGTTATCCCAATTATGAGGAATGACAATTCCACCTTTTTTGTCAATGTAAAAACCGTCACCATTCTCGTCCATAACACAAGTTAGTTCTCCGGAAAAATCGTCGGCATCTAACCATTTACAAGGAATAGCAAGTTTGCCTGTTTTGTCAATAAAACCATATCTGTTGTTTGCGTTTTTGACTCGGGCTAATCCTTTACGAAACCGATAGGCTGACTCCCACTCGCATGGAATGACTATTGTTCCAGTTCTATCAATGTAACCCCATTTGTTATTGTCGTCTTGGACTGGAGCCAGCCCTTCATTAAAACCACGTACATCTTTCCATTGACATGAACTCACAATCTTCCCTTCTCTATTGATGAGGCTACGTTTACCGTTTTCATCTTTGACGATTGCAATACCTCCGTGGAATGACTCTGCAATTATCCATTTGCAGGGAATAACTAATTTCCCGGTTCCGTCAATATACCCACATTTTCCACTAATATCTTCAACATTTGCTAATCCTTCGGAGAAATCGGATAACTCATTCCATTGAAGTGGGGTGATTGCCGCCCCAGTTTTGTCTATGAAACAACATTTTCCATCATTATTCTGAACGGAAGTAAGACCTTCCACAAAAGAAAATGCATTATCCCAGTTGCATGGGATAACCAGTTCTCCCCCCTTGTTTATGAATCCTATTTTTCCATTAGAATTAGGAACTACCATAGCCAACCCGTCACTAAATTCATCTATAAAACCCCAGATACATGGAATGACTACAGTTCCGGTCCTGTCGATGCAACCGAACTTTCCGCATTCATCTTGGACACTGGCTAAGCCTTCGCTGAAATTCAAAGCTAAGATCCATGTACAGGGGCTTACCATGCACCCGTTTTTGTTGACATAACCATATTTGTCGTTTTCATCCTGGACACGAGCTATTCCCTCGTGAAAATCACTTATCTCTTTCCATTGAGAAGGTGTGATTAAATGACCATCCTTGCTGAACAAACCGTAATAGCCATTATAAAACTCTCCTTTAAATAAACCTTCTCCAATGTAACTCATTTCACGACATTGATCTGAAATGATGATATTGCCTTCCTCATCAAACTTGGCCCATTTTCCATTAATTTTGATTGTGTGGTAATCGTGTTTTAGTTCCATGTTAACCCTGATATTTTGCAGAAGTCTTTCGCGTTGGGATTGATCGTCCCATGTAGTGACGGCAATACGCCCAAACTGTTTTTCAAATGACTCTGACATTGAACAGTTGTCAATATTGATGAGGTTGATTTTAATAAACGGACTTCTGGCATAATATAGCTCAGTCAGAGCTAATTCTGATTTTTGAGATTCAGAAGAGAGCATGAACAAAAAAGTATCTGAATTCTCGATATGAGAGATAACATCTATGGGTATAGGTGTGTTGTCCTCTAAGTTGTCCATATGCATTAAGCAACTAACATCAAGAGTTTTTTCCAACTCTGTTTTAATGCTTTTTACCTGCTCTAAATCCTTGTGGGCGTAACTAATAAATATGTTATATTTCATTTCTGTTGTTTTTAATTATTGTTTTGCTGATTGTCCTTTTTATCAGAGTTGTCTATATACTGTTTATGATGTTACATTTGTTCCATTCTTATCTCTCTCAACCTGTGCCATCATTTTGTTCCATGAATACTTATGCATCTTTATACAGAAGTAGATGAGGACGAAGAAACTGATGCCTCCTACTGTAGGATCGACCAAACCGCTCATAGCCAAGGAATCATATACGCCATGGGCTAATACGGGAACCAAGAGGACGCAAGCGGCTGCCTTAGGCGAGTGGTCAACAAAATGGTATATAGAATAATAGTACCCCATCAATATGGCAAAGGCGTAATGCCCGGGAACTGCCAACAAGGCTCGAGTGATGGCAGTCAGCATACCACCGTCTTTACCAAACACATATCCAATGTTTTCAAGCGCAGCGAACCCTAATCCAATACATACCGCATAGACAATGCTGTCAAAGTGCTCATCAAAATAAGGGTTTTTTCGTAGTATGAGCCAAAGAGCCAATAATTTGAATGACTCTTCCGGTATGGCAGCCACAACAAAAGCAACTATAGTCGTGTCGAGAAGGCTTGATGGTTTACCTCCATCGCCCAATAATATGTATCCTAAACCCGCTTCCACGATAGCGACGGGAATACAAATGATAATACCCCAGAGAAAAGCTTTCACCAACCAAGAAGTCGGCTCTTTCTTGGTGTCTTTCTTCCATATATATAACCATAGCAGAATGGCGGGAAGAAGTGCTGCTACTAATATTGATAATGTGTTCATATATTTATAGTGGTATAATTTCTTTGTATTTACTGATCACCTGCGCTGTCTTTTTCCGACCGATAGCAATAAGCTTTTCTGACTTGTCAAAATCAAAGGTCCCGTAACGGTTCATCTGAATGTCCACCAGGATGTCGGGCTTCGTCAGTTGAGCCATCAGGATGGAGTTCTGACGGATCATCAGGGAACTAGTGCGTGAAAGTACCGTGTAATAGTTGAATCCGATGTTGTCGGGTATCAGCATGTCAAGTATTTTGGTTTTCAAAGACGTATCTTGCTTTTGCATTTCTGTCAGTCGCTGCATTTCTTCCCACTGAGCCTTGTAATCATGACCACTCACATCAACACCAACCAGAATGTCGCCAGCCTGTCTTTTAACCCGATTCAAAGGAATAGGGTTAATGACACCACCATCAATCAGAATCATATCATCACGTTGTACAGGTTCGTAAAAAGAGGGTAGGGATATGCTGGCACGGATAGCCTCGAACAAACTTCCCTTGTTGAAAAGCACCTCTTTACCAGCTTTCAGGTCTGTAGCCACGGCGCAGTATGGAATGGGCAAGTCTTCAATATTCACGTCTGGAACGAACTCCATGATGGCTTCGATGATGCGCTTTCCTTTGACAAGATGATTTAACGATAGTGAGAAATCGATGAGTCCCAGCATTTTCTTCCTGTCGATGGTTTTCATCCATTCGCGAAACTCAGTCAGTTTGCCAGCCGCATATACTCCACCGATGAGCGCTCCCATGGAACAGCCTGCAATGGAACTGATGTGGTAACCTTGCGCTTCGAGTTCTTCGATGGCGCCGATATGTGCCAACCCTCTTGCCCCACCACTTGACAGTGCCAAAGCCACATTTTTCGTCTTAACCAGGTCCGCCATTGCTTATAAAACGTTTAATAGTCTCTGCAAAGGTAAGAAATCTTTTTGATTATACAAAACTTATGATTCAAAAATGTGGTCAAGTTTTGTCAAAACCTGGTTACCCAGGGTGGAAGAGGTCGTAGAGGGCCTCGTCTAGACGATGGCGCTGGGCGTCGTTGTGGGCCTCGGAATAGAGGTGGCGGAACACCCGGATGTAGTGCTCGATGTTGCGTGACTTACCAGTTCAGACTCCCCCGAACAAACTCTTGCTGGCTTTCAGGTCGGAAGCCAGGAGGTCAGTGGCGTAGCGCATTTCGCTGCGCACTTCGTGCAGAATTTCGCCGAAATCCTGCAACGTCTGAACTTTTTCTTTCATGTTAATCTTAAAATTTATTATACACATTGCCCGAAGGCTTAAAAATTCTTTATTCCATTAACAATAGTACTACCTTTAGGTGGTACCGCGGTATGCCAGAAATTGACGACCTTTATGGCGTCTAATCAAACAGACACCAAATTTATTAACGTTGTCATTTCAAATTTATTATAAAAACCGCAGAATTTATGAACGAAGAAGGATTTGAATTAGTGAAAAACAGTTTGTCTCGCAATAGACGAACAGCCAATCTGGTAGGGCAAGTCACGCCGACGCAGCAGGAGATAGACGAGTTGTACGTTGAGCGTATTACACCGGAGACGGACTTGCCACCGATGCAACCATTGTTCAGGATGTTCGACGTGCCGTGTTTCTATCGAGGTGAGTTGGTGGCTGACTGCGGTAAGGCAAAAAGCGGTAAGACGTATTTCTTGTCGATCCTGATGGCGGCGTGCCTTAAAGAGAAAGCGCTGGCTTTAGAAAGAATATGCCACACAGATGGCACAGATAACACAGATTTAAAACCCCTAAGGGTTTTGTGGATTGATACCGAGCAGAGCCAGCAGAGTACTCAGGAGATCCTGAAAGACCGCATTATTCCTCTTTCAGAAAAATCTGTGGAATCTGTGGAATCTGTGTGCGATATTAATAATACTTTTTACGCTTTTAATCTGCGAGGACTGGGTTTTGAGAAGCGTGGCAAGATGGTCAATGTGGCGATCCGCACCATTAAACCCGATATCTGTATCATCGATGGCATCAAGGACCTTATGACCGATATCAATGACGCTGTTCAGGCGACGCGTATCATGGAACAGCTAATGGCATTGGCCAAGGAATTCAACTGCAGCATCGTCTGTGTACTCCACCTCAATAAAAGCGAGCAAGACCGGAATATGCGCGGTTCCATCGGTACTGAGCTCACCAACAAAGCCTTTGAGGTGTTCCAATGTGAAATGATCAGCGAGAAAGACAAGACCGACACGTTTAAGGTCACCCAGACCTACTCCCGAAAGCAGAAGATGAAGCAGAAATTCTACTATCGCATCAACGACGAGGGGTTGCCCGAGTGGTGTCCTGACTATCAGGAGCAGCCTCGCGACGACCAAGGCCGCTGGATGAGTCCGAAAGACACGTCTGGATCATCTGAGGAAGTCAAGAATGACATGGATCTCCATAAACTCTTTACGACAGCTATGGAAGGTCGTAGTCAACGGCCTTTCGGTGAAGTGATGGCGATTGCCTTGAAGAAGTGTGGGGTCATCGATGCCAAGGCTTACTATCGCTATCTCGATCTGGCTGTCCAGCAGAAGGTCGTCCATAGGGAGGTCCATCCCGAGACCGGTGCCACCTGGATCGTGTTAGACGATAACGTGTTGCCCTTTTAATTAATAATTTTAGCCCCTATAAGGGGCTTAATTAAATTAAAATTAATAATAACCCGCGCGAGCCGATGAAATGGAACGAAGTATTCAGTAACACGTTTAAGGCACTCCGTCCTCAAGCATCTGATATCAGACATCAGGTCGACTTTATATTGCCTTCGATGCCAATGGTGGAAGCCTGTCGCGCTGATAATTTCGACTTCTTTGAGCCTTTCATTGCAGCTGGAAAAGTGACTGTCGAACAGATGCGCCACGCGGCAGAACGCTATTATCTCGGTAAAACCAAGAGTGGTAAGGACATCTTCTGGATGATCGATGACATGCTTCAGCCCCTTGATGGCCACACCGGAGCTACTTGGATCTCCAAACTCCTCAAGGTCCGGGAACCTCTTCTGGAATACTGGCACGTCCAGCACTGCCTCTTCGGGCTCCATTTACTTTGTCACACAGATTCCACAGATACTTGCTGCGGTCGCAGCAACTTTGCGGAGCAAAATCAATCTGTGTTATCTGTGTCATCTGTGTGCGATTATAAAAACATCTGCGTGGTAGAATCTGAAGCCTCGGCCGTGGTGCTTTCAGAACTTTTCCCGGAGAGTATATGGATGGCTTATGCCACGACCTCCCATTTGGTTCCAGACCTCTTTGCCCCTCTTGAAGGCCGGAGGGTTACGATTTACCCTCGAACCGACCCGACAATGAGCACCTTCCTTTTCTTTGAAGACCTTGTCGACCAGACGCTCCGTCTATACGACCTCGATCTTCATGTTGATTCCACGCTCGAAGATCATGCCACTGAAGATCAGAAGGAGCGATGCATCGATATCCTCGACTTTATCAAAGAGCCACTTTCCGACCCGTAAAGTGCCATAATTCCCACAGAATAGTGCCACAATTCATAACCTCCATATTATGGTAAACCTATACGATAGACACAAGTTCATAAGCAAGAGTACATTGGCCAGACTTGCCGGCGTACATCGCAATACCTTCAGTCGTTATTTGGCGACTCGTAGTCATATCCTCGAGGCACTGGGTGTTAGCCCTAATGCCCATAAGCTTCCTCCTGAAGCTGTAAGGTATATCTGTGAGGATTATTGTATTGATCTGCCTCCTGAATATCAGGATCAGGAT
This sequence comes from uncultured Prevotella sp., assembly GCA_946415245.1. GTDB lineage: Bacteria > Bacteroidota > Bacteroidia > Bacteroidales > Bacteroidaceae > Prevotella. The sequence goes on along the minus strand of CAMKRS010000002.1, from coordinate 93,946 downwards.
TATCTCAACCGCTCTGAACTCTATCAGGAGTTCATCCGCCATCTGCAAGATGCAGAGCAAGCTTCGCTAAGGATGAAGTTCGAAAAGGACAAAAAAGCGACTTAATTGCAAAAAAAGCTATAATTTCAAGTCACATTGCACAAAAGTGCACCAATTGCCTCTGCCAGAGTAGTACCTTTGCATTGTCAGAGAAACGCTCTGATGACATGATGGTATTTGCGCGCAGCCAATTGTCAATTATCAATTTTCAATTATCAATTAACAAAATGCCTGTATTCATTAAAGTATCCCAGAACAAGATCACGGACTCCAAGTCCTACGGCAAGTGGTACGGCCGTGTGGTTTCCTCAAAGACCATGACCTATCAGGAACTCTGTAAGCACATGTCTGAGCACAACTCGGTCTATGGCGAGGATGTCTGTCTCGGTGTCGCCAACAAACTCCAGAACTGTATGCTTGAGCAGTTGCTCGAAGGCAAGAAGGTCCAGTTCGGCGAGCTCGGCGTGTTCTACCTCTCTGTCAAGAGTTCCGGTTCAGCTGAGGAAAAGGACTTCAACCTCGGTGTCAACATCAACGGCCTGTATCTCTGCTTCGCTCCTTCTCGTACCGATGTGAACAACCTCTCGTCGAAGATGTTGAAGAAGAAGGCCACGTTCATGAACGTCAAGGATCTCTCTGAGACCAAGCCCAAGAAACCTTCTGCCACTGATCCCGAAGCTGGCAGCGATACCACTGAGCCCTCAGGAGATGGCAACACCACAGGTGGTGATACCACGGGTGGCGGTTCTGACACCCCCAGCGGCAACGACACCCCTAGCGGTGGCAATGACAATACCGGTGGTGGCGGTGACAACAATGGCGGAGATGGTGGTGACGGAGGCGAAGGCCTTGACAAAGATTGACCCCTAACCCGAATTATTAACTAAACTAGACTTACTTAAATATGATTAAAGTTAACTGGAGCACCGTCGTCAAGGTGCTGAAATTCATCGCAACAGTGATCACCTCCGTCCTCGGAACAATGGCCGTTCAGAGTTGTGCTCCTTACTGGTTCTAAAGTAGTATCGCTATGAGTCGTCTTATCAATCTAATTGTTGTCCATTGTAGTGCAACCCGCAGCAACCAACGCTTCACGGTCGACATGCTGCGTGCCTGCCACAATGCCCGTTTCCACGGTAAGGGCGTCGGCTATCACTACTACATTGAGAAGGATGGCCAGCTCTATCAGACGCGTGACGAAGAGGAGATCGGTATGCATGCCCGCCATTACAACGCCCACTCCATCGGCATATGCTATGAAGGAGGCTTGGATGAGAAAGGTCGCAAAGCCGATACCCGTACGCCCGCCCAGCGTGCTGCCCTGATAGCGCTCCTCCGTTCATTGAAGGCCGACTATCCTGATGCAGAGATCATGGGCCACTGTGAACTCGAAGGCGTCCACAAAGACTGTCCCAGCTTCTCATGTCAGGAGTACAGAGACTACTTCGATAACCTTGCCAAACTGACAAACTGACGCTTGTCGAGTAACAACAAAGTGTTATGCAAAGAAAATCCCTGGAAGTTTCATACTTTCGGGGATTTTTGATTCTAAATGGGTTATGACGTAGACTCGCCTTGTCCAGAGATTAATGATTTGGATGAACAACGTCTTAATCCTTGTTATAATGGAATGACGATAGAACCACTATGTGGAGAATTACCACACGAGAGAACATGAGTCTTAATCCTTGTTATTATGGAATGACGATAGAACTCGTACAACTACATCTGACATTGATGATGCATATCAGTCTTAATCCTTGTTATTATGGAATGACGATAGAACTTTGGATGATGAAAAAACAATCAAGTACTTTTCGGTCTTAATCCTTGTTATTATGGAATGACGATAGAACAATGCGCGCATTGTGTTTGACTTTTTTAAGCAAAAGTCTTAATCCTTGTTATTATGGAATGACGATAGAACCATCTCTCACATCTGCTGCTTCAGCAACGGAATGGTCTTAATCCTTGTTATTATGGAATGACGATAGAACATCTAAGACGGGCAACCCGTATAAGGTAGCCCACGTGTCTTAATCCTTGTTATAATGGAATGACGATAGAACAGGAAATCGCTGGTAAGCATTTCGAGGTTATTGTCTTAATCCTTGTTATAATGGAATGACGATAGAACTTACAAAGACTCGTTAAGTGGGAGTCGATAACCTGTCTTAATCCTTGTTATAATGGAATGACGATAGAACTTGCAACACCGAGTGGTAAACAACAAATCGTGTGGTCTTAATCCTTGTTATAATGGAATGACGATAGAACATGAAGTATCCAACCTTAAGTGTACAACAAGCAATGTCTTAATCCTTGTTATAATGGAATGACGATAGAACCTCAAAGCCAGGTTGTCATTGACAACAAAAACGTCTTAATCCTTGTTATAATGGAATGACGATAGAACATGAATGATATCTCAAGTGTAATAACACAGATTCTGTCTTAATCCTTGTTATAATGGAATGACGATAGAACAAAATACCTAAGTGCTAACGCTTCTGTTTCCATTGGGTCTTAATCCTTGTTATAATGGAATGACGATAGAACAGGAAATCGCTGGTAAGCATTTCGAGGTTATTGTCTTAATCCTTGTTATAATGGAATGACGATAGAACCATTCCTCTTGGTATATTGAATATGACCAAGAAAAGTCTTAATCCTTGTTATAATGGAATGACGATAGAACAACAAGGACAATGGTAACTCGATTCGCTTTAAGTCTTAATCCTTGTTATAATGGAATGACGATAGAACAGTCCTATATCCTATAGATTTGGAACATTGTTCAAACTTCTTATTTCTCTTATGCCTCATATTCTCAACTACTTACGTTAGTTCTGCCCAATTTTTCGCAAATGCCTTGTTTTTGGGGAGTCAAATCCTGGATTTTGGAATGTCTCAAAAATACAAACTGCTGATAATCAATAAGATGTGGATTTCGAAAATTTCGCAAATGATTTGCTGTAATTCCCATCAAATGGACTCTTGCGAAAATCGCACTCGATTTTACTGGGTTTGACGGCCACAAAATTACTCATTTTTCGCAAATGTCGCAAGCTTTTTCGTCTTTTTCTTCAATTGCGAAGAAAATAGGCGATATGATTATTTCGCATTTTCGTCAAATCCCTCAAAATCAGGCTTTTCCCAAAATCTCATTTTTCGCAAATGATTTTGCGATTGTGATTGTATCAATAAATCAAAGATCGAATAGCCACAGATTCTATACTACGGCGATTTTTACTGGATCTTTCTTTTTGACAGGAGGGATGTACTCTATTCGGGCATAACATTCTATACCTCCGGCAACCCCTTTTTCCTTTACAATGTTCCATGCATTGTAAAGGGTGATCTCAGAGCATAATGTGTCTATTTGCTTTGCCATAGGTCGTATTGGAATATTTTTGTTATTGTGAGCGCAAATATAGTAAAAAAATTCGAACTGACAAACAAAAGGCAGAATATTTTTGTTTCAACCTGATAATCATGTTAATCCTTGTTATAATGGAATGACGATAGAATCGGAACAACCGCAGTAACCGCATCTATTACACCAGGTCTTAATCCTTGTTATAATGGAATGACGATAGAACTTACAGCTCAACTCTGTGACGTGTGTGATGATATTGAGTCTTAATCCTTGTTATAATGGAATGACGATAGAACCTCTAAGCGTGATGCCGCAGGTGTTGTAGTATCAGTCTTAATCCTTGTTATAATGGAATGACGATAGAACAGAATATAGATGGAAGAACTCTTTATAGCTTCAAAGTCTTAATCCTTGTTATAATGGAATGACGATAGAATATCATTATTTTGATGCCAAGGGTATTCGTTATCCTGTCTTAATCCTTGTTATAATGGAATGACGATAGAATTCTACACTCTGGACTCCTGCTGAGTAAATCGTACAGCGTCTTAATCCTTGTTATAATGGAATGACGATAGAATATGTTCGTCATTGGGAAAGAATTGCTCTCTCTCACGAACGTCTTAATCCTTGTTATAATGGAATGACGATAGAATTCACTATCTGTTGATTGATCCTTCAATTGACATTGGTCTTAATCCTTGTTATAATGGAATGACGATAGAATGATTGTGGCAACGCTGATTGTTCAGGTTGTTTTCAGTCTTAATCCTTGTTATAATGGAATGACGATAGAATTGTTGATTCTCTAATTGAAGATGAGGAATCTATTAGTCTTAATCCTTGTTATAATGGAATGACGATAGAACTTCTGATGGACTACAACGGAGACACCATCAAAGTGTCTTAATCCTTGTTATAATGGAATGACGATAGAATATGATGTCTTCCGAGGGTATGAATTTTAACGATGTGTCTTAATCCTTGTTATAATGGACTGACGATAGAATGTTCGTCAGGCATTCGCTGAAGTGGACGACATGAGTCTTAATCCTTGTTATAATGGAATGACGATAGAATGAAGGACAAGCTCTACCCCGTGTTGAGCAACGTTCTGTCTTAATCCTTGTTATAATGGAATGACGATAGAATTACATCCTGGCTTCTTTAGTGACAGGACTGTTCGTCTTAATCCTTGTTATAATGGAATGACGATAGAATGGTTATGAACCAACTTTATGGCTCGAATGAAGAAAAGTCTTAATCCTTGTTATAATGGAATGACGATAGAATAGGTCATCGTCGAGGCACAAATGAACAATGAGACCGGTCTTAATCCTTGTTATAATGGAATGACGATAGAATCACGTCTGCGCCACGATAATGCCGAAGATTACATGTCTTAATCCTTGTTATAATGGAATGACGATAGAATGTACTATACACTGTGGTATGAAGTGTTATCCTAAAATGTCTTAATCCTTGTTATAATGGAATGACGATAGAACCATGGATATCGAGGGCGCTGCAATCCGCCGCAACTCGTCTTAATCCTTGTTATAATGGAATGACAATAGAACTGCAGAGTTACATGCAGCAGTGCTGAAGAATCCTGTTCTTAATCCTTGTTATAATGGAATGACAATAGAACGCAACCGAGAGGGATTATATTTGGCTCCTATCTTGTCTTAATCCTTGTTATAATGGAATGACAATAGAACTAACAGCAGTCGTATGCGCATCATGCGTAAAGAGTGTCTTAATCCTTGTTATAATGGAATGACAATAGAACTCTTTGGAGTGATGGGACCTTGGAATGCAATAATAGTCTTAATCCTTGTTATAATGGAATGACAATAGAACAGCCCTATATCCTATAGATTTGGAACATTGCTCAAATTTCTTGTTTCTCTTATGCCTCATATTCTCAACTACTTACGTTAGTTCTGCCCAATTTTTCGCAAATGCCTTGTTTTTGGGGAGTCAAATCCTGGATTTTGGAATGTCTCAAAAATACAAACTGCTGATAATCAATAAGATGTGGATTTCGAAAATTTCGCAAATGATTTGCTGTAATTCCCATCAAATGGACTCTTGCGAAAATCGCACTCGATTTTACTGGGTTTGACGGCCACAAAATTACTCATTTTTCGCAAATGTCGCAAGCTTTTTCGTCTTTTTCTTCAATTGCGAAGAAAATAGGCGATATGATTATTTCGCATTTTCGTCAAATCCCTCAAAATCAGGCTTTTCCCAAAATCTCATTTTTCGCAAATGATTTTGCGATTGTGATTGTATCAATAAATCAAAGATCGAATAGCCACAGATTCTATACTACGGCGATTTTTACTGGATCTTTCTTTTTGACAGGAGGGATGTACTCTATTCGGGCATAACATTCTATACCTCCGGCAACCCCTTTTTCCTTTACAATGTTCCATGCATTGTAAAGGGTGATCTCAGAGCATAATGTGTCTATTTGCTTTGCCATAGGTCGTATTGGAATATTTTTGTTATTGTGAGCGCAAATATAGTAAAAAAATTCGAACTGACAAACAAAAGGCAGAATATTTTTTCAACCAGAGAATCTTGTTAATCCTTGTTATAATGGAATGACGATGGAACAGGAAATGATTCCTAAGAAAAAGTAATGTTATTTTGGCTTAATCCTTGTTATAATGGAATGACGATAGAACTATTTCGATCGAGGGTTAACTGTAATGGTTGATAGGTCTTAATCCTTGTTATAATGGAATGACGATAGAACTTTAATCAAAGCTATTGAAAAGGCTGGTGGAAAAATGTCTTAATCCTTGTTATAATGGAATGACGATAGAATATGAAGAGTACACATTCGACTTACTCTCCTCTTGATCTTAATCCTTGTTATAATGGAATGACGATAGAATAGGACCTTTGGTCCAGACTGGAGAGATGTAAAGATCTTAATCCTTGTTATAATGGAATGACGATAGAATTTATCGATTGTGTTCTGTTTGATAGTGTTATGTGGGTCTTAATCCTTGTTATAATGGAATGACGATAGAATAGGGTTTCGAACCCGAACTCAAGGACAAGCAACTGTCTTAATCCTTGTTATAATGGAATGACGATAGAATTTGCTATCGTAGGTAGCCAGTTTGACCTTTCTGTCTTAATCCTTGTTATAATGGAATGACGATAGAATTCAAGGCAGACTACTGGCGTTACAGCGCATATCTGTCTTAATCCTTGTTATAATGGAATGACGATAGAATTAGTACTCGGATTTTTGCTTTATTTGGCAATAGTGTCTTAATCCTTGTTATAATGGAATGACGATAGAATCAGAATGGGTAATCTTAAAAATGCAGCGTAATAGTCTTAATCCTTGTTATAATGGAATGACGATAGAATATTATGTAGCACATGACATTGACAACAAACAAGGGTCTTAATCCTTGTTATAATGGAATGACGATAGAATTGGATCTTGGTAGCACTCACCTGCTGACCTTGAACAGTCTTAATCCTTGTTATAATGGAATGACGATAGAATAGTTCTCACGTCTAGAAGATGAACTTCCTGACATTGTCTTAATCCTTGTTATAATGGAATGACGATAGAATGCCGCTGCTGCATCGGTATGTCTGGCAAGCCCGTCTTAATCCTTGTTATAATGGAATGACGATAGAATAAATGCGACCGCAAACGTAAATTCGACATCACCTGGTCTTAATCCTTGTTATAATGGAATGACGATAGAATTCGGCGCAGTCGTAACCTCAAACGCACAGGTTGTGTCTTAATCCTTGTTATAATGGAATGACGATAGAATAATGTCTATTTTGACGGTAAGACCATCGTCGTTGGTGTCTTAATCCTTGTTATAATGGAATGACGATAGAATGTAAAACAGCCTTTGACAAGAGGAATTCCTCAAGCCGTCTTAATCCTTGTTATAATGGAATGACGATAGAATAAAACTTTCACTTACAATGAAATGCAAGCAGAGTGTCTTAATCCTTGTTATAATGGAATGACGATAGAATAGTCCTATATCCTATAGATTTGGAACATTGTTCAAACTTCTTATTTCTCTTATGCCTCATATTCTCAACTACTTACGTTAGTTCTGCCCAATTTTTCGCAAATGCCTTGTTTTTGGGGAGTCAAATCCTGGATTTTGGAATGTCTCAAAAATACAAACTGCTGATAATCAATAAGATGTGGATTTCGAAAATTTCGCAAATGATTTGCTGTAATTCCCATCAAATGGACTCTTGCGAAAATCGCACTCGATTTTACTGGGTTTGACGGCCACAAAATTACTCATTTTTCGCAAATGTCGCAAGCTTTTTCGTCTTTTTCTTCAATTGCGAAGAAAATAGGCGATATGATTATTTCGCATTTTCGTCAAATCCCTCAAAATCAGGCTTTTCCCAAAATCTCATTTTTCGCAAATGATTTTGCGATTGTGATTGTATCAATAAATCAAAGATCGAATAGCCACAGATTCTATACTACGGCGATTTTTACTGGATCTTTCTTTTTGACAGGAGGGATGTACTCTATTCGGGCATAACATTCTATACCTCCGGCAACCCCTTTTTCCTTTACAATGTTCCATGCATTGTAAAGGGTGATCTCAGAGCATAATGTGTCTATTTGCTTTGCCATAGGTCGTATTGGAATATTTTTGTTATTGTGAGCGCAAATATAGTAAAAAAATTCGAACTGACAAACAAAAGGCAGAATATTTTTTCAACCAGAGAATCTTGTTAATCCTTGTTATAATGGAATGACGATAGAATGGTGCAAACATTTTGTTACATTGACAATGAGTCATTCGTCTTAATCCTTGTTATAATGGAATGACGATAGAATATGGATCCGATCTCGTACAGATTGAAGCACAGCAGTCTTAATCCTTGTTATAATGGAATGACGATAGAACTCCAATTCTACGGCTTCTTCTGGAACCAATCCCTGTCTTAATCCTTGTTATAATGGAATGACAATAGAACATGACTGAAATCATCGGTATCATCGGTAACGAAGTGTCTTAATCCTTGTTATAATGGAATGACAATAGAACAAAATCATGTGGGAAATCATATTGTATACGTTAGGGTCTTAATCCTTGTTATAATGGAATGACAATAGAACATTATATCTACGCTATCTCTGCTCCCTACATGAAAAGTCTTAATCCTTGTTATAATGGAATGACGATAGAACGGCGCCTTCCACGTGATGAACTACTTCATTATGTCTTAATCCTTGTTATAATGGAATGACGATAGAACCTATCAGAAGAAAGCTAAGGGAACAGGTATTGTTGGTCTTAATCCTTGTTATAATGGAATGAAGATGGAATGAGGATTCACAGGATTCGTTGAGCATTGTCTCAGGATGTCTTAATCCTTGTTATAATGGAATGAAGATGGAATAAGATCAAGAAGAACAAGATCAAGGTCATTGACCGTCTTAATCCTTGTTATAATGGAATGACGATGGAATTCGTCTGCCAGTGGATACCAATGATCTGCATCAAAGTCTTAATCCTTGTTCTAATGGAATGACGATGGAATAAGTTTTTCCTCCTTTCAATAGTCCTCCGAGAGAGGTCTTAATCCTTGTTATAATGGAATGGCGACGGAATTTTATTCGTGTAATGAACGCCGACTTGACCAAGAGGTCTTAATCCTTGTTCTAATGGAATGACGATGGAATCTGTTGCTGGCCATTTCTTTCGTGTTCGTAAACGTGACTTAATCCTTGTTTTAATGGAATGACGATGGAGTTGGCTGAGAGTGCCAATCACTGGGAGACTGTGTCTTAATCCTTGCTCTAATGGAATGACGCTGAAATTATTAATTGTCATTAAAAAAGAAATTGAAACATTGTCTTAATCCTTGTTCTAATGGAATGACGATGGAATCCACGGTACCATCATCCGCGCCCAGTGTATCATCAGTCTTAATCCTTGTTTTAATGGAATGACGATGGATAGTCCTATAATCTATTGATTAGGAACATTGTTCATACTTCGCAAATATTTTGCGATTTCTATTGTACCAATAAGTCAAAGAACAAGTGTCGTGATTCTTCAGAGGTCAAGGGCCTGAGAAAGAAGATTCTCAAGAGGAACTTTGGATTTGTCGACAGGAAGAAGTTCCTTGCTAGAGAATTGAGCATAGAAATATAATTCTCTGTACTTGTCAAGAGAAAAAAGTGTCATCAGACTGCCTACGATACCTGTACCTGGTGTTAGATTGAAATAAAGCAACTGATCTGCAATGTCCTCTTTCTTGACAGAATCGTTAAGTTCTGTAAAACATTGTTCGAAGTTGTCATAATCACAAGCAAGAGTAAAATCAATAATGAGGTTCGTAAAGAATTCTTCTTCATTTGGGAAATCCTGTAAACCTCTGATTTTGATAATTGTACGCAGATTGGCTTCTACCGAAACCGAGTCGTTAATTATCACATATATCATCACAACGCCATCTTCACTTCCGCTGTCTATCGTTTGAAAACTCACATTTAATCCATTTCCCAAGAATTGCTCCCATTTTTCCTGTTGGTCTTTCTTGATACAGATCTCTACAACAAGATCCTTAAAAAAATCAGGTTGGTAGTGAGCATTTGAGTTGAGTATGAGCAGCTTGCTTACGTTTGTACTCTCAACCTTCTTTTTATCAAAACAAAGGCTGAAAATCTTGACGAGGCCTCCTACATTATATAACGATACTTTTGTATATTCTTTCTTATTAAGTGTTATTTTTTGTTTGTCCTTGGCCAATAAGGAAATGCCTGAGACAAACACTATATGTTTGGCTTTTTCTTTATTTGGTTTACCTTCTGGGAAAAAGCAGATGAGTACAATCATGCCGCTGAGCCCGGTCAACAGCGATACGGTTACAGGAATGAGGTTGTCGTTGTCTTTCTGGAAATAATTCAAACTACCATCCGTGAGCCAACCGATATGCACCACAAAAAGCAGCAGATAGAATGCGCCCAGCCAGTTGGGTGCTATAGCGTTAGACATGAGCTTAGTAAATATCTTTTTATTCGGCAAGAAGAGAATCTTGTTACAAAGATAAGCTACTAATATCGCTATGCATGACAAAAGCAACAAAAAAAACAAAGATTTAATCAGTAGATCCAGGTTTTGGCTTCTTAACCCTATGATGGTTGTAGTTTCGAATACTATAATGAAAGCCAACACTATCCAACTATATACTTCTGCTATAAAGGTTTGTTTCATTATTCTTCAATATTCTCTAAATTGTACAAACTTAAATTCTGAAATCTTTTTGCCATCGGGTGTCATGATGGTGTTGCGCTCTGTGGTGGAAGCAAGGCATGTGATGCCTGCATCTTTCAGTGCATTAATGAGGTTATAGGTAAAGGTCATTTCTCCCATCACGTGAACGACCGTGACTCCTTCTTTTATTCCCATTATTGTTTCTGTGCATTCCCTTACAAGAAACATAATGTCATCCTTGGAGTAGGTTGGTTCTATGATTGGGAAAGACAAGTCTACAATCTCCCCATATCTACGAGCAGCCTCCAGCTGCTCTTCGCTCCATTTGTCTGATGGATGATTTGTTAAGTTGATGAACATAGATATTTTACTTAATATAGAAATCGTCAATCATGTGCAGTGTCTTCCTTGCCCTTGTCATGGAAGTGTACACCCATTGATAGGTCTCTTTCGTTGGGTTGAGGGTGATGTTGCGAGGTACATGCACATAGACCTCCTCCCACTCACCACCCTGTGACTTGTGGCATGTGATGGCATAGCCAAATACACAGCGCAGGGCATTGAGATAGGGGTCGTTGAACATCGCATTATAAAAAGCTTTCTTCTGTTTCTGGGTGATGCCCTTCTGCTTCATCCGGATGATGAAATCGACAAACAGTGCCTGCTGTTGTCTGTTGTCAAGGTTCAGACGGCCTTGATAGGCTATTTCTTCTATTAGGAGAGTGGAGTAGGTCCTGCCCGTAAACAGTTCCTTGACCTTTACCTGACGGAAGGTGAGCTGCGCTCTCACCGTCACTTGTGGCGCAATCTCCTCGACAGTCACCATGTCGCCATTCATCAGTCCTGTGGGCATATTGTTCTGAATCACCATCAGGAGATCGCCCTTCTGGATGCAACTTTCGGTATATCCTAACTTCTGTCGGATCATGGCCGACAGTTGGCTGCAGGCTTTATTGCTACGACAGATACAAACAGCACTGTTCAGACCAGATGTTTTGACTTTCGACACATAGTCGTTGAGCATCGCCTCAAGGTTGGGATGCAACTGTATATCCTTATAACTGCGGAATGGCAGCGATCCCCAAAGCTTCTGCGAACCATACATCTGGTTGCTTTCCGGTGCTGAATTGTAGAGGCGGCGAATCTGTTTGGAGGCATCTACAATACCGCAGACATCCTCCTGGCGCATAATCTCAGTGAGTTGGGCCTCCTGGGCTGTCATTCCAAACTCCCTGAAGAAATAGTCTTTCATCAGGGCTGGGGAATAATATTGCTCAATGGGGGGCAACTGACAGGGATCGCCGACAAACACGAACTTGCTGCCTGATCGTTGGTCGTATTCCAACAGTTCTTTCAAGAGTCGTCCGTCGCCGAATTTTGCCTGTGTGACATCCTTGGTGGCGACATCGGCCACCATTGAAGCCTCATCGATGATATATATCGTTTCGGGAATGGCATCCTTGTCCAGTTTGGAAGGCTCGAACACCAGAAATAACTGCCCGTCCTTATCAGCCTTTGGCTCCTCCTTTTCCTCAAACTCTTTGTTAAGTCCGTTGAATTCATACACCATCGAGTGGATGGTGGAGGTCTGCCCGTTGGCTTCCGACAGATTGGCAAGCACCTTGGCTGCTCGTCCTGTAGAGGCCAAGAGCCGATAGTGCTTTCCTTGTTCTGCCAGCGACTTGATGAGAAACCGCATCAGGGTGGTCTTACCCGTTCCAGCATATCCTTTAAGGATAAAGACTCTGTCTTCCGGATTGTTGACAAAGTCGAGAATCTGTTTTAAGACATGATCCTGACTCCTGGTCAGCTTGATGTCTGAGATGTCACTTTGTTTCATAACAATTCTCGATGATATACTTGGTAGAGGTGTACCGCTCGTATTCTGCATTCAAGTATTTGATGCATTCGATGATATCGGGAACGCCTTTCTTGAGGTCGGCAAACTTGATGACGCCGTTGCCATGAGCAAGCGAGTTGCGCGAACGCCTGATGAGATCGTACATGGGGCGTATCTCTCTTATCAGAAAATCGTCAGCAATCTCGTCTGTCACATCGGGATACTCTCTGAGCACATCTTTCCAGTTTCTGCTTATGAAATCTTCTTCTGGCATGCCAAGGATCGAGGATACAAACATTCTAAACTGCTTGGAGGATAGCGGATGAGGTTTCAGTTCAATGAACATGTCAGAGACACGAAGGATGATATACTCTGCAGCCAATGGATAGGCCTGCATCAGCATATCGTGCTTGATGGTCCAGTTGATGGCAGCCTCAATGTTGCGATAACTGCTCTCCTCAACAAAGTCTTCCGTCTCTTTGTTGAGTTCGTCAAGAATATTGCTGATGGGTTTCACCAGTTTCTTCTTTTTCTTGACGTTCTTGTAGTAACTCCTGAATTTCCGGATGAACTTGCCGCTTTTAAGTTCCTTCAGGTCGATGGTGGCAATATACTCGTCCAACTCCGATATAGAGTCGGCGAGGTTGCGGATGGTCTGGTCTGAAGCCGATTCCTGGTCGGCAGCAATCGCATCCTTCAACAGTTTCACCTTACCGAAGTCTTTCAGGCTACTGGCTATCTGGTTGTATTCCTGCAGACGGGCGATGTTGGTAAGGTCGATGACTGGAGCCACACGTTCGTCAACGGGTCGCTCTTTCACTTTAAAGGCTGGCCCCAACTTCTCAAAAGCTCCGTACATGATGGATATTAGACGGGTGTCCATCATGAACCTGGAGTAGTTGAACAATACGATTGAGAACAGCGGAATAGAGCGGAAGGCATGCGTGACATCGAAATAAATCTGGTCGTCGGGCTGCAACATGTCATAGACCGTATCGAAGATGTCCCAGATTTCCTCTTCAGAGAATCCGGCTTCGATATCCTGCTCTTCAATCTGGGCCTTGAGTCCGATGCGCGCCTTCAAATCCTGAAGCCGGTGCTGAAGACCGATCTTTTCTGACTCTTCTGTAATTCGGGTCTGGCCGTTGTCGAGCCAGTTGATTTCCTTCGAACCGTTCTCCCCGGTTTTTTCCTTGGATGTACAGAAGATGAGTATTCTGTCATCTTCAGTCCAGTCCTTACAGTAATACTCGATCAAGGCTTCCTGCACAAACCGCACAAGTGCAGACACGACACCATTGATGTTGTATCTGCACTGTACGTAATTGTTGGTCCCCAGGAACGAAATGAATACTTTTCTGGGCATATTTTAATCCTGATTATTCTCCTCTTTTAACAATTCACTTAGGGGATAGAGGTACTCATGGTTCTTTTTGGCTGTTTTCGACTCTTTGCCTTCCATATAATAGAACTTCTTATCATCCCAACGCCTGACTGTTTTTGCTAGAATGAACAATTCGTTAATCATCCAGTGTTTACGCCATCGAGGCTTTTCACCAAGATCTTCTAGCCACTTCATTATTGTATTGATAAAGTCTTGGGCGCAATTCTTCTCAGTTTCATCCAGGCCATTATCAATAGAGATGCTAACTCGTCCAAATCCAAATGGCTTTGCCTGTCCGATATGGTGATAGCAACCTTCTTCACCATTCCAAGTCAACGCACAAATTAACGCACCCAGTTCCTCTTTTTTCAAATTGTGGTAATTGATACGTCCTTTAAACACACTGCCTTTATTAAGAGGTCTGAATGTTGTAATTACGTTATCCTTACCAGGTTTCTTCGTCCAAAAGCCTGTTCTTAGTATATATCTCTTCCATCCTTTTAGGATCGCATCTGGATAATAATCACTGTCATAATCTACATAGGAATCCCCCTCTTGGCAAACATAAAGCGGTAATACTGAAGGATTAGGAGAGTTCAAAACAACAGAAAACTCTTTGTTCGATTCAGGCATAGCAACTTCATTGGTACATTCAAAATGAGAGAACTGAACTCGTCCACGAAGGCTGTTACCATCATTCACCGTCCCGAAAATGCATTCTGCCAAATCTAATGATCCTTTTTTCACGTTTTGAGCATTTGCAGATTCGTTCTGCCTTATAACCTCTAACATCTTTGGTGAATTCTTGTAATTCTTCTCTGTATGAGAGTCTGTCACAGGCTGCATCTTACCAAAACTCATTATCTCAAGAACACTTCTGATGCATCCCTTTACGGTAGTACCAGGAATAAAGTACTTTCTTTTTCCACCTACTTTGACATATGAGAAATCGTTATCAGTTTCATCAGCTGGATGACCATTTCTTACAAAGATTGGAGTCTCTGCTTTAATCGTGATATTGATATATCCACTATGATCGTCTTTGAATGGTACATCTTGTGATATATTTCCCGACCAGTCTGGAAAGAAAACATGCTCTGATAATGGTACAAAATTGTATGGCGCTTTTATCATAATACATCCTCCTTTTCTTTAAATCCGATAAATACATTTTTGGTTAGTGTGAGTACAGGCATGCCCATGCAGTTCTCGTCTTCTTTCTCCTCCCAATAGCGCAGGAATCTAAGCCAATGGTCTATGCGGTTAGAAAGATAGCTTTTGGTCTCATTGGCTGAATTGACGAGATCCTCATCTGCCACCTTATATATATTAATAAGGTATTGGCCATCGACATATTTGATGCTATATGACTCCTTTGTTCCTTTATCATAGAATTGTCCCTCTACTACAAAAGGATTCTTGGTCTCGTCTAAGCAGATGTCTAAAGCTTCTCCGTCGTAGATCTTAGGCTTTTGTTGGTCACTCCACCAAAGATAGCCTTCGCATTTGTTTATCTTAATTGTTTTCATAAATCAATTCCTCGTTTCTTTTAATTCTACCTTCAAAACAACCATTGCCGCGGTTCACGCCACCGCCAAGAGGCAGCATACATGCACAAAGGTCTTCTAATGTATTCTCCCAAGCCGTCCTGACATCCTTGTCACTAATAGCACTATTTTTTACCAAGAGTTTCAATTCAAAAGACTGTCCTTTGGCATAAAGTGTTTCTTCGCTGAAAAGTGCACCGTCGATGGCTCCGCCAGTAAAACGATCAATAGAGACATGATTCAGGATTTTAGGAGAGACGGATGTCTCCTGGATAATATCGGATATCAGAACATTTCCACGAAGTTTATTCTGCATTTTCCCGTCAGCACCCTTTTCGCCTTCAGAACCAAATATGGCTTTAACGGCTTCATTATTCTTGCCCACAAAGTCTTCGATTACTTTTCCTTCTGCTAATGTGTCGGCAAAGACTTCTTTTATTTTATTGTAGTGGAATGCCAAACGATGTGAAAGGGCACCCTTTACAGATGAGGCAGGAATGAAAATCACACGTTCGCGATCTTTAATAGTTGCTGGATTGGTACTCCAATCAACAAACGACTCACGGACGAAAGTCATATCTGCCTTATCATTACCAAAGCCCGAGCCAAAGAGCATAAAGTCAACAGGGTTCAACTTTATTTCATAGGTTGTCCATCCCTCCGCCTTTGGCTTTTTTAGGTCAATGATCTCTGCATCCTGCCAGTCTTCGCTCAGTGAAGATGATTTCTTCAGATACCACTCTTTCTGTTTATCCTCTGTAAGGTCGATCATCTTGTATTGGCATTGACCACCAACTACTTCTATCTCACCAAAGCCCGAACGACTACCAGAACCAATGCGGAAGGTGTCAGAGCTCAGGGCGTCAAGCAATTCCTTAAACTTGGTCTCATCTTCATTGTTGGAAGAAAGCATTTCCATTTCAAAGCAGAAGCGGGTGCCTTTCAACACAATCTCTTCATCAAATTTTCCACCCTTCAGTGTGGCTCCACGATGACCAATCTTCGCATGCTGGCGGATAGGCAACTGACGGTAATTGGCTAGGAACTCACTGGTGAGCTTTTCTTGAGAGATGATACCATCAAGGACTGTACTATCACTGTCAAGCATCTTGGCTTCTGTGATGATAAGCGGAGAGCCAATTTCCTGATTTCCCATCAAAGGACCTCTCAGTTTATCTAACCTTTGGTCGTAATCCTTTTCATTCTCATTATCTTTTCTTTCAACCGTAATGGAATGCCTTAATAGTCCGGCTATCGTCGTGCCAGGAATAAAGGGCAAGCCGTTGATGTCTCTCAAGACAAGCGAATCGCTTTTGATGCCTTTATTGCCACTACCAATGTTGAGTGGTGTCTTGGCCTCAATAATAATACGTGCTAAAAATCGATATTGATTCTTCATTGTTAATCCTCCTCTCTTGCTTTACATTTCTTGGCCATCTCAGACGCCAAGTTAATCATGATACTTTGTAAATCCTCATTGACGTGGTCACCCATAAATTTGTCAAGTCGTCCCTTTCGGTTCTGTTCTTCCCATTTGTCTTTTGCGACACCATGCGACAGGAAAGCATCTATCGCTGTGATGAGCTGTTGACCGTCGGAAGTTATCATTGCCAAACTACGGATGGAACCCCATTGTGAAGCAAACTTACCTTTTCTGAAGAAAGGTTCAAGTTGTATAACTTCCTCTTGTACAACTAGATAAACGCTTTGGTTGCTTTTTGCGGCTTCCTTTTTGTTGTCCAGGAAGACAATCAAAGAAGAATTAGGCCTCGGAGTGTTAGAGGTAGATGTCATTTCCTGTTTCTTTTCTTCTAAGGTAAATAAGGCCTTGCCTTGCTCCCCAGGCTTTCCTGCGAGGAAAACGGGATTGTAAATGACCTTGCCAAACCCTTCATTCTTGTATGAGCCTACATATTGACTCTTCTCAGGACAGGTGGCACCATCCAATTTAATAACAAATACGCTTCCCTTTTCTATGCCACAGCGGTCTGCCTCATAGGTATGTCGCTTTCCATTCCATGGCGCATATTGGAAGGTGCGTATCTGGCTCTTTGACCAGTCAATTTCGCCACCATTCACTCCAAGGTCTTCTGCTGTAGGTTGGTATGTTGGTTCTCCATTCTCATCGAGGAATATCAGACGGCTGTCTGCATAAACAGTAACAAATTCCATGTTTCCATCTGACTTTGAAGATATGATCTCATTAAAGTCTGCTTGCTCAATAGACACCAAACCAAATTCTGCTGAGCGAGAGTGACCGATGTGCTTCTTTCCACAGAGATTTTTGATGAGCTTTTCGTTCATCTCCTCGGATAATTCTGATTCCACCTCGAAATACAATACTAAACCTTTGGATAGTGATTCATATCCAAACATTTGACCGTCTTTGCTACGACGGACTTCACTGTCATAGGCTGATTTGATGGTGAAATTCTTCTGGATATCAACAGGCTTACCTGTCGTTTCTCCAAAAGCATAGAAACCCTCACGGCACTGCTTGAGTTGCTTGGACTTAATGTCTTCGCTATTATGATCTGTCAGATGGTGAATATAGCACTCCTCACTGGCAGACGATAATTTGGGATAATACATAGATGCAGGAACTTTCAGTCCACGAATACCATCAATTGATGGGTGAGCATCGCCAAAGCGCACTTTGCCGGAATGGAACAGCTCCAATGATTCTGAAGAATCGTCATCATATATCTTACTAGCAACAATACCAAGAAAATTATTTCCAGGTATGAAGTCCAGCGTTTTCTGGTTACCCTCACTACTGGATGTCTGGCTTAATACAAGGTCAGACTCAAGCGTACATTTGAATTTTAAAGTCTTTGTCATATCAAACCTCCTTCTTTATTGATAATTTGCAACGTCCATAACCGCGATTCCTGCCTGTTCCCATACGTTTGATGAAACACATGGCGTATTCTATAGTCTGTTCTGCTCCAGCAGGAACATTAAGTATTTCGCCCTCTAACTTACATGGAACAACAGTTTCTATTTTTCTTAATGTATTATCTTTGGCAATGCCGTTTTCGTCAATTCTCGTAGATGCAAAGGTTTGATATAGATGAGGTGCTAATCCATTTTCTACAATATATTGGTATTCTACAGAAGGTATAGTAGCATTTCCAAAGAAAGAACAGCCAGTCTTATGGTCATCTTCATCACCAGACACTCCAAAGACAGTACTGACAATCTCTTTTTCAACAGAAAGATTGGTTGCTGCATCCCGAAGGAGGCCCTTTAATGTCCGTCCAGGAACATAAGGTAGCCCATTCCTGTCTTTGATGACTAATGCATCAACATCAGCACCTGCAGCCAAGCCTGAACCACAGTGCCAATTAGAGAAAAACTCTATTTCGTATTTAATCGTGCTCATACCTTATTATATTATTTAGTTTGCTGATTGATGATGGTATTATATGCCAAGACATCGTAAGCCATACAACGCATGTCTTTCTCCTTGGTTAGAGTCTCAACAATTTTGTCGTCAGTGAAGATTTGAAGCATTCTGTTTTTACGCTGATCGGCCTTGTTCTTGTCTTCAATACGGAGTGATATCCAGTTCCTGATACCAGACTTGATACCATCTCCATTCTCACTGTTGAGTAATTTGCTGGCATTAATTAAGTCTTCAATGGTATTCTTTGAGTCTTGTGGCTGGATATAATATGGTCCAGACTTGAATGAAAGGCCGTCTTTGGCTGTGAGCTCTCTTTTGACAATGTCATTGTAGTCGAAAATAAAGCTGTCTTGGACCTTGTGAAACATCAAACATGAAGAAGGTAGATAGTTGGTTTCGGCTCCATGTATGGCTTTCGTGTCTTTTTTGGCCTGACTGCACAAATCTTCCGCCAATTGATATCCATAATAGAAAGGATAGGAAGATTTGATGTATGCTATTCCTGCACATGCAGTCAGATAGTCTTTGCCTTCAGCAAAAACACCTTGATCTCGAAGGATCTTGCCTAAGTGGGTTTTGGTTGTATCTTCAAAAGCTGTAATAAAGGCGTTGGCATAGTCTAATGCCAAGTCACCACGGATGATGACAGTCATGTCGTCGCCACTAAGCACAACGGGACGAATCGGAATAATCGCCTTATCTTTAAACTTGTCCGCTACAGATTTGAATGCTATGTTGGCTGCTTCTTTTGTGGCAGTGTCTAGTTTTTGTGAAAATTCTCTAAATACATCCTTCTGCTTACCAACAGCCTGAACAACCTTTCCAAGTCCGTTTCCGTCAGCATGGATGATGGCAATCCAATCGTTTTTGTCTGTTATCTCAGAGATGTTAAACGCTAATTCCTTAGCATAAAGCTTGTCGTCACCAAAACTTTTCGTGCACAAGCCGATCATATTTTGGAAGACTTCTTTTTGAATCGTAGAGTCATCTAGATATTCTCCCTTCTTAATATTTGTAACAGGAAGCCCTGTGTTATTGGCTCGTTTAATGCCAATCAGACCACCTGTTACACTGCGAGAGGGCTTGTTGCGTTGAATTTTCAGTAAAGCCTCGATGTCATCAATAGCTTTCCCGAAATCATCATCAAAAGGAACAACGGCTTGACTCACGGTAATGCCGGGTGCCATTGTCATTACTTTCTTAGGGAACATGAGAACAGCTTTTCTACAGTCCTCTTCTTTCTCAAAAATAAACTTGATGTTTCCGGCTGCTCGTACAACAGACTCTCCCGATTTTTCTTTTTCAGCCTTCTCGGCAAACTCCTCGAACGCTTCAGTGCAGATTTGCTCAACCAACTCACTCGCACCTACAATGTGTTTGAGTTCATTGGTCTTGAAAATGAAGTCCTGGATGCCTTGTACGGCAGCACCATAAAGATACTTGCTCATAATATGATAGTTTTAATTAGTGATTGTTGTCAATGTTCCAAATCCCATACTGGCATTTTTCCCAATGCCAATATACTGGGGAAGAGATAGATTTGTCTTGAATTCTATGTCAAAAGCCATAAGTCTAACTTTTTTATAGGTAGCAGGCTTCTGATCAGTTATCTCAGTAATGTGAAGATCAAACTGTTCTTCCAGAAAAATATTAACACCTTTAAGAAAAGATAGAATATTTCCTGTTAAAACCCTTTCCAGAATCTGAATCTTTTCGACAAGGTTATCAGCACTCTGGTACTTTGCGTAGTTTTCGGAGTTAAGTGGGAGCCAGTTCCGAATGCGATAATGCTGGATGGTGTCACGGATGCATATGTCGTTGTCGTATGCCTTGGCATAATCCATCTTCATCTCGACCTCTTTTTCTCCGATCTTAAATAAAAAATTGTCTGAAGCGAATAACTCGTGGATAGCTTTCACGCCCTCTCCGATACAGATAATGGCCGCTTTTTGGTGGATCCGCTTGTATTGTATCAAAGGATAAGCATATCTGAAATTGTCCTCTATATGGTTGTGGTAGAGGATGTTCTTCTCTTTCAAAGAAGCAATAACGGCTCCCCGAAACTTTGGTATGTCATTCTGGGTTAGCTCGTTGGTGAATTGTAATATCAGCGTTTGTAGTTGGGGCATAATTGTAATGCAGTTTTTAGTTTTATGCCACAAAGGTAGTCGTTTTTATTTGTTTCTCCAAATTTTTGCTATGCTTTTTGCTAAAAACATATGAATTTGTCGTTAAACTTATCGAATGAATCTTGTCAGATGAGCTGGAAAAAATGATCCCAAAGACAGTACAGAAATAAAAATATGTGGATGATTAATAAAAAAAAGGTGTTTTTTTTCTTTTTCTCATAGAAAATACATATATTTGCACCTAGAAACAAATATATCAATTATGGCGGTCAAATTAAATCAGGGAGAGAAATTGCTTTCTATGGTAAGTTCTGGACTAAGTATACTGGCGGTTCTTTTGACAGATTTATTTAAACCAGAATTATTCAACTATGCTCTTATTTTTGCTATAGTTTTAATTGCATTGACAATTATTGTCCTTGCAATAAAAATATATGCACAGTCGAGAAGGATTCGTGTTCAAGAAGAAAAGATCCAGACTCTGGAAGATAGCCAGCGCTTGATTGAGCAAGAATTGGCTAAGAAGGAAGAACGTATAAAATTATTAGAACAGCTGATAAATGTTCCTTTCTTTCAGAAGTGGCATCTTTTGTATACTTTTATGTGGAGAAATGCCATTTCATTTTTGAAGAATCCTGTTTACTTGTATGAGATACATGTTACTAGGAAATTAGTCGGAACAGGAAAATGTAAGGATAATAAAGTTACATATAAATTTACTGGAGAGTGTGTTGAGAAAACGAATTCTTTTAGGTTTTGTATAGCAGGTGCTGGTGATGTTCCATTAACAAAGATTGGCTTCTCAGTAAAGGATTTAAGAATTAATCAGGCACTTGATTACAGCGTGTTGAAGAATTCTCAGGATTCTAATATAAAGTATGTTGAAATCTATTTTAAGGAGCATAAAGCCGTTGGAGATTTATTTGATATCGAGTTTAACTGGATGTGGCCAAAAACGGCATTCGCTAAGACAGACTATTTCTCGATACCGAATATATACTCGGATACTACAAAACGCATCGTTTTGGATTTATATCCTACAGATGATATGAAATTGACAACAGTTGAAACATATAAATTTGGTATGAATGATGCTGAACCAAAGAAAATTGAGCATTTATATAAGAACAGTGAAGGGGGATATCGTTCAATAATTGATAACCCCGAGAAGAATGCTGATTATATCACTTATTATGGATAAGACTCTCCACAATTGGTTATCGCAATATATAAGATTTGACAATGTAGAATACAAGCCAAATCTTAGCGACCTTGTTGTAGATCTGTTTATAAGTGATACCTGTAATCTACAATGTAAACATTGTTATTTTGGTAATACTAGTACAATAGGGCGGCTTTTATCTCTGCAGGACTGGAAAAATGTAATAGGAGCTTTGTATGGAGAAGGCATACGTCATTTCCATATCTCTGGAAGAGAAAGTTCCTTGGATAATCGTGTCCTCGCAATTGTGTCATATATTAAAAGTCTTGATAATACTTATTCTGGTCTTGTTTCTAATGGTACGGGGCAACCCTTGTTTTATAGGTCTTTAATTGATGAGGGTATTGATTATTTGGAATTTAGCATTGATGGTACTGAGGATACTCACAATTTTGTGAGAGGGAAGAATGTCTTTTCTCAGACAATAAGTCTTCTGGAATCACTCTCGGAGCATAGTAATATTATTGATGTGTCAACTTGCCTGAATAAAAATAGTATAGACGAATACTTTTCAATAGTTGACATTTGTTTGGCTAAAGGTATAAAGAAGTTCTTCGCTACCCCTTTCCTTAAAAAAGGAAATGGCAAGTCTTTTACCTCCTTCTCAATCAGTCCTTTATTATTTTCTAAACTAATTGAGAACAGCTTTGCATTCTTAGAATCAAAACCAGGACAGAGGATCGTATTGAAATATTGTGTTCCTCATGAGACTACATATTCTTTAATAGAGAATAGCGATTTTTTCAGACAACGACTTGTTGATTATTTGACAAGTGGGTCTGAAATGATTTATCACGTTAATGGTAATCTTATTCAAATATCACTTAATTTACTAGATGTGAAATTTTTGCATGACATCTCTATAACCTCAGATGGAGAAGTCATTCCATGCTCAGATTATATCAGCGACAATGACTATACCCGCTATAGTATTGGAAATGTGGTGAAAACAGATTTGTCTACTATCATTAAGGCTAGAGCGACATCAATAAATAATAATTTAAAAAACCTGCAAAAATGAAAAAAGAAGAAAAAATAACAATTGGAGACATCTTGAAGGTAGAACTAACACCTAATGCTGCAGCAAAAGGTCTCTTCCCAATTTTCATAGAAACCGATAATTAAATAGTCGGTTATTTATATGGAGTATATACAATAAGAATTAACTAAATTATTAAGGAAATGAAGAAAAATAAAAAAACGATTGATGACATTCTAAGAGTAGGTAATTTACCAGGGGCTGCTGCAAAGGGTCTTTTCCCTAATTTTAGCGAAAACAATAAATAGTTGATTCATGGCTCTTCTCTTAGAGCATGATTTGCCAAATCTTTTCAGATGAGTAGTTGCCATTTGGACTTCTGCTCATTTATAGGATTGTTTATCTTCTTTTGTTATGGGAAAAATGAGTAAACAATAGACAGAAACAGGACTCATTATAATCCTATGTTGGAAAAACTCCTGCGACAGATGCAAGAATTAAAATTAGTTAGGAAATAACTGCTTTATAATCTGATTATGGCGATACCAAATAAAAAATCAATATATCAAGACGGCATCATTCTTTGGTTGGCATATCATCTGTTTGATGTTCTCAGGCAGGTGTCTGTCTTTCAGCAGATAAGGAACATCTCAAAATGGGTGTGGAATTATCAATTTAAGAAAAAGAATCCGAATGCCTCAAAAGAAGAGTATTCCAAAGCTTGGAGAGAGAATAGACCTTTCACTTCTGGTTTCTTGTTTCCTGAATTATGGGTAATTGGTAATATCCTTTTGGCTATTGTTGGATGTCTCATTGTTGCCAAGACGTCATGTAAGGTAATCTCATACATTCTCGTTGTTTATGCTTTCCTAAGGACCTTTGAGTTATTTGTGTATCAGATCAATGTTCTTTTGTTTGACCCGATCAAGTCTGGCATAACAAAATATCGCATCAAATCTGCCACGAGAACGGTTTTGCTGTTGATCTGCAATATCTTTGAATATATTCTATGGTTTTCCGTCGTCTATATATTTATGTATAAGGCAAAGACACCAAATGTGGATAGTTTAAGAATCATTCTTGAAAGTGTAACGACATTAGCCAATATCGCTTCACCAGAAGAGGTCTCGGATTATGAAAAAGGCTTCGATATTGCTATGATTGCTTATATTGAGTCTGTAATAGGAATCTTTATGAATATCGTATGTTTGGCACGATTCATATCATTACTGCCACCTGTACAAACAATAGATGATAATTAAATGATTCTTAGATATATGACAATGAAACGAATATTTAAACCCAGCCTTTTGCTGATGATGGTATTCATCTCGTTACTTATAACGACGGGGTGTAAAAACAAACGTTATCAAACAACAAGTTATGATGAACGTCCTTGTGGTATCATACCCGAATTGAAAAAGACGTTGAAAGACTATGATGTGGTGGGATTCGGAAGTGTCAGAGAAGGTTTATTTGCGGTGCATTCGAGGAGCTCTCAGGTTGATGAGACGGGACAAAATTACTATCCCATGGGATGCATCGATACAAATGGCAATGTAGTAATTCCTATAAAATATCACAGTGTTCGTATTGGTGATGAAGTATTTGTAGTTTCAAAACGTACAAATCAAGGAATGCGATTTGGACTGTTGGATATAGATGGTAATGAATTATTGCCAATGGAATATGAAGAAATCAGTCTTGATTATATTTTTCGATATTGTCCTGGTGATATCTTTTCTTATAATTATTTAATAGTTAAAAAGAATGGGTTATACGGACTTCTAGACAAGAAATGTAAGGTTGTAATTCCCATACAGTTTGAAAGTGTGGGGCGTTTATATCCAGATGGAGCATATCGTAGTTATAAGGAAGAAGAACTGCCTGACATATATTTGGCATATAGTAATAAAAATGGGAAACCAAAATTATTCAATTTCTCTCCAGAAAAAATGGAAAAGAAACCTTCAACACCATACGATGTTGTTCCATTCGGGAAAGACGGAAACTGGAGTTTCATGGATTGTCAAGGGCATATTATTGCAGGCCCATTTCAGAATGCCAGGTTAACATATGATGCTAGAAAACCTCTATTCCCCTCTGATGGCTTGATGGCAGTGGTGAAAAACAATAAGGTTGGTTTTATCGACATGAAAGGTACGGTAAAGATTCCGTTCTCATTTTACTATTCAGAATTCAATTTTAATTTCCATTCGTTTTCTTTTGCTGTTTTCAGTGAAGGGTTGGCTGCCATGATGAAACCTGGCAATAAATGGGGTTATATTAATAAAGAAGGTAAGGAGATCATTCCATTCGTATATGATTGGGGAAGCTGTTTCCATCAAGGAGTTGCTCTTGTCGCAAAAGGAAAGCGATTGGGGCTAATTGATAAGAACAATACTGTTATTCTGCCATTTGAATTCGAAAATGGTGTTTTTACTGGGAGCGTATATACCCTATGCCAAAATGGTAAATGGGGAGTTTATTCTCCAACCGGTGTGTGTGTGACACCCTGCCAGTATGATCAACAAATCACTTTTGTCGAAGGTTATGCTACGGTTGTTAAAAATGGCAAACAGGGGCTTATCAATGAGCAGGGCCAATTGTTGATTCCTTGCGAATATGAAACATGTCTGTATGACGTTTGTGCTGGGGCTGATATGGTTTATGTCGTAAAGGATGGGAAATGGGGTTGTGTAGATTTGCAGGGCCAAGTATTAGTTCCCGTAGAATTTGATGCAGTTGATCCTTGTAGAGAGTTCTACGGATCCCTATTTTATGTGAAAAAAGATGGGCGCTTTGGCCTTTACGACCGCTGCGGAAATTGTACATTAGACTAATAATTGAGTAATTCTAGTCCAAATAAGGTTTAGAATATTTTGTCATTTGAATATAATTGAGTATATTTGCACCCAAGAAGACAATTATCAATAATTAAAATTCATATGACATCAAATAAAAACAATCGTTCTGCAATCTTGTTTATCCATGGCCTAGGTACCACAATAAAACAATTATTCAAACCTAGCCAATGTCTGATAATAGCATTTTCATTACTAGTTGTAACTGGTTGTGAAGAAAAACGTTCTCATACAACAGGTTTTGATGAACAGCCTTGTGGTATTACTCCGGAGTTGAGAAAGGAATTGAAAAGATTGAAAAAGTATAGTTGGAGTGAATCTGGGCCAGATAATTTGTATTTGGTACGTTCACACAAGGTTAAATACGATGAGATGGGTCGGGAATACAATCCTTTTGGCTGTGTAGATAAGGACAGAGAAGAGGTGGTTCCATTAAAATACAAGTCCGGATTCTTCGGCCCTAATGTTATATGTGTTCAATCAAAAGATAATAAATATGGAATGTTCGATTTGAAGGGTAAGGAAATTGCTCCTTGTATTTATGATAACATCGATTTCTTTTATGGCAAATATACCATTGTTAAACAAAACAATAAATATGGTGTAATGAATAATAGGGGTGAGATCGTCGTTCCTGTGCAATATGACCAAATAAGACAGTTTTATGAACACTATGGTAATTTGGGTACTGAAAAGTACAAGTTTGAAGATGTTTTCTGTTTAACAAAAGACGGGAAGGTGTCTGTGGCAAACATTTCCAGAGACCTAGAGGGGTATAACGGAGAACATATTGATACACCATATGACTTTAAAAGGGTTGAGAAAAATGGGAAAAGTGGCTTTGTAAACTATCTTGGCGAAGAAATACCTTGTAAATATGAGAATGCCAGAGATTATTTCTCACAAGGATTGGTAGCTGTGGTACTTAACAAAAAGATCGGATTCGTCGATAAAAAGGGTAATGTAAAGATACCGTTCAAGTTTGAATATACAGAATATAAATTTAATTTCTATTCCAGTCATTTTGCTGTTTTCAATGAAGGATTGGCTGCAATGATGAAAGGTGGAAAATGGGGCTATATTGATAAGAATGGTAATACGGTAATACCATTTGTATATGATTGGGCAGATCGTTTTCATAATGGTTCGGCAATCGTTGGTAAAATTATAGAGGGACAAGTTAAATATGGGATGATAAATAAGCAGAATTCTGTTATCTCACCATTTGAATTTGAAAATGGACGTTTTGAGGGCAGCGTTTATTCTAACGATAATGTCTTTTGTATGTGTAAGAATGGAAAATGGGGAGTGTATTCTCCAATGGGAAAATGTTTGACTCCATGCCAATACGATATGATAGGCAATTTTGTGGGGTATGCTACTGTTGGAATAGAAGGGAAACAAGGTCTTATTGACAATCAAGGCAGGTTGCTGATACCCTGTGAATATAAAACATGCATGTATGATGCTTGGTCAAAGGCGGTTTATGTCGCCAAGAACGGAAAATGGGGCGTCCTCGATACAAAAAATCAAAAGTTGGTTCCCCTGGAATTTGATGAAGTCTACGTCTGCCAGAATTCAAAAGCGAATCTTTTTATTGTAAAAAAAGATAATGAAACAGGCTGGCTTGACCTTTGTGGTAATTATATTAAAACAAATCATCATATAAAATAATCAATATAAATTGACAATTATGAAAAGAACCTTTTTTATTTTGAGTGTAGCGCTATTTTGGAGCGCATTATTGATGACATCCTGCTCTTCTGAAGAGAAAAAGGGTACAGCGACAATCTATGATGGCGAGATTCAATGGAGTAATTGGAGTTATACATTCGTCCGTGGAGAAACAAACGATGGTGATTTAGCCATGTGGCAGATTAGTTTTGCTACTGAGATAGGCAATTCCTACAGAACTATTTCATTGACTATGAACACAAGCGAACTTGGGACTTATTCCTGCGTATATGATGCGAATAGTGAAAAGTGGTCAAGCAATGCCGTTAGTTATTTGCGTTTGACTGTGGACTATGACGGACAGCCATATCCAGAATGGAATGGCCAATCGGCAACCATCACCATTCACAACTACGACAAGGAGACAAAGGCCATGAGTGCTACAATAGAAGCAATCGTAGTTAAAAAGGGAACTTCAGACACCCGAAATGTCAAAGTTGAAATGGAGAATTTGCATTTAATTGACAAATAGGTCATTATTAAATCTTATCATAATGTATGGTACACTAATTATTGGTTAGGGCTTGCCTATAACCATCATTTAACTCAAAGACCAAACATACCCCTTCATCTTGATCGTAATTGGCAAACATTGCTACCAGCCTTGAGTTAGGAACCATAAATCAGAGTGTGATGAAATGAGGTGTTCCCAATAATAATTGTAAAAAATGAAAAGAGCGTTATTGATAGTTTCTGTTTTTATTCTCTGTGCCTGCTCAACATCATTGGAGCAGATAGATTCATTTCAGAGGGATTTCAATAGCCATGCTGAAGGATGGTTAAATCTTGTGGGACTCCTTACTCTGATAAGTGGATGGTTGGTAACCATGGTGAGTTGGTTGCGTAAACATTTTGAATTTCGAAGTGCAAGCAATAGTGATGTAAAAGGCAAACGTCCAATATTGCCATTTATTACCATCAATGGAAAATCACTTTTTAGACAATTCACTTGGAATAAAGCCCGAGCAACCGCGGATACTATTGCAAAAGAACTGCTTGATGCGAACACTGCAAAGGGATATGATCCGACCTTGATTGTGGGTATTGGTCGGGGAGGTGCAGTTTATGGTTCGCTCATTTCATACCGACTTGGAGAACGACCTATTTTGGCTCTTGACAGAACATATCATCATGATGAGAATGGAAGAGAGACTAAATATATGTATCCTTTCCGTATCCCTAAAGCATACTTAAAACGTGTCCTTTTAGTGGCTGGTGAATCTCATACAAAGAAGACTTTGAAGATCTTTACAGATAAATTGTATGAAATGGGAGCTGGGGAGATTAAGAATTGCGTGTTTTACAAACAACTACTTCCAGAGGACCAGATGTCGTCTGATGTTGAGATACACTATTATGGAATAAGTCGGAAAAGTGACTACTTGATGCCATGGCAGACGGAACAGTCGCTACATCCCTCGGAGAACAAAGAAGATGCAGAGGTGCAAAATAGAATAATCAGGAGCTTCGTCACTGATGTAGAGAACGATTTTGGTTATGAAGACTCTGGTTTCTATTGTATGCGCCATGCAGAAACAGAGGCTAACAAAAAGGATATCTTTATCGGCAGCAGAAGTAATATACCCTTGACAAATGACGGCTTGAAACAAGCACAGGATGTTGGACGCTATTTCAAAAGTATCGGTGTCACTTTCGACGTCATCTACCATAGTCCTATGTTTCGATGTTATCAGACCGCCAGTGAAATAAGTGCAATAGCCGGTGGACAGTTGGTCGAAGACAAAAGGCTTTTGGAGCTGGATTATGGGGATTGGGAAGGGTTGCCCCGGACAGATATTGTAAGCAAGTATCCTGATGACTACCATCGATATTGTACGGATATGTCTTTTGCTCCAACTGGGAGTACTGAATGTGCAAATGATGTGTCTGTAAGAATCACGGATTTTCTCAACGACCTCAAAACCTCCGATAACATTACCTCTATGGGGAAGACAGCCCTCGTT
The DNA here is from genome assembly GCA_946415245.1 of uncultured Prevotella sp. Taxonomy (GTDB): domain Bacteria; phylum Bacteroidota; class Bacteroidia; order Bacteroidales; family Bacteroidaceae; genus Prevotella. The sequence continues at coordinate 64,203 of CAMKRS010000002.1, read as the reverse complement.
GTAACACACAAGACTGCAGGTCGTATTTTGTTGCGGAAGGCAGGCCATAACTCTGATGGTCATTTCCGTGAGATTCCATTTGACAACGCTGCTATCGGATACGTCTCGATAAAGTCAAATAAAACGATTGTCATCTTGGACAATAAACGATGCTGAAGGAAAGGAGATATAATGTCTTTGAAAGGACATAAAAATCGTTAAACATTTTGAGATTACAATAGAAGTTTGTATTTTTATAGCGTTATATAATTTAAAAATCCTAATTATGAGAAAGATTTGTTTTTTATTTGCGATTTTGGTAAATTTGATTTTAGTCCTTGCGTGCAGCCAAGAACAACCTAGTAAAGAACAACTGATAGGTACATGGAAGCATCCTATTAGCGTAGGTTCTGTTAATGTTAACAATAGTGCAGAAAGTACAACTGTTTACACTTATGAAATTTTTAAATTCAAAGGGGACGGAACATTTGTCTTTGGTGAATATGGACAATCTCCATTATATGAGGTTGAAGGGAGATGGGAACTAACTGAGGACAAACAACGATTGGTATTCTCTTTTGATAATGGAGAAACAAGTAGCATTGATATCAGAGAGTTCGATGGAGATTCTTTTGTTACTACCTCAAAAGAGGGTAATGACTTTAAATATACAAAAGAATAATTTCATGTTAATATGACAATCTCCTTTAATCTTCAGCGCTTCATAGACGCACAGACGTATGATTATGAACGTGCATTGCAAGAGATAAAGAATGGGCGCAAGCAATCTCATTGGGTATGGTATATATTCCCCCAACTAAAAGGATTCGGGCATAGTTATAACTCCGAATATTATGGTATTAGTGGATTGGATGAAGCACAGGCTTATTACAATCATCCAGTGCTAGGGAGCAGATTGATTGAGATTACAAAAGCATTACTAGAGCATAGCGGTAAACCCGCGAAGGACATCTTATCTCCAATTGATGCCAGAAAAGTGAGATCAAGCATGACGTTGTTCTGGCTGGCCTCTGCTAATCCTTTGTTCAAGGAGGTAATTGATGTGTTCTATGAAGGGAAGATGGATTACAAAACAATCAGAAAGATTGAAGAGAATAATGAGGGAGCCTAAAAGATATAAGAAAATGGAAAAAGCAATAAAACGATTGTCATCTTGGACAATAAGCGATGTTGAAGGATATGTTTATTGAATATCAACTATGAAAATATGGGTGGAAAGAGAATATATAAGATAGATGGTATTTCCTATGCAGTTATAGAGGAGCACTCTGTTGAGGTTTCTTGTGTTGAAAGAGACAGGAATGGAACCGTTATTATTCCTGAGGTTGTAGAGAGTGAGGGTGTCGTTTATAGAGTAACAAAAATAGGTTATAGTGCTTTTTCTGTTTGTGACAAAGTAACTTCTGTAATCCTTCCCAAGAGCGTAAATGTCATAGATGAAGCTGCGTTTAAACTGTGCAGTTCCCTTGTTTCTGTAAATATTCCAGAAGGGGTAAAGATCATTGGCTATGAGACTTTTTGGGGATGCGAGAAACTGAAGTCACTATTTATACCCGACAGCGTGGTAGAAGTAAAGCCTCGTAGTTTGTGGTTTTGCCGTAGTTTAGAAACTTTGAGCATCCCCAAACATTTGTTGGGAGAAGAATATCCTAAGATGTTTCCCAAAAGATTTAACAATTGTAGTGCCCAATGCCGATGGATGGATAGTCTGAAACAATGTCTGGTCAGGCTTCCATCAGGCGAAATTGAAGAGTTTGATGTAAATTGATTAATTTCGTAAAAGTGAGGAACAATATGATACACCATCCAGAATTCAAGTTCAGAGAACCCCTGACGACAAGGAAAGAGACTAGATACATCGTAGTGCATCATGTGGGAAAGAGAGGAGCTTTCTCCGTTGAGGATATACACAAAATGCATTTGGATAGGAAATGCGACCCGCTCATGGCAGGAATTGGCTATCATTATTATATTCGAAAAGATGGAGAGATATATGAGGGCCGACCGAGGTGGAAAAAAGGTGCACATGTGAACGACAAAGTACATCATTACAACTCTGTTAGTGTAGGTATATGCTTTGAGGGGGACTTCAACTACGATAAGATGGAGGATCAGCAATTGGAGGCCTCTATTATGCTCCTCAGCGTGTTGAGCCTGGCATACGACAATGCCCCAATCTGTACCCATCATTACCTTGACGAAAGAAGAAACTGCCCCGGTAAAAACTTTCCTTTTCAGAAATTGCTCCACGAAGTGCATGCGCAGAAGCAACGTTTCATTCAATTGTATGGCGACCCGAAAGAGGTGGATTACGAGTTCCTGTTAAAGTTTTTGAGCTGATGCTATGGATCAGCCTTAATAAATGAAATGCATGCATTGATGCAATCTGCAATATACCGACTCTGAGCATTGCAGGTGTGAGTGGCGCAATGAGGAGACATGACCACATTCTTTAAATCAGAAAACGGATAATTTGAAGGCGCAACCTTTTGTGCCCTGTCGTTTTTGTTTGCTTCATGGAACCAAACATCACTTGCATAACCAGCGATGACTCCCTCTTTTAATAGTTCATAAAGCAGTTTTTCATCAAAAATCTCAGCTCTGGCTATATTGACAATGAACTTCTTATTTAATAGATGGAGATTCTTGTCATCAAACATCTGTCTGGTTGTATCATTAAGAGGGAGACAAACGTATAATAGATTGCATTTTTCTATCAGTTCCTCTAAGTTGTTGACACCGTTAATGCCAAGGGGATATTCTTTATGTTGGTTTAATACATAAATGTTGTTATTCATTGGCTGAAGCAATTGATATAATTCCTTTCCGACATGACCATACCCCAAGATGCCAATCGTAAAGTCTTTTATGCTTTGCCAATAATAATCCTTCCCGTCAGAATACCAAATGTTATTCTTTAAATCATCTGAAAACTCTGGAATACGGTGAAGCAACGCTAATGACAATGCCAGAGCGTGTTCAGCTATGATATCTGCATTGGCATGTGAATTCCATAAAGAAATGTTTCTCTCTTTCAGTTCATTGATTGGAAGTTTATCAATACCTGTTTTGGGTAAAAAAATGGCTTTTAACTTGACATATCTTCTTAGTTCGTCACTCGTAAGGTTGGTTGTTATCAGGATGTCGTCATCACAAATCTCCGGGAGTTGCCCGTTAAGAACGATCCTGGTCTCGGCCACAGTCTGTAACTGATTCAGATGTTGAGTCCAAATAGGATTCTCTTTTCGAAGTTTAATAGAAACTTTCATAAAGTGCCATTATTTGATGATTTTACGGACAATTACACCAGTGAAGATGGTAAGCATGATAACTCCCACAATTTGCTCAAGCAAATCTAGGTTGCCAAGTCTTGGTATTATTTCTGAGGAGTTCAGATTAAAGAAATTCTCGATGGAAACCTTTACGCATCCTAACAAACTTCTTTCATCGGATATTTTATAATAGAATATAGAAGCAAAAACAAGCATCATGATAACAGCTGTCAGTAATGTGTTGGATATCTTTACTCCCCATCCTAATGCTCCGCCTACGATGAAATTCTCGGCAATATGATATACTTTAATAAAAATGTTCCTGCTCTCAATCCGCTTGATAGCGCATTCAATACTTCTCAGATTTACAAGACATAAATCTGCCTCATCGAATTTGTGATCGGATCCATATTGGCTAAGAGCCGCCAAAAATATACTTTTCTGACATTGGGCTTCTGCGATTTTCTCTGAAAACGTACCTTTTGATGCTATTTTCCTCTTTTCCTTTAATGCTTTTGTGAATTCTTTAAATGCATGTTCTTTTTCGATGGAAAATCTTTCAAGGGAAGCACCATTACCCAAAGATATGTTGCCTACTTTATGGTTAATCCTGATATATTCGACCTTACTATTGTTGATAACGATGTTTCCAATGTCGCCATCACGACAATCGATCATGTTTACATTAGAATCTCCAGTGATTGAAAGACGGTCAATAGTAGTGCCCTTTTCTAAAATGATAGTGCCGACGCTACAACCCTCAATATCCAGTTTCGCTATCTTTGATCTTCCGTCAAGAATCAATTTGTCAATATAGCAGTCTGCATAATGAATATCAGTCTCACAATTAAAGAACCTGACTTGTTCTATCTTACAAGATACAAATCTGAAGGTTCTGATTTCTTCAGATTCCTCCTTGATGTTGATATATTCAAAAAAACAATGGTCTAAATTTAACTTCTTGCTATCGGTCTTCGTGTTTTTTAATATAACTACTCCGTCGAACTTGATGCCAGAGATGGCGTTTGGAATAGTCTTCTTAGTCCAATCTCTTTTCTTCTCTGTTTCATCTGCTAATGCCAAAGATGAAAGATCTATTCTATCCTTTTTTTTTTCGAGTTTTTTCAGATAACCCCAGAATTCATCATATCCCACGACTTCGTGGGGTTCATGATCAACATATTTAATGATAGTGGCACAGGTTTCGTTTATTTCACTGTTTTTAAGAATAAGGGTATAGGGTTTCTTCCCTTTACGCATCAATTCGATATTATCATCAAATTCTTGTACCATAGCAGCAATTCTCTTTGCAGCCTCGTCATCATTCTTTTCCCTGTTGACAATGCGGGCTCTAAGGTTCTCGGCTGTTTCCCATAACTGGATATGGATTACTTCAAGGGAAAGGTTATGTTTTTTCTGAAAGCTAACGATGTTGCCCAGGAATGCTATATAATTCTCTATACGGCCGATATGGATAATGGGAATCTCGTCTTTCTCGAGATATGAAAGCAGGACCTCTTCTGAAATGCCATAATATCTCCCATATCTTTGATGATATTGGATAAAATCGCCATTGGTGATTTTTTCTTCAAATTCATCATGGCTGATATTATAATAGGTGTCTTTTATCTTATCAAATTCTCCAACTGACCGATGCTTTTTGAACGGGACAAACCTCTTGTCCTTCTCACAAATCATATCGGAAATGGTGTCTTTGCCACTTGCTGGCATTCCTGATAGAATAACTACTTTCTTATCCATTTTATAACCTCCTCAACAGCAATTTCAAGATTAATATTACAGTCGTTCGTGTAAATATATGCTTCATATTCGTCAGCAGGATATAAGCCGTCTACCGACTTGGAGTACTCATCCCAATGCTCTAACTTATATTTGTCACGATCGGCATCTCTCGATATCAAATTTTCTTTCTCTGTTTCGATATTATGCTCAATCCAGATAAACTTCACATCTATATTTCTTATTCTCGAAACACTTTTTATTTCTTCCCACTTAGAATAATCTTGTATCTGAGATATGAATGGTATCGTCAGAACAACGTTACAGCCATTGTCAAGGATTTCCCTGCAGAGCTTAAAAGTTACACTATACTCTATGGGTAGGATTTCGCTTCTATATAATCGTGATTCCCTGTCACATTTTGACGATCCGCTCCTTTCCAATATAAAATCAGTATATTCCCTGGTAACAGTATCCTTGTCAATATAGCAATATCCTAATTTCTGGGCCAAAGTCTTACCTATTGTCGTTTTTCCTGCACCAGCACAACCGGTAATGATAACCAATTGTCTTATTCCTGAGGATTTTGTGTTCTTTTTGCTCCAAAACATACCACATTATATTTTAATTGATAAATTGCGAAGATCTTCTATGAGTTGTTGGGAGGAGATGAATCTCACTCCAAACATCCCTACCGCCTCAGCTCCTTTTACATTATCTATTTTATCATCAATGAATAGACACTCATGGGGATTAATTGAGAATTTCTCAGTCAGATGAATATAGATATTGGGATCGGGTTTCAGCATATAAACTTCTGAAGAGATAACGTATCCTTTAAGAAGAGAGAATATTTGGTGTTTTTTAATGATTTTATATACTTTATAGGACCAGTTCGTGAGTCCGTAGATCTCATACTCATTAGTGGATAGAGTTGATAACAATTCGAACATACCAGGTATCTCTCCGCCGTCCATCTCATAATAACATGAATCGTATAACGATATGGCTTCTGAATAATCGGGATATGCTTCCTGGGCTTTCTTGATACATTCGTCAAAGTCTTCTCCAATATCTAGATGTTTCACTAGATCGTTTAATATGACGTTATTCCTAAACCACTCGGCTTTGGATTCATCACCAAAGTAACGATCAAATATCCTGTGACTGTTATAATCTACAAGGACACCGCCAAAGTCAAATATAAGATTCTTAATCATTCAATCCTAAATGTTTTTTTGAAGGTAGCATAATTCCCTTGGAATAAGTTGATGTCGACATATCCATCGTGTCCATTAATAAGACCTTTTTCGGTCTTTTGCCAGAAGAGCCAGTCGCATTTCTCCGGGCCTTTATCGGAATATCTGGCTATCCAGAAATGATAGTCTTTGAATCTGGAATCACTGAGATAATTTTCGCGTATTCGCTCCCGAGTGTAAATGACAGGTCGGGAGCCCATCTTCTTTTCTACCTCCTGCAGCCATTTCAAGGTCATGGATTGTAACACGTCTACGCCATACTCTTTGATTTCGTCTTCTACCTCCACATCAAGGGCGGGTGGCAGATCGCCAGAGTTCCAAGTGACAGTTTCAAAGAAATTCTTCAGTTGTTCCTCAATGGGACTGCCAAGATGCAGGAAATGATAAGCCCCCTTGACGACGCCATGCCGTTCTGCTTCAATCATCCTGATATCATACATCTCGTCTTTGATAGTTGCTCCTTCGGTGGCTTTCATGTAGGCAAAGAAGACAGGTTGCATATACTTCCTTTCTTTTGTCCTACCAGATACATTGCCGTTCTTGTCACAGAATATTGCCAGATTGTTCCAGTCAATATCTTTTTGATAATGAGAAACGTCAATGCCATATACATTCCTGCCTATCCTGTAATTTGCGTCTGGAATATTTTGTAAAAGGCCTTCTGAGTATATACCGAACTCCATGCTTCCATCTAATTTTATGGAACGTCCAATGCCTTGTTTGGTGTTCTGACGCCAATTGCCGATATAGGTTGTGGTAATCTCATTATCTTCCAGTCCCTGGTCTTTCTTTTCCCAGATGTATTTATCGGTGTACTTAATGATGCCAAATCCATCGTTGTTGAGGTTGGAATCGAAATGACCTGTATATATGGAGAATGGCGTTGTGCGGGTACCAAACGGAAGGTTGTCATCTTTCCAGTTGCCTTCGTAAACAGAACCTCCCGTTGTTTCAAACCGACCATATCCGCTTCTGATATTGGTGTTCTTTATGATGGTTCCACTATACTTGCCTCCTTCGATAGCCATATCAGTTGTATAGACAAGTTCTTCAGAATCTTCTTCTTGTAAGTCTCGAACCCAATTCCGGATAAATGGCGAAAGAACGAGGCCGATGATGAAGACTAAAAGAAATAGTCCATATCTTACAACTTCGTCCCTATGTTTGGTCAGCCAATTGCGCATACCTTTATCTTATTGCTCTAATAATACCTTTACTAACCGGTTATGGGCTGAGGGTAGGAACTTTGAATATCTTGATGATATCGCTTCGAGCATCAGTTGGTGGAAGAGTGTATACCGCTCTTTATACTTAATGAGATAGATGCCGAAGTTGTTGATCAGGTCATCCCATTGTGAGTCGTTCGTCATCCTATAGGCCTCCTTGATTTCTTCCATCGTCAACCCTCCTGAGGCTCCTGCTGCAAGGATGCTAAGCACTTGTTGTGTAAAGAATCCACCCATAAGATCCTCTTGCCTTTCCAAAAGCCGTTGGAAATAGTCGGAAATACTGCATGGCTTCAGGAAGTAGTCGATGTTTTGGTCCAGTTGTTGAGGCTCACTACGGAATAGCTCTTGGAGTAATGTCTTTAAAACGAGTGGATTGGCGCTCTCGGGATCGTTGATGATACGGGTTTTCTGTTCATCGGAGAGTTGAGGCCCGTTTTCAGTGTAATGCTCCACCAATAGCGAACGGGCATTCTCGTTGAGTGGCGCTACCTCTACGATATGATAACCTCTGTTCCTAAAGATTTCGATGGCATCGTTGTCTTGATTTGTTGAGAAAACGTATCTAATATGCTGATTGGGTTCGGGCAACCATGTAAACAAATCCTGTTCCTCCGCACCAAACACACGGTCAATTCCGTCAAGAAGGATAACAAGTGGATGTCTGCCTTGAACCTTTGTCAAGCAGTCTTCTAAGAGGGGTATAGGATCAATCTTTTCTTCGTTTTCAAAAGCTGGCAGATTATAGTAATACTGTATCTCCAGACAGAGCTGGTAAGCTACATCGCGATAGTCGCTAAGGATACAGCCATTTCCAATGAAATGACAGATGATGTTCTGCCTCTCGTCATCTTGATGCTGCTTAAACCAATTTGCCAGTAAGGCACTCTTTCCAGAACCGCTCTGGCCTGTAATAATCATAACTGGCCACTCGGGATGATTCAGGAAGTCGTCCAACTGTTTGGTGGCATCCTCGTCGGAAATATAATAATTGGTGCGACTCTCGATAATGGCTTGTTGAAGCATCCGGCTTTTATCGAAGTCTGACATTGCTGCTTCTGCCTCTTTGGCGGCCTTTTCTTCTTGTCTCTTCTGTTCTTCTTCCTGGCGTTTCTTCCTCATTTGTTCTTGATTTGCCAAATCAAACAATTCTTTGTCAGCAGCCAAGTGCTTCTCAATAAGCTGATTGCAATATTTATGGAAGGAATAACAGAAGACAAATAAGGCAAGGACAAGAACTATATAGACCACTGTTCCTACAGCATCTAAACCCATGGTCATGACGATGCTGTCGTAGATGCCATGAAGTAATACTGGGATAAGTAGGATCAGAGCCAATTGCCAAAAGCGTTTAATGCCATTGGCAGGAGAGAACTTGGCCATGGAATAGAAATAACCCATGGCAACGGCAAAGATATAATGGCCCGGAACTGCGAGCACGGCTCTTAATGCCACTACATTTCCCCATTGGCTGCCACTATTGAATACATATTGGATATTTTCAAGGGTGGCAAATCCCATTCCCACACAGACAGCATAAATGATTCCGTCAAGTCTTTCGTCGAAATGACGATTCCATTTTAATAATAACCATAACATGACCAATTTGACAAATTCCTCTGGAAGCGCAGCACTGAAAAATGCGTGTTGGATTCTCCCTAAAACATTGCTCCCACCACTCTTTGCCCAGTCAAAATAGGCTGGGATGCCAAGCCAGAGAAGATTTAGAAGTCCAATAGATAAGATGCCATAAACAAAACCTTTCAGCAATTGCAATGCTGGTTCTGGGTGCTTGCGGTCATACCAGTATACATAAAGAATTAAAGCCAATGCTGGTACCACAGCACCAAAGAACGCCCATGCATACAGGCCTATCAAATCTAATGTCTCCATATTGTAGGTTGGTTATTAAATGCAATAAGAGGGTGTGTCAAATCTTGACACGCCCTCGTTTGAATTGTGACTTTATCCTTCCTGAAGTGCTTGGTAGAATTTTCTGGCACCGCTATTGAGCATGTTGATAGCACGGGGTATAAAGTCATCGACAACAGGGGTACTGTCGGCAAGTACTTCGAAGCCGAGCCATACCTCGTTTTCGCGCATAATATAAGCCTTAATGACCTTGACACTGCTGTTGACCTCGTTCATGGCACGATATACTTCATCCTCGTTTTCGTCGGTCATCTCAAAGATACAGGGCATCATCAAACGGAAATACTGCTCGTCGTCATCATCATAGATGAGAAGGAAATTCTTGCCTTCGCACTTAAAGTAGAGTCCAAATTCTGTCTCTTCTGGGCAGAAACCTTCTTTGCGAAGGTACTCCTGGGTTAATTCTTTTAAATTCATAATCTTTGGTTTTTAAATGAATAATGTGATTTATACAAATCCGATTTTCGGTAATGCATTCTTACGGTTGGTGTCCTCCATCTTTTCATGCAGAGAGTCGTAGAAGTTGACGACCGTTTTGTTGATGGAAGGACGGATGCTGTGGATGGTATCTTCAAGCATCTGTTGAGAGATAGGCTGGTCACTGAAGGCTGCTCCCATCGCAGCGTCATTGACGATATAGGCAATGTCGCTGGCAATATAGCCTTCAGTCATGGTGGCGAGTTTCTCTGCATCAATTTCCTCGCATGGACGGTCCTTCAGATGAATCTTAAACATCTCGCGACGAGCTTCTTCGTCAGGTAATGGCACGAAGATCTGACGGTCAATACGTCCTGTGCGGAGTACGGCAGGATCGATCTTGTCGGGGCGGTTGCTCGTGGCAATGACGAAGATACCACGTTTGGAGCAGTTGTTCAGCTGGGTGAGGAATTCATTCACTTCTCCTGCCTGATGGTCTCCGCCGCCCTGACTGGAACGGTCGGGTACAAAAGCATCGAACTCGTCAAAACAAATAATGGTTGGTGCATTGGCCTCTGCCTTCTTGAAAAGGTCGGCAATCTTACCTTGTGTACCATGTACATAGATACTGCCCAGGTCGCTAGCTTTTACAAGGATAAAGTTGAAACCAGCCTCTTCGGCAAACTTCTCAGCAAAGAAACTCTTGCCACAACCCGGAGGTCCATAGAGCAGCATGCCATTGGGCGGGGTCAGCTTGTATTTCTCAGCCCGGGCTTTATCGGTGAGAATGAAGATGACTTTCTGACGGAGCATGGTCTTCAGGTCATTCATGCCGGCAATATCCTCGAATCCGTTGCCTTTGCCTTTCTGAATCGTCACTTGAGCCTCTGTAACAGTCTCTTCTTCTTCTTTTTTGGGCCTTGAAGAATGCGAATGACGAGGCTCTTTTGTGATGGGCTCCTCTACGTCATCTGGGTTGTGGAGGTCATTTAACAGTTCTCCCGCACCGAGATATTTGGACGCACTATTGATGCCGAGACCTTTGTTGAGGATACGTTTGATACCTTCAGGAATATCAATATCATCCAAGTTCAATGGTTGTGAACGGGCGGCTTTTACAATCTTGGTTCGTTCTTTGCGACTGGCGCCCTCAGGAAATTCTATGTCCCAAGGAACTCGTCCTGTTATCATCGTGTAAAAGACGGCAAGGGCAGAGAAAAGATCCGTAGGATCTGCGTAGAGACCTGCGAAAGTCATGTTCGCTTGGTAACGTTCATCGAGATCGGATGTGTCGAAGGTGGGAGAACCATTGACACATCTAGAAAGATGACTCATGTCGATAATTTCAGCGATGCCGCCAGTCCGCTCAGAAAGCATGATATTGCGTGGTGTGATATCGTTGTGATAAAAATTCTGTTCATGTAGATATTTCAAGCCTTCAACAACCTCTTTTAGTATTTGCAGGGCCTGTTCCAGAGGTATTTTCCCCTCACGCTGGATCTTGTCTGCCAGTAATTCGCCACTGAAATAGTTGGTAATCACGTATTGACATTTCCCTGCTTCTTCGTCGTCATACTCACCACTCTCAACAAAGGAAATGATATTCTTGTGACGTAATTGACTGATAAAAGCGATGCTATTCACCTGATGATGCTCGTCAAAAAGATTCTCGGGCGTATTTTTCAGAATAAAGAGTTTGAGGAAGAAGGGTTCCCCCTTTTCGTCCTCTACGCGGTAAGTCTCACAATATTGGCTCTCTTTGATAAGGCGTTTTACCTCATATTTTCCAATTGTTTGATTGTCTTGTAATATAGCCATATTAGATAGTTTTTAGCATTCAACGCTACAAAAGTAATGATTTCTCATGAAATAACCAAATTTTTTCCATGAATATCTATTAAATTTGCCACTTTTTTTATATCTTTGCACCAGATATCAATGACTAAATCAAAAAGTTATGTTTAAAATTTTTATTGCAGAACCCATCCTGAAGACAATCATTGAGGATGAAAGTAAGAAAGCAGAAGCATCCCGTTCTTTTTTATATAAGGTGTTAAAAGAACGGAAAACACTCTATGTGGCAGCCGCTACGCCAGATAAGTCTTGGGCTGATACTCTCAAATCAGAACACAAGATAATAGTAGATTACTCTTTGTCAGACTATATTAGTAAGATTAAGGATCATCCGGAAACGGTACTTGAGAACCCATCGTCGATCTTTATCCTCGATATACCTATTACTGAGGCAGAGAAAATACAGACATCATTTGGGATCGTTTGTATGAGTGGCAAGAGTTTGACTACAAGATTCTTGATAGATACGAACGATGAGCATACGATTGACGAACAAGAAGCATTTGGAAATGGATGGGAAACTGTGTTGAAGAGTGTCAAAGGCATCCCTTCAAACGCCCTTCTCCTGACAGACCGCTATTTATTCTCTTCTACAGCGCCCAAATATGGCAATGGAGTTGATAATGTACAAAGCATCCTCGATGTCCTTTTACCCAAGAAATTTATTGGTGAATATCATGTGACGATTGTCTTTGACAACGAAAATAAAAGCGACAATTATAAGTTTAATGACATCGTATATCTGTTGGACAATGTCAAGAAGGCTTTACATCGCGATTATCCCATAAATATGGAGGTTCTGGGTATTACACCCGATTGTGATATTTACGATGAACTGCACAATCGTCGTATCGTTTCCAATTATTATATTATTAAGGTGGAGCATAAACTGGCTGCCTTCAACAAGAATATCTCAACCTGTCTCCAGACGATTACACCCCAGGTGCTCTTCACGGTAGATAGTCTCAATAAGAACTCCACGCCTCCTTTAAAGGCCATTGACTATGCCATTGCCACTATCCGCGAATTCTCCAAGACGGCTTCAAAAAATAGCAATTATTTCTATGCTCTTAACGGTGAGCGCAAGGAGAAATGCATGGGAATCAATAACAGATTGCTGAAGTGATAATAGAAAACAAAGATTCGAGAAATGAGTTTAGTAACAAAATTCTTAGAAACAATAACAGAGCCACAGTTTAAATTGGCTCGCGATTTGGTGGCTATGGCCATAGCAGACGGGGAGGTAACCCCCGAAGAAAAAAAGGCGCTGAGTGCGATCTGTCGTTTAGAAGGTGTTGATGAGGCGAAGCTGATGGAGGAACTCCGTAGTGGTTACAACAGTGCCGATGTCAAGATGCCAAGTACTCAGGAAGAAAAGGAGTTGTATCTGAAAGACATCATTAGACTCATTGGTGCGGACGGCTATGCTGCGCCTCAGGAAATTTATCTGTTTCAGATTATTGCAAGTAAGATGGGACTGAATCAGATGGATGTCATAGGTATTTTCATGCTGGGTACTTCGAGAAGAATATTCCAAGGAGATGCTGGCAGTAAGATTTTTGCCTCGTTCCTCAGGAATTATATTGATCCTAAGGCCAAATCTGATAAAGCAAACCGTGAGAACCTGCGCATCATTTACGAAACCGTGGCAAGTCATACGGAAGTTGATCAAGATAAAAATGTAGATCCCGAGACTCTTCGCCAGAATCTCGCCCGTGCTACAGAGATATTCTTGGAGAATAAAATACTGATAAAGGAGTTCGCCCATATGGGAATGGACTTCTCGGCTATAGTTAAACAAGAAGAAATGAATGTCTTTAAGCGTTATGCTTAAGACCTTATTTCCGCTTGATGATGTCAAACCCTAGTTTCTTAACTAGTTTGATGGTGTTGAATGCAGTAAGGCGATCGTATTCCTTCTCACTTTCTGGCAGGGCCGTGTAAGGTAAGAGGCATGGGTCATGCTTATTTGCCTCATCCCATTCCTTGGCGTACGACCACCCTTGTTTCATCCTTTCCTCTGCCCATACATTATGGGCATTTTCTGCAATTGCCTCTTGTAACTCCTCAAGAACGCCATCCAAAGGAATGGAATCAACATTGATGGGGTGGGGTTCGTATTCTTCTGCAGATTGTAGGACTTGAATCATATAATTATGTGATTCTTTCCATGCGTTAAGAAAGGCTGAAATAGGAATTTTAGAAATATAGGGCTCTTTGTATGGATCGAATATCGTGATGAAATCTTCTTCTATGTGAGTCACAACCACTGCGTGATTAGTCAAGTCTTCTAAATCAATCTCCTCAGCGTAGAGCTTCTCACGATCGACACCTACCATGACATCGTTGTCATTATTCAGTGCCTGTTGGACGTCATCTATAGTCGAATCGTATTTTCTGTTGACAAACATGCCGGAATATGCAAGCAAATTACCTAAACAATAAAGAGGTGTACCTTCTGATTTGAGCCAGCCCTTACTTCGTGCTGTGTCAATCAGCCATTTTTCTTCGAATGGAATATGGTGCCGCTGAAGGATGAAGATCTCACAAAGAACGGCGCATACGTTCTCGCCACTCAGGGCTGCCATCTGAAGCATGGGGAGTGCTTCGTTGGAAAGGGAGGAATTGATGTTGAACAAAGTCATTTCTTCTTCCGTTTTCAGGGCAATGTCAAGAACCTCCTGCAATTCTTTATCTTCCTTTAATGCTCGGAGCACTTGTTTGGTTTCCTCTTCACTGGTGTTACCATCCAGATAAGCAGCCAGCAGTTCATCGGATATCTTTTCTTTATTTGCCATATTCTTTTATGTCATTAAGGGCGATACGCGTCAGTTGGGCTATAGAGCGCCGTTTGATATTGTATAGGTTCGCAGTGGTAATGTTCATCTCCTTGGCCAATCTCTCCGGCTCACAGTCTTCGAGGATAAGCCGACGGATAACATATACATATCGTTTGGTAGGCATTGCCTCAAAGAGCCGTTCGAGATCATACTCTGCAGACATGTCTGACTGCCGTGCAGCTCGCTCTTGTTCGTCATAAGGAGTCTCTGGACGGTCGTCATCTATCATTCGGCCTTGTCTCTTCACCTTGAGGAAGAACCTGATAGCTAGGATTTTCAACCATTGAAAAACGGTACTGCGGTATTGGAAGTTGCGAAGTTTACTGGCATCATCCGCCATGAGATATACATATAACTCATTGACCATCTCATCGTAATCTACCTCTTTGCCGAACACAAAGATCATGATGCTATAGAGCAAAGGCCGACATTTAACGAAGAAAAACTCCTCCGTTATGCGTTTGTCGCGAGTAATCAGTCCTTTTATGATCTCCTGATCGGTCATCAATGATCTATAATTTGAGTGCAAATATACGATATTATTTTTATTCTACCAAATAAACGTATAACATTTATATCTCCTCGCCTTCGAAGGTGTCGGGGGAGAGGGCGTCCATGATGCCCTGGATGATGCCCTTGATCTCGCTGCCGATGTTGTTGAGGGTATCGAAGACGCCGTCTTTGGCACCTTTGGCCATGTATTTCACGCAGTTGGCTTCGAGACGGCCGATCTTGGCTTTCTCCTGGGCGGTGTAGTCGAACTCGTGCTTGTTGATCTTCTCGCGGATCTTGACGAATTTCTTACCCGCGTGTTCCCATTCGTCGATGGTATAGTTGCGGCTGTGGTCGCGCAGTTCGTAGGAGAAGTCCTCGAGCTGGTTGATGGCGCTCTGTTTGGTGGAGCAGGCGGTGAGTGTCAACAGCATCACTCCACAAATGATGAAATGTTTGATTCTCATATGGCGAATTCTAAATGACAATGGTTATTTTGCTGTGTCGAATGTGAAGACGAGGTCTTCGAGGGTGCAGAGAGACTGCTCCTTGGTGTCGGAGTGGAAGACGAAGAAGAGGGCGTGCTTGCCGGCGAGGCTCTTCTCTTTGATTTCGTTGCGGATGCCGGCAGCGATGTCCCAGACCTTCTTTTCCATATCAGCCAGGAGGTGGATCTCGCCGATCTTGGTGCCGCCCTGAGAGATCCAAGGACGGTCGATCATGATATCGATATCTCCCTCGATGCCTTCGGGGATGAGGCGGAGGACGAGCATGAGGTTGCCATCACTGGCCAGACGCTCGGCATCGAAGTTGAAGTATTTGTAACCCACGATGCTGCCGTCGGTATTGTTGACGACGCGGTTGGTGTTGTAGCGCAGGTCGTAGGGGTTGAGGGAGAGTTGAGAGTTGAGAGTTGAGAGTTGAGAGTTGGTCCAAGCGAGGGCCTCTTGCTTGCTCATCTCGGGTGTGCCACCGTAGCTGGCGTCGATGTAAGAACCATAGAAGGTGTTGTTAGGCCACTCGTGAACGGCAGGTTTCGGACCTGTATACCAGCAGGCGATGCCGGCTGAGTGACGCTCGAAGGGGTCGAGACCATTGAGGGCAAAGCCCTGGCTGTTGTACTCGCCCTCGGAGATTTCCACCTTGCCGCCCTTGCCTTCCTCGACCTTCACGTCGATGGGAGCCACCATTGCCTGACGGGCGTATTCGTCGGTGCCCGTGTGGCGGTGATAGAACACATACCACTGACCGTTGATCTCGCAGATGGAGCCGTGGGTATTGCCGTCGGGCGTGGCAGAGGCGATGACATTGCCCTGCTCATCCTTCTCACGTCCACGACCATCGATGATGGTGCCGCCATAGGTCCAGGGGCCCAGGGGCGCATCGCTGTAGGCATAGGCGAGGGTGTAGTTGGAGGTGGGCAGTCCGAACTCGCCATCCTCGGTGAAGCGGCTATATATAAATATGTATTTATCCTTGATCTTACGGATGCTGGAGGCCTCGAAGAACTTGAAACGGCCCTGCTGGTTGCGTCCGGAGATCATATCCTCGACGATCTGGGTGCCGGGTTTGACGGTGGCCATCGTCTCGGGGTCGAACTCAGCAGCGTAGGAACGCTCGAACCCCCAGTAGCCATAGACACGTCCGTCGTCGTCGACAAACACGGCGGGGTCGAATTGCAGCACACCGTCCACCTGATTAGCATTGTCCTTGCTCCAGTTGCAGACCTCGAAGGGGCCATCGGGACGAGAGCTCTTGGCGATGAGGCCATTGCGGAAACCCGTCTGGTCGTTGGGGAAGAGGTAATAGGTCTTCTTGCCGTCCTTGTCGGTTACGAGGGTGACGTCTGGTGCATAGAGCACATCGGCGGTGCCTGCGGAATCGAAGGGTTGGCCATCGCGGTTCTTATCGACGATGAGGATGGTGCCGTCGTAACGCCAGTTGTTGAGGCTGTCGACAGATGCCGACCACACCACCTGATTGCGACCGCAGTAGGCGGTGATCAGATCATCGTGGGAGCCATAGACATAGACGCGGTATTTGCCGGGCTGGTCGGGGTCTTCGAAGACGTAAGGCTCACCATCGGGGATGTGCTCCCAGAGCGGCATGTAGGGGTTGCCGGGGGTAGAGAGTTGAGAGTTGAGAGTTGAGAGTTGAGAGTTGGATGACTGGCATGCGGTCAGGGCCAGGAGACTGGCGCCGCAGAAGATGATTGACAAGAGTTTCATAAGCGTTTGGTTTTAATTTTGCTGCAAAGATAATAAAAAAGTAAAAAAGTAAAAAGGTAAAAAGGTGAAAAGTGAAAAAAAAAGTGTACCTTTGCGGCGTCAACTATCATACCAGAGCCGAAATGATTCGTTATACCAAGAAGGAAGAGATATGGAATGCTGCGTCGCATGGCGGGGGTATTCTGCTGGGTGTCGTGTTCGGCATCATCTTTTTGGTATGGTGTTTCCAGGCTGATAACAACTGGGCGCGGGTAGGGGTGATCCTCTATCTCTTCGGTATGCTGGGCTCGTATGCGGCCTCTACCTTGTATCACTCGATCAGGCACCGCTCGAAGTGGAAGGAGCGCCTGAGGAAGTGGGACCATGCGGCTATCTACTGGCATATCGCGGGTTCGTATTCGCCGTTGACACTGACGGCGCTGCGGGATCAGGGGTATTGGGGCTGGAGTCTCTTTTCGTTTGTCTGGGCCTGTGCCATCGCGGGAACCATCGTGAGTTTTATCCGGCTGAAGGAGCACTCGAATCTGGAGACCTTTTGTTTTGTGGGCATGGGATTGAGTATCCTCGTGGCGTTTAAACCGCTGATGGCCAGTGTCTCTGAGGCCGCTATCATCTGGTTGATAGCCGAGGGAGTCTGTTATATCACGGGCGCACTTTTCTATACCATTCATCAGAAAAAATACATGCATTCTATCTTCCATTTCTTCGTGCTGGCGGGCTCTGTCTGTCATATCATCGCCGTCTGGGACGTGCTGATGCAACAGCTGTGATAGTGAATAGTGAAAAGTGAATAGTGAATAGTGAATAATCGATAATTTTTTTGGCGGTTTGGAGGAAAAGCAGTAATTTTGCAAGCAAAATTTGCAAATTTAACAAAAAATTATGGCTTATACACGTATGACCGCTGCAGAGGCTGCAGCACTGATTAAGAATGGCGATCATATCGCCATGAGTGGTTTTACTCCCGCTGGTGTGGCCAAGGCTACCACCAAGGAGTTAGCAAAGATTGCCGTTGCCGAGCATGAGGCAGGGCGCGAGTTTAAGGTGGCTATCTTCACAGGAGCCTCCACGGGACAGTCGACGGATGGTGACCTGGCCAATGCTCAGGCTATCCTCTACCGTGCTCCCTACACCACGAACCCCGATTTCCGCAAGCATGTGAACCTGGGTGAGATCCCCTACAACGACCTGCACCTGAGTCACATGGCACAAGAGCTGCGCTATGGTTTCTATGGCGACCTGGACTGGGCCATCCTCGAGGTGTGCGACATTGAGGAGGTGGGCAACGACTATCATGTCTTCCTGACCGCCGCTGGTGGCATCTCTCCCACGGGTGCCCGTCTGGCCAAGAAGGTCATTCTGGAGCTCAACTCGTTCCATAACCCCAATGCCAAGTTCATCCACGACGTGTATGAGCCGCTGGATCCCCCTTATCGCAAGGCTATTCCCATCGAGCATGTCGGTGACCGTATCGGCAAGCCCTATGTGAGCATTCCTAAAGAGAAGGTGGTGGGTGTCGTGGAGTGTAACATCCCCGACGAGGCCCGTGCCTTCAAGGACAGCGATCCTGTGACGGATAAGATCGGATTCCTGACCGCTGAGTTTCTTGTGGACGAGATGCACAAGGGCCGTATCCCCAAGGAGTTCCTGCCCCTGCAGAGCGGTGTGGGCTCTACTGCCAATGCCATCCTCGGTGCCTTGGGTGCCGACAAGCACGTGCCTGACTTCAATATCTATACTGAGGTGATTCAGAACTCCGTGATTGAGATGATGCTCAACGGTCGTGTGAAGGATGCATCCGCTTGTTCACTGACCGTCTCTAACGAGTGCCTGATGCAGGTCTATGACAATATGGACTATATGAAGAATCATCTGACCCTGCGCCAGAGTGAGATTTCCAACTCACCTGAGATTATCCGTCGCCTGGGTGTGATTGCCATCAATACAGCCATCGAGGCCGACCTCTATGGCAATGTGAACTCTACCCATATCAGCGGTACGAAGATGATGAACGGTATCGGTGGCTCGGGTGACTTTATCCGCAATGCTTATCTGAGCATCTTTACCTGTCCTTCAGTGGCCAAGGGCGGCGTGATCTCTTCCATCGTGCCTTTCGTGAGCCATCAGGACTCTTCGGAGCACGACGTGAACATCATCGTGACAGAGCAGGGTATCGCCGACCTGCGCGGAAAGAGTCCGATGCAGCGTGCACAGACCATCATCGAGAACTGTGCGCATCCCGACTACAAGCAGCTGCTGTGGGATTACCTGAAGCTGGGTACCGGTGGTCATACGCACCACTGTCTCACTGCCGCCTTCGCCATGCACGACACACTGGCACGTAAGGGCGACATGAAACTGACCGATTTCTCGGAATATATTAAGTAAAAAGACAAAAGAATAGTGGAATCGAAACTGGTCATATATAATACGCTGACGCGGCAGAAGGAGCGCTTTGAGCCTCTTCATGCCCCCAACGTCGGTATGTACGTCTGCGGGCCTACCGTCTATGGTGACCCCCATCTGGGACATGCACGTCCTGCTATCACCTTCGATTTGGTGTTCCGTTATCTGAAGCACCTGGGATATAAAGTAAGGTACGTGCGTAACATTACCGATGTAGGTCATCTGGAGCACGATGCTGATGAGGGTGAGGACAAGATTGCCAAGAAGGCCCGTCTGGAACAATTGGAGCCCATGGAGATCGCGCAGTACTACACCAACCGTTACCATCAGGCGATGGATGCGCTGAATGTGCTGCGTCCAAGTATCGAACCCCATGCCACAGGACATATCATCGAACAGCAGCAGCTGGTGCAGCAGATCCTCGATAATGGCTTTGCTTATGAGAGCAACGGCTCCATCTATTTTGATATCGAAGCGTATAACAAGAAGTTCAAGTATGGCATTCTGAGTGGCCGTTCATTGGAGAATATCAAGGATGCCAGTCGTGAACTCGATGGTGTAGGCGAGAAGCGTAACCAGGCTGATTTCGCCCTTTGGAAGAAGGCACAGCCCGAGCATATCATGCGCTGGCCCAGTCCTTGGAGTGATGGTTTCCCAGGCTGGCACTGCGAATGTACGGCCATGGGACGTAAGTATCTCGGTGAGGAGTTTGATATCCACGGAGGTGGCATGGACCTCGTATTCCCGCATCATGAGTGTGAGATAGCGCAGGCACAGGCCTCGATGGGTCATCAGGCCGTGAAATACTGGATGCATAACAATATGCTCACCATCAACGGTCAGAAGATGGGTAAGTCGTATAACAACTTCATCACCCTCGAACAGTTCTTCACCGGCAATCATCCGTTGCTGAATAAGGCCTATTCGCCGATGACCATCCGTTTCTTCGTGCTCTCAGCCCACTATCGTGGCACCGTGGATTTCTCCAACGAGGCCCTCGAAGCTGCGGAGAAGGGATTGGAGAAACTGATGAATGCCATCAGCGACTTAGAGCGTGTACAGGTCAGCGACAAGTGCGATGCCGAGACTGAGAAGGTGGTGAAAGCCCTGCGTCAGAAGTGCTACGATGCCATGAACGACGACTTTGCCACACCTCAGGTCATCAGCTATCTCTTCGAGGCTTGTACGGTCATTAATAAACTCGTCGATCACAAGGCCACGATTTGTGCCGATTGCCTGAAAGAGCTGAAAGAAGTCATGCACCTCTTTGCTTTCGACATCCTTGGACTTCAGAATAGGAGTCAGGAGTCTGGAGCCAGGAGTCAGGAGCGTGAGGAGGCTTTCGGCAAGGTGATGGATATGGTTCTCGAACTGCGTGCAAAGGCCAAGGCGGAGAAAGACTGGGCTACCAGCGATAAGATCCGCGATGAACTCGCTGCTGCCGGTTTCGAGGTCAAAGACACGAAAGACGGCGTCACCTGGAAACTGAATAAGTGAATAGTGAACAGTGAATAGTGAATAGTGGAGCCTACGGAAGACCGTAGGCTTCTTTTGTCATCTCTACTGCGACTGTCTTTTTGCGGAAGAATTTATAGGAGATATATTCCAGTCCGCCGTAGGGCCCTTCGGTACCCCATGAGTTCTTCATGATGAAATACCGATGTCCTCCATCGTCATGGGCGATGCCAACAATCGCCATCGCGTGTTCCTCGTCCTCCCAACAGACGCCATGATGCTGGCGTACGGCACGTTCCGTCTTCTTCAGGAGCGTATCGATGGGGACATTATAGAAGCGGTCGTTCATCCAGTTGTCGGGCAATACGATATCCACCATCTGATAATAGGGTTCTTCCTCGTTGGCGGTGAGGTTGATATATTCGCCAGGCTTGCAGACGCTGCGGGCGAACTCCTGAGTTGTGTATTCCGCACCTGCCATAAAGGCGTATTTCGGCGCGGGTGTTTCAACACTTCGCATGGCATCGTAGCCCACGATGCCGTATTTCTGAATCAGCTGGAGGAGGGTGGCACCCATGCCGCGTTTGTCTTCGGGCAGGTTGGGTTCGCGCTCCATCATCTTCTCTATATAATAGGGTGATAGGTTGACGGAGTCGCCCCAGGCGAGATGTTCGGTCTCGATGGCGGCCAGCATGGCGTAGATCCAACAGGTGGGACTATCGCCCTGATCCTTGATGGGTGTCATACGGTTCAACACGTCATGGGTATAATTCTTGTACTCCTGACGGGCACAAGAAGTGAATAACGAATAGTGAATAGTGAATAATATCACTCCCACCAGCATCCACCATAGTTTACAGTTCTTCCTCATTGTCTACTATTCACTATTCACTGTTCACTATTCACTAATCAGTATCCTGGGTTCTGTGTGAGGTTCGGGTTAAAATCAATCATACCGCCAGGGATGGGGAACACGGTGGTATGCCCATCGCTCTCATCCACCTTCTCATCCCACTGATCACCCATGAAGAGACTTTCATACTGTCCGAAACGGATCAGGTCCTGTCGTCGCCAACCCTCCCAGCAAAGCTCCAGCAGACGCTCATCCAGCAGGTTTTGCAGGGTGAGAGGTTTTTCCGGTGCGTCCACACGGCCACGCACGGCATTGAAGTAATCCTGTCCTTCCTCTGCCTGACCATTCCGCAACAAGGCCTCTGCGTGCATCAGCAACACGTCGGCAAAGCGAAAGAGCACGATATCGTTGTCCATGAGTTTACCGTTCTTCGTGGCATTTCTGTCCACTACATATTTGTTCATACGGGCACCGGCCGTTTCCAGGTAAGGACTGTCACTCAGGTCGAGTTCTACCTCCCACGGCTTATATTCGAACACCTCGCCGTTGCGGTCGCGAACGATCTTTCTGTTATTGTCGAAGACGATGCCGTCGTAGTAATTAAGAAGGAAGCGGGGATCCTCACTCCAGGTGCCATATTTGAAGATCTCGAGTGTGCGCTTGGTGGCGCAGGCACCATTCTCACCTGTGAACCCGTAGGCCGCTGCATGACGGTAGTGCCAGGAACGGAAGAAATACTGCATCTCGTTGTAGTAAAGGTCTTTGTCCATCGGTATCACCCAGATGTTTTCGTTGGAGTTTTCATTGTGTACCTCGAAATTACTGGTGTAGAGCTCCTCCAACTCGTAATCTGCATTCTCCAATTGATTGCAGTAATAGATGGTGGCTTCCCAGGCGTTCATCGTCTCACCATTCACGGAAATCGTCAACGCGCTGCCGTCAGGATGATCTCCGTCTGTCCAGTTGTTATCAAGATATACCTCCGCATTTAGCATCAGTTTCGCCAGCACAAAACAAGCCACGTGATAGGTCACCCGTCCGTAGTAATCACCGGGTCTTGCACTGTTCTCGTAGTGGAGGTTGGGACACACCTGTTGCAGTTCGGTGCATACGAATTTGAATATCTGACTGCGAGGCATCTGTTCCAGCTGGCTCAGCGATGTCTTGGAGGTGGTGATGATTGGTATGCGTCCGAAGAGGTCCATCAGATACCAGTAGTAGATGGCTCTCAGCGCGCGCACCTCGGCGGTGTATTCTACATATTGTACCTCATCTAGCAGGTGCTGGTGCGACTCCAGCAGTTCCAGCGAACGGTTGCATAGGGTAATCACTTTATAGAGATACGACCATGCGTTGCCGAGCATCGGGTGCCCCGGTGTCCAGTCGTGACGGTACAGCTCTTGCCAGATGCCACCGTCATACCAGTCTGTGCCGCGTGTGGGGATCATCGCCTCGTCAGAGCCGAACGTCTGTAAGTCATAGATACCGCGACAGGTGCCCTGCAGTCCTTGTCCGTCCGTCGCACCGCCGATATAGTTATACAGGGTGGCTACGGTATTGCGGTACAATGCCCCCGCATCAGCATAAGCCTCCTCCTCCGGAATCTGGTCCTTCGGGTTCTCGTCAAGAGAACAGGAAGAAAGAACAGTGAATAGTGAACAGTGAATAGTGAATAGTATTGCACCATTCACCATACGCCTTATCTTGTTTATCTTGGTAATCATAACTCTAAACTCTAAATTCTAAACTCTCAACTAAAACTTGACGCTTACTCCCATGGTATAGCTCCGATACACTGGCATCGTGTTCTTGTCGTCGATGCCGAGCGAACCGTTGATCACGTTCGAATTGATCATCGGTGTCACACCGCTATAACCCGTGATGGTAGCCAGGTTGTTAACCGATACCGAGAGTCGCAGTCCCTGACAGTATTTCGAGCGGATGGGCACGTTCCAGCCCAGCGTCAGGTAGTCGATGTTCACGTAGTCACCCCGCTCCAACCAGTAGTCGCTGATGGTCTGATCCTGTATGTTCTCCTTCTCCGCGCCCTTCATGATGTTATAGTTGGGCAGCATCAGCATGTTCATACAGGTAAGGGCGGTACCGTTGTATATATGATGTCCGAAAGCACCGTTCATGTGCATCGTCACGTCCCACTGCCGATATCTGAAGGCGATGTTCGCACCCATCGTGGCCTTGGGCATGGCCTGTCCGCAGATGTATTTCTCATCCGTCACGTCGTAGTATTTCGAACCGTCTTCCATGGTCACCAGCCCGTTGCAATGAGGCAGCAGGAACACGCCCAGGGGTTCTCCCACAATCTGCATCACCACGTCGCTCGAACCGTGGAATCCGGCACCGTAGAGTTCTGAAATACATTTCGTGCTGGGAGCCGTCAGGTGCTGACCGTTGTAGTCACCGTCCAGCGAGAGCAGCTTGTTACGCTCGAAGGTCCAGTTCATGTTCACCGTCAGTTCCATATCTTCCGTACGCAGGGGGGTGATGCCAAAGCCTATCTCCAGACCGCTGTTGCGCATCGATCCGAGGTTCGCCAACAGCTTGTCGTAGGTGAACGGTGGCACCGGCACGTCATACACATAGAGCAGATCGGTGGTCTTCGAACGGTAGTAGTCCAGGCTCATCACGATACGGCTCTGCCACAGGGCGATGTCAAGACCCACGTTAAACGTACGTTTGATCTCCCATTTCAGGTCGGGGTTGGCATTACGGATGATACCGAGTGTCACCGTCGGCGCGCCGTTCACCGACACGATACCGTTAGGCTGTATCAGCTCCATCGAGTTGTACGAGTCGATACCCGCCTGGTTTCCCGATAGTCCGTAACCTGCGCGCAGCTTCGCATTGGTGATGAAGGTCAGTGGCTTCATCCACTTCTCCTTGCTGATGACCCACGCACCACTGGCAGAGGGGAAGAAACCCCAGCGGTGGTTCTTTCCGAATTTCGACGAGGCATCGCCGCGGGCATTCACCGTCAGCGTGTATTTGTCATCGAAGCTATACTGTGCACGCAGCAGTACTGACTGCATGTGTGCATCCGTGTAGTACGAGTCTGTACCGTCCCAGGGACGTGAAGATCCCGCCGTCAGCTCCTCATAGCCATAGGCATCGCTGGTGAATCCCGTCACCGTGGTGTGGAATTCCCTGCTTTTGTGGGTGTTCTCCTCCGCCAGCACCATCAGGTTCAGTTCCGATAGGCCCGTCTTCAAGTGGTAGCTCAGCGAGATGTTCGCCAGCATTTCCTCGCTCTTCTCGTGGCCTCGGAAGGCCTCTCCGCGGTTCCATACTGTAGTGGGGTAGTAGTGGGCATTGCCCACATTGTTAAACGAGTACGAGCCGAATACCCTCAGGTACAGTTCCTTGGCCAGTGTCACCTTGGCCTTCATATGAATGTTAAAGTGACTGTTGTCCTCGTTCTGTTTCTTGTCCAGCAGCGACATCGGGTTACTGATCCACAGGGCCTCCGTCACCTGGTCATATTTGCCGTCAGGATTTCTCTTGTCCGAAAGGGTTGGGATAAACGTGGCTGCCGAGTAGAGCAGCAGCTGTTGCGAGGGCAGGTAGTCCACTTTCTGTATCGATCCCACCATACCCAGATCCACCGCCAGGTGGTTGTCAAAGGCCTGCTGCGAGATGTCGAGCTTGGCAATGAAATTCCTGTAGCCCTGAGTCTTGATTACCGTCTGGTGGTCTGTCATCGCCACCGAGGCACGGTAGTTAGCCGTCTCCGAACCACCACCGAAGGCGATGTGATGCCCCTGCACCAGTCCCGTGCGCTCAATGGCCTTGTTAAAGTCGGTGTCATAGCCTTTGTCTGTATAGCTCACGCCCCGTTGCTGGGCTGCCTGCCGGAAGCCTGCGGCATCGGTCATCTCCAGACGTTTGTATACCTGTTCAAAACCGAAGTTGCCGTCGTATGATATCTGGAACTTCTGACTCTTTCCCTTCTTTGTGGCCACCTCTATCACGCCTGCCGCACCTCTCGAACCGTACTGTGCCGTTTCCGAGGCATCTTTCAGAATGGTGAAACTCTCAATGTCAGAGGGGTAGATGGTCGATAGTGTCGCCAGGTCTGCCGTCACACCGTCGATGATGACCAGCGGGTCGTTGCCACCAGTCAATGATGTTGTACCTCTTACGCGTACGGCACTCACCATCGCCTCCTGGTTACCACCCGTGGCCACCGTCACTCCTGCTGCCTGACCACTCAAGGCATCGAGCGACGATATCACCAGACCTTTGTTCATACGCTTCTCCGTCACTTTGTCGATGGCACCCGACAATGTCTCCCAGTCTGCCCGTGAGTAGCCTATCTTCACGCCCTGTGCCGTTGAATCGACGCTGGCCTCCTGCGCTTCCGCCGCCACCGTCACTCCCAACGCCAATATTATGGTTGATATCCTCATCTTAACTATTCACTGTTCACTATTCACTAAATTTGTCCTGCTTCCACCATCAGCACCACTCTCTCCGTCAGTCTGTCCGTACCCTCGGCATCATACCCCTTTTTCAGGCTCGCGCCGAAGGCCCAGGCAAAGGTCTGCCAGAAGCCGGCACGGAAAGGTCCCATAAAGGCCTGTATCATCTCGTAACTCGACGAGTGGCACTCTCTGTCTATCAGTTTTATCAGCAGTTTTCCCTGCGAGTAGGTCAGTTTCTTCATCCTCGGCTTATAGGTCCGGTATATCTCGCTCTCCACCTTCTTCATGTGGGCCTCCTTGGCCTCCTGGGTGGGCAGCATCTCCAGCGCCTCGGTGGTCTCATACAGCATCTGCTTCGCCTCCTTGGCTATCGGCAGCACCTTCTTCACGTTGGTCACCAGTCGCATATAGGCCTGTGCCTGTTTCTTGTTCTTAAAGGTCAGCTCGGGATACACGTACACGTTGTTCATCTCCATATACTGTATGCTGTCGCCGTCCACCAGCACCTTTCCCACCTTCACTGTGGGCACAAACGTGGGGGAGTCCATCTCCGCCAGCGCCTGCTCCGCCGTGATCCGCTCGTCCTGGGCGGAGGCAGAAAATAGTGAATAGTGAATAGTGAATAGTATCGCTATCACTCTGAAATATAGCCTTGTCTTTGTCATTTCGCCTGCAAAAATACAAAAAAATGTTGAGCGGTAGCAATTTTTTCATGATTCACTATTCACTTTTACCTTTTTTTATTATCTTTGCAGTGTGAATCTTAAATATTAACGACGTATGAAGGCACAAAATCAAAGATTGTATTGGCTAGTTAGGATAGTATTGGTACTATTCACTATTCACTATTCGTTATTCACTGCTTCTGCACAGTCGGAGCGTGAGTGGGAGACGTATCTCAATGAGGTGATGACGATTGAAGATGTGGGGACTGCGGAGTGGGAGGAGATGTATGAACAGTTATGTGAGCTGGATCAGCATCCGATGGATTTGAATCATACTTCGCGGGAACAGTTGGAACAATTGCCATTTCTCTCTGCCCAACAGGTGGAGGAAATCATGGCTTATCTCTATCAGTATGGGCCTATGAAATCACTGGCAGAGTTGCAGATGATTCGTTCGTTGGATTATCAGCGAAGGAGGTTATTAACTTATTTCGTCGAGATTGACGACGGCGAGCAGAAACAGAGTTTCCCTAGTCTGAAAACCATCACGCAATACGGCCGGCATGAACTGATGGCAACGGCAAAAGTCCCTTTCTATGAACGACGAGGCGACAACGAAGTCTATAAAGGTTGGCCTTATCGTCATTGGCTGAAATACCAGTTCTCGTATGGTGATCAGGTGAAGGCAGGACTCGTAGGGGCGCAGGATGCGGGAGAGCCGTTCTTTGCGAATAAAAACCGCTGGGGATATGACTATTATTCCTATTATCTACAATTGAAACATTTAGGAAGACTGGAATCTCTGGTGCTGGGGAAATACCGTGTGTCGATGGGAATGGGACTGATTGCCAACAATGGCTTTGCGATGGGAAAGTTGACGTCGTTGCAGAACTTAGGCCGTTCCACTACCACCCTGCGTACTCATTCCTCTCGTAGCGCAGCCGACTATCTGCAAGGTACAGGAGCCACATTGACGATTGCGAAAGGCCTCTCGGCAACGGGCTTCCTGTCGTATCGGGCGATGGATGCCACCCTCAATAAAGACGGGACGGCTGCTACCATCGTCACCATAGGCTATCATCGCACAGAGACTGAGTTAGATAAGAAAGACAACCTCCGAAACACCACCTTCGGAGGGAATATCCGCTATCAGCAACACGGCATTCATGCTGGTTTGAATGCGATTGTCACCCATCTGAATCGAGAACTGAGACCCAACACCTCTGTGCTCTACCGTCAGCATGCCGCCCAGGGAACAGACTTCCTGAACTTCAGTGCCGATTATGGCTATGTCAATCCCCGTTTCGCCTTCAATGGTGAGACGGCGATGAATAAGGATGGCGCCTTGGCTACCATCAACAGCCTGAGTCTGCAGTGTGGCAGTCAGGTCTCGCTGATGGCACTCTACCGTTTCTATTCCTTCCGCTATACCTCACTCTATAGCAATAGTTTCAGCGATGGAGGCTCGGTGCAGAATGAGAGCGGCGTCTATCTGGGTGTCAACTGGCAACCGTCACCCCGATGGAAGGTGATGGCTTATAGCGACTATGCCTATTTCCCTTGGGCCAAATATCAGATTTCTCAGTCGTCGCATGCGTTCGACAATATGCTGCAGGTGTCTTATCTTCGCAATCATTGGACCCTGGATGCCCGCTATCGCCTGAAATTCCGTCAGCGAGACAATGAAGATAAGTCCGACCTACAATCAAGAACAGAGCATCGTGGACGCTTGAGCCTGACCTATGACGGTCTTTTTACCAGCCGCACGCAATTAGATTATACTCAGATTGCTTTCCGTGGGCAAGATCGGGGCTGGATGGTGAGTCAGTCGCTGGGTTATCATCATCGTTGGCTGAGGCTCAGCGGAGGTTTGGGCTATTTTCATACCGACAGCTACGATAGTCGTGTCTATCTCTATGAATCAGGACCGCTCTATAGCTACGGCTTCAGCCAATATAGTGGCGAAGGTATCCGTTCTTGGCTAATGGCACGGGCAGAGATAAGCCGACGTTTGATTCTTACTGCGAAATTCGGCACTACCGACTATTTCGACCGTTCCGTGATAGGCACCAGCTACCAACAGATCGACGGCTCCTCGCAGTCGGACCTCGATCTCCAACTTAGATACAAATTCTAAAAAAGGAGTTGGTGGTAAAGGTCAATCACTTGTTGAGCGACGTTCTGTCCTTCGAACCTGCGGATATATGCCTGACTGCGCAGGATGCGCTCTTCACGTCCCTCAGCCCCTCTGAGCACCTGTCGGATGGCAGCTGCCATACCCTCGGCATCATCAGGTGCTACATAGAGATTGTCTGGGCCTCCCGCTTCTTCCAAACATGATCCTGTGCAGGCCACCACGGGTAATCCCGTACTGATGGCTTCGATGATAGGGATGCCAAAACCCTCGTAAACAGACGGATAGACAAACGCCTCAGCCCCTGCATAGAGGTCGGGCAATTCCTCGTTTTTCACCCCATGCAAAATCTTCACCCGCTGTGTCAGACCATGTCTCTGTACATACTCTTGCACCACATCAGTATATTTCGTGTGCCTTCCTACAATCACCAATTGCAAGTCCTCCGGCAAATACGGTAGCGCCTTCACCGCCAACAATATATTCTTTCTTTCCTCAATCGAACCAACGCTGAGGATATATCTTCCATCTTCCTTCTTCCCTCTTACTTCTTCCTTCGAAAATCTCGGGGCACAGCTCTGATAGATCACACTTATCTGACTGCCATCCACCTCGCCAAACTCCATGAGATCCCGCTTCGTACATTCGCTGATGGCGATGATATGGTCGGCTTCCTTGATGGTCTGCAGAAATTTCCAGGTATATATCTTCGTGTCTATCCAATGGTAGTATTCCGGATGGCGCAGGAAAATCAGGTCGTGTATGGTCACCACGCTGCGGATATTTGTCTTGCTGATGCCAAAGGGCAGTTCGCCACTCAATCCGTGATAGATCTGTATTTGGTCCCGTTGCAGGTCTTTTATCAAACCCTTGGTTCGCCACCAAGCCTTATAAAGGGGCAGAAATGACTCCTGAGGATAGCAGAACGATACATTGTCTTGCGCCACAATCTGTCCCCGCAACTCATCGCGCCCCTTGTCTGGGGCATAGAGCCGTAGGTCCAACTGCTCGTCATACTGGGCAATATCATTCACCAACGTTCGTCCGTAATTGCCCAGTCCCGTGCCATTCCGCACAATCCGCTTCGCGTCGTATCCTATCTTCATATTGATAATGTGGGTGCAAATATACATAAAAATAATCGAAGAACATATAATTATGTCATAGAAAGTGATGTTTTTTCACTTATTTTTCTTACCTTTGCCCCGTTAAAGAAATTTTTTTTGCATGAAGATACCCTTTTCACCCCCGTATATTGACGACCAGGTGGTGGCGGAAGTGACCGACTCGCTGCGCTCCGGCTGGATTACCACAGGCCCCAAGGTGGCGGCCTTGCAGGAAGAGATCATGAAACTGACGGGTACGCAGGCCGCGCTCTGCGTGAACTCGTGGACCACAGGCGCCATTATGATGCTGCGCTGGCTGGGCGTGAAGCCCGGCGACGAGGTGATCATACCCGCCTATACCTACTGCGCCACTGCCTTCGCCGTGTTGTGGGCCGGTGCGAAGCCCGTGATGGTGGACTCCGGCGAGGACCTTAATATCAGCGTGGAGGCTATCCGACGCGCCATCACCCCGAAGACAAAGGCCATCATACCCGTGGACATAGCAGGCTATCCCTGCGACTACGACGGCATCATGGCGTTGGTACAGGAGCCGGAGATCAAGGCGATGTTTGAACCTACCTCACCGGTGATGGAACAGCTGGGTCGTATCTGTGTGATCAATGACTCGGCACACTCTATCGGCTCGCACTACCGCGGGAAGTTTTCTGGTACGGAGACCGACATCGCCATCTTCTCGCTGCACGCCGTGAAGAACATCACGACGGCGGAGGGCGGTGCCATCTGTCTGAACATGCCGGAGCCCTTTGACAACCTGCAGCTGTATCAGCAGCTGAGGATGATGGCGCTGAACTGTCAGACGAAAGATGCCTTTACGAAGAGCAAGGCCGGCGGTTGGCGCTACGACATCGTGGGCATGGGTATGAAGGCGAATATGGCGGATGTGAACGCCGCCATCGGACTGGCGGAGATACGGCAGTATGACAAGCTGCTGGCAGAGCGCAAACGGATCTTTACCGCCTATAACGAGGCGTTCAGCAAGGAACCGTGGGCCATCACACCGGCGGTATGCCAGGACGGACGGGAGACATCGTACCATGTGTATGCGTTGAGGATCAGGGGCATCACCGAGGAACAGCGCGACGAGATCATCGCAGAGATATCGAAAAAGGAGGTGGCGGTGAACGTACATTTCATCCCCCTGCCGATGCTGACGCTGTTCCGTGACCTGGGGTATGACATCAAGGACTATCCGCAGGCGTATGAGAACTATGCGCATGAGATATCGCTGCCGTGCTATCCGCAGTTGAATGGAGAAATGACGGCGTGTGTCACCCAAACCGTGATCAACGCTGTAAAGAAGGTGATAGGGTGACAGATGACAATGGATAATTGATAATGGACAATGGATAATTGAGTTGTGGGGATTTCGGTAGTCATTAATACGTATAACGCGCAGCAGCATCTGGCGAAGGTATTGGAGTCGGTGAAGGACTTCGACGAGGTGGTGGTGTGCGATATGGAGAGTACCGACGACACGGTGAAAATTGCCGAGGGGTATGGTTGCCGGGTGGTGACCTTCCCGAAGAACGGCCATACCTGTTGCGAGCCTGCGAGGACGTTTGCCATACAGGCGGCGCAGCATCCCTGGGTGCTGGTGGTAGATGCCGATGAGATCGTAACGCCGGAACTGCGCGAGGCACTTTATGAAGTAGAGAAGGAGGGAAGTAGAGAAGGAGTAAGGAGAGAAGGAGAGAAGGAGGGAAGGAGTCCGGTTGCGGGCTATTATATCCCAAGGCAGAATATGTTTATGGGCATGTTCGTGCGCGACTTCCATTATGACTATCAGCTGCGGTTCCTGGTGCGCGAGGGGACGGAATGGCCACCGACCATCCACTCACTGCCGAAAGTGCCCGGGCGCGTGGAGAAGTTGAAGGCTCCAAAGGAAGCGCGGCTGCTGCATCTCATGGATGAGACGATGCACGAGTATGTGGCGAAGATGAACGTGTATACCGACAATGAGACGGAGAAGAAACAATATGGTGTAGCCGCCCTGTTCTGGCGACCGCTATGGCGTTTCTTCAAGAGTTATGTGATGGACGGCAGCTTCCGAATGGGCATCCGAGGTCTGATACGCTCAGGGATGCACGCCGTGTATCAGTTTATCCTAGTGGCCAAGATCATTGAGAAGCGCTATCGCGGTTGACGAAAGCGCGGTTGTCCTGATATTCCCGATAAGGCAGATTATAGTCGAGATAATAAAAGTTATGCTGGCGCTGGTTGTCGTGCGGCGGTATGACCATATAATCACCATACTTATTACGGAGATAGGCATCGGCCTGTTCCACACCCATCACGGTGTGGCCCTCGAAGTCAACGGGCTGCGGCGTGCCTAACATCGTCTTGGGAATCACACCCTGCACACCATCATCGTAGTCGAGCACATAATCAGACTTGTCGTAGTCGTAGGCCAGATAGGCGGCACGCAACTGACGGCGCGCCCACTCATGGGTGAAGCAATGCTGGATGAGCAGTATGGGCCATGAACTGGGACCATGTCCGTGCTTATAAGGGTCGCGATGGAGGAAGTAGAGCAGTTTGTCGAGAGCCTTGTAACGCGCCACTGC
This sequence comes from uncultured Prevotella sp., assembly GCA_946415245.1. Lineage (GTDB taxonomy): Bacteria > Bacteroidota > Bacteroidia > Bacteroidales > Bacteroidaceae > Prevotella. The sequence goes on along the minus strand of CAMKRS010000002.1, from coordinate 31,300 downwards.
CAATCGCTGGGCCATCTTGTTTTTGGAGATGCCATCGATGGGGAACACGTCGATATAGATGCCGGCGAGGTAGTCGCTGTGGGCACGCTCTATCAGGGTGGTGCTGCTGTCGACAATCTTGCCGAAGCCGCCGGGGTAGGTGGGTGATGTCTCGATGCACAGGGCTTCGAGGGGGGCCGGCAACCACTCATGGGCATGGAGCATAAAGCGGTCGTAGTCGGGACGGGGCATGCAGATGTCCATATCGTCGTCCCAGGGGATGAAGCCCTTGTGACGAACAGCACCCAGCATGGTGCCTGCCCAACAGTAGTACTTGATGTTGTGCTCACGGCAGACACGATCGACAGACAACAGGATCTGCAGAATGTGCTGATGGAGGGTTTCTATATCGTAAGATGCCATAATCCGATGCAAAATTACAAAAAAAAACGGTGCGGCAGCAAATTTTTCACTTTTCACTATTCACTTTTCACTTTTTTTGTTACTTTTGCAGCATGAAGATTTTCCATATCGTATCGAATAAGGAGTGGGGCGGAGGCGAGCAGTACGTCTACGACCTGAGTCAGCGACAGATGGCCGACGGCATCGATGTGACCATTTTCTGCAAGCCCGTGGAGGCGATTATGCAGAAGTACCAGGCAGCAGGGATGAAGGTGATTCCGCTGGCCCTTGGCGGGGCGCTGGATGTAAGAAGTGCTTGGAAAATGGCGAAGGTGATTGATAATCATTCAAATATCCACGCCCATAACTTTAAGGATGCGTTTACGGCGTGTTATGCCCGGTGTATCGCACGGAAGAAGAAGGTAAGGGTGGTGATGTGCCGGCATCTGACAAGGAAGGGTAAGAACACACTGCTCTACCGCTGGCTCTATCGGCATCTGGACCGTCTGATCTTCGATTCGGAACTGTCGAAATCAGCGTTCCTCAGCACGCAGCCTACCATCGATGAGAAGAAGCTAGGGATTGTGCATACGAGTATCGTGGTGACGGAGATAGGAGACAGGAGTCAGGAGTCGGTAGTCAGGAGTAAATACAAGATACCGGAGGATTGTGTGATTGGGATGTTCCACGGAAGATTGGATCCTGAGAAAGGTCTCGACACGCTGTTGGAGGCGGTGGCACAGATCAAGGAGAGGAATTTCCGGTTGGTGCTGGTAGGTCGTGGCAGCGAGGAATATACTGCCCATCTGAAGCAGGTGGTGCAGGAAAAGGGCATCGCTGAGAAAGTGGTGTTTGCAGGGTTTGTGCATCCCGTGCTGCCGTATGTGGCGAGTGCCGACTTCGGTATTCTGGCATCGACGGTGCAGGAGGGTTGTCCGCTGTCGCCACAGGAATATATGTCGCAGGGACGTCCCGTTGTGGTGACGAACAACGGAGGTCAGCGCGAGTATGTGGTGCAGGAGCAGAACGGACTGCTGGTGCCTCCCGGTGATGCTAAGGCTCTCGCAGAGGCGATGGCCCGTCTGGTGGACGATGCGGCCCTGCGCCAGTGCTTGGGACAACAGGCAAAGGCCGATTTCGACGACCATCTGAACTATGATCATTATTACGAGCAGATCAAGAAGATATATGAAGAATAAGGTGATCTATGGTTTGGTGTCGGGTCTGTGGTATCTGCTCTCGCTGCTGCCATTCTGGGTGCATTACATGTTGAGCGATTTCGTCTATCTGGTGCTCTATCGCCTGATAGGTTATCGGATGAAGGTGGTGCGTGGTAACCTTACCACCTCGTTTCCAGAGAAGTCGGAGGTAGAGATTCGGGAGATAGAGCGGAAGTTCTATCACCGGCTGTGCGACTATTTTGTGGAAGCGGTGAAGATGCGGACGATGACCGAAAAGCAGATGCGGCGGCACCTGGTATTCAAGGGTACCGAGACGGTGAATGAGTGCGTGGCAGAGGGACAGTCGTGTGCTGTGTATCTGGGACATTCGTTCAACTGGGAGTGGATCACCTCGCTGCCTCTGTGGGTATCGGTGAAGGCCCAGTGCGGACAACTCTATCATGCCTTGGAGAATGAGGCTTTCGATAAGTTGTTCCTCAGGTTGCGTGAGCGATGGGGTGCAGAGTGTATCCCCTTGGTGGATATTCTGCGCAAGACAATAGAATACAAGCGGAAGCAGCAGCCTACGGTGTTTGGTTATCTGGGAGATCAGGTGCCGCACTGGAACAATATCCACCACTGGTGCTGGTTCCTGAACCATGATACGCCGGTGATGACAGGTACGGAACGTATCGCCATCAAGAACCATCAGGCAATCTTCTTCCTCGAGGTGTCGCACAAAAGAAGGGGGTATTACGAGGCGGAGTTTAAGTTGATCACCCGTAAGCCGGAAGAGTTGAAGGAATATGAGGCCACGGACATCTATCATCAGATGCTCGAAGCCAGCATCCGCAGACAACCGGAGCTGTGGCTTTGGAGTCATAACCGCTGGAAGCGGACGAGGGAGGAGTTTGACAGACGATTCCAGGTCATAGATGGGAAAGTCGTTCCCCGCGAAGGCGCGGAAGAAGAGTGAAAAGTGAATAGTTAATAGTGAATAGTGATTTTCGTACACGATAGGGGCCGGATGGCGAATAACATACTGCAGTACGGGCATGTGTATGCCTGGGGCAGGGAGCATGGGCGCAAGACGATGTCGATGCGCTTTGCCTATAAGTATCCGTATTTCCATATCTGCGATACGAAACATCATAACTTCGCTACGTATGTCTTTGCGAAATATGCCGCCAAGTGGGGTCTGATACCGACGGTGACGTTCAGTGACGATGAGGCACAGAATCGTCGCAACGAGGATATCATGCAGCAGAAACGGATGCTGGTGGTGACGGGATGGGAGGCACATTGGTATGATCTCTTTCTGAAGTATAAGGCGGAGATCTTGGCGTTGTTTGCGTTTCATGAGGATATCGAGGAAAAAGTTAAGATTTTAGGGGATTCACTCAATCTTGGCGTGCATATTCGTCGAGGGGATTATGCGACGTTCTACGATGGTAAGTTCTTCTATTCTGATGAGCAGTATGTGGGTGTAATCAGGCGTTTCCTTGCTTTGCATCCTGACAAAAAAGTAAGAGTGTTTATCTGTGGCAATGATCCGAAACTGGATAAAGACTATTACTGGCGGGAGTTATCGGCGTGTGAGGTGGTGTTTCCCGATGGGAACCCCGGCGAGGATCTGTGTCTGCTCTCGCACTGCGATTATCTGATGGGGGCTCCCAGCACGTTTTCACTGGTGGCAGCGATGTATCATGATCGTCCGTTGTATTGGATTATGGATGCAGATGCGCCTCTTCATGACAATTCCTTCGGTTATTTTGACGACCTCTTCCAACACATCCTTTAAGGCACCAACCGGTTGTCGATCATCCTTGCCATATACTGTTGGATGATGGCTTTCACTTCTTTCTCCATCTGCCGCTGCTCAGGCATCAGGCCTTTCAGGTTCTTCTTCATCTGGTAGTCCTTCAAGGCATAGAAACCTATTGTCTGCTGACCATCGAACTGCAGGACATAATCCCCCTTGCAATACTGATAGATACCGTCGAGGTAATTGATGGCCCAGGTGTCTTCGGCTGGGGTATTGAGAAGGTCGCAGCCGAAAGCCATGTAGGGTTTGTCGTAGCCCACGAGGTTGAGGATGGTGGGCAGGATGTCTGTCTGCTGGGCAATGCCATCGCGGATGCCCGGGGTGACAGTGCCACTGGGGTCGTAGAGGATGATGGAGGTGGCAAACTGATTGATGCTGCTCTTGTATTCCGGATGGTTGCTCATGTTGGTGTGATCGCCTGTCATCACGAAGATGGTGTTATTGAACCACGGTTCCTTGCTGGCTTCCTCGAAGAATCGTTGTAGCGCATGGTCGGTGTAACGGATGCACTTGTGGATGGGCATCTCCTCTTCTTTGAACACCTCTTTATATTGTTCCGGTACGTGGAAGGGATGGTGACTTGACAGCGTGAAGAGTGCCGTCATGAAGGGCTGCTTCATATCACTCATCTTCATGCGGAAATACTGCAGGAAAGGCTCGTCCCAGATGCCCCACCAGTTGTCGGAATCAGCAGGACCATTCGTGCGTTTATCGGCTTCGAAGTCTTCCTGGCTGTAACAATGTTGGAAGCCTGTGGATTTGGTGAAACCCTGGAATCCGAGGCTCGATGCAGGGGCGCCGTGGAAAAAGGCCGTTTCATAGCCTAAACTGTCGAGGCAGGCCGCCATACCACTGAGATGATTCGTAGCGTGGGAGGCAGCGACAAAGGATTCTACGAACATCGGGAGGCCTGAGAGTGCCGAGGGCATGGCATCGACACTGGCTTTTCCATTGGCGAAGGTATAGCGGAAACTGACGGCATGTTGCATTAGGGAGTCGAGGAAGGGGGTGTAGCCCTTGTAGCCAGGGAGAATCTCATGATTGAGGCTGCCGATATATTCGCGTCCGAAGCTCTCGAGGAAGATGACGACGATGTTTTTCTTGTTCGGAGTACTCTGAGTATTCGGAGTAATCAGAATAGGATCATGGATGGGGGTGAAGATGGCTTCGAGTTCTGCCTCGTTCTGGTAATAGTCGGGGTTGTGATAGCTGTGCTTACCGATGGTGCGGAAGAGCGAGAAAGGGGTGTTCAGGATGAGTGACGCATCGTTAGGACGATCGATGAACTGATTGGCGGTACTGATCTTGATAGGACGGTTGTCCCAGAAGCCTCCGCGCATGCCCGCCCAGCAGAGGAAGGCTGCGATGAGCAGCGCCAATGTCTGGATGATGTAATAGCGTCGGCGAGGCTGGGTGCGGAAAACGGGGGTGAGGTAGCAGCGCCAAAGAAAGGCTATCAGTGCGATGAAAAGCAATACCAGATACCAGTGGCGCAGGAATTCCAGACCTACGATGCTGCCTAACTTATCATCGGCGCCAAATTCGCTGAAGAAAGCAATCGTCGTACGACGGGCGGTATATTGGAAGTACACAGCATCGCCGAGGTTCGTGGCGAGTCCCAGACCATTGATGATGATATAAAGCCACTTGCAGAAGCGTTGCCACTTGGCGTTTTCCTTCAAGTGCAGGGGGAAGAGCACCATGAGGATGTAGAGGGCGTTGGTATAGGCAATGGCGGAGGTGTCGAAATAGACGCCGCCCCAGAAGATATCCCAGAACTTCGGCGAACTGAACACGTGTTCGTAGGTGCTGTAGTTCTCCAGCAGGAAGGCGATCCTGGTCACCATATAGGCTGCATACAAAAGCAGAATATTGACGATCACTGCCCCCAGCCCCGATATCTTGTTTTTACTATTCACTATTCACTATTCGTTATTCACTGACAACTTGTCCTGTGTCATGCGGGTCATATACTGTTGGATGATGGCTTTCAGTTCGCGCTCCATCTGCGGTTGCTGCGGCACCTTACCGATGAGATTCTGTTTCATCAGCGAGTCACTCAGGGCATAGACAGCTTTCGTCTGTGTGCCATCGAACTGCAACACATGTCCTTGTTTTATGTATTGGTAGATGCCATTCAGATAGTTCACGGCCCACGTGTCTTCTGCTGGGGTGTTCAGTACATCGATGCCAAAGCCGAAATAGGGCTTGGGGTAGTGCAGCATCCCCATGATGGTGGGTAGAATGTCAATCTGTTGGGCAATCTTGTCTTGTATCTCCGGCTGACGTTCTGCATTGCCAGGCTCATAGATGATGATGGGAGAGCAGAAACCACCGAGGTCTGTCTCGTAGAAGGCATGATCGGAGAGGTTGGTGTGATCGCTGGTGAGTACGAAGATGGTATTGTTGAACCAAGGTTCGCGGCTCGCCTTCTCAAAGAATTTACCGATAGCCATGTCTGTATAGCGGATGCACTTGTGGATGATGATGCCCTCCTCGGGATATTGGGTTTTGTATTTCTCGGGGATGACGTAGGGGTGATGACTGCTGGCGGTGAAGACTGCTGTCATAAAGGGTTCCTTCATCTCCGACATCTTCGTGGCGTAGTATTGCAGGAAGGGTTCATCCCAGATGGCCCACATGCCATCGAAGTCCTCGTCACCACCGAAGCGGGTATCTGTATCGTAATCCTCTCGTCCGTAATACTCTTGGAAACCAGTAGCGCGAGAGAAGGCTTGGAATCCCATTGAACCGCGCTGGGCTCCGTGGAAGAAAGCCGTCTGATAACCTTCTGCTGCGAGGATGGAGGCGATGCCACCGACATGGTTCATCGAGGCAGGGGTGAGGAAGAAAGGTTCTACGAACATCGGGATGCTCGACAGGATGCTCGGCATGCCATCGATGCTCTTACGTCCGTTGCAGTAGGTGTGGCTGAAGGTGACGCTCTTCGCGATGAGAGAATCCACGTAGGGGGTGTAGCCGCGGTATTGGCCGTTTTCGAGGGTTTTGTTGAGGGCACCGATGTATTCGCGGCCGAAGCTCTCGACAATCAGCACTACGACGTTTTTCTTATTCGGAATATTCTGAGTAATCGGAGTAGTCTGAGTATTCAGAGAATCAAGGCTCGGATGATGCACTGGGCTATAAATGGCCTCCATCTCCTGCTCATTCTGATAGTAATCGGGCACCACAAAGACCGCCTTGCCGATGGTGCGATAGAGCGAGAAGGGCGTATTCAGCACGAGGGCTGCCTCGATAGGACGGTTTACGTATTGATTGGCATTAGAGATGGTGATGGGTCTGACGGCAGTGGTAAAGCCTCCTCGTATACCTGCCACCACGAAGGGGGCAAAGGCTGCCAGCGAGAGGAATACCGTGAGGGCGTAAGGCCAGGGACGCAGGCGCTTCCATTCCAACCCTGTCTTGACATACAGTTTCCACACACCCCAGATGAGGAGGGCGAAGGCGATGACGAGATACCAATGATGGAGGGTCTCCGTGAGGAAGATAGAACCGAGGTTTCCTTCGTTTGAGAACTCGCTGAAAACGGTAGTTGTCGTGCGGCGCATGGTATAGCGGAAGTACACGCTGTCGCAGAGGTTGATGGCAAGAGCCAGACCATTGATAACGATGAAGACCCACTTGCAGATCTGTTGGTAGGTATCGTTTTCTTTCCTATGCCAAGGCAAGAGCATCAGTACGATGTAAGGGATATTGGTTACAAGAATGGCTGAGGTGTCGAACACCAATCCGCCACCGAGCATCTCCATGAGATGAGAGAAACTCAGACCCTGTTCGAAATAGCTATAGTTCACCAGCAGGTAGATGATCCTTGCCAGGAAATAGAGTATATAGGCAATGCCCAGATTGCACAGTATCGCCGTCAATGGCGCCAGATATCCAAATCGTTTCGTCTTCATCATAATTCTCAATTCTCAATGGTCAATTCCTTTAAATCCTTCGCTGCTGTCTGCAGAATTGCCTTTCCCTTTTTGATGAGTGCCTCGCTGTTACTGCTCTTATCCACGATGATACGGTTGGCATTGAGGTCGAATATTGCAAACCCTGTGCTGTCCTTCATCGTGATGCCGTTGTTATAGGTATGTACGGCGAAGGGGTAGCGATAGCTTTGGCTCATCACATCACGACTGAAACGGAAATCATGGTGGGGAATGCCTAATTGTCCTAAGAGTGTGGCAGGGAGGTCTGTCTGGTTACACAACTGCGTAATGCGTCGCGGGGCTTTCAGGGCACCTCCTAACCAGAGCATCGGCACATGGTCGTGCATCTCGTGCTCCTCACCTACGCCGAAGTGAGAGAACCCATGATCAGGTAGCATGATTACCAACAGATTATCCCACTGCGGGGTCTGTTTTATGTCGTTGATAAAGTTACCGATGCATTCATCCAGATAGTTGAAGGCATTGGCTATCTCATCGTTCAGACGATGCGTGGGTACATCCCAGGGCTCATGACTGCTGAGTGTGGAGTAGCCGATGAGGAATGGACCTTGTTGGGCTTTTACCATCTGTGCGAGGGTAGCGAAGGTGATATCGTCGCGCACACCCCATTCTGAGGTCTTCTGTTCCTGAGCGGTGTAGTCTTTCATCCAGTGCAACTGTTCGAAACCTGTCGTCACGAGATAACTGCGCATATTCGTAAAGTTGATGTCACCACCATAGAGGTAGGTGGTGTGATAACCCTCGTGTCTAAGTGATTGTGCAATACCTGGTAATAATCGGGTCTTGGCAGGCATCTTCATCACCGAAGAACGCGGGAATGAGGGATAGCCGCTCCAAGTGCAGAGCGTACCGCGGTCTGTGCGATAGGAGTTGGCATAGAAATTGGCGAAGTAAACACCCTCTTTTGTCAGACGGTTCAGATGGGGCATGATATCGCTGCGTCCTCCGATGTCCTTGGTAAAGATGCCTCCGCAGCTTTCCAACAGTATCACGATAATGTTGGGGCGCTGGGTTTTGAGCAAGGTGTCAGGCTCAGTGCTGTCTGTGAAGTAAAGACCTTCCATTGTCTTTGCCCTTTCTGCCTCGCTCATGAACTGATAATCGGGCACGTAACTGGCGGTCTTCTCGAATGAAGCCAGGAAACTGAACACAGGATTCACCGCCGAGTGATTCAGGAATTGGTTCTGAGAGTAATACACCTGTCCTACGTTTGTGGTGGATTCGTGAAGGCCTCCGCGGATGCCGATGAAGATAAGGGGAAGGCAAAGCAGGGAAATAATGAGGCCTGCTATGCGGTGTTTGTTTGGCAATGGATCAGTCTTCAATTTAGGATAGCCTAGATAGACGAGATATCCTAGAAGGACTAGAATTACCAGTCTCACTAAGAGATAGGCTGTGGATACGCTGGCTGTAGCTTCTGAGGGGGTCTCGAGGTATTGCAGGCAGGAGGCATCGAACTTGTAGTTCCAGAAAGGATAGAGGCTGGTATCTGCTACGAAAGCCAGGGCAAAGGCGATGGAGATGATGATAAAATAGATGGTGCTGATTTTGCCGAGTGCTTTGTGTGTCCACCAGAGGCTGATCATCACCAATAGGAAAGGTAATATCAGGAAATAGAGTGCTGTGGAAAGGTCGAGTGTCATACCGTGACAGATGACATCCCAGATGTCGCCAATGCCGAACGGATGTCCCTCGCGACAGCAGAGCATGAATACCACCTTTGCGATGATAAACACTACCACCGTCCACAGATAGACTCTACATAAATATCTAAATCGCGCAGCCACTATTTACTTTTCACTATTCACTATTCACTTTCTACACCTGCTGCATTTCGTGCAGTTTCTTATAATAGCCGTCGATATTCAGCAGTTCATCGTGTGTGCCACGTTCCACGATTCGTCCTTCATGCAACACACAGATCTCGTCGGCATTCTTGATGGTTGAGAGACGGTGGGCGATGGCTACTGTGGTACGGGTCTTCATCAGTCGTTCGAGGGCATCCTGTACCAAGCGTTCACTCTCTGTATCCAAGGCAGATGTCGCCTCGTCGAGAATTAGGATAGGCGGATTTTTCAGGATGGCTCTGGCGATGCTCACACGCTGACGCTGACCACCAGAGAGTCGTCCACCGCGGTCTCCGATATTTGTATCGAAGCAGGCCTCTGAGGCCATAATGAAGTCATAGGCATTGGCAATACGTGCGGCCTCCTCTATCTGTTCGTCTGTGGCATTGTCCACACCAAAGGAGATGTTATTGCGGAAGGAATCGTTGAAGAGAATCGCCTCTTGGTTTACGTTTCCGATGAGTTGTCTGAGGTCGTGTATGCCCAGATCCTTCACGTTGATGCCGTCGATGAGTACCTCACCCTCTTGCACATCATAATAGCGCGGAATCAGATCTACGAGTGTCGATTTGCCACTGCCACTCTGTCCTACGATGGCGATGGTCTTTCCCTTCGGAATCGTCAGGTTGATGTCTTTCAAGATCCACTGCTCGCCATAACGGAAACTCACATTCTTAAACTCTATCTGGTGCTCGAAACTGGCAAGACGTTTTGGACGTGCCACCTCTTTGATGGTGTTTTCTGCCATCAGGATTTTGTCGACACGTTCCATCGATGCCAGACCTTTTGGGATGTTATAACCGGCCTTCGAGAAGTCCTTCAACGGATTGATGATGGAGTAGAGCATCACCATATAATAGATGAAAATTGGACCGGAAAGTGTGTGGTTATTAAGTACGAGTACACCGCCGAACCACAGCACAATCACAATCATGATGGTGCCTAAGAATTCACTCATGGGATGTGCCGACGACTGACGGATGTTCACTCGCATGATATCGTTGCGATAGGCGGTATTGATCTGATCGAAACGGCGGTTCATCTTCCCCTCGGCACAGAATGCCTTGATGATACGCAGACCACCGAGTGTCTCCTCCACCTGACTCATGGTATCGCTCCAAAGGGCCTGAGCCTTGATAGAGTCTTGTTTCAACTTACGACCTACCCAGCCCATAAACCATCCCATGAGGGGTACGATGGTCAGGGTGAAGAGTGTCAATTGCCATGAGATGAACAATAATGCAGCGAAGTAGCTGATGATGAGGATTGGGTTTTTGAAGAGCATCTCCAATGAAGACATGATAGAGTTTTCTATCTCCTGTACATCGCCACTCATACGGGCAATGATGTCGCCTTTGCGTTCCTCGGAGAAGAAGCCGAGGGGCAAAGAAGTGATCTTCTGATATACTTGATTGCGAATGTCACGTACTACACCTGTTCGGATGGGGATGATGGTGGCGGCAGATAGGAAGTAGGCACCGGTCTTCAGGAAAGTGGTCACGGCGAGGAACAATCCTATGAAGAGCAGGGTGGTGGTCTGCCCCCATTCGGCGATAAGACCATTCACGTAGTAGTTCATGTTGTTCATCAGTACCGTCTGGATGTTGCTCCAATCCCAAGCCATCAAACTGGTGGCCGTTTCCGCATCGCTCGTTTGGAAGAGAATCTGCAAGATGGGTATCAGTGCTGCAAACGAGAAGATATTCAATATCGCTGAGAGGATATTAAAAATCACCGACAGCACCAGGTATTTCTTATACGGCGGTACAAACCGTCTCAGTACGTTTAAAAACTCCTTCATAATGCTTCTCCTAATAATGTTGCACTGGTGGAGCCTGTGATCTTCACCTGCACTGTTTCACCGATATGACGTCCCGCCTTGGGGAATACCACCATCTTATTCTGTTCCGTGCGTCCGCAGAGCTGTTCACGTGAGCGTTTCGAGAATCCCTCTACGAGTACATCGAAGGTTTTGCCTTCGTCTTTTTTGTTCTGCTGGGCAGAGATTTCCGTCTGTAAAGCGATGAGTTCATTCAGTCGGCGGATTTTTTCTTCCTCCGGCACATCGTCGGGCAGATGCTTCGAAGCATAAGTACCCGGACGCTCAGAGTATTTGAACATAAAAGCAGAGTCATAGCCCACCTCCCGCATCAGGTCGAGGCTCATCTGGTGATCCTCCTCCGTCTCGGAGTGATAACCCACGAAGATATCCGTGGAGAGTCCGCAGTCGGGGATAATCCTGCGAATCGCTGCGACACGGTCCAGATACCACTCACGGGTATATTTTCTGTTCATTAGTTTCAGGATACGGTCAGAACCGCTCTGCACAGGCAGATGGATATGCTTGCACACATTCGGCATCTCAGCGATGACCTTCAGGGTCTCGTCGCTCATATCCTTCGGGTGTGAAGTAGTGAATCGTACACGCATCTCTGGTGCTTCCTCCGCCACCTGACGAAGTAACGCAGGGAAATCCGTATCCTGACTTTTATACGAATTCACATTCTGTCCCAACAGTGTCACTTCCTTGAAACCACGGTCTCTCAAATCGCGAACTTCTTTGAGGATGCTCTCCACATCACGACTGCGTTCACGGCCTCTGGTATAGGGCACAATACAATAGTGACAGAAATTGTTGCAGCCACGCATGATACTTACAAAGCCACCAATCTTATGACCTAGTCCGATGCGCTGGGGTACGATGTCCTTATAGGTCTCTGTCGTCGATAGTTCAATGTTCATGGCCTTATGACCTGTCTCTACCTGTGCAATCAGGTCCGGCAGACTCAGATAGGCATCTGGTCCTGCCACAAGGTCGCAGTGATGATTCTCTAGCAGATCCTGTTGTGCCCGCTCTGCCATACATCCTAAGACGCCGATGATCAACGGACGTTTGCGACGGATGGCTGCTAGAGCCTCTAAACGGTGATAGATCTTCTGCTCGGCATTGTCTCTCACCGAACAGGTGTTCAGGAATACGGCGTTAGCTTCGTCGAGGTTCTCGGTGGTTTCATAGCCTGTCATCTGCATCACCGAAGCCACAACCTCCGAGTCGGCCACATTCATCTGACAGCCGTATGTTTCGATATATAATTTCTTCATCTTTCGCTAATTTGGGTGCAAAGGTAGTGCTTTTTGGGCGAAAAACAAAATAAAACATAAAAAATCCCTCCGCTATGCGGGGGGATTACTTGATGGTTCTACCTTTGCTATTCGCTCCAATGCTTCGAGAAGTCGGGAGCGGGGACACGCAATGTTTATGCGGATATAGCCTTCGCCAGAGAGAGGTCCATACATTGTGCCAGGATTCACCCAGACTTTCGCCTCATGAAGCAAACGGTCACAATAATCCTGCGAAGAAATTCCTGTAGCGGTGATATCTATCCAGGGGAGATAGGTGCCTTCTAAGCGGCAGATTTTCCACTTGGGGAAATGCTCTGCTGCAAAGGTGCAGAGCGCCTGATAGTTGCCCCAAAGGTATTCGTTGAGGGCATCAACCCAATCTTCACTCTCGTTGTAGGCAGCAACAAGTGCCACAGGACCGAAAGGATTGAGATCGCACACCTCGTTGATGTTGATAGCACGATCTAGGCGACGACGCCATTCCGGCTTTGCACAGATGATATTAGCAGCTTGAAGACCTGCGATATTAAACGACTTCGAGGGTGAATTCAGAATGACACTGTTCTGACGACATGCTTCGCTGACAGCGGCAAATGGCTGGAATTGATAGCCCGGCATAACGAGTTCGCAGTGGATCTCGTCGCTCACCACCTTCACTCCATACTTCATACAGATGTCGTTCATGTGTTCGAGCTCCGCCTTTGTCCACACACGTCCACAGGGATTATGAGGGTTACAGAGCAGGAAGACGGTAGTCTTCTCATCGGCACACTTCGCCTCGAAATCCTCAAAATCCACTTCGAAAGTGTTGCCTGTACGACGTAGCACGGTCTCCAATACCTCGCAACCATTGTTACGTACGGAGGAGAAAAAGCAGTTGTAGTCAGGTGAGAGGATCAGCACCTTCTCACCAGGCATGGTAAGGGCTTTGATGGCGACGCTCATCGCTGGTACGACTCCTGTGGTATAAAGGATTTCTTCACGGTGGATGGTCCAGTTATGACGGCGTTGGAACCACGAGATGACAGCCTCATAATAGTCGTCCCCCACATGAGCATATCCGAACACTCCATGCTCAGCGCGTTTCCGGATAGCCTCTTGGATGGCTGGCGCTGCCTTGAAGTCCATATCAGCCACCCACAAAGGAATGACATCGGGATTAGGGCTTTCATCCCATTTCACACATCCCGTACCACGACGGTCTACCAATTCATCAAAATTGTACTTCATTTTCTTATTTCTATCACACAATTATTCGGCTCCCGCACATTCTCATCGATGGTGATGCTGCCGATGCTGTCGGCAACGATATGTCCCGACGTAGGATTCTTGATATTCTCGATATGTCCACGGATATCAGCCTCGACGGTGGAATACTCGAACATACGATCACACATCGGGTCGATGGTGCAGTTCTCGAGCACCAGATTCTCCGTATAGCACAACAGTTGTTCCCCAGCCAGATGGCAGTTCACCAGTCTGACGTTCTTCGAATGCCATGCCAGATACTCCCCATCGAGTGTAGAGTCATAGATCGTTACATTCTCACACTCCCAGAACGAGTCTTTTGTCAGGATATTAGCATGATGCACCTCTACATTCTTGCAATATTGGAATACATATTTTGAATCACTTTCCAATCCGTCGACAAAGATATTCTGCGAAAACATAAACGGATAAGTTCCCCCATGTAGTTTCACATCCTTGATACGGATACCATCCACCTTCCAGAAGGTCTCGTCGGCATCGGTAATCTCTACATTTTCCAGTGTCAGGTTCTTCATCTCACGAAAAAACTTCGGTCCGTCGATACGTGAATTGGTCATCACCAAGTCATTGGTATACCAGATGGCAGATCGTGAGCCCAGGGCAAAATAACAGTTGTCGATCCTGGCACCATCGACATGCCACCAGGGATATTTGCCATAGAACTTACAGTCGTAGGCCTCGATGTTCTGACACTGTTTGATACCCGATTCCCCATCGGTGATGGTTACATTTTCCAATCTTAGGTCATGAGTGGCAAACAAAGGTCGTTCGCCACCAAACTTCTCATTTCGAATCACTTTTGTGTTAGATTTCTGTTCTTGCGTCATAATCAAAATATGTTTGTTTAGCGCTGCGAAGATACGAAAAAAACGGTAGATTTCCAAATATCAGCCACAAAAATGCGTTTTTTCTTGCATTTCTCGTAGAATTTACTTATCTTTGCCCCGTTATGTCAACCATTCTTAGGTTCATACTCCTCGCAGCCGTGCTGTTGCTCTGCCCCCCGAAGGTGCAGGCAGAGAAGATGGTGCTCATGACGTCGTGGACTGCTCAGGCACAGTTTGCCGGCTATTATGTGGCTTATGAGAAAGGCTATTACAAAGAGGCCGGTGTCGATGTGGAGATCAGACACCCCTCGTTGACCACTACCCCGTTGGTATGCCTCCGTCGTGAGCAGCCCGATGCCATCATGCTCTCACTGATGTCGGCGATGGACCTCATTTCACAGGGCATTCCTATGGTGAATATCTTCCAGGACTCGATGAACAGCAGCCAGCTGCTTATCTCCCGCAGGGACAACGACCCGCTGAAGATGAAGGGCAGGAAAGTGGCCATCTTTAATCCAGATCCCAATTATCTGGCTTATGTCGTGAGCAAGAAAGAACAGCTGAATTTCCAGATTATCCGTTGTACCAGTCATATCAACCTCTTCCTCTCCGGTGCCATCGATGCCACGATGGCCACGAGTTATAATGAGTATCTGCAGCTGTTGCAGTCGGGCTATCCACTAAGTAAGGAGAGCGTCTACCGTTTCAGTGACCACGGCTATAACATTCAGGAACAAGGTGTCTATGTCAGTCGCAGTTACTATCAGGATCATGCCAAAGAGTGTCAGCAATTTGCCAAAGCCACCCGTCTGGGGTGGGAGTGGGTAGCCCAGCATCCTGAAGAGGCTCTGGAGATTGTGATGAAATATGTGCGTAGCGACCATTCTGCCACGAATCTCACCTTGCAGCGTCGTATGTTGCAAGAGGTGCTGAACCTGCAAATCGATGCCGATAGTAAGAAGCGCGACTTCTGTGTGCGTCGTGATATGGTGGAGAAAGCCAATAAACTCATGTTGGCGTGTGGCCTGCTGAAACATTCCGTAACTTTTGAAGAACTCACTATACCATGAAGAGCCTGAAAGACTACCGCCGATCGTTATCAGCCCGTCTCAGTGTGTGGACAGTGCTTGTGGTGACAGCCATCTTTCTGGCAGCCCTTGGTATCATGTTCGCAGAGTCACGCGATCATGTCCGCAAGGATACCTTAGGCAAGGCTCAGCAGACACTCGACGGTACCGTGCTCCATATCGATAATACCCTGCGTGCTGTGGAGGTGGCTGCCAACAATATGCTGCGCGTCATCGAGAGCAATCTCGATAAGCCTGATAAGATGTTCGATTACAGCCGTCAGGTCTTGGAGACCAATCCCGAACTCAGTGGCTGCAGCATCTCCTTCGAACCCTTCTATTATAAGGAGAAGGGCGAATATTTCTCCGCCTATTCCTATAATAATGGTGACAGTATAGAGACGGAGAATGAGGGTGCCGATTATTACCAATATCACACCATGGACTGGTATCTCATCCCCAAGCTCCTCAACCGTCCTTACTGGATAGAACCATTCCAGGAAGACGACGACTGGGGCATCGTTGTGCAGGATGTCTTCTCGTCGTATAGTCAGCCTATTCACGACAAGGCGGGCAAGGTGGTAGGTACCTTTTCCGTAGACATCCCCCTCGACTGGTTCTCCGACACCGTCTCCGCCACCAGACCTTTCCCCAACTCCTATACCATCCTTCTGGGAAAGGGTGGCACCTATCTCGTTCATCCCGACAGCACCCGACAGTTCTACGAGACCATTTTCACCACTTCGCTCCAGGAGTCTGACTCCGCCATCGAGAGCTTGGGCCGCGCGATGATTGCCGGTGAGAGTGGCTATCGCCAGATGACCTATCATGGCGAACTCTTGCATGTGTTCTATAAACCCTTCAAGAACACCGGATGGAGTGTGGCCGTGATCTGTCCGGAGAGTGATGTCTTTGCCGCCTTCAATCAGTTGCGGCGCACCGTCCGACTGGTTACCGCCATCGGACTGCTCCTGCTGTTGCTGAGCACCTGGTTTATCGTCTCCCGCAGCGTCCGACCTCTGCAGAAGCTCGTCGACTCTACCCATCAGATGACGCAGCATGAGTTTACGGGTGAGATACCTGACAGTACCCGCGAGGACGAGATAGGACGATTGCAACGCCGTTTCAAGGCCCTGCAACAGTCACTGAGCAAGTATGTTGGTAAGGTGCGCCAGCAGTCGGCGGTGCTTGAGGCGCGACGTGCCGAACTCCAGGAGGCCTACGACCGTGCGAAGGCGGAGGAGCATGTGCGCAATGCCGTGCTTCATCAGATGACTGCCGACATGTCTGCTCCTGTGGCGGATATCACCGCCGTCTCACGCACCATCTGCGAGGAATATCAGGAAATGACCGATGACTATATGGATGCCATGGTTGATAAGATTGAAAAGGATGCCAATCAGGTGGGCGAGATGTTGAACCAGTTATTAAGAGAGGCCACATGAACATCATCGCCCGACATATACGCCGTTCGTTTGCGCTACGACTCAGTCTGATGATCGTAGCCATCGCCACCGTGGTGTTCATCGTCGCTATTGGCGAACTCTTCCACCGCTCACGAACCGCCACCCGCGAGGCGGCTATTGCACAGGCTTCACAGGTGCTCAACAATGTCACGCAGCACATCACCGCCCAACTCAACGAGGTGGAGGTGGCCACGCATAACACCGAGTGGCAGGTGTTCGAGAATCTCCAGCCCGACGCCTTGTTGCAGCTCTCCCGTAACATCGTGGAACTGAATCCCCTGCTCGACGGCTGTAGTATCGCCATGGAGCGCAATTTCTTCAAGGACCAAGGGAAATATTTCTCCGCTTATTCGTATCGGTCAGATGAGAATCATATTGAGACCGAGCAAGAGGGCAACGAGAGCTATTTCTATTTTGGCATGGACTGGTACAGTCTCCCCATGATCCTTGGCCGGGCCTGCTGGATTGATCCCTTTGCCGACAGTAACGACATCACAGGCAATAACCGCGGACTCATCGTGTCGTATTGCAAGCCTCTGGAGTTGCCTGATGGCGAACGCATCGGTGTGATCTCTACCGATCTCTCGTTGCGCAAGCTCTCTCAAGAACTTTCTGAAGAACGGCTCTATCCTGAAAGCTACTTCCTTCTCTGTGACAGCCGTGGTAAGATCATCGCTTCCAGCCGAGGCGAGATCAAAGAGGAAGAGATCGACACCAAACACAATCTGGTACTTGACAATCCGCTGCCTCATACGGATTGGAAGGTAACCATCGTCTGTCCCAAGAGTGATATCTTCAAGGGTTACTATCAGCTCATCTACATTGTTATCACTATTGTCATCTTCGGACTGCTGTTGTTATGGACCTTTTGCTATTTCGTCGTCAGGAGCAATGTCGCCCGTCTGCAGATGCTTGCCGCCAAAACCGAGGATATGGCAAACGGACGTTTTGATACCCCCATACCGGAGACGCGCCGCAAGGACGACATCGGACAGTTGCAGAACAGTTTCTCTCAGATGCAGGCCTCGCTGGCCGACTACGTGGCTAATCTGGAACGCATGAAGGCGGAATCAGAGCAGCGTAACGTGGAGTTGGGTGTGGCCAAGGGCAAGGCAGAGGCCTCTGACAAGCGTAAGTCGGCCTTTATTCAGGATATGTCGCATCAGATCCGTACCCCGCTCAACATTATCAGCGGCTTTGCACAGATCCTCCGTGAGAACCATCGTATGATGAGTCAGGAGGAGAGTCTGGAGTTGTCGAGGGATATGCAGCGCAATGGCTACATCATTTCTACTATTATCGACAATTGGTCGATGACCTCTGCCCTTGAAAAAATAAGTGATATTCCCCGTGAGGATCTGGTCACCGCCAATATGCTCTGTCACGAGGCAGTAGGCAATGTGTTGTTCAAACGTCGCGACGATGTGATGGTGAATGTAGAGACTGCCGAGCGCGACATCCGTTTGAAGACCGACAAGAAAAGTGTGATGAAAATCCTGAGTGAACTGCTCTACAATGCTGATAAGTTTACCACAGAGGGTACCATCACCATCGGTTGTCAGCAACTCAACAGCCGTTTCATGGCCTTCTATGTAACTGATACGGGTTGTGGTATCGCTACCGCTGATCAAGAACGTGTGTTCGAACCATTCGTTAAACTCAGTGAGTTTTCCGACGGTCTTGGTCTTGGTCTGCCGCTCTGCCGTCGACTGGCTACACTCCTAAAAGGAGAAATCGTGCTCGACACGTCATACAACGCGGGAGCACGATTCGTCCTGGAATTACCTATTTAATCTGAGTACTCAGAATACTCCGAGTACTCTGAATCTTTATTTCTCCGGCATCATTACGATTGAAGCATGGTTGCCAGCATTGATCATCTGCTTGATGAAGTTCTGCACCTTCTGGTTGGTCACGGCTTTCACCGTCTCCACATAGTTCGTCTGCAGGTCTACACCCTCAGCCGTCCACTCTGTCAATACATTCATCCAGTGACTGTTCTCGCGGTTGTTGTCCTCAGCCTGCTTCAGCAGAATCTCCCTCACCGTGTTCAGGTCGGTGTCACTGATCTTCTCCGAGGCCTCCTGCAGATATTTCAGCATCAGGTCGCGGGCAATCTTCTGTTTGTCGGGATTCGTAGGAGCCTGGGCTGTGAGCATGTAAATGGGCTTGTCGCCATTGATGCTCATCTCACTACGTGCGCCAACATTATAGGCGGCACTCTCCTCTTCACGGATGGTACGGTCGTAGATACGGGTCATAATCTGTGAGGCAAAGCGCATCAGCACCATGTTCTCGAGTGTGTAAGGCAGCTTGTCGTTGAGCCAGATTTCTGTGGTCTGTGCCTGTGGGGTCTCCATCTTACGGGTGAAGTTACACACGGGGTTACCCCTGAAGAACGTACGGACATCCTTTGCCTTGACAGCCTGTCCCTGAGGCATGGCAGCGATATATTGCTCCAGATACTCACGCACCTTCTGCTCGTCGAAGTTGCCGATAATGGTGTAGATAAACTGTCCGCCGTTGCCATACATCTGCTTCAGCATCTGCAGCGTGCGGTCGTAGTCAAACTTCTGGATATCCTCCAGGTTGGGCAACATATACAGCGGATTGCCACTGTTCTGCACGCTGGCCACCGAGTCGCGGTATACCAACTCGTGATTCAGATCCTTTGTCTTCAGCACCAGCTGCATCTGATTCATAAACGATGCCATCGATTTCTCGTCCTTGTTCACGCTGGTCATCGTCAGATAGAACAACTGGAACAGTGTCTCCAGATCCTTTGGGGTCGACTGTCCGGAGATATACTGACGATCCTCAGCCACTCTGATTCCCACCGATGCCACCTTACCGGCGAGGGCCTTGTCAAGTTCTGACTTTAGGAAATTACCCAGACCACTGTACATCACTACGGCATCGATAGCCTGCAGGTTGAACTCGTCTTGTTTGCCAAAGAGCGAATAACCACCCTTGGCCTCTGCCTGCATCATCACCTGGTCGTCCTTGAAGTCGGTCTTCTTCAGAATCACGCGGGCACCGTTTGAGAGCGTCAGCTCCTTATAGCCCAGAGTCTTGTTCTCTGTCTCCTTCACAATCTTTCCCTTCATGGGCATCTGTGAAATCAGCGGCTCCTCCTTCACATTGTCCACCCAGGCGGTGAGCGTTTCTGCGCGTACGGCCTCGGCACCAGCCTTCATGGCGTCGGTTGATACATAGGTCTTACCCTCCTTCTCCTGTTCCATCACGAATGTCACGAGGTTCTTGTCATCGGTGCTAATGATCTGCTGGGCATACTGGTTCACCAGTTCTACGGGCAATTGTCCTGCCAGGGCAGTCATTGTCTGATAGAGCGTCTCCACCGAGGGGATGGGCTCGTTCTCAAGGAAGTGCTCCACATATTCGCTGCACCAAGCGCTGTTCTTACGCTTGTCACGATTGGTGTAGAGTTTCTCCAGACCGCTCAGGTAGTCAGCTTTCGCACGGGCATATTCCGTAGCGGTAAAGCCGAAGTCATGGGCACGCTTGGCCTCACGGTAGATGGCCTGCAGCGTCTCGATGTCTTTACCCTCCTTGGCCACACCGACCAGTTCCAAGGCGTCTTTCGTGCGCGCCATTCCCAGATAGGTGCTGTATGAGGCCTGTCCCTGGACAAACGGACAGTCGGGCTGCTCCGAAATTTCCGAGTAACGGCTGTTCAGCATCGAGCACACCATCGTGTTCAGATACTGCTGCACCAGATAGGCAGCGGTTTTCTTCAACTCGGCGGGCACGGGATCGTGCTTCATCGACATCATCACTATCGGGTATTGCTGCTCCTTGTCCTTCTCAGCCACATAAATGGCCTTTTCGTTGTCGGGCACGGGCTCGTCTACAACCTTCGCAGCATTGGCAGGCACTACAATGTCGCTAAACAATTTCTTGATCAGCGCCTCGGTATAGTCCACGTTGATGTCGCCCACGATGATGATGGCCTGGTTGTCCGGACGATACCATTTCTTATAATAGGCTATCAACTCCTCGGGCTTGAAATTGTCAATGATCTCCATCTTACCGATTGGCATACGGTAACCGTACTTCGAGCCCTGGAATAGTGTGGGCAGGGCGCGTTCTACCATTCGTTGGCTGGGCGAGTTCCTCATGCGGTACTCGTTGTGTATCACGTCACGCTCTTTCTCTATCTCCTCGGGGGTGGCGGTAACACCGCTACTCCAGTCGCGCAATACCAGCACACACGAGTCAAGGGCACTCTGACGCTCCGTACTCACGTCGGAGATATAATACACTGTACGGTCGATTGAAGTGTAGGCATTCAGACTACGACCGTACTGTACTCCGATCGACTGCAGATACTCGGTCATTGTTCCCGTGGGGAAATGCTCCGAACCATTGAAGGCCATGTGCTCCAGGAAGTGGGCCAGACCCTGCTGCGAGTCTTCCTCCTGAATCGAACCCACGCGCTGGGCAATGTAGAAATTAGCCTTCTTCTCAGGCGTGTTGTTGTGACGCAGATAGTACGTCAGACCATTGTCCAGTTTACCAATACGTACACTGTCGTCGACAGGGATTTCGGGCATCTGCATCTGCTGCTGTTGAGCTGATGCTGTCCCGGTGATGAGCAGTACCACTGCTACAAAAAGTTTTCTTAGTTTCATACTTCTATCGTTTGATTGATAATAATTTTCGCCTGCAAAGTTACTCACTTTTTTCCTAACCTCAAGCATTCTTTATGTTATCTTTAGGTTAAAAGCGAAAAATAGCCGCCTTGCACAAGTGACAAGACGGCCGGGGAAATGTATATACGAGAGAGTTTTATGGTAATCATTTTACTGCTGTGCGAGCAGACGATTGTCCAGAGGTTCCATCACTATCATGCTGCTGGTCAGGAACATGTTGTCTTTCGCCTCGTTCATCTTATAGGTCTTCACTGTGGTCAGGTTGGGAGCTGCCGAACGGTAGAGAGTCACCTCCTGGGGCAGTTCGTACTGCTGTTTCTCAGCATTCCAATGTCTGACTTCCACGTTGTAGCCGTTCTTATAGTATTTATAGGTGAGGCAGCTGTTCTTCACCCAATCTTTCTTGGCCTCGTCCCAACTCAGCATCTCCTTGCTGGTCAGACGGCCCTGCTCGTCGTATTCGTAGCAGTACTCCACTTTCTGCTCCATCTTCTGGTTGTCGTTGCGCTCACAGACCTCAATCTTGTTGACTCTGCCGTCCTCGATGTCGCCGTTGTACATAAAGTTGGCGTCGTTGCTGTTAACTGCGTTGAAGTACATTGTCAGTACTGTTGCTGCTGTGATGATTGCTTCCATAACTCTTATTTTTTTGTTGTTAATAATTTCTTTTTGTCCTTTTGACGCTGCAAAGTTACGATTAACTACAAAAACTTTAAGTTATTTGAATGTTATCATTAGGTTAAATGTTTTCGGCTCACTAAAATCGCCTCGATTAACCTTAATTATATATAGAATAAGGTGTAATTTTGCAGACTTGCGACAAATCGGAAAGGTCTTCCCCTGATTTGTCGCAATTTTGGGGGTGTTGTCGCAATAGGATGGACAAAAAACGGACGTGTTTTGCCGATTTGTCCAAAAAAAGGTCGTTTGTCCATACAATTGAGAGCGAAAGAAAGAAAAAAGTTTGGAAACAGCCGAAAAATGCTCTTATCTTTGCATCGTCAAAAGTCGAAAACGGACTCAATAAACTCCAAACAACGACGATGACAGAATAAACAGGATTAAATAACTTTTAAAGAATAACGATTATGAAGACAATGAATTATTTGGTAAACAAGATGCTGATGGGCGTCGTTACCGTAGGAACCTTTGCTTTTGTATTCACAGCATGTAGTGATAATGATATCATTGACGATAAGAATCCCGTTGCCGATGACAAGCAGTCGGCCCGTCAGGAACTGTTGGAGCCGCTGGCCCTGAATTTCTTCGACTTTGACCATACGAACGATGTACAGATCATGAATGCCGACACCACGATGATCAGTGTGAGCAAGGCCTATGCTGAGAAGATGGGCATCCACTCGTTTGTGAATCATCCCACCGGTGTGTGGCAGGGACAGAACCAGCGCCCGTTCCACGTGAGAGCCACGAGCGAGAAGGACAATGGCGATCGCATCGAATTGAAGGTGGTGAAGGTAGGTATCGGTGAGTTCTTGGTAGGCAAGAGCATAGGCCTCGACACCCGTATGTATATCAATGAGAATGCGGCTGTCACCCGTGGTGCCAACGGCGATCTTTCGTCGCGCTATACCGATGAAGAGAACTTTATCCATCCGCTGGGCGTGCGAGTGATCTATCGTGACTGTGAGCCTAACGGGTTGACACGTGGTATGGACGGCTACGATAGTGAGTATTTCACCGCCGAGCAGCTGTTGGGTATGGACGATACTCGTGGTCTGTGGAGTTGGATCAAGAAGGCCGCCAATACAGTAAAGGATGCTGCCACCGGTGCTTGGAGTGGACATTACTTCACTATCGACAAGAAGGGTAACATCATAAATATCGAGACTGAGATCAAGGCCGATCCGAAGTTTGGTTCTGAAGGTGACACACTGAATGTACATATCAAGGCTCCCGCAGCGCTGAATCTGAACTATAAGTTCTACCTCGACGTGGATCGCGACTATGCTGTAGTGCCCATCCTGAATAAGTTCGATGCTGGTGTCGACGGTCGCTTTACCTTCAAGCCTCAGATTACCATCGGCTTCGATAAGAAGAAGAAACTCGCTGAGGTCAAGAAAGAAATCTGGAACTTCACCGCATTCTCATTCACATTCGCTATCGGTCCTGTGCCGTTCTGGGTGGACGTCAATCCAAGTATGTACATGAAGTTTGATGCCGATGTGAAGGGTTCGTTCTACGGAGGTGTGAAGTATGAGTACGACCGCACTTTCAAGGGTGGCGTGAGATATCAGAAGGAATGGCAGGCTTACGGTGAAACCGAGGAAGTGACCAACAAGCTGACCTTTATCACCCCCACCACATCTTTCAAGGCAGAAGCCGGTATAGGACTCTTCCTGGGTGTAGACCTCATCATCGACAAGGTGGCTGGTCCAAAGATCGCCATCGGTCCGAAAATCTCGACAGAGGCTGAATTGCAGATTGCGCCGTTGGAGGACAAGCCCATCAAGTTCAACGCAGACGTGAAAGCAGGTGTGTATGCCGATATGGGTGCGAAGCTGAAGCTCTGGAAGTTTGATATCGCCGACTGGAATACTTCGATAAAACTCGTGCCTGAGAAGACGCTTTGGGAGTATGCATACCCGAAGGATAAGAAGTCGGATGACCCAGTAGCCAAAGTGCTCGACGCAGCCTCGGAGGCTATCGTAAGCGCTCGCAACACGACGAAGGATGCACTCTTAGGAAACCAGTAAGAAAATGTGCTCTGAGAAAAAAGACTCCCCACAAGGGGAGTTTTTTTGTGATATATTTGGTAGTTCGCCCGAATTGCACTATCTTTGTGGGCGCTTATGCAAAAGAATAGGTATAGGGATGTGTCGATGGTGAGTGCAGTGGCAGTGCTGCTGTTGCTGGCGGTGTATATGGTGATGACCTATCGTTCGGTGACGAAGGACATCGCAGAGCGGGCTGGTGCACAATTGACATGGGCATTGCAACTCACCGATAGCGGCGCGGAGTTGTCGCTGGATACGTTGGCCATGCGGGTCGATTCGCTGCTGGGTGTAGCGGGGCTCAACCGTGATGTCACCCTCCAGGAATTGGAAGGGACAATGGACAATGGACAATGGATAATGGATAAGGTTGTGCGAGAGAATAACGGGAGAAGCTCGAGCTGGTCGCTGATGACGAAGCCGGTGAAGATCGACGGGAAACGCTCGGTCAGACTGGCACTGAATAATCCCTATCCGGAACTAGCGCGGCGGCTGAGTCCGCTGTTTCTGATCAGCGCTATCATTCTGGGCTTCTTCGCCCTCATCATCATCCAACTGTTGCGGTTTATCACCGAACAGGAACAGATAGCGGAACTGCGTAACGACTTCTCGTATGCGATGGTGCATGACATGAAGTCACCTTTGAGTTCGATCATCATGGGAGCACACTTCCTGCACAGCGGTAAGGTGGACGATAAGCCGCAGATCAAGGAAAAATACTACACAATCATCGAAGACGAGGCAGAACATCTGCTGGCGCTGGTGAACAAGTTGCTGACGATCTCGAAACTGGAAAATAAGAAATTGATCCTGAATAAGTGGGACATCTATATCGAACCGATCATCAACGATCTGGTGGAAAAGGCGAAGGCGAAAGCTACGAAACCCATCGAGATCACCACCCGTCTGGAAGTGAAGAATCTGTTGGCCGATGAGCAGTATCTGACCGAGGCCATCGCTAACCTGATAGACAATGCGGTGAAGTATTCGAAGGACGAGATCAGGATAGAGATCAAGACGTGGGATACCGACAAACATGTGCTGCTGAAGGTGCGCGACAACGGTATCGGCATGACAAAGGAGGAGCAGCAGGTGATATTCGACAAGTTCGGACGGGCGGCCATCCATGAGAAAAACCGTAAGGGCGGTGTCAGCGGGTTCGGACTCGGTCTGAACTACGTGGATCAGGTAATGCGGGCGCACGGGGGAAAAGTCACCGTTGCAAGCGAGAAAGACAAGTTCTCGGAATTTACATTATATATACCAAAGATATGATCAAGTTATTATTGGTGGAAGACGATGCGTCGTTGGCCTATATCGAGAAGACAGGCCTGGAGGATATAATTGGCGGTTATGAGGTGACCACCGCTGCCAACGGTAAGGAAGGTGTGAAGGCCTGGGAGGAGACACACCCTGATGTGATCATTTCCGACATCGACATGCCGGTGATGAACGGTTTCGAGATGGTGGAACGTATCCGTGAGACCGACCAGACGGTAATCATCATCTTCACCTCGGCACTCACGTCGCCCAATGATGTGAAGGCGGGTTATCGCCTCGGAATCAACAACTATGTGAAGAAACCCTTTGTGCCCGAAGAACTCGATGCACATATCCAGGCGCTGATGAAGATGCGGGGTGGGGCGAAGACGCAGAAGGAGGTAAGCCACTATAAACTGGGCAAATATACGCTCGATGCCGACCATGCCACACTGCGCAACGATGATACCGGTGCCTCGCAGACAATGACGCAGCGTGAGGCACAGATACTGGCCATCCTCGCCGATAATAAAAATAATGTGGTGCGACGGGAAGCGATCCTCAGTCGTTTCTGGAATACGGAGGATGACTATTTCGCCTCAAGAAGTCTTGATGTGTTTGTTAATAAACTCAGGAAACTGCTTGCCGATGAACCCCGTATCACGCTGAAGACTGTGCGTGGTATCGGACTTCAACTTATAGTTAATTGATAATTGACAATGGATAATGGATAATTATCCGATGGGCTTTCTTGCAATTATCCATTATCAATTGTCCATTGTCCATCGATTAGTCAATCGGCTTATACGGTTCCATCGTCTGGAGGGCAATGACGGCGCCGGGAACGAAGAGGGCGGCGGCAATGAAGAAAAACCACCCGGGAAGACTCGTATCGATGAGCAGGATGATGATCAGCCAATAGAAGAAGTCGCCGATGATGATGGGAATGACACTACGGCAATAGTCGTAGAGATACCCCTGGAACATCACCGCCATCGCAGCAGGAATGGCTAAGACGGGGGAGCTGAAACATGCCGATAACAGACCGATGATGAGGCCGAATACCGGGACGATGATCTCCGGACGGTGTTTCCACTCAAGCAGCTCACGCATAATACCGCCGAAGATGACCAAATCGGCCGTGGCCTCGACGAACGTCATGCCGATCAATGAGAGAACGGGGTGCTGTGACATCCATGTATATGACTCACGCAAGGCTTCGTCGTTGCTGAAGAAGGGATCGGAGATGGTGCAGTAGAGCAATCCCAGACCGTACATAGCCATACCGGCGTTGCCGATGACTATTCCGCGTTTCTTCCCCTTAGGGATGCGGCCCATGGTGTAGCTGGCAAAGCGCATGCGGAGGAATACGATTTGCAGAACGAGACAAGCGATGCAGAGGATGATCATGCCGAGAGCGAAGTAGATGCTGGAGGGATTGGTCTGGGCAAGGATGCCGTTGTGAAGGGCTTCAAAGAAGTTGCCGGCAAAGCCAATAACGGCCCCGCAGATAAACATCACAACCAGGACAATTCCCAGCGAGAGTAACAGATACATTAACGCTTTTCTCATCTCGGGTGCAAAGGTACACAAATTTCGCGAAAAGCGATAAAAAAGAATGTTATCTTTAGGTTAAAACAACGGATTACACGGATTCCACGGATTGAAGCTTCGCATGGTTATCTGCATTAGAATCCGTAAAATCCGTGTAATCCGTTGTTTATATTAGGGTTAGTTGATCAAGAAGATCTTCGTCTTGCCCTTGAAGGTGGCCTTGATGGTGGCACGGCCCTCTACGATGGGACTGATGTCGAACTTCACGCCGTTAGGTGCATCCGACGTCGCTTTCAATTTCGATCCTGCATTCAGCGGAGCATAGAGCTGATAGCGGATCTGGTCGGGATAGCCGTTCTGATTGGTGAAACGCACAGGCGTTGAAGGAATCGTCAGAGGCTTGCCGTCGGCAGTGATCGTTACCTTTGGTACCATGGTAACCGGGTGGGCGTCAGTCTTTGAGAAGCCGATACCGTGGAGGTCGAAGAGACCTTGCGGACGCTGCGGACCCTGCGGTCCACGACGACCCCACTGGCCCTGTGGCTGCTGAGGCTGCTGTACTTCCGGACCTTCTACCACCAGATAGATAGCGTGTTTGCCAGTCAGTCCTTCAACAGCGGGCACTAATTTGGAAACCGTAAGTGCCTGATTGGCGGGGAACTTGTCGTCGAAAACGAATTCGCCAATCTCCTCACCCTTCCAAGGATCATCGAGCTTGACGTGAATCTTGAAGGCGCCCTTGCCGCTGCTGGTCAAGTTCAGGTAAAGATGCGGGTTGTCGCCCTTCTTGATACCTTCGAAAGCCTTACAACCCTTGGTGTCCTGAGCCAGACCGCCAAAGCCGAAGTACTTGAAACCGATAATGCCACCGTTCTTGATACCGGCGAGGTCCATTGAGTTATTCCAGACGTCGTGGTTATCCTGCATCCAGTCGTTAGAGCCAGGACCGTAGACGAAGCAGGCATAACCTGCGCTATAGTATGCATAAGGTGGCAGACCGAAAATCTGGAAGCCCTCGCTGGTGACTTCTGCACCGGTATACTCGTTGCCGTCGGCAGCCTTCGCCGTCCAGACATTATCCTTGGCATAGGGATCGTAACCCGTAATCTTCACCACGCCACCCTTGGCTACGGGCTTCTTGTCCCAGGTGATCTTCACCGGTGCCACCATCGACTGACGGGCATTACCGAAACCGCGTGGCGGACGGTGATAGAACACATACCACTGACCGTTGATCTCCTGCAGCGAGCCGTGGGTGTTATGACCGAAGTTGGTGGTGATGAGTTTGCCGCCATCCTCGCCCAGCACGACACCGCGGGAGTCTACCAAGACGCCGCCGGAGCGCCAAGGACCGAGGGGAGAGTCGCCGAAAGCATAGCGCAGGGCGGAGTTGGTATTGCCCAATCCGTACTCCTTGCCGCTGTAGCCGGAGAACACCATCACGTATTTATTACCTACCTGACGGATGGAGCTGGCCTCGAAGAAGTTGAAGTCGAGCGGGTTCTGTCCGGCATAGAGGGCTTTGTATTCGCTGCCGGCTCTGTCAAGCAGACGGCCGTCGGCACTGCTGGCAGGAATGAAGGGGTCGATGGGCTCCGTACCCTCGCGCTTCGAGTACATGGTTTTCTGATCGAGCTCAACAGCAGTAGAATGTTGGAAACCGTAGAATACATAAGCGCGGTAGCCGATGTCGTAGTCCTTATCCTTCTTGTCGGTGATGTTCTCGATGAACACCGAGGGGTCGAAGTCAATCAGCGAGCCGGGGAGGCACTGACGACCATCTTCGGTGAGGTTAATCGGGGTAAAGGGACCATCGGGACGGTCGCCCTTACACACCATCGGCGTACGACGCCAGCCACGACTGTGGGGATAGAGATAGTAGGTTTTCTTGCCGGTGGCTCTGTCCTTCACTTCCACAAGGTCGGGGGCATACATCGTGTCCCACTGTCCGTCGACAAACCAAGTGAAGATAGGGCCTTCATCGCGCCACTGACTCAGATCCTCCACAGGAGCTGACCACATACGGATGTCAGGGCCACAATAGGCGGAGTAGTTCACATCGTGTGAACCGATGATGTAAGCACGGAGTTTGCCGGGATGGTCGGGATCCTCAAACACACGGGGTTCGCCATCGGGTACATGCTCCCACAAAGGGAGATAGGGGTTCTGAGCGTTAACAGCCCATGCTGTACACGCCAGGAAACAGAAAAAAAGTAGTCTTTTCATCATTAATAAAGTTTGAGTTGATAACTATTTGTTCGCAAATTTAGAAAAAAACTCTGAACTCTGAACTATGAATTATGAACTTTTTATTACCTTTGCAACATAAACTAATAAAAGTGATACAAATATGAAATTCTTCCGCCTATTATTCTTCACTCTTCACTCTTCACTCTTCACTCTCTGCGCTTCTGCTGCTGATTACAATATCGTGAATTACGGGGCCAAATCAGACACTACGGTGCTGAGCACAGCGGCGATTCAAAAAGCTATCGACGACTGTTCGAAAGCAGGCGGTGGACGGGTCATGGTGCCGGCAGGACAATATAAGATAGGTACGATTATCTTAAAGTCGGATGTGCATCTGTTTCTGGAACAGGGCGCCACGCTCTATGGCAGCACAGACCTGAAGGATTATAAGCCGATGAAGTCGGACTATGTCTCGCTGCGCACACAGACCAATACCATCCAACTGATCTATGCCGACAAGGTGAAGAACGTGGTGATCGATGGCTATGGCACCATCGACGGTCGGGGCAGAGCTTTTAAAAAGCTGTCGTGGAATGACGAAGGCATCACCCGGCCCCATCTGTTGCGATTCATCCAGGGCGAGGATATCACCGTGAGAAATATTACCTTGAAGAACAGCGGTTGCTGGATGCAGCATTATCTGGCTTGCGATCGATTGAAGATAGAGGGTATCAAGGTGCAAAACCGTAATAACTATAACAACGACGCCCTCGATTTGGATGGCTGTCACGATGTGATTGTGCAGGGGATGATAGCAGATAGCGACGACGATGCTATCACGCTGAAAAGCACCTCGCCCCGACTTTGTGAGAACATCCGCATCTCAGACTGTGTGGTGTCGAGTCATTGCAATGCCGTGAAATTGGGTACGGAGACTAATGGTGGTTTCCGCAATATCAATATCTCTGGTATTGTGGTCAAGCCGAGCAGCGACCAGTCAAGTCAATTCTTTGGTGCCCCGTCGAAAATAGGCACGTCGGCTCTCTCATTGGAGATTGTCGATGGGGGCGTGATGGAGAATGTGAACGTGTCTGACTTCACCGTCGAGGGTACGGAATCGCCCATTTTCATCCGTCTGGGTAATCGCGGACGCGGCTACAAACTGAGAAATGCCGGCACGGGATTGAGTGGTAACGGCAATGAAGACACGATTACCGAACTCATTCCCATCGACCATGTGGGCACAATCGATGGCATTCACCTTGATAATTTCCAGATTCGCAATGCAGGTCCGGTGGGCTGTTCGATCACAGGTCTGCCCGGTCATCCGGTAAAGAATATCTGGCTTTCGAATATCACACTCCGTCACAAGGGTGGGGTGAATGCTACGGACCTCGCAGCTATCAACGACTCCATCAGGAATGAGAAAGAAAAGGCTTATCCCGAGGCGACGATGTGGGGTCGTCTGCCCGCGAAGGGTTTTTATATTCGTCATGCGCGTGGCGTACATTTAAATAATATATATGTGGAGACGGCTGAGACCGATGTGCGTCCGGACTTTATGAGGACGGACACTGAGGGCTGGGGCGATGAGGGTGATGAAGGCTGGGGCGATCTGGGCAACGGCGCCTATCGCAACCCCGTGCTGAATGCGGATTTCTCTGATCCTGACGTCATCCGCGTAGGCTCGAAATTCTATATGGTGGCGTCCGACTTCCATTTCCTGGGCATGCAGGTATTAGAATCGGAGGATATGGTCAACTGGCACTATATCAGTCAGATCTACCGCCGCTTCGATGAGCCGGGGTGGGATAGCAACCAGCACTATGCCGGTGGTTCGTGGGCACCTGCCATCCGCTATCACGACGGACTCTACTATGTGTATTTCTGCACGCCCGAGGAGGGACTTTATATGAGTACGGCGAAGGATCCACATGGTCCCTGGGCACCCTTGCATCTGGTAA
>CAMKRS010000001.1 GCA_946415245.1 uncultured Prevotella sp. | reverse complement strand
ACTCCTCTTTAGAGAATGAAAATCTCTCGTCCTAGCCGATAGACGAAGGGACCATACAATGCATAATTAATAATGCATAATGCATAATTGTCCGCAAAAGCGGGTGCAAAGGTACTGCTTTTTCTTGAATCCACCAAATTTTCTTTTAAAAAAATGTCTCATCTCTCAATTATTATGCATTATGCATTATTAATTATGCATTATTTCGTATCTTTGCACTCGTATGCTGACTAAGACACCAGCCATCGTGCTCCATTCACTGAAGTACGGCGAGACACGACTCATCGTCGATATGTTCACCCGTAGTCACGGTAGACTTTCATTTATCGTCAGTCTGCCGAAGTCGCCCAAAGGGAAGATCAAGAAGCAGTTCTTCCAACCCCTGACCTTGCTGGAGATCGAGACCGACGTCCGCCCGCGCCTACAACTGCAGAAACTCTCCGATGTCCGTCTGCTCCATCCCTTCTCCACGATTCCCTTTGATCAGCATAAGCTCTCTATTGCACTATTCATTGCCGAGTTTCTCTATTATGCCTTGCGGGGAGAACAGCAGAATGCACTCCTTTTCGATTATGTCGTTGATAGTATCCAGTGGCTCGATAGCCAGGACAACCGCTTTGCCAACTTCCATCTGGTATTCCTCATGCGTTTGAGCCGTTTCTTGGGGTTCTACCCCAACCTCGACGACTATTCTCCAGGCGACTATTTCGATCTCCGCGAAAGTGTCTTCCTACCCGCTCCGCCCGTCCATCGCGATTTCCTCCAGCCTGATGAGGCCCAGAAGGTACAGCTGATGATGCGTATGGACTACGCCACCATGCACCTCTTCCAGATGTCACACACCGAGCGTAACCGTCTCCTAGAGGTTGCCCTCTCCTATTACCGCCTCCACCTTCCCGACTTCCCTGATCTCAAGTCCCTCAGCGTCTTGCAGGAACTATATTCTTAGATACAAATGCAACAGATACAAACCACTATATTAATATTCTATAAGATTCTTCCCTTTATTTGATACCCTCAATTTTTCCAAAATAAAATGTATCTTTGTATCAATCAAAAATCGGCATTATTGATGATTCTGATTCTCAAATAGTTAATCATCATCGCGCTTGCTACAAACCGATGCTACAAAACTGCTACAAATCTATTTCGCCCTCATATTTGTAGCAGACAGCCTCACGCCCTCTACCCTTACACTAAACACCCTCTAGTGTCATACTAAAGCCCCTATAGTGCCGGGGTAAATTACACAGTAGGAACCGTCCCTACTATGTACAATCGTGTTGCAAAAGTTGCAGTTGCAAAACGCTATATTACACTCCTATCTTTTATTCCTATATTATTTATACCCTCAATTTTTCCAGATTTAATTGCAACTTTGAAACTAACCGTTATAAGGATACTATTAACGACTGATAATCAAGGGATTTGCCTATTCTTGTCCAGTTGCAAACAGAAGTTGCAGATAAGTTGCAATTCTGAATCATGCTCTATCTGCAACAGCATCTTGAAGGTCGATGCCCTCTACCCTTACACTAAAACCCTCTAGTGTCATACTAAAGCCCCTATAGTGCCGAGATAAAATTACACAGTAGGGACGGTTCCTACTGTGTACTCGAGAATTCCAAATAATTCCGCGATATTCGTCAAAACGGCCCAAAGGGTGCTGAAACATTTTCATCCCTTCGGGCCTTACAGATCATGATATAATTAACAAAACAGAGTAGATTAAGGATTTGAGTTCACTTACCAGTAAACTAGGGCTTTTATTCCAGTTTTTGGAAAGTATAGCCCTGATGTTATTTATTCAATACACGGTTCCTTCATATTCGAAATCCACGATGCCATTTATGGTGTAACCCCTTTCGAAAGTCAGATTGTTGATTTGGAAGGTTAATACGTCTTTGTCGCCCGCCTTTTTCTTATTCATCAGTTTGATGCTCCCTTTCGTGGCTCCAAGTTGCATCCCATCTTCGATTAGTTGCAAACTTGCGTTAAACTGATTCAACTGGAATGTCTCTTCCACTTGAAATGCACTTATATCTTGCTTGACGCCTATTATTCGGATTATCAGTCTTTGTAAATCAAATGCCTTCTCTATATCACAATGAAAAATAAAACCAGGACAGTTATTTTCCATTGTAGGCATCTTGTCTATATAAAACTTGTTGTTTGTCACAGAGTATTCTTCTGCATCAACATTTTCACTATTGGTGATTAGAAGTGTGTTCAGCGTCCAATTGTGGTTCGATAGAGACTCATTGTCATCACTACTGCAGCTGCTCATGCCAACAACCATCATCAGCACAACACCCATCCATAATAAAAAGCTCTTTTTCATACGCTTTCGTTTTTATTTGTCCTTTCTGATATAACACCCGAGCATCGCAAATCTTGCATGCAAGGGCGCTGTTTTTAACAAACTTTGTACAAAGATTCCTCATTTCACAAAAATCTTTTGTCCATTAACGATGTTCAATCCCTTCTGCAGGGAATTGAGGCGCTGACCTTGGAGATTGTAGATGTTACTTTTAACCTCTTTCGTTTTGTTTATGACTTCCACAATTCCTGTGGTCTGGGCATAGAATTCGCCAGTGAACGACTCCTCGCTATTCTCTACGGTGACGGTATAGCGGCCTTTCGCGTAGGCAGAGATGTCGATGTTGAGGCCGACGATGTTGCCTGCGTTGACGGCTTTCTCGTAGATGACTTTGCCAGAGTCGTCAGTTATCCGCACCTGATAGGCATCGTCGAGCGGGTTCAAATTAATGCCTAACTTCAGGTCGTTGTATTCGCCATATAATAACGGTTCCTCTTCACTTCTCTTCCGTGCTTTGGGCTTTGTCTTGATCGTATGAGTGAAGTCGAAGCGGTTCTTTCGGGCTCCCATGCTTTCAGGTGTAGCCCCATCCTCATATCTGTCGTTGAGGTAGATAACTTCATCGCCAACGGTACAGGATATCAGGAACTCTGGCACAAGATCAGCTCTCGGATCGTATGCATTTCTGAACGGGGCATCACGAACTCCGACGCCTTCCAGCCAGATGGTATTGTGCATGTCTTTGCCTATCATGATTTCTCTGTAAACACCCTTAAAGCCTTCTAATCCTCCTATCTGCTTCGGCCCTATGATAAAAGGAGGAAAACCATCTTCATTCAAGAAGTGCAGGGTGTCGTTGGCTTCGAGTGAGAAGTCATACTTCAGCGTCATAGTCTGTTGCCTCTCGTCAAAGGAATACACTTTCTTGTCCTCTTCGTACCATGCTCCCACTTTGGTTAGGGAAGGTCTTGGTGTCCAGTATTCATTTGAGTAATTTGGACTGACATATCGCTGGCGCATCATCTGCTTGCAGGTCTTTCCGCCGATGATCGTATCGCCATCGAAGTAGTAGTAGTCAACCACCTGCACAGGACTGTCCAGGGCAGTCGGGATGGTTCCAACCTTCCATACCTTACCCTCTTCGACAAACGGACGATAATCCATCTGTGATGTCTTGTTGATGACAGGGTGCTCTTCTCCTTGATTGTCTCTCACAATGTAGTTTATGTTAGGGTCGAAGCCGGGAACATAGAAGTTAGTAGCATGAAGCGCCATGGAATCAGCTACTGACCACACTCCCCAAGGCATGAAATCAATTGTGTGTACCAGCGGGTCGTCTGTTGGCTTCTCGTAGAAAAAGGCATAATTGTAAGGCCCACACTGTGTAAACGCTTCTCCATAGATATGCAGGCGGTCGCCTTCCAATTCGTAAGTCAGCTTATGATGCTTGTCGTTTTCCATTTTATTCTCTTTACCTGTAGGCAGATTGCAACCATGCATGAATTTGTCACAAAATGAGAAAGGAAGATATGCATTTTTATCATAGCCAGTCTCTTTATCTTTTCTTACAACGTAAGCCAGACTATAATCTAATTTCATATAACCATTATCAATCAAACCGAACACGTTTTCAAGGGCTCCTATTCCTTCCACCCAAGTGGCGATCTCATCATATTCGCCCGATCCGTTTTCGCGACCAATGGTCCATGTATGTAGCCAACGATACTTGATGTCCAATGTGTCGTCAGGAGTGAGGGTGCAAGATGTTGCGATTTTGGGGCCTTCCGTTAGCCAGCCTTGCTTCAATACCTTGCAGTTAACAGGCTGGTCGAAGCCAAACTCGTAAGTGAAGGTATCGCCCTCTTTGAGCGAGAAGTCATACATCATGATGTCCTTGCCAGTCTTCTCATCATACATATACACCCTACGGTTTTCCTCACGGAACAGCCCTGCCTCTTGTACTTCACACTCTGCAAGCAGATATCGTTTTGTATGTGCGTATGATTTACCGTCACGTTCCACTTCCTCTCCCATCCCGAATGATGAAATACTTCCTCCATAGTATGGAGCGTCGTACGATATGACCACATCCCATCCTTTGTCTATCTCCACAAATGGAATGTAATCGTCAGGTTCCTCTTGATCATTTTGAGCCGACAGTGCTACAATTTCCTTAAAGTTCTTCCAGGGGCCGGCGGCTTGGTATGCGCTGATAGATGCAGCAGGCACATGAAGTGTGACTTCCCCAATATTAATGTTTCTGAAGGCAGAACTCTGTGTTTTGGGCACATTCTCTGCATAGCAATAGAGATTTGATAACATTTGGCATTCGTTAAATGCATAAGAGCCGATAGATTCTACTTTGCTACCGATAGTAATGGAGGTAACACCACTACAATACGCGAAAGCATAACGTTCTATGTTTGTAACGCTGTTAGGGATGGTAATGGAAGCCAGGTCACTGCATCTATAGAAAGTATAATCTCCTATGCTCGTCACGCTGTTGGGAATAACCAGATCCTTCACTTCTACTCCATTGAGAATGAAATGGTGGGCAAAATAAAGAGGATTTGACCAAGAATCACCAAAAGAAATCTTACACAATGACTCCAAATCCGAAATGTGAACTGAGGTCACTGCATCGCAACCATAGAAAGCATGGCCTTCAATGATCTTCACGCCATTGCCAATCGTAACTGAGGTCAGGGCATCGCATGCTGCAAAAGCGTATCTTTCAATCGTCGTCACGCTGTTGGGGATGGAGATGGAGGCCAAGCTGGTACAGTTGCAAAATGCCTCCCTACAGATTTCTGTTACGCTGTTGGGGATGGTGACGGAAGCAAGGTTGGAGCAATTACGAAACGCAAGGCCACCAATCTTCGTCACACTATTAGGAATTGTGACCGAAGTCAAACTAAAACAGTTCTGGAAGGTGCTCTCTCCTATACTTGTCAGGCTATTAGAAATTGTGACGGAAGTCAGGCTGGTGCAATGCTCGAAAGCATTAGTGCCGATTGTCGTTACGCTGTTGGGAATAGTGACGGAAGTCAGGCTGGTGCAATTGTAGAAAGCACGGACTCCTATGCTCGTCACACTGTTAGGGATAGTAATGGAAGCTAGGCTGGTGCAACCATAGAAAGCCCAAGCTTCTATGCTCGTCACACTGCTTGAAATCGTGGCGGAGGTCAGGCTGGAACAATCTTCGAACGCCATCTGTCCTATCTTTGTCACGCTATACGTAATGCCTTCATGTTCGACAGATTCAGGGATTGTTATATCTCCTTTGTATTGTTGAGGGTTCTTTGTCACCTCGGCAACTTTTGTTTCTTCTGTCAGCTTGTAATAGATGCCGTCAATTTCTATGGCATCAGCGCTTGCCAGCATTGGCAAGAAGATCAAGAAAAATAATAATGTACGTTTCATATCTGTCTTTTTTATTTTCATTCGTGCTATTTATTTACTATTAAGTATCTGCTCCAGCGTGATGTCTGGATTGCTCTCTCCGAACACATCTTTCTTCAGCTTGAGTTTGCGATGCTGGACGGCTGAGACCGTGATGCAGTAGAGATTGCCAATAGTGCGGTTGCTGAGGCCCAATCGCGTGAGGATACACAGACGGATGTCGTCTTCCTGCAGATTGGGGTATTCTTCGCGTATCTTGGCAAAACGGTTATTGTCGACGGCGTTGAGCGTACGTTCTATCTCACTCCAGTCGTGCGGATAGATAGTGATGGCGGAATCGTCGCTTTGGTTGAGTTTCTTCAGCACTTCCGTACGTTCGAGGATGAAGTTCTGCAGAAATGCCACCACTTCATTTGTCTGGTGCAACAAGGTCTTCTGATGTCCTGCCTCCTCCTGGAGCCGACGCCTCTCCTGTTCCTGCATCCGGATGCGATAGCGAAGAGCCAGCACTACCGCAAATACGATGATCGCCGCAGCAATGATGACCATCAGGAGCGTGCGCCCATACATCTTTGAACGGTATTCCAGCTGCTGATTCTCTATTTCCTGCTTCAACGTCGCCTGATAGTACTGGTCTTTCTGCTCAAGTGCCTTGTAATAGATGTCCTCTATCTGATCGAAGGCCTCATCCAGACTGTCCTCGATCTGTGTGGCGCCTATCCGTCGGAGCGCAATCTTAGCGAGGTTACTCTGCACGATATAGGCCAGATGAACATCATCATTAGGATCAATCTTGCGATAGGTGGTTTCTGCCGAATCGAGCATGTTAAGGCTGAGATAACTGCGGGCCAGCACTTGTAAGGTGCCTGATTCCAGATCGGTGGTTGCCGTTGATCGGGCCTGACGGGCAAGGTTGAGTGACTTCCGGTAGTCTTCCTGCGCCCACGCGATATTCGCCAGACTGGTAAGTGTCTGACACATCAGGTCCGTCATCTGACTTTTCTCAGCGATATCGTATGCGCGATTGATGAAACCGAGTGCTTCGTCGTATGCGCCTTCAGTATTGAAAGCCACTTGTGCAGCGTAGGTGCCAGCATAGTCGAGTAACATGACCTGATTGCGCTCATCGTCGGGATGCTGCTCATAGACGTTCAGGGCCATCTTCATCAGTTGCAGTGCTTCCTCAGGGTTGCTCTGCGATATGCTTGAAGCCAATCGCTGGTACGCGATATAATTGGTGTGCCAATCCTCTGACGCTTCCGACAGTTGTATGGCCTTTCGCAGCAGGGTCTCTCCCTGACGGATGCTGTCGTTGGCCAAAGCAGCCTCAGCCTCCTCCAGAATCCTGACTCCTGACTCCAGACTCCTGTCTCCTGACTGCTGCCCACAAGCAACCATCAGAATGCCTATCATGAATATGTACAGTGATCTTGCAAACACAGTTATCAATGATTCATTATTTCTCGGTTGCAAAGATACGACATTTTTCAATAGGTTGTATCTCTTACCTATGGAAAATATTCAAACGCGAAAATTTCGGAAACTGCTGCAAATCAGCGTATTATAAAAAACCGCCTACTTGACCCTATGGAAAATTTTTGGCATAGGCATGGAAAGCGGGCAAAAAAATGGCTTTCGCTGAAGAAAAAGTCAGCTCTTATTTTCTTTTCTCGAGGCGGGCGGCTTTGGCCTCGGATGCTTCAGAGAGTTTGCCTTTCAGGTATTGCTCGATGATCAGTCCTGCTATCGGGGCGGCCAGATCGGCACCGAAACCTCCGTGCTCGATATAGACGGCGATGGCAATCTTCGGATTGTTCATCGGGGCAAAGGCGATAAAGGCGGAATGGTCTTCTCCTGGATTCTCGATGGTGCCCGTCTTGCCGCAGATGGGATAGGTGGTCTTGATGCTTGTGGCCGTGCCTTGTTCTACGGCAAGGCGCATGCCCTCGATGACAGGCGGATAGGCTTCTTTCGCCACCTTGGTCTGTCGTTTGGTGAGATAACGCTGGTTCTTGGTGTCTTTATGGATATGAGGCACATAGTACCAACCGCGATTAGCAATAGTGACGGCGAGGTTGCAGAGCTGCAAGGGCGTACAGGTGACATCGCCCTGTCCCATGCCTGCCCACCAGATGGTCTTGCCATCCCAGCCTTCCTTATAACGGCGATTCAGATAGTCGGCGCCAGCCAACAGTCCACCCTGTTCCCCAGGAATATCAATATGCATTGGCCCGCCGAGTCCCATCGACTGCATATAACTGCGCCAAGTGGTAATGGCCTCCTCTTTCGTCTCGTACATGAAGGCATCGTTGATCATCGAACCAAAGTTGACAATGAACCAAGTGTTACAACTTTGTGCCAAAGCGTCTTTCAAGTTGAGTGGGGAGCGGTGCTTGTGACAGCCTACCTTGATATTGCCATCGGTGATGCCGCTGTTGCACTCCATCTTGGTATCGGGCGTAACAAAACCCTCTGACAAAAGTGCCAGCGCCTGTGCTGTCTTGAAGGTGGAGCCAGGTGCCTGAGGTTTACCGATGGCCTGTCGTACGTCGGCCCCCTGCGGCGTGTTTGTTGCCAGGCAGATGATCTCACCATTCTCCGGATTGATAGCCACGATGCTGCCCGTCTTGCCTTTCAGCAGCCGTTCGCCCAACTGTTGCAACATCGGACGAATGGTCAGAGGGCCGTCTGTGGGAAGGCCCTGCGCTTGAATAGTCATGCCCGTTAATGACATGACTATTATTAATAAGAACTTGATCGAGGAGCTCAAACCTCTACGAGAAGAATTTGATGGTGCCCTGGACAGGCTCATCATTGGGAGTGGCAACGGGATCCTCAGCCACTATGTCGCCAGTGGCCTGAGAGTTGATGCTGTCGAGGATCTCACGGGTGCGCTTGTAGGTAGGCGTAGACTCCACGGCAGAGATGACATCATCGTTGTCCAAGTCCTCAGGACGGAACAGATAGATGTTAGGACGACGCTTGTAACGCTTGGCGGTGCTATCGCCACCATAGAAGCGATTACGACGATCCTGACGCTCCAGAGCCTTAGCCTGCTCCTCAGCGATGCGGTTGATATCGTCCTGTGTATGCTTCTTCATGTGGGCATCCATACCGTCGACGCTCTCGATGCCGAAGCCAGTGGCGAGAATCGTGACCTTGACCTTCTTGCCGAGTTCAGGATCGGTGGCCAGACCCCACTTGATTTCGAAATCGCTACCGAACTTCGCCATGAAGTCGTTGACATCGTTCATCTCCTCCATCATCAGCGACTGCTGACCATCCTTTGAACCAGCAAACGAGATAGATAGCAGGATCTTCTTAGAATTGAAGATATCGTTGTCATTGAGAAGCGGTGAATTGAGAGCGTCCTCAATGGCCTTGCGGACACGTCCTTCGCCCTCGCCATAGCCTGTGGACATGATAGCCACACCACCGTCCTTCAGCACGGTCTTCACATCGTTGAAGTCGAGGTTGATAAGGCCATGAACGGTAATGATCTCAGCGATGCTCTTGGCAGCCACAGAGAGGGTGTCGTCGGCCTTGCCGAAGGCGTCGAGTACGGAGAGCTCAGGATAGATCTCACGCAAACGCTCGTTGTTGATGACGAGCAGGGCGTCGACATGCTTCTGCATCTCCTCGACACCGTCGAGGGCCTGATCGATCTTACGGTCGCCTTCGAAACGGAAAGGAATAGTGACGATACCAACGGTCAGGATGCCGAGTTCCTTAGAAACGCGGGCAATGACAGGTGCAGCGCCTGTGCCAGTACCACCACCCATACCGGCTGTGATAAAAGCCATACGGGTGCCGTCATTAAGCATACCCTTGATGTCTTCAAGGCTCTCTTCTGCTGCCTGACGGGCCTTTTCGGGCTTGTTACCAGCGCCAAGGCCTTCCTTACCCAGCTGCAGATGAACAGGCACGGGAGAATCGTTGAGGGCCTGGTTGTCTGTATTGCACAGCACGAATGTCACGTCGTGAATACCTTCACGATACATGTGGTTGACGGCGTTACCACCACCGCCACCGACACCAATCACTTTGATGATGCTATGATCCTTCTCGGGGGCTCCGAAGTCGAGGATATCGAAATTCATATTGTCTGCCATAACTATTCACTATTAACTATTCACTTTTCACTTCTTAGTCTTCTTCTTCAACAATCGTCTTACCAAACTTCTTGATGCCCTTGATGGCTTTGTTCCAGAAGCTGTTCTCACGTTTCTCAGCAGCAATGCGCTGGCGCTCGGCCTCTTCTTCCTCCTGACGCTGGCGCTCAGCTTCTTCCTCCTGACGGCGACGCTCTTCCTCGGCTTTCTGCACTTCTACTGACGTGCGGACAACTCCGGCAGGTGTTTCACTGGCCTGACGGGCCTGTCGGCTGGGAGCCGGAGATTGCGAATCGCCTCCGACACCTGTTTCCTTCTTCGTAGCAAACAGATCGTCGGTGACAGCACTGCCAGCACAATTCATATCGCCCTTGGCGAGCAGGCCCAGTACGGTATTCATCTTGCCGTCCTTAGCCTTAATGTCCTCCTGGGTGGCATTGATGGTGTGGGTAACGAACTTCGCCGTACGGATCTTATCAACATGAGTGTGATTCAGGAAAGCCTGTTCGATATTGGACATATTAGAACCGCCACCGGTAAGGATTATACCACCCAGCAACTTGTCGTAGTAGTCGGAAGGTATCTGGTACCAGACATTCTCTATGATCTCCTCCAGACGGCCTTCGACAATCTCGATGAACTTGCGGCTCTCTACCTGACGCTCCGGATCGATAGAGTATTTCAGGTTGTTGTCGA
This sequence comes from uncultured Prevotella sp., assembly GCA_946415245.1. Classification (GTDB taxonomy): domain Bacteria; phylum Bacteroidota; class Bacteroidia; order Bacteroidales; family Bacteroidaceae; genus Prevotella. The sequence goes on along the minus strand of CAMKRS010000001.1, from coordinate 304,294 downwards.
TGTCGTTGTTGTCAGTATAGGCGGAAGCATACTTCAGTTTCATCTTCTCGGCATCGCTCTCTTCCATCTGGAGGGTGGCAATGTCCTTGGTGATATTATTACTGCCAAGAGGAATCACAGCAAGATGGCGCAGGATATTCTTGCTATAGACGGATACGGTCGTCGTGTCGGAGCCGATATCAACCAGTGCACAACCAGAACGCTTCTCCGCCTCGGTAAGGACGGCATCGGCCAGGGCGAGGGGTGCGAGATACATCTCTGCCACATTGATGCCTGCCACCTCAAAACATTTATTGAGATTGCGGTAGAACGAGGTGCGCTGAAGGATATTCAGGAAATTGCCCTCCAGATGAGAGGCCTGAATGCCCACAGGATCCAGCTGATACTGGGAGTCGACCTTGTATTCCTGAACAGCAGCATCGAGGATTTCCTGATCCGGATACTTCATGTTGCGATTGGCATCCATCAGTTCGATGACCATATCCTGAGTGATACGAGTGTCCGCAGGCAGATCCTTGGCAATGACGTTTCTGACACTGCGGATAGACTGTCCGCCAACACCCACATATACCTGGAGAATCTCTGTCTTGAGTTGGTTCTCCAGTTTCTTAATGATGTTGGTCAGGCACTGTGCGGTCTTGTCGATGTTGTACACATACCCTTTGCGGATGAACGATGAAGAATCCTCTTTCACCACGGCGAGGACGGTAATGCTACCGTCGAGGTTCTTCTGTCCCGCAATACCGGTCATCTTTGATGAGCCGAGTTCGATTGCTACGATAAATTCCTTTGCTGCCATCTTCTTTCTATTTTACTTTCTCTTACAAATAATCTGATTATCGAATTCCACGCTGATGTAACTGTATTTGTTCCAGCCCGCCACATTCAGACCATAGAGGTAGAACTTGCGCATGCGTTCGAGTTTCTTATCAATGTTGACGGGAGGCCCCATATAGATGATATGGTCGCCGATGCGTGGAACCATCTCCACCGTGCCGTCAGTGAGGATATTGATCTGTACCACCTGACTCTGCCAGAACTTGTCCTTCAGGAGTGTATTGCCAATGCGAGGCAGGGTTTTCTGGGCATATTTCTTCGTGATGTTACCTGTCACAATGATCATATCGGTGGCATACTTCGATTCCGGTAGAATGGCACCGTGGGTGTCCAGATAATAATTGTCGCCATTGCTGGCCATCACATGAAGGATGGGCGTGCGCTGACGGAGACTGATGCAGACATGTCCACTCTGTGTCTTATAGCACTCTGCCTTCTCCACGAAGGGGTTCTTCATCAGGGTCTCCTCAATGGCCCGCGAATTGACGTCGGCCATATTTTTGGCGAGGGGATACAGACGGTTCTTCTCCAGGATATTCTTGATTTCGCTGGGATTGACAAAACCGCCCACAGCCTCGTTGTTGATGTCGATCTTGACCTCCGTACATACGGTGGCTTTCTCAGCAGGTGTATTGAATGCTGAGACGGCCAATACCAGATAGACTGCTATCACGATATCGATCAGGGCGATGAATGTCTTCTTCCAGTTAAACGTCATTTTGCTTTTAATATCTTTGTGATTTGGGGTACGAAATTATCGAGGTCACCGGCACCAAGGACGATGAGCACCTCGAAATCGTGAGTCTTCACGTAGTTGAGCACCTCATCTTTCAGGATCATCTCTTTCTTCACGCCTTCGGCCAGGTTGTCATAGATGAGTTTGGAGGTGACGCCCTCAATAGGTTCTTCGCGGGCAGGGTATATCTCCGTCAGTATCACCTCGTCGAGCTGGCTCAAGGCATCGGCGAAATCCTTGTAGAAGTCGCGGGTGCGGGTATAGAGGTGTGGCTGGAAGATCGCTGTAATATGCTTGTCCTGATAGAGTTCACGAATGCTCTTGGCACTCTGATATATCTCTTTAGGATGGTGGGCATAGTCGCTGAGGAAAACCACCTTGTCGGTCTTAATCTTGAAATCAAAGCGACGGTCCACACCTCCGAAGGTCTGCATACCGTATTTCAGTTCCTCCTTGCTACAGCCATTGAGCTGGGCCATCGCCATAGCGGCAATGCCGTTCTCAATATTGATGGGGATGGGTTGTCCGAGCTTGATATTGGCGACACTCTCGATGGGTGAGATGAAGTCGAAGTATATCTCGCCGTTGCCGATACGGATATTTTCTGCGTGGAAGTCACCCTCGTGGAGGCTGTAGTCATAACGACGGACACCTTCCTGCAGGTTCTCCTGCATCTCAAGACCACGATGGATAATCAGAGCGCCACCTGGCTGTATCAGTTCCGTATAATGGCGGAAACTCTCTAAATAAGCCTCTTTGGTACCATAGATATCGAGGTGATCGGGATCGGTGGAAGTGATGACACTCATCCAAGGATGGAGCCAATGGAAGGAACGGTCGAACTCATCGGCCTCAATGACTACGTAGTCGGAATCAGAGAGAATATAGTTGGTGCCGTAGTTCTTCGAGATACCTCCGAGGAAGGCATTACAATTCAGATGACTCTGGTGCATGATATGGGCGCACATGGTCGATGTGGTGGTCTTACCATGAGTTCCAGCCACACACAGTCCTTTATGAGCCTGTGTCAGGGTGCCCAGCACCTGAGCACGCTTCTGAATTTCGAAACCATTCTCACGGAAATACCGGAGTTCCTGATGACTGTCTGGTATAGCCGGTGTGTATATAATGAGACATGATTCCTTCTTCTTACAGGCATGGGGGATTTCGTCGATGTTCTCCTCATAATGGATGAGCATGCCCTCTATCTCCAACCTACGGGTGAGTTCGGAGGGTGTCTTGTCGTAGCCACCTACGACAAGGCCTTTCTTAATGAAGTATCGGGCGATGGCACTCATGCCGATGCCACCGGCTCCGATGAAATAAACTGCTTTTATATCTTTAAATTCCATTTGCTAAATTAATAACTTCTTTGGCGATGATATTGGCTGAGTCAGGCAGTGCCAGTTTAAGCACATTCTCACTCAACGATTTCAGTTTGGCGTCGTCATTGACGGTATCGATGGCTGTCTGAAGCAGAATCTCCGGTGCCTCAGCATCCTTGATGTAGATGGCTGCATCGCGGGTGGAGAGAGCCAGGGCATTCTTCGTCTGATGATCCTCAGCAACATTAGGACTGGGCACGAGGATAACGGGCTTTCCGATGAGACAGAACTCAGAGATACTGCTGGCACCTGCACGACTGATAACGAGGTCGGCAGCGCGATAGGCAGATCCCATATCGGTAATGAAGTCGGTGACCTTCAGATTGGGAAGATCTTGTCCCTTTAATCTTTCTGCAATCTCTGCGCTATAGTATTTACCCGTCTGCCAGATAAACTGAAGACCGCTGTCCTTGATCAAGTCGAGGTGACGGAGCATGCTCTCGTTGATGGTTCGGGCTCCCAGACTACCGCCTACGAGCAGGATGGTCTTTTTCTCTGGGTCGAGGCCGAAGCTGCGGACGGCATCCTCACGTGTGATAGTGGTATCAAGCAAGGCCTGACGCACAGGATTGCCTGTGAGGATAATCTTCTCAGCAGGGAAGAAACGTTCCATGCCCTCATAAGCCACACAGATCTTCTCAGCCTTCTTGGCCAGGAGTTTGTTGGTCACACCCGCATAAGAGTTCTGTTCCTGGATGAGGCAAGGGATACCCATGGCTGCGGCCTTGTTAAGCGTAGGACCACTGGCATAGCCGCCCACACCGACAGCCACCTGCGGACGGAAGTCCTTGATGATCTTCTTCGCCATGCGTTGACTCTTCCAGATCTTATAGAGCACCTTGACATTCTTCAGCAGGTTCTTACGGTCGAAACCACAGATAGGCAGACCTTTGATCTCATAGCCGGCAGCCGGCACACGCTGCATCTCCATACGTCCCAGAGCACCGACGAATAAGATTTTAGCATCCGGACGCATGGCCTTGACGGCATTGGCGATGGATACTGCAGGGAAGATATGACCTCCCGTTCCGCCTCCACTGATAATGACTCTTAACTCCTTTTCCATATTGATGATCTATTGGGGTGCAAAATTACAAATTATATTTCTTTTAGCGCCAACTTTTCCCCTCTTTTTTTTGCTGAACGGCTAACGCTTAACATAGCGCCGATATAGGCACAGTTGATGATGGTCGATGTGCCGCCTCGAGAGATGAGTGGAAGGGGTTGTCCTGTGACAGGTGCAATACCCACGGCCACCATCATATTGAACGATGCCTGCAGCACCAGCATCAGTGCCAGACCCATGACGAGGAACGCAGGGAAGTTGTTCTCACAACGGCTGGCGATACGGGCTGCACGGTAGAGCAAGACGATATAGAGGAACGCCACGAACGCAGCACCCAGAATCCCCAGCTCCTCGATGATGATCACATAGATAAAGTCGCTGAACGCCTGCGGCAGGAAGTCGCGTTCGACAGATTTTCCAGGACCCTTGCCAATAATATTACTGCCTACGATGGCGATATTGGCGTGTGCCACCTGTGCATCCTTATCCAGGTCGTAATCGGCAGGAGCCACGTGTTTCGAGTTCAGTTTCTTGTCGATACGGTTCTTCCAAGTGCCGAAGCGATGCAGGAAAGAGGCCGTCTTCTTGGTGTCTTTCTTTATCTCGCCATTGACAATCGCCTCTGTCTGTGTCTCACTGTTCTCCTCGTTCTGGTCCAGACTGCCTAACATATAGATTGAGCCTATGAATAGCGCGAGCAGGAGGACTGCACCTGCTGCCAATTTCCCCAACTGTGACATAGGCACTCTTCCCACGAACATCATCAGGAAGATAACGGCAAAGATCAGAGCCGCTGTGGAGAGGTTTTCCACACCGATAAGCAGACAGAAGGGGACGACCACAATCAGGATATATTTGAAGGCCCGCTTATCGGCACCATTATCCCGTTGCATGGCACTAAGGATCTGTGCTGTCACCAGAACAAGTGTTCCTTTGGCGATCTCAGACGGCTGGAACTTCAGTCCCATAAGACTGATCCATCGGCCTGCATCGTTGGTTTTCTCACCAAAGAACAGTACCCAGATCAACATAATCACGGAAATCAGGAGCAAACCAGGTGTCATCAACTTGAAATAACGGCATGGGATGTTCAGAATGACAATCGCCATTCCTACACCCAAGAGCATCTTCCATGAGTGTCCTATGATGGGGCCTAAGTAATTCTGGCTCTTATAGGTCAGTGTGCTGGATGCCGAAAAGACCTCCACCACGCTGATCAGGCACAGGAACAGAAGCACCATCCAGATCACTTTGTCGCCCTTAAACAGATTTCCTATCTTCATATTCTATTTTAGTATTTCCTGTTGATCCAACCTTTTAGAGATTCCTAGCCAGTTCCTTAAACTGCTCTCCGCGATCCTCCATATTCTTGAAAAGGTCGAACGAGGCACAGCAGGGACTTAAAAGTACGGTCTCACCAGGCTGAGCCATCTCGTAACAAGCCTCCATACACTCCTTCATCGAGTGGGTGTCGCGAACAGGAATACCCATATTGTCGAAGTTATCGTGCAATTTCTGGTTGTCAGCACCCAGATAGACGATACCAGAGCATTTCTCTTTCACCAGAGGCTTGATGGGCTCATAATCATTGCCCTTATCCTTACCACCAATGATGAGGATCACCTTGGTCTTCATCGACTCCAGTGCATACCAGCAGGCATCCACATTCGTCGCCTTTGAATCATTGATATACTGTACGCCACGCACCACGCAGACTTTCTCCAAACGATGTTCCACACCAGGGAAGTCGCTCAGGCTCTTGCGGATCTCCTCTTTCTTGATACCCGCAATATCAGTGGCAATACCTGCAGCCAAAGAGTTGTAGATATTATGCTTGCCCGTCAGACTAAGACTCTCCTGTTCCATATTAAATGGCTCAGGCTTCTCAATCTTATACTGACCCTTTTCGATATAACCGATGACACCCTTCTCCTTCAATTCTGCGAAAGGATACTGGATAGCCTTGATATCGTATTTCTCCAATTCACGCTTGATGATAGGGTCGTCAGCCCAATAGATGAAGGCATCATTAGGCGTCTGGTTCTGAATGATACGCATCTTAGAATCCACGTAGTTCTGCATCTTAAAGTCGTAACGATCCAGATGGTCAGGGGTAATATTCAGCAAGATGGCAATATTAGCACGGAAATCGTACATATTATCCAATTGGAAACTGCTGAGCTCGATGATATAATACTCATGTGGATCCTCTGCTACCTGAAGAGCGAGGGAGTTGCCAATGTTGCCTGCCAGTCCAGCATCGTAACCAGCCTGCTTGAAGATATGGTAGATGAGCGAAGTGGTAGTGGTCTTACCATTAGAGCCCGTGATACATATCATCTTCGCATCCGTATAGCGACCAGCAAACTCGATCTCACTGATGATATGGATGCCCTTCTCCTTGATCTTCACAATCATCGGAGCCGTATCGGGGATGCCAGGACTCTTGATGATCTCATCGGCATTGAGTATCTTGGCCTCTGTGTGCTGACCCTCTTCCCATTCGATCTGACGGTCGTCGAGCATCTTCTTGTACTTGTCGGCAATCTTCGACATGTCTGATACAAACACGTCGAATCCCTCTTTCTTTGCCAGGACGGCGGCACCTGCGCCACTCTCTCCTGCTCCTAATATCACAATTCTTTTCACTTTTTTACCTTTTTACTTTTTTACCTTTTTACTTTTTTACCTTTTTACCTCATCTTCAATGTTATGATGGTCAGTGCGGCCAATATAATAGTGGTAATCCAGAAACGGATGGTAATTTTCGACTCGTGGAACGGACGGTGAGGCCATCCTTTAAGAATATAAGTACTCGTGGCATCGAGCTGTGAGTCGAGTTTACGGAAGTTGTCGTGGATGGGTGTAGCCCTGAACACACGCACGCGCTTGCCCTTACGCTTCTGAATCTTAAACCACTGCGTCTGGATAATCACACTGAGGCTCTCGACGAAGAAGATACCACAGAGGATCGGCAACAATAATTCCTTATGGATGATGACAGCACAGACACCGATGATACCGCCGATAGTCAACGATCCTGTATCGCCCATAAACACCTGAGCAGGGAAGGCGTTGTACCACAGGAAACCTACCATCGCACCCACGAAGGCACAAAGGAACACCACCAACTCTTCGCTTTGTGGAATATACATAATATCGAAATACGACGCAAAACCGATATGTGCCGAAACATAGGCCAGTACACCCAACGTCGAACCGATAATAGCGGAATTGCCTGCGCACATACCATCCATACCATCGTTCAGATTAGCACCATTGCTGACAGCTGTTACCACGAGGATGGTCATCAGCACGAAGATCACCCAGCCCGCAGCCACTTTATATTTTCCTAAGAATCCCAGCACCTCAGAATAGTTCAGGTTGTGGTTTTTCACAAAGGGAATGGTGGTTTTCAACGATTTCACCGCTTCTTTCTTGTGCTTCACCACAATCTCCTGGTTCTGCTGCTGCACTTGTACATTCTCGCGCACCACAGCATCAGGACTGAGCCAGAGGGTGAGACCTACGATGAAGCCGATACTAATCTGGCCTACAATCTTATATTTGCCTTTCAGACCCTCTTTGTTGCGCTTGAAGATCTTGATATAGTCATCCATGAATCCAAGAAATCCTAACCAAAGGGTTGTGACAATCATCAGGATGATATAGATATTACGGATACGACACAGCAGGATGACGGGTACGAGGATACTGACGATGATGATGATTCCACCCATCGTAGGCACGCCCTTCTTCTCGACACCAAAGGGATCGATGCTCGGATCACGCTCCGTCTCGAAAATCTTCCTACGCTTCATCCATTTGATAAACCTCTCACCAAACCATGCTGAGATCAACAAGGCAAGGATGAGCGTCAACAGCGCACGGAAAGAGATATAGCTCCACAAATGTGCACCTGGAATATCATACTGCTCTAAGAATCTGAAAATGTAGTATAACATATATTGTATTTACAATTTGGCAATTTACTATTTGACAATTTAGCTACGCCTGAAAGATCTCACGAACCACTTCCTTGTCGTCGAAATGATGCTTCACACCCTTAATCTCCTGATAGTCCTCATGGCCTTTGCCGGCTATGAGAATCACATCACCCTTTTCTGCCATCATACTGGCGGTACGAATGGCCTCTTTTCTGTCGACGATACTCACCACCTTCTTCATCTGCTTGTTGTCGAGACCCGCCAACATGTCGTTGATGATATCCTGCGGTTCCTCGAAACGGGGATTATCGCTGGTGATAATTACCTTGTCGCTGAGTTTGGCAGCAGTCTGCGCCATGATCGGACGCTTGCCCTTATCACGGTTGCCACCTGCGCCACAAACGGTGATGACCTTTCCCTTACCATTAAGTACCTCATTGATGGTGTTCAACACATTCTCCAAGGCATCAGGCGTATGGGCGTAGTCGACGATTGCCGTATAGCCCTCAGGCGAATGGATGGGTTCCAGACGTCCGCTGACACTCTTCAGCGTGCTAAGGATGACGAGGATATCCTCTGGCTGCTTGCCTAACATGACAGCAGCACCATAGACCGCCAACAGATTGCTGACATTGAACTTGCCAATAAACTGCACACCCACCTCTTTGCCATTGATATCGAGATACATCCCCTCGAAGTGGCACTCGATGATCTTCGCCTTGAAATCGGCCATGCTCCGGATGGAATAGGTCTTCACCTGGGCCTTGGTGTTCTGTACCATATACAGGCCATTCTTATCATCGGCATTGGTGATTGCAAAGGCATCTTTCTCGAGCCCGTCGAAGAAAGCCTTCTTCGCATCGCGGTAGTTCTCTACGGTCTTGTGATAGTCCAGATGGTCGCGTGTCAGATTGGTAAATAATCCACCAGCGAACTTCAATCCACCGATACGCTTCTGGGCGATGGCGTGGCTCGAACATTCCATAAAGGCATACTCGCAGCCCGCCTCCACCATCTTTGCCAGCAGTCGGTTCAGTTCTATCGGGTCAGGTGTGGTATGGTCTGCAGGAATGGCCTCGTCTTCGATATAGTTGCAGACCGTGGACAGCAGACCGCACTTGTGACCGAACTTCCTGAACATATTATATAATAAGGTAGCAATGGTTGTCTTACCGTTCGTGCCTGTGACACCCACCAGTTTCAGTTTTCTTGACGGGTCGCCAAAGAAATGTGTAGCCACGATACCCACAACACTCTCCGTGGATTCCACTACCACATAGGTAACGCCCTCTGCATGTTCTTCTGGCATCCGCTCGCAGAGAATGGCAGCTGCTCCCAGTTCGATGGCCTTGGGAATAAACTTGTGACCATCAGTCTGTGTGCCCGGGATGGCTACGAAGAGATGTCCTGCCTCAATACGGCGAGAGTCAATATTCACGCCCGTAATCTCCACCTCTGTCTCACCAAAGGTGTTGAGGACTTCCACATTTTTGAGCAGTTCAATCAGTTTCATAACACTATTCACTATTCGTTATTCACTATTCCAAGTAGAGTTCACATTTCATGCCTTGCTTCACTTCAGTTCCCGCATAGAGACTTTGCGATTTCACCTTTCCACGACCTCTGATAATCGCCTTCACACCTCTTTTCTCCAAAGCGAAAACGGCATCTCTGGCACCCATTCCCGTCACATTGGGGATGGTATGTTCTGACACTTTTTCTTGCTGAAGTTGAGGTTTCTCCTTGATGTTGAGATCAGTCAGCACATAATCGGCAGCAGTGCTATTGCCCTGTTTGACTGCGGGTTTGAAGACTGACGAAGAATCACGGGCATCCGTCACACTCAGTTTCAGGTTCTGAGCCATCACGCCCTCGGCAATATGGTGGAACACCACACCCGACATACCACCGCCTGAAGCAGGAAGACCTGACTTCTTGATACAGACGATACAAGTATAACGGGGATCATCGGCAGGGAAGAAACCTGCGAATGACAGCCAGTAACGGGTAGTACCAGAGTGGTAGCTGCCATATTGGTCGGCCACCTGAGCAGTACCTGTCTTTCCTGCTACCTTGAAGGACTTGGAACCAGCCTTTCTGCCTAAGCCCTGACTGACAACATGTTCCAGAATGGTCTGCATCGTCTTGATAGCCTTCGGCTTGGCAATCTGTTCCTTCAATACCACAGGCTCAAACTCCTTGATCACCTGTCCGTCCTTCACCAGTCGTTTCACAAAACGGGGCTGCATCATCTTACCATTGTTGGCAATGGCGTTGTAGAAGGCAACGGTATTGATCGGTGCTATCTGCGTCTCATAGCCGATACTCATCCAGGGTAGCGTGGTCTTACTCCAATATTTGGCGCGGTCGGTGGTCTTCGTGTCCGGCATACGGATATAGGGAGGATGATAGCCTACCAATGGAATCTTCAGATCCTCGTGGATGCCTATACGATAAAGACCTTGTACGTACTGCGTAGGATTCGAGCCATAGTACTTGTCAATAATCCAACTGACGCCGATGTTCGAACTGACCTCGAGGGCACGTGCCACATTGATAGTTCCATAACCACCACGACGCCAGTTATGGTCTTTCATCGCCCTACCGTGCATCTCCATGATGCCACAACCCGTGTTGATGGTCATAGAGGTATCGATCTTACCGTCATCGAGGGCTACGAGGATGGACGCCACCTTGAACACCGACCCAGGCTCGCAACGATGACTGATGGCATTGTTTACCATCTCGTAATATTCACCATCCTCTGCACGCTGCATGTTCACGATGGCTTTCACATCGCCTGTCTTCACTTCCATCAAGATGGCCACACCCATCTCACCGTTTACGAGTTTCAGCTCGTCGACGAGAGCGCGCTCAGCCAAATCCTGCATACCTACATCGATGGTGGTCACGATGTCTGCGCCATCAACGGGCGAAAGCACGGGGATATCGAGGTATTTGCTAAGTACCTTACGACGATGCATCAGACCGTTGGTACCTCGCAGGATAGAGTCATACGATAATTCCAGACCATATTTGGCACTATCCTTAGCACCAAACATATCACCCACTGTACGCTGGGCCAAAGAGCCGAACGGACGACGACGGGAATTGTATTCCTCCCAATGGAAACCGCCCTTGTATTTCGGCAGCGAGAGAAAAGGCAGACGTTTTACTTCACAGAAAGTGTTGTAGTCGATGCGCTTCGGCCAAATGGGCCAGTGCAGGGCACCTACGGTCTTCACCTCCTTACCGTCAGACTTACGTGTCACCACCTTATCATGCCCAGCCAGCAAGTTGGCCTTGAACTCAGCAGCCGAACGCTGTGGAAAGATGGCATGCAAACCCTCGCAAAGGCTGTCGAGTTTCTCTGTCCATATAGAATCCTTCTTTCTGACCCATGCCGTATCATTCGAACCAGCCTGGAAATCTAGGAATATCTTGTATTCAGGTATACTGCTGGCCATCAATTGTCCGTCACAGCTGAGGATATTTCCACGAGTAGGCTTCACACTGACAGAGTCGCGTTTTAGTCGCGAGGCAACCTGTGTCCAATAGTCTTTTTTGGCGGTCATGATATACATGGCCTTACCCACAACGGCAAATCCGACTAATGTGAACACTACTGCGATGGCGAAGTAGCGTGGCATGACTTCTTTGTTGTTAAACCTACTCATCTCCCTCTCTCCTTACTCCTTCTCTCCTTATTCAGGTACATTTATTATATATGGTGGCTGGTCAGATACGTGCAGCAAACTGTCTTTGTTATTCTTCAGGGCGTCGAGCACATGACTCTCACGACATTTCTCCGTCAGCGTACTATTGCTCGACAGGGCCTTATATTTGGCATCCAGCAGTTCCTTCTCCATCTTGTCGATGGCAATCATGTCCTGCTGACATTGGTATCTGAAAGCGACATAGACGATGGTGAACAATACGATCAGTACGATGATGCCGATATGATGGCGCACCATCTGTGCCGTCAGAAAGTCACCACCAAGGATAGTGCGCAGGGTGGTAGCCGATGAGAATTTCGGATCTTCCTCCTTAACGGTCTCCTTGATCTTCTGCAACGTCTTCTTCGTTTGCTCCTTGATGCTGTCCACCTCTTCTTTAGGCGCGGCCTTCTCTTCTTCTACCACGTCCTCGATCTCCAGCTCTATATCGTCTTTCTTTGCCATCTTAACTTCTTCCTTCTTACATCTTACATTTTTCTGCTATTCTCAGTTTTGCACTTCTGCTTCTTGGATTCCGCTCCTGCTCTTCCATCTCAGGCACAATCACCTTACCAATGGGTTTGAAGGGAGCTTCCGTACGTCCAAAAAAGTCCTGCTGGACCTTCCCTTCCGTATTACCGGCCTTCATCATGTTCTTTACCAGACGGTCCTCCAACGAGTGGTAGGTGATCACGCTCAGCCGTCCACCCTCGCCAAGCAGGTCCTTGCTGCCGTTCAGCATCTCCTTCAGGGCTTCCATCTCGTGGTTCACCTCGATACGCAGGGCCTGAAACAACTTAGCCATCTCTTTCTTCTCGCGCTCTCTGGGAAACAGTTTTTCTGTCACCTGCAATAGATCACCTGTGGTGGCAATGGGCTGTGTCTGTCTGGCCTTAACGATGGCGGCAGCGAGTTTCCTTGCATTCTTCAGTTCCCCATAGAGATAGAAGACGTCTGCCAACTGCTCCTCGTCGTAGTCGTTTACGATATCGGCAGCGGTCTTGCCCCCCTGTTTGTTCATCCGCATGTCGAGCGGTGCATCGAAACGGAAGGAGAACCCACGACTCTCATCGTCCAGATGATGACTCGAGACACCGAGGTCGGCCAGCAGCCCGTCAATCTTCTCCACATCGTAATAGCGCATCCAATTCTTGATATATCTAAAGTTGCTCCTAACAAAGGTAAATCTATCATCATCAACGATATTTTTCTCCGCATCGGCATCCTGGTCGAAACTGTAGAGATGACCTTTCTTCCCTAGACGGCTGAGAATCTCGCGACTATGTCCGCCACCCCCGAATGTCACATCTATATAAACACCGTCGGGCTTGATTTCAAGCCCGTCGACGCTCTCCCGAAGGAGTACTGGAATGTGATATGTCGTCGAAGAATTTAACATACGGCGTCGTCGGTATTCATGATGTCTTCAAACTCTTTTCCAAAGTCCTCATCACTCTTAAGGATCTGTTTCAGATGTTGCGGCGACCAGATTTCTATCGTGTTGTCCATGCCTATAAACTGAACGTCCTGGTCTATCTCTGCTGCCTTTTGTAGTCGTTTGGAGATGAGGAAGCGACCATTACCGTCGAGCGAGATGGCTTCCGCTTCCGAGATGAACTGGCGGAGCATCTGCTGATGCGAGGGTTTCCATGGTTTGAGTTGCGCCTTCAGCATATCCACCTTTTCGTTCCATACGCTTTCAGGATAGAGCACCAGACATTTCTGGTAGATGTCTTTCCGCAAAACCAGTGTTTCCTCGCCTGATGCCTGGAGCACCTTGCGAAAAACAGAGGGCAGGAAGACTCTTCCTTTTACGTCCGTTTTGGCTTCTATGTTACCTAAAAAACGCATATGTTCACCTAATTAATAGTTGTGGGTACAAAATTATATAAATTTCCCCCACTTTCCTCCAAAACTCCCCACTTTTTTCTAAATTTAACTTTCTTTTATAAAATTCGATAGTTCGGAAATAGCAAAATTGAGTTAATTGCATTTTAACAGAAAGTTTTTTTTCGTTTTTTGCTCATTTTTGAAAGATTTGTGCTATTTTTGCACCTTGTTAGAGGAAATGAGAGAAAACAACCAAAAATGGAGAAAACGATTGATATCGATAAGATCCTGAAAGGCAAGTTGGGCGCTAAGGCAAAGTTCGTTCCTGGCTTCCTTGTCAACTGGCTCAAGCGCGTGGCGCATGAAGACCAGGTAAACGCTTTCTTGTGGGAGAGTCGCGACAAGGTGGGTGTGGAATGGCTCGAAGAGTGTGTGCGCTATCTCGACATGACATTGGAGATCGAAGGTAAGGAGAATCTGCCTGATCCTAACGACGGCCGACTCTATACCTTCGTGAGCAATCATCCCCTTGGTGGCGAGGACGGTGTAGCGCTGGGCGCCATCATCGGCAGACATTACGATGGGCGTTTCCGTTATTTGGTCAACGACCTGCTGATGAACCTCCCAGGCTTGGCGCCTGTCTGTATCCCCATCAACAAGACAGGCAATCAGAGCCGTAACTTCCCTGCAATGGTAGAGGCAGGCTTCCAGAGCGACAACCACATGCTGATGTTCCCTGCTGGTCTCTGCTCACGCAAGAAGAACGGTGAGATCCGCGATATCCCCTGGACAAAGACATTCATTTCCAAGAGCGTGCAGTATCAGCGCGATGTCGTACCCATCCATTTCGGCGGACAGAACTCCAATTTCTTCTATCGTCTGGCCAATTTCTCCGACAAGTGTCTGCCATTTAATCTGGCAATGCTGTTCCTGGTCGACGAGATGTACAAGAATGTGCACAAGACCTTCCGCATCGCTATCGGCAAACCCATTCCCTGGCAAACCTTCGATAAGAGCAAGAAGCCTGTAGAGTGGGCGCAGTACGTGAAAGATCAGGTCTACACCCTCTAAATCATCACCAGAACCCTAAAACCCCTATCATAATGGAACAAGAGATTATCCAACCCATTGCCAAGGAAATTTTGAAGAGTGAACTGACCCGTGAGCGTCAGCTCCGCATGACCAACAAGAGTCACAACGAGATCTATGTCGTGACGGCTCACAATGCGCCGAATGTCATGAAGGAGATCGGTCGTCTGCGTGAGATCGCTTTCCGCGAGGCAGGGGGAGGAACGGGCAAGTCAATGGATATCGATGAGTTTGACATCTGTGAGAATTGCTATAAGCAGCTCATCGTCTGGAACCCGGAGGCAGAGGAGATTATCGGTGGCTACCGCTATCTCGAAGGCACAGCATGGGACCTCGATGAAAACGGCCAACCGCTTCTTGCCACCAGTCATATGTTCCATTTCTCAGAAAAGTTCCTTAAGGAGTATATGCCCTATACGATTGAGTTGGGACGCTCGTTTGTGTCCTTACCTTATCAATCATCGCGCATGGGCGCGAAGAGCCTCTTTGCCCTGGATAATCTTTGGGATGGTCTTGGTGCGTTGACGGTGATCAAGCCCAACGTGAAGTATTTCTTTGGCAAGATGACCATGTATCCTTCGTATATCCGTAAAGGACGCGATATGATCCTCTATTTCCTCAAGAAGCATTTCGACGATAAGGAGCATCTGATTATCCCGATGAAACCGCTGAAAATCGAGACTGACGAAAGCGAGTTGGAACAGATTTTCTCTGAAAAGAATTTCAAGGACGACTATCGTATCCTGAACCGCGAGATCCGTAAATTAGGTTACAACATTCCCCCGTTGGTGAATGCCTATATGAGTCTCTCGCCCACCATGAAACTCTTTGGAACGGCCATCAACTATGGCTTTGGCGATGTCGAGGAGACAGGTATCCTGATTGCAGTCGACGAGATCCTCGCCGAAAAGCGCGTGCGCCATATCGACTCGTTCCTCAAAGATCATCCAGAAGCTCTGAAGATTACCAGCGGTGCCAATAAGGTCATCTACAAGGAGAAATAATGAAAGTATGGGTCGGCTATCTGTTCGCACTGACATGTCTCAGTGCCTCTGCACAGGTGTCTTCGTCTGTGCCAGCCGATATCGCTGAAAAGCTCGATGCGCACCATCTTTATCTCGATGCTAAGCTCGACAAATCAAAAGATCATCCTTTCGCTTATTCCGACTTCCGCGAGGCAGCTGCGCACTTTGGTGACAGCTGCACGCTCTACATCGCTCCCTGCGTCTATTGGGTCGACGATCCTAATACGCCTGAGGTGGTCACAGGACAGAATGGCCGTGAACCGTTTGGCATAGTGATCCGAGCAAAAAAACTCCATTTCATCGGACTCTCTTCCGATGCACGACAGACAGTCCTGGCTTCTCAGCGAGGCCAGATGCAAGGAGCTGTGGGCAATTTCACCATGTTTGATTTCTGGTGTGATTCACTCACTGTCGAGAATCTCACAATGGGCAATTACTGCAATGTCGACCTCGACTACCCATGGAATCCTTCCCTCTCTCGCAAGAAACGCAGCGATGCCATCACTCAAGCCCATGTGGGCTATGTACATGGTAAGCAGCTGGTAGCTAAGAATGTGCGTTTTATCAGTCGTCTGAACCTCAATCCACTGAATGGCGCCCAGAAGTCCTATTA
Source organism: uncultured Prevotella sp. (assembly GCA_946415245.1). Taxonomy (GTDB): domain Bacteria; phylum Bacteroidota; class Bacteroidia; order Bacteroidales; family Bacteroidaceae; genus Prevotella. The sequence goes on along the minus strand of CAMKRS010000001.1, from coordinate 288,050 downwards.
TGAGGACTGCCATTTCGAATGTACCGACGATGCTCTGAACGGCTCAGCCTATTACAGACATTGCACCTTCGACCTCTATGGCCAGAAACCCTTCTGGAGCACGTTCGGACAAGGGCCGCTGTTTATCGACTGCGACTTCTATGTCAAAGGCAGCAAGCGCGAGATGTATTTCTGCAAGCAGGGTGGACCTGTGACGCTGATCGATTGTCGCTATCATGCCTCTTCAGATAGTATCTATATCGGATGGACGGCATATCCCCAACCTTGGCTGCGCTGTTATCATAAGAATTTTTCACTCAACGGCAAGCCCTATCTCATTGGTAGTCGCCAGCCGCAAAACACAATCGTCATGGACGCTCTCCCCATGCGTACAGATCAACCGCCCTACGTTTGGTTGAGTCAGCATGAGGCAGAGATACAGGTAGGTGGAAAGCCTGTGACGCTTCGTGCTGATGGCTTTGGCAAAAGAATAGTGTGGAGGATTGATCCGCCATACAATCAGCTGGCTTGTTTGAATCAGGCAGAAGGCGACTCCGTAAATGTTGACATCGCTTGTGAGAATATAGATGAGCCTGTCAGTTTCCCTGTTACAGCCTGTACTGTGGGTGATAGCGTTGTTGGTGGCGTGGCTGTATGCCAGATGACCATCAAACCCTCGCAACTGCCACCGCCCTCTTTCCTGAAGGAGCCTGTCATTAAGATTAAGGATGGTATTGTCTATCTGGATTATACCCTTGACCTTCAGGGACGGCGCGATGAGTCTCGCATCATTTGGAGCCGGCTGGATACAGACGACTGTCAGAAGGAAGTCGTTCTGGCCTATAGCAACGACGGTCCCCAACGCCAATACAAACTCCGTGCTGGCGATGTTGGTCGCAGGTTAATGGCTACCATACGCCCAGCTCATCAACGCAGTCCCTTGGGAGACATGACGGAAGTGGCCAGCAGCCGGATCAAGGATAAAAATATCAAAGGGTCAGAAAGGCTCGAAACTGATTTCAGCGACATCTACTGCGGTACCACTCACGGACTATTGCCAGACTCCTGGCAAGCGGATGGCTTCAAACCCGCCGATACTGCTGAGTTCCCTTGGACATTCGATAGCAAAAAGCCCATGTGGGAATATGGCGAGGGCTTTAACGGGGCTGTGGGCAAAGGTCTGCTGCAGGCACAGCGTGGAGCCCGATTGATGTATACGCCTGCTGACGGGCAATATGGCGATATGTCGCTGATACTGAACGTCGATCCGACGAAGACTGCGGGTCAGGGTTTCGGCTCCGCCACAGGTCAGTATATGGACGTCTGTCTGAAGTTTGATACCAAGACGCTCACGGGTTACGGTCTCCGCATCATCAGAACCACCAAGCATGCCAAAGCCGTTGATTTCTACCTCGTGGAATACGACCACGGACAGGTTAAGGGCATCAGCGAGGCGGTATCCGCCACTTGTTATCGCACGGGTTGCACCATCTCCTTAAAGGCAGAAAACGGTTACTTGAAGGCGGATGTTGAGACCACGACGCCTCAGCCCGAGGACAGTACGCTACCCCATGTTGTCAACCTCATTGCACCGATGAAAACGAACAATTTTGGAGGAATCGCCATCCAGCATACGGGCTCTTGTGGTGAGAGTACCACCATGCTCCATCGTCTGGAGGTAAATTGGGATAAACAATAAAAACATCATAAATATGACACAGAAAGAAAGAACCCAGATTGAAGAGCGGATCGTGGATGTGTTGAAGACAGTCTATGACCCAGAGATTCCCGTGGATATCTACAACCTTGGGATGATCTACAAGATTGATGTGCAGGACGACTATACGGTCGAGATGGATATGACCTTCACGGCCCCCAATTGTCCTGCTGCCGATTTCATCCTGGAGGATGTCCGCACCAAGGTGGAGAGCGTCGAGGGCGTCAAAGGTGCTACCGTCAACCTCGTCTTCGAACCCGCTTGGGACCAGAGCATGATGTCAGAAGAAGCCCGAGTGGAACTCGGCTTCGACTAAGAACTGCGGAAGCAAACTCTCAATTCTCAACTCTCAATTCTCAACTAAAAGCGATGAAACCGATATATTTCTTAAGTGACGCACATTTAGGCTCTCTCGCCGTTCCTCATCAGCGTATGCAGGAACGCCGCTTGGTGCGTTTCCTCGACTCCATCAAGGAAAAGGCCGCTGCCGTCTATCTCTTAGGCGACATGTTCGACTTCTGGTACGAATATAAATATGTGGTGCCCAAGGGTTTCACACGTTTCCTGGGCAAAATCTCAGAACTCACCGACATGGGTGTCGAAGTGCATTATTTCACAGGCAACCACGACATTTGGGCCTATGGCTATCTGGAAAAGGAGTGTGGTGTCATCCTCCACAAGAAGCCTGAGACCACCGAACTCTATGGTAAGATCTTCTTCCTGGCACATGGCGACGGTCTGGGCGATCCCACCAAGAGTTTCAAACTCATCAGGAGCATCTTCCACAGTCGCGTTTGTCAGTGGGCCTTCTCAGCCCTCCATCCTCGCTGGGGCATGTGGTTCGGCCTCAACTGGGCCAAGCACAGTCGCCTGAAGCGTCCTGATGGTGAGGAACTGCCTTATATGGGGGAGGACCGCGAATATCTCGTGCGCTTCACCAAGAAGTACATCCAGTATCACTCCAATGTCGACTATTTCATCTATGGCCATCGCCACATCGAAATCGATCTTCAACTGACGAAGAAAGCGCGTATGGTTATCTTGGGTGACTGGATCACCCATTTCTCCTACATCGTTTGGGATGGCGAACATCTCCTCATGTCGCAATACATCGAGGGCGAAAGCCAATTGTAATTACTTCAAGAGAACGCGTACACAAGAGGAAAGCCAAGGTTCATCCCAGTTGATCTGACGCGTGGTTGAATTATAGTTCCATCTTGTAGGTTTGTGCTGTTGGTCAAACGCCACAAACTCTTCATAGGTAGGTGTCTTGTCAAGTCCCATTCGCATTACCTTATTATATATAATCTGACGACTGGGAGCATTGAAGGGCGCATTATTCTGGTTCATCATGCTGTTCTCCGAGGGACGATAGACGCCCTTGAAGAACGTATAGCCACCTTCATAGGTTCCAATCTTCTCGTTGGCAAACTCGCTGTCGAAGATGAACTTACTCCAAAGCACCTTCGTAGAGTCTTTTTCTGAATCCACATTCAAATACCACGACCATTTCTTGTGCAACTGCAGCAATAGCTTGATGTCATCTTCCGTGGCAGAGCCTTCTGTGGAACGCACATACTCATCAGCCAACTTTGCAAAGCCGTGTCCGATGGCTTCATGCGTCAACACCTGACGGAATTTCTCGCTCTTCAGACTGTCGACAACAGGACACAGCGCGATGGAGTAGTCGTAGTCATCCTTCTTGGTATCTCTTATCATATAAGTGACACCCTTGTTCAGGTTGGAATTCAGAATCACAACTGCCAACGCATGAATGGAATCGATGTCTTCCACCTTCTTCACATAGTCCATCACACGATCGGCATTCACCTTGATGCCTGTGGTCTGACGATCAGGGATAGTGCCGAGAGCTGTATAATCATCGCCATAAAACTGGTTGCGACGTGATACAGCTGTCACTTGATAGACATTGAAATAATCGCGCAGCGACTTGATGGGTTCCTCGCTGAAGAGATTCTCCATCGCCAGCTTCATCGTACGGGCATATAGACTGTCTGAGACATCTTCATCCACGAAACCGTCGCCCATCAGTACGATGGGGATACCCTTACCTTCCGTCGCCTTGTTCAGCAGTTCCACTTTACCGTCCTGCGAATAGTCGTACGATTGATAGCCATTGTCCCTACCCTCCTGATATATAAATAAGGTATCGAGTCCGAGTATGTTACCCTTGTCGTCCTTCATGGTCAGGAAGAAAGCACCTTCACGTGGATTCGGCGAATCGTTGTAAGCGACATGAAGGGGATAAATAGATCCCTCATACTCTGTCCTTGTACGAGCCTTATCACCCACGGTTATCCAATCTTCAAGACCTGCAGTAGCATAGACAAACAACTGATCCTTTTCCAGATTTGTATAGAAATCAATACCTATAGTTGTTTCGCGGCTACCTAAGTTCAGTACCTCGTTGGTAGAAAAATAAGCATACTCGTCGCGCTGCTTAATATGTACGGTTTTAGTCTCTTCGCCTGCCTTGATTGTCATAACAGCCGTACGAGGTTTCTTGGTCCTATTCGTCGAGGTGGAGGCGATGGTGATGACGTTCTCTCCTGCCTTGCCGCTTTTGGGCGAGAAGGTCAGCCAATTGGCCAGACAAGTAGCTTCCCACGCTTCTTCCGACCTGAACTTGATTTCAGTCGTCTGGTTGATTACAGAATAGAGCTCTGCAGTTCCTGGGGTCGACAATGAGATGATTTCGTCTTCCTTCTCACAACTCACCAAAAGGAGCATTGCAAGCCCACATACAATCTGTAACCATCTGTTTTTCATATGCTGTCTTATTCTATTGTCTTATAGAGTGTCGAGGCGTTATGACGGCCTTGCAACACATCGAGAATCTCGTCTTCCGTTGAGAGGTTGAAATCACCTGGGATGGTGTTCTTCAGGGCTGCGGCACAAAGTGAGTAGTTCAGTTGCTTCTGCTTGTCATCGGGGAAAAGACTGATAGCATGCAGCCATCCACCCATAAAGGCATCACCCACGCCCACGGGATCCACCACATCAGGAATATCCATGATGGGAGCCTGCAGCAATGTACCTTCTGTCCATAACAGAGCCGTCAGTGTGTGGTGATTGGAACTGACGATATTACGCATACCCATCATCCAATGTTTCAGACGAGGATACTGGGCGTGCAACTCGTCGAACCACTCGCCATATTCTTTCATCTGCATCTCGAAATTGGAGTCGACAGCCGTAAACGGGGGTTGCGGATGCTGCGAAAGCCAATCGAACTCGATAGCATCGCCAAACATCATGTCACAGCGTGAGAGCATACGGCTCAGGGTTTCACGAGGTGTGGCCCCCTCATATTGCCACAGATTCTTACGATAGTTGATGTCGAAGCAGACCGTCACACCTAGTTCATCAGCAATATCCAAGGCCTCGAAGGTTGCATCAGCAGCCTGCTCCGAGATGGCAGCGGTGATACCCGATACGCAGAAGAAGGTGCAGCCTTTCAGAATCTCACGCCAAGGAATCATGCCCGGCTTCAGGTCGTAATAGGCAGAGCCTGAACGGTCGTAGATCACCTTTGCAGCACGCATGCCTGCTGGTGGCTCGAAATAATAGGTACCAATACGCTGTCCGCCATAGAGCACATGCTTGGTGTTGACACCCAACTGCGCCAGGTTCATCGCTCCTGCATGTCCTACGGGGGTATCGGGCAAGCGGGTAATGTAGGTCACATCTTCGCCCTGTGATGCCAGCGATACGGCCACGTTGGCCTCACTGCCACCATACTTGCTGGTAAACATATCGCCCTGCGTCAGTCTCAGATGACCGGGCTTTGAGAATCGGAGCAACAACTCTCCGAAGGTGACAATCTTCTGTCTCATCATGTCTGTTTTTGTATTAACGCTGCAAAGGTACAAAAAACTATTCACTATTCACTATTCACTATTCACTTTTTTAAAAAGATATGTTAAATCTTAGGCAAACTACTTAATTTAGTTTAAAAACTATGGCTTTTAGTTGTATATAACGAAAATTTTTAGTTAATTTGCACTCGGATATTGACAACGACGCGATTATTGATTGGAAACTTAAAGCATTAACGACAATGAAGAAGCTAACAAATAAAGAAAAGGAAATCATGGATCTGTATTGGGCGCATGGTCCGATGTTCGTCAAGGAACTCCTGGAGTACTACGACGAGCCCCGTCCGCATTTCAATACCCTGTCCACGATGGTTCGCATACTGGAGAAGGAAGGCTATCTCGACCACAAGCAATTCGGCAATACCTACCAGTACTTCCCCCTCATCACCGAGGCGGAATACGGACGTAAGTCGATTGCGGGTGTCATCAAGAACTACTTCAACGACTCCTACCTCTCAGCCGTTTCCTCGTTTGTCAAGGAGGAAAAGATTTCCGTAGAAGAACTGAAAGAACTCATCGACCAAATTGAGAACAGCCATGACTGATTTTCTGATTTACGACCTGAAGGTGGCCCTGCTCATCGCGGTATTCTATATGTTCTACCGTCTGATGCTGGCCCGCGAGACCTTCCACCGTGTGAACCGCATCGTACTGTTGCTTACCGCTGTGGCAAGCTACGTGCTGCCCTTTTGTGTCATCACCTACCACAAGACGGTGGTGATGCACCAGACACCGATGGTGACGATAGACGGTCTGCAGGCAACGGTCTACGAACCCTCGTCAACGCCTCTGTGGCAGACTGTGCTACCCATCCTATTTGTAATAGGTGTGGCGTTAGCATTGGGGCAGACCCTCTGTTCGTTGGTCAGAATCATCCGTCTTATCAATCATAGCGAGCAGCATCCGCAGGATGATGGCACTACGCTCTGCGTGACCGGTAACGCAGACCTCTCGCCATTCAGCTGGATGCACTATATAGTGATGAATCGTAGTGACTACGAGACAAACGATGCCTCTATACTCGCTCATGAACGGGGACATATACGTCTTTACCACTCGTGGGACATACTCCTCGTTGATCTCCTCACCGCCTTGCAATGGTTCAACCCCGCCATGTGGATGCTGCGCTCAGACTTGCGAGCCATCCACGAGTACGAGGCCGATGCAGCGGTACTCTCTCAAGGCATCAATGCGCGTCAATATCAATACCTGTTAATCACAAAAGCCGGCGGCATCGGCGGGTACTCCCTTGTCAACGGTATCACTCACAGTGCCCTTAAAAACCGAATCACAATGATGACAAATAAAACCTCCAAGAGCAGCCATCTTCTGAAGTTGCTCGCACTCCTGCCCATCGTGGGCGTTACACTCGCCCTCAACGCAGAGACCGTCAAGGACTATGTCTACGACGAACCACAGAAGCAGGTGCCCGTGAAGAAAGGCAAGATCAATGGCACCATCAAGTACAATAGCAATACGACCATGCAGGTCGTAGAGGCTCAAGACCAGAAGAAAGAGGCTGAGACTCCCAAGGCTGAGCAGCAGAAAGAGTTCAAAGTCGAAGGCACTTACACATCTAACGAACAGAAAGAAGTACCTCAGGACATTTTCGATGTAGTCGAAGTGATGCCTCAGTTCCCTGGTGGCGCACCGAAACTCTTTGAATATCTGAGCCAGAACATCCGCTATCCGAAAGAGGCAATGGAGTCTAACACTCAAGGACGTGTCATCGTCAGCTTCGTGGTATGCAAGGACGGTAGTATCTGCGACGCGAAAGTTGTAAAGTCAGTATCTCCCGCTCTCGATGCAGAAGGTCTTCGCGTCATCAGCAGCATGCCAAACTGGACCCCAGGCACCCAGAGCGGCAAAGCCGTCAACGTGAAGTACACCGTACCTATTTCCTTCCGCTTAGATGGCAATGCTAAAGAAACGCCAGCAGCTACGGGGACTTCCACGCCAAAAGTGATTTCCGAAAAATCATACAAGTTGACTGAAAACGCCACCATCAAGGATATCGTCAATCGCTTACCAGGAGCCAAGATCGACGAGAACGGCAATGTCACCGTTAACGGTAAAACAGTGAAGAAGATTCTGATCAACGGTAAGGCTTTCGAAAAACAAGATATGACGAAAACCATCAATCTCAAAGATATTAATCGTCTGGAGTTGGATGATCTGGTCATTTCAGTCACAGAGAAATAAATCTCTCTTGTAAGCATGAGAACACTAATAGTCATTACCCTCGCCCTTGTAACGGCCCTGTCCGCCAAGGGCGAGGTTTCTGCGAAAAAGAAGGTGGTAGAGCCTGTCGTAGCTGATACCCTCACGCTTTTAGTACAGGCTGGCGACAGCTGTATGCAGGAGTCCAATACCTACGAGGCCCTGAAATACTTCCAGCAGGCCTACGCCCGTTGCGACAGCAGTCTCACAAGGATGAAACTTGCCGACTGCTACTACAAACGTGGCAACTACTTCCAGACAGCCAATCTGCTGAAGAACGTCCCTGCTGGCGATCTTACCCACGATGCCTTCCGCCAGCTCGCCCTTAGCTATCAGAAACAAGACGATTCTTATTCCCTCATCTTCTGGGGTCGGAACCTCATCAGCCGCTTCCCCATGGATGGTGAGATAGTTGCTGCCGTTACCACTGCCCTCACCCGTACTGACCAGGCCTGGGCTGGCATCACTACTGCAGATAAATATTTTAAGAAGGATACCACCAATGTCCTCGTGAACCGCGCCTTGGCCGATGCCTACTTCATGGACCGTAAGTTCGATCAATCCGTCGCTATGTACGAACGGCTGCTCCAACTGGGCGACTCCACCTTCAACACCCTCTACTCCGCAGGCATGTGCTACACCCGTCTCGACAGCCTCGAGCTTGCTTATCAGCATCTGCTCCCCGCCTTCCTTCTCTCGCAGATGCAACATGCTGGTTGTGCCTATCGCTTGGGGGTCGTCTGTGTTGATACCGACCGTCTTGACGAAGGTCTTGGTTACCTCAATCTCGCCACCAAACTCCTACAGCCTGATACCACGACGATGAGAGCCATCACTCTCTCTCAAGGCGAGGCCTACTATCTTATGGGACAATACGCTCAGGCCGTTGAGGCATGGAAGAAACATCTAGCATACAACCCCACCTCTATCGCCACCCATTACAACATCGCCAACGCCATCTACTATTATATCCCCGATAAGAAACAAGCAAAGACTTACTACGAGCGTTTTCTTGAGCTCGCCCGTCAGGAAGCGAACCCAAATGCCCAACTTCAGGAGATGATGGCCAAGGCCGAAGAACTCCTCAGAAAAGATTTTTCGAAAATACGAAAATAAATTTGGAACTTTGCTAACTTTTGCTTATCTTTGCAACGGTGTAACGCTAAAAGTGAGAAAGTCATGAATCTAAAACAAAAATTCGTCATCACAATCAACCGTGAGCTTGGTAGTGGAGGTCGTACCGTAGGCCAGAAATTAGCAGAGAAACTGGAAGTCCCGTTCTACGACAAGGCTCTCATCAAAGCCTTGGAGGAAATGTATAAACTCGATGTGGAGCAGATTGAGAAGCTCAAGGGCCGCAGCCATACCTGGTGGGCCGATTTCAAGCGCACGATGACCATCGGCTATCAGTATAATGCCAACTACTATAAGGTACACTCCGTCGATGAACCCGACCTGCTCACCACCGATGAGATGTTCAAGGCCGAGCAGGAGATCCTGAAGGGTATCGCCAGCGATGGGTCGTGCGTGGTGGCAGGCCGAAGCGGTTTCTTTGTATTCCGCGACCATCCCAACCGCTTGAGCATCCTCATCCAGGCCTCGATGGACTTCCGCATAGACCGCGTCGCCCGCAAGCAGCACAAGACACCTGAGGAGGCCCGCAAGATCATTGAGAAAGTCGACAAGATGCGCGAGAACTATGTGAACAAATACACCAAGTCCTCCCGCTATGACACCCGTAATTACGACCTCGTCATCACTGCTGACGGCAAGACGGAGGACGAAATTGTCAACATCATCCTCATGTACATCGGCCAGTATAAAACAGACAGTTTCACTTACCTATAGCAAAAAAGAAAGCCGCTCAGATTTGAGCGGCTTTTTCTTTTCATTATTATTTATTTTTCGCGGTTGGGATTCACGAAGCGCTTCGGCTTCTCAATGGTCTTTGCGCTGTCGGCATCGATACCACGAGTGCGTGCCCAGAAGTAGTCATCGTAATACCACTCGTCATATCCCCAGTAGTAGTTATCCCAGTAGCTGTACGGATGACTTACATTGTAGAGATCGAAATCAACCAGCGTGCCATAATCATTCAGTGTTCCCACGAAACGGCTGGAGCTGAGGCGGTAGTCGTAGATATCGATGGAGGTATCCTCCTCGATGAAATACACATGGATCACACCATTGTTAACCGTCCAGTCGATATGGTTTGCCACATAGTCCCAAGGGGCGTTGCTATAGTAATCCACCCAGTAGCCTGAACCGCTTTTGAAGCAGAACGGATCCTTGAGAAACGTGATTTCAGTATAGGTGGCATCGTAAACTCTGCCATTCCAAGAGGTAGAGATATACATATTACCTTTCCAAGAACCCTCGAGGGTATCTGCGATCATTTCATCCTCGCAAGAGGTGAAGGTCATCATTGCCATCATCGCCATCATCAGCATTGTAAACATCTTCTTCATAACTGTACCCTTTCTTATCTTTAAGTTCGACATACTATTTTTATTTCACACTGCAAAGGTACGGCGATTTAAGGGGAAAAACAAAGGGAAACCCCGAAATGTCAAGCGGGATTTCCCTAAATGTAAGGGGGGAAATAGGAATCTTACTTCAGCAGATTCATCGTGTCAGTAGCAATCATTAACTCCTCGTCAGTAGGAATAACAACCACCTTCACCTTAGAATCATCAGCAGAGATAACCACCTCCTCGCCACGGGCCTTGTTCTTCTCCTCGTCGAACTTGATGCCCAGGAACTCCATGTTCTTGCAGACTTCAGCACGCATAGAGGTCTGGTTCTCTCCCACTCCTGCGGTGAAGACGACAACATCGAGACCACCCATAGCAGCTGCATAGGCACCAATATACTTCTTGATACGATAGAAGTACATATCCTGAGCCAGTTTGGCACGAGGATCGCCATTCTTAGCAGCACTCTCCACATCGCGCATATCGCTTGAACCACCTGTGAGACCAGCTACACCACTCTTCTTATTGAGCAGGTTCGACATACCATCGGCATCGAGACCGAGTTTCTTCTCGATAAAGGTCACTGCACCACCGTCGATATCACCAGCACGGGTTCCCATCACAAGACCCTCGAGCGGCGTGAGACCCATAGAGGTATCGATACACTTGCCATCGACAATGGCAGCGATAGAACCACCATTACCCACGTGACAGGTCACCATCTTCGTACCCTCAGCTGGGATGCCTAAGAACTCACAGGCACGGGCACTGACATAGCGATGACTGGTTCCGTGGAAACCATAACGGCGGATACCATACTTCTCATAAAGTTCGTAGGGGATAGCGTACATAAAGGCCTTGGGAGGCATGGTCTGGTGGAAGGCAGTATCAAAGACACCCACCTGAGGCAGACCCGGCATCAGTTCCTTTACAGCGTTTACACCCTTCAAGTTAGCGGGGTTGTGCAGAGGAGCAAGATCAGAGCACTCTTCGAAGGCTTTCAGCACTTCATCGGTAAGGATCACGCTCTTGTTGAACTTCTCACCACCATGCACCATACGGTGACCCACAGCATTGATCTCGTCGAGACTCTTGATCACACCGATCTCAGGGTCAGTTAGCAACGAGAAGATGAACTTCACGCCCTCAGTATGCTCAGGGATATCGTGCATGATCTGCTTTTTCTCACCATTAGCCAGTTTCACCTTTACGAAGGCGCCGTCCAAGCCCACACGCTCAGCACCACCACTGGTCATCACACTCTTGTCGTCCATGTTGTACAAAGCGTACTTAATAGACGAAGAGCCACAATTCAATACTAATATCTTCATAACTATTCACTATTCGTTATTCACTATTCACTTTTTTGCATCCATAGCCTGGCAAGAGGTGATGGCAATCATATAATAGATGTCATCAACAGAGCAGCCACGAGAGAGGTCGTTCACAGGACGGGCGATACCTTGGAGCACAGGACCAATAGCGATAGCATCGCCTAAGCGCTGTACCATCTTATAGCCGATATTTCCAACCTCGAGATTGGGGAACACAAGCACATTAGCCTTACCAGCGATATCAGAACCAGGAGCCTTCTTGGCACCTACAGAAGGAACGAGCGCTGCATCAGCCTGCAACTCACCGTCGATCTTCAGATCGGGAGCCATCTCCTTAGCCAGACGAGTAGCCTCGATCACCTTGTCGCAAACCTCATGCTTGGCAGAGCCTTTCGTCGAGAAACTCAGCATGGCCACACGGGGATCCTTGAAACCAGCCACAGCCTTCGCCATCTGAGCTGTGCAGACAGCAATCTGCGAGAGCTGATTGGCATCGGGCATCGGGGTTACGGCAACGTCAGCTACGACGAGTACACCATCCTCACCATACTGCTTCTGCTTAGAAATCAGCAACAGACCACCACTCACGCATGTAATGCCTGGCTGACACTTGATGATCTGCAAAGCAGGACGCAGGGTATCACCAGTGGTAGAGAGGGCACCAGAAATCTGACCGTCAGCACCCTCGGTCTTGATAATCATACAACCCAGATACAGGGGATTCTTAATCAGTTTACGGGCCTCTTCGATGGTCATGCCCTTGCTCTTGCGAATCTCGGCTAATTTCTCTGCCAGTTCCTCACTCTTCTCATAATTCTCGGGGTCAATAAGGGTGGCCTTACCAATGTTCTTGAGACCCTTCTCTTTGGCCAAAGCCTCTACCTTGGCGGGATTACCTATCAGAATGATGTCGGCGATATCATCACCTAAGGCCTTATCGGCTGCGCAGAGTGTACGCTCCTCTTCTGCTTCTGGGAGCACGATGCGCTGCTTGTTACTTTTAGCACGCGCTACAATTTGACTTAATAGATCCATAATTTGTTTTTAAATTAAAGATTAAAACATTTATTTACTTATGACAATTCTTCTGTCAGGATACTCTCCAACTCCTCTGCCGATAGTCGCAGTCGGAACCTGCCATTGACGGCAACAGAGATACCACCCGTCTCTTCCGATACCACAATGGCCACTGCATCCGTCTCCTGCGAGACACCCATAGCTGCACGGTGACGCAGACCCAGTTCCTTGGGGATGCTCAGATCGTGACTCACTGGCAGGATACAACCAGCAGCCTTGATGCGCTTATCGGATATGACCACAGCACCATCGTGCAACGGGGAGTTCTTGAAGAAGATATTCTCGATGAGTCGCTGATTGATATTGGCATCTATCCTGTCACCCGTAGCCACAATATCGTCGAGAGTAGCGCTCCGTTCAAAAACAATCAATGCACCCACCTTCTGACGGCTCATATTGATGGAGGCCATCACCAAGGGCATGATCATCTGTTTTATTTCCTTATTATCCTTATCTTTCTGCTTCGAAGAGACGAAGAAACGTTTCAGGGCCCGCATGCGCTGGTGACCACCGATATTGAAAAGGAACTTACGGATGTCTTCCTGGAAAATGATGATAACTGCAAGGATTCCCACACTCACCAACTTGTCGAGGATGGTGCCCAGCAGTCGCATTTCCAACACCTGCGACACAAAGAGCCACAGCACGACAAACACAATGATGCCATTGAACGCATTCACGGAACGTGACTCGCGCATCAGTCGGTAGATGTAGTACAACATCAGGGCGACCAAGATAATGTCGATAATGTCTTTTATTCCAAATTCGAGTAGCACCGTGGTAATTTACAATTTGACAATTTACAATTTAACAATTTAATTGCTGGACGATTCTTACACATTCCATCGCTTCCTTCACATCGTGAACGCGGAGGATTCTGGCACCTTTCATCAGGGCGATGATATCGAGGGCCGTTGTGCCGTTGAGGGCTTGCTGAGGCGTGCAGTCGAACAGACGATAGATCATCGATTTCCTTGAGATGCCCACCAGTAGCGGGAGTTCCATCACCAACAGTTTCTCGAGTTCATTCATGATCTCGTAGTTCTGCTCCAGCGTCTTTCCGAAGCCGAAGCCTGGGTCGAGGATGATGTCATTCGCACCCATATCGCGCAGTTGCTGCACCTTTTCTGCAAACGACAGGAGCATCTCGCGCATTGTGGGTTGCAACGACATCAAGATATAAGGTACGCGCAGTCGCGTTACCATACGGAACATCTCTGGCGTACCACCACTCACATCGTTGATGATATCAGCACCGAACTCCTCCACAGCCATACGAGCTACGTCAGGACGAAAGGTGTCTACTGAGACCACTGCCTGAGGCTGCTCGCGCCTGATGATACCAAGAGCCATCCTGAGACGTTTCATCTCTTTCTCCTCAGAAGCCACCTCACCACCTGGACGTGTGGAACAGCCACCCACATCAATGATGGCAGCCCCATCGGACAACATCTGAGAACAGCACAAAGCAATATCCTCCTCCGTCTGCCGACGACTGTCTGCGTAGAAGGAATCGGGTGTCGCATTGAGGATACCCATCACCAAAGGCCTGCTCAAATCCAGCAGTTGGCCATGCACATTGAGCGTATAGTCCATAAATCGCCCACAAAGTTACAAAATAATTATGAATTATGCATTATGAATTATGAATTATTTCGTATCTTTGCACCAAAATTAGCATTATTATGAGTATTAAGGAGCTTTATAAACTTTACCAGCAGCATCCCTGCATCACTACCGACAGCCGTGATTGTCCCCAAGGAAGCATCTTCCTTGCACTGAAAGGTGAGTCGTTTGATGGTAACAAATTTGCCGTTCAGGCCCTCGAAAAAGGTTGTGCCTACGCGATAGTGGACGATCCATCTCTCGCCGGCAGCGATGACAAGAGAATCATCATTGTCAACGACTGTCTGCAGACCTTTAAGGACCTGGCGCGTGAACATCGTCGTCAGTTCAATATCCCCGTCATCGGCATCACAGGCACTAACGGCAAGACGACTACGAAGGAACTCGTGGCTGCTGTGCTCTCACAGAAATACAACGTGCTCTATACCCAGGGCAATTTCAACAACGATGTGGGTGTGCCCAAGACGCTCTTCCGTTTGACGAAGGAACACGAGATTGCCGTCATTGAGATGGGAGCCAGTCATCCTGGCGACATCAAGACACTTGCAGAGACAGCAGAGCCCACCTGTGGTCTGATTACCAATGTGGGACGCGCCCATCTGCAAGGTTTCGGCAGTTTTGAGGGTGTCATCAAGACCAAATGCGAACTCTATGACTTCCTCCGCACCCGTGAAGACGGACTTATTTTCATCAATGCCGATAACGAACATCTGATGAATCAGATCAGCGACGATGAGGACATCTGGCTCACGCCATATTCCACCGATTCGGAGAATCAGTACAGTTGTATCTCTGGTGAGGTCATCGCCTGCGATCCTTTCTTGAAGTTCCGCTGGCGCGAGCCGCTGCTAACCCTCGAGCAAGAAGGTCGCAGCATCAAGTGGCACAAGGTGCAGACACATCTTATCGGCGCCTATAATATCGACAATTTGTTAGCAGCTATCGCTGTGGGTATCAACTTCGGTGTCGACCGTAAACAGATCTGTGCAGCTCTCGAGAACTATGTGCCTTCGAACAACCGCAGTCAGATGACCGTTACTGAGAAGAACCACCTGATCGTGGATGCCTATAATGCCAATCCTTCGTCGATGATGGCTGCTCTCGAGAATTTCAAACTGATGCAGGCCGATAATAAGATGGCGATTCTGGGGGCTATGCGCGAGCTCGGCGAGGTGTCGCAAGAGGAACACCAGCGCATCGTCGACTATCTGCAGACCACGGATATCAAAACCGTCTGGCTGGTGGGTGAGGAGTTTGAGAACATCCACTGCGACTATCCCAAATTCAAGGATGTAGAGGCCGTGAAAGCCACTATAGCCGAAAAACAGCCCGCAGGATACTATATCCTCATCAAGGGCTCTAACAGCACGAAGCTCTTCCAATTGCCAGAATTGCTCTGATTATTCAGATTACTCAGATTATTCAGAACACTCCGATTACTCCGATGAAAACAAGGCTTCAATTAATAGCGATGCTCCTGCTGCTGGCGATGACCGCCTGCGACAAGCAGTCCTCTCGAAAACCTCTCGAGCAGGGCAATGCCGTCTATTATTGGCGCACTGACCTTCGTCTCGACTCCACAGAGCGAGCCTTCTTATCGCAGTATCATATTAATAAGGTGTATTGTCGTTACTTCGATGTGGTGATGGATGACTCTGGAGAGCCCAAGCCCAACGCCACCATCTCATTCAGCGACACCTTGCCTGACAACATAGAGATGATTCCCACCGTCTATATTACTGAGGACTGCATGCATGCCGATCATAAGGGACTGGCTGAGAAAATAGTGACGCGTATTCGTCAGATGAACGAGACCAATGATATTCCGAATGTCCGTGAGATACAAATCGACTGCGACTACACCTCGAAGAGTCGCAAGCGCTATTATCAGTTCCTCGAGGAAGTAGGCCGCTTGTGGAAGGCCAGGCTCTCTACAACCATCCGTTTACATCAGCTGTCGATGCCGGCTCCGCCTGTTGACTATGGTGCGCTAATGGTCTATAATACTGGCGACCCTCGCAAATCAGAGGAGCGCAATCCCATCCTCGATTACCGCGATGTTGGTCCCTATTTGAAGCACCTCGATAGCTATCCCTTGCCTCTGGCTACTGCCTATCCCGTGTTCCGTTGGCTTCGCATGGTCTACGGCGTCAGATATGAGTACACCGTCGAAGCTGAGGAAATCCTGAAAGTAAAACATGCGATGGAGAAAGAACGCAGCGACCTCAGCGGCTCCATCATCACCTATCATCTCGACAAAGATAATATTGACAGATATAAACCAGAAACCTATGAAGAGATTTATCATCATTAGCCTCTTGTCGGCATTGATTATGCCGGCATTCGCCTGTGGCGGATGGGGCACAGACAATTACTATCTGTTCAGCCCCTATTACGGGCAGAGCTTCAAAAGCCGTGTAGAGAAAACCTGCAACGACAACTGGAAAGCCTACATCGGCGACACCAGCGATGATCAGTGGTGGAGTTTCCATGCTGAAGATGTGCTGAAGGCTGCCCGTCAGAAAGGCGACGCCCTGATGGTCAGCTATGTACAGAACCTGCAGAAGTACCTCAAATGCGTCAGCGTTGAACGGGATAAGCAGTACGAGTGGGGTTATCCCTCGAAAGACGAGATTGCCACCCAACAGCGTGACCTGAAGGCTATCCGTACTTACGCTCAGGGCAAACTCAACTCAAAATTGCGTTCGCAGCACGGACTGCTTTTCATGCGCTGTAACATGATGCTCGGACAGCATCAGGAAAACATCACTTTCTGGGAGCAGACGGCCAGTCAGTATATCGAGACCGTCTACAAGGACATGATGCACAACATCTATGCTGGTGCGCTTTACAAGACAGGTCGTGAGGCTGAGGCAGGACAACTCTTTGCTGAGATGAACGACTACGAGAGTCTTATGACAATGTACTATCTGAAGCGCTCCTATCAGGCCATCAGTCAGCACTATAAGCAGAACCCCACGTCGAAGGCACTGCCTTGGCTGCTCACCGACTTTGTGAACAATGCCCAGGAATATGTCGATAACGGTGGCAGTGGTTATGCCAATGGTAAGATGTTCGTGCGCGACATCAATGCCCAGGAGTCATGGCAGATGCAGCAGTTCTGTGAGATAGTTGTCAAAGAGGGCAAGACCGATTGCCCCATCATGTGGAAGATGGCCAAGGCTTGGCTCGAGTTCCTCAGTGGCAAGAAGAAAGAGGCTGCTACGGATATCCTCGATGCCGTGAAACTCGATGGTACGGCCCGTATGAAAGATAATGCCCACGTGCTGATGCTCTATATCACCGCTGCACAGGCCAAACCCAGCCAGGCTTTCGACGATTATCTTGCTGACGAGCTCACCTGGCTCCGCGGGAAGCAGAAGGAAAGTACGGACGACAGCTTCTTCGACAATGTCGAGACGCGCCTCACCAATTATGTGCTGGTGCCTCACTATCGTCCTAACCCTGTGCGCTTGGCAGCTATCGCCCGTGCCCTGCACAGCGCTGGTTCCGGATTCGACCTCGATACCCTCAATGTCGCTGATACGGAGAAGTACCTGTATTACACCACCTCGCTTGCCAACAACAAGCTCGACAAGTTCCTCAAGGCCAACATCCACGAGAATGACACCGCTATGAGCGATCTCATCGGCACCAAGTACATGCGTCTCTGCCAGTGGGACCATGCCATTGCTTGGCTCAACACCGTGCCCATCAGTTATTACAACAACAATCGTAGCAAAGGTTATCTCTATTATTCGTTGATCCGTCAGTGGGATGTAGAGCCTTGGGCCAAGCGTCAGTGGCTCGATGAGGACAAGGCGTGGGAGAAGGACTACAAATGGTGGAAACATCGCAAGCTCGACTTCTGCAAAGAGGTGCAGATGATGGAGAACTCACTCAACATGCTCAGTGGCAAAGCACTCGAACAGAGCTGCTACAACCTGGCTGTGCGCTATGCCCAGGCCAGTATTCATGGCGACTGCTGGTGGTTACTCCGCGATTTTAAGAGTTGCATGGACTCGGTACGTGTCCACGAGGTTGATTTGGGCCAGAAGGCTGTGAAGATGCTACAAAAAGCAGCAGCCAGCACTGATCTGTCGCTGAAACGCAAGGCACTCTTTGCCCTCGGCTATCGCGAGCTCTACAACGACGTGAAGGGGCTGAGCCATTGGTACACCGTATCGTGGGAGGCTGGCGAGAGTGTCCAGGCCTATCACCGCAATGCACCTCAGTTCCAGGCTTATCAAGCACTCTATGAGCTGACGGGCGATGAGCCTCAGGAGGAGTATATCCGCAAGTGCGATGCCTACGACCAGTTCCGCAAGTACTACCGCGAGCATAAGTAAAAACGGCAAAAAGCGAAAAAACTTTGCGATTTCTGCACGTATTTCAAAAAAACTGCGTACCTTTGCACCCGATTTCCAAAAATCGGGATGTAGCGCAGTTGGTAGCGCACTACGTTCGGGACGTAGGGGTCGGGCGTTCGAGTCGCCTCATCCCGACCAAAGGCGACAAAGGAGTTTTTTCCTTTGCCGCTTTTTCTTTTTCGATGATGTAACCAGTTGATATTGTGCGGAATATACGGAACACCTCGTTCTCGTTTTCTGTTCGATAACTGCCCAAATGCTTGTCGTACAAAATACCGTTTGGATAGACGAGATTTTGGAGTTTCTGACGTGTGCGAAAGTCGCCCTCCTGCCACAAAGTGCCTAATTTACAAGACATTTCGATAACATCGGCAATGTATTTCTTCTCGTTCGATAGGTCTCGCTCCGCTTCTTGGAGTGCCTTGTGTATCTGGGTCAGCTGGTCGCTCAAGTGGGCAGATGTAGCGTTGTAGATGTCTTTGTCTATCTCGCCCAAGCCGCAACGAATTTTGAGTTCCAGCTGCTTTCGTTCGAGTTCGCTCTTGTTCTTCAACAGGAGTGTTCTGGTGTCACTACGTTCTTGATTGTACTCCCTAAACACCTTATGCAATACCTTGGTTAAGATGGGAACAAGCGGTCTAGGGATGCTGTAGGTGTTCAGCAAGGCACAATATAGTTCGTGTAGTCTCTCGGTGCTGTGATTACTCTTACAGCCCATCTTGTTACACTTGTAGTAGTCTCTGCCTCTGCTCTTGACGGTGTACCCTGTCAAGTAGCCGCCACAATCAGAACAGCGAACGTGTCGTTTCAGTGGAAACAGCTCGGTCTCCTCTTGGTGTTCATAGCCTACGTGCGTGATACCTTGTATCTTGTCGAAGGTAGCCTCATCGATAAGCTTCTCTTGAGTACCTTTCACCAGAATAGGCTCCCCTTTTTCGTCATATCCTAAAAGGTTGTGTCTTATGTAACCACAATAGAACGGATTATGCAGTATCTTGTTGAGGTGCTTGCGGTCAATGCGCAAGCCCTCCAATGCCAAACGCTCGACAATCTCGATGTCGCTCATACCCTCGTTGGCTTTCCAAAGGAATGCTTTCTTCAATATACGACCAGTATCATTAACGGTCAAGATGTGGGTCTTACCAACCTTCTTGTGGTCGTAGCCTAATGGTGCTTTGCCGTACCACTCACCACGTTCCAAGCAAGCCGTCATACCTGTAACAGCCTTATCACGTCTGAGACTATTCTCGAACTGATTGAATAGAAATATGATGTTTTCCATAAACTCACCTGCTGCACTATCTGGGTCTGTCTGTTGAGTGGCACTGATAACATATATCCCCTTTGTTTTGAGATATGCCTTGGTCATTATCGCCTCGTTTCCTGCTCTGCTGAATCGGTCGAATGAGTAAACAAGAATGACGTTGATGTCTCTATCCTTAGCGACCTCGGCTATCATCTGACGGTATAACTGTCCCTCAGTCTTTGCACTCTCGTGTGTGCCTCCGTACTGCTTCTTGATAGTGATGCCGTGTTTGGCTGCGTACTCTCTGCAAATGCGTCCTTGTGTTTCGAGGCTGCAATTATTCTCCTCCTGTCGCTCCGTTGAGACCCTCGTCCAAAGGGCTGCGACCTTGTTCTCCAACTCTGAGAACTTCGTTACCTTCTGCTGCTTAATTTTCTTCTTCATAACGATTAATGTTAACGTTGTATATTATTTTTCCAAGTTGGTAGAAGTACTCCAATACTTCTTTCTGTTTTTTGTCTTCGGTTATTCCTAATTGTTTAAGTTGTCCTTCATATTCTTTTAGTTCTTCTTCTGTAAACATTTCTTATTTTGAACGTTTGAACGTGCCTAATGACACTTATTTTACAGCCCTTTTTGGGTCTGGAGGGCTTTCACCTCCTCTATTTTTGGCGATTTGCAAATCTGTTCGAACAATGCAAAGATATAGAAAATATTTCACAATTCCAAATTTTTGAAGAACTTTTTTTCAAATGAGGCTCTGACACTTGCGTATGGTGTTGACACTCGTACCAGTAATTTTGCTGATGTTGCGGAGGCTTATGCCCTTACGCAGTAGGCGTATTTCCTCTGCATACTGCTCACGCATATCTGCCTCACTCTTGCGGTAGCCCTCCTTACGTCCAACCTTACCGCCGTTGGCTCGATAATTCTTATATCCGCTCTCGACACGCTCACGGATGGTCTTGCGTTCCATACGTGCCACCTCAGCCAGAATGGTGATGAGGAACTGACTCATAGGGTTGACCTCACCGTCGGCGGTCAGTGTCTCGATGTTGTAGTTCTGGATGTAGAGGCTGATGCCCAACCTGTTGAACTGCTCAATAACTTCGAGTACTTGTAGTGTGTCACGTCCCAGCCTGCTGAGTTCTGTCACTGCCACCTTATTAATATGATGGGCTTGTACGTAGTCCACCATACGGCTCAGTTCCTTGCGCTCAGTGTTTTTCTTGGCTCCACTAATCTTCTCGCAGAAGACTGCCTCAACGCTCCAACCATTATGCTGGGCGAGGGTGGTAAGTTCATTCACTTGGCGGTCATACTCTTGAATGCTGGTGCTGACTCTGGCAAAGATACAAATTCTATCCATATTTGATATATATGTTAATTATTTACTATGCAAATGTACAAAAAAGTTAAGAAACCACCAAATGTTTCTTGACTTATTTTACTAATAAACCTAAAATAATTTGTATTATACGACAATTCTTGCTATATTTGCCGAAAAATTGTCGTATGAGCAAGATATTGGCTGATAATGTGAGGCGGTTATGTAAGGAACAAGGCAAGCAGATGAAAGACCTTGCTACGGATATGGGTATTGACCCTGCATCCCTTACGAGGGCATTGAATGGTAATGCTCGCCTCGATACGATTCAAAAGATTGCCATCGCCTTAGGTGTGTCGATGAAGAGCCTGTTTGAACCACAGGATGATGTTGAGGGCTTCATCCGTATTCGTGGTAATGTTTATCAGTTCAATAGTAGAGCGGAACTGGACAGACTATTGAATAATTGTGAATCAAGCAATAAGTAAGATGAATAAACTGATATTGATAGCAATGGGACTATTTACAAGTATTTTCTCTTTCGCAGAGACAAGTGGTAAGGATGTTAAGATACCTGAAGAAAAGTTTGTTGTGGTAGAAAGTTCTGCTGATAGCAAGCCAGCTATTATAGCTGTGAACACAAGCCTTAGAAAGTTCAAGCACAAGGAACTCTATGGTTGGACGTGTTCGCTGGTTATTAAGTTCAAGGATACGACAATGGATGGTATGCCAACAACAGACGAGAGCAACTTTGTCTTTGATTACATAGAGGAACTTGATAAGGTTATTAAAGGTGACTCTACCCAACCTAATGCAGTATATCTAGCAAGGATAACGTGGAATGGAACTTGTGAGGTTATATGGCAGGTCAAAGACCCCAAGGTTGTCCACGAGTATCTAGGTGGTATCATCAATAATAAGACCTATCCACGTGAGTTAGACTATAGAATAGAGTTTGACAAGGAATGGGAGAAGGTATCGGTATACAATAATATCAAACCGTAAGTTGAAATTATAATCTTTTAAGTTAGACTGATACAAAAAGAATGTATCAATGTGGTCGATATTAAGATTACATTGATACATTTTTAATTTAACACGCTACCCCTTATATATAATATGGTATAGGCTCGTTGAGGCTACAATGGTAGGGGTGGTTGTTATATACCTACGAGCGTCCTAATAGATGTTCCCAACTGGTATCAATCTTGCGGCTCTGGAAACGTACGACACTGCCAAGGAAATGGAAGAACATATCTTCGAGGGTAGCCTCATCAAACAGGATGAGAGGTGTGTATTGGATGCCTCTACGCTCTACGTAGTTCTTGATGTCCTCTGCGTTCAGATGCACCTCAGTACGGTAGAGCCTCGTAGGGTTGCCGTAGTGTTCAAGTATGTATTGCTTATCTGAGGCGTTGCTGATTTCTGCCACCTTGTCGTAGGTCTGAACGGTGATACCGTTGCTCTTGTCCTTGATGGCGTTGCGTTGCTTGATGTTCACGGTCTTATACTTGTCCTGCTTGTTGAGGCTACCGCTAAACGTGTACGAGATTTCTGGTCTGTCCTCGTCTCTGTCAATGATGCGTTTGCCGTTCAAGATAGTAGTCACGTCCTTGTTGTGGAGGTATGCTTTAACGAGTGGACTAACACTGAATGGGGTATCAAGGCACAAGTCAAGGCTCGTCACGTTATGGAACTCCAGCCCCAACCTCTGCTCAATATAGGTTAGATAATGCGAGTCGCCTGTGTATAGGGTCTCATTGTAGAGGCTGAACCAAACCTTACGATTTCCGCTGGTATGGGTGTTGCTCTGCTCGTCACCTCTTGCAAGGTTGAATTTCAATACGCCCCACTCAATATCACGTGTGCCGTTATCCAGTCGGATGACATAGACGTTGTCGAAGTATCTGCCATCTGTTCTGTATAGTCTGAACTCGTCCATATCAAGGCACTCGCCATAGTTGAGGATGCTTAGTTGTTCATAGTAGTATGGATGCACGACCTCGTAGCAGATGGTTAGTGCATCGAGTTGAATAGGTCTGTTACATACACGTTTCATTGTCTTGCTGGTTTGTACTCTCGTTATTTTCCTCGTCCCTGTATGGGATAGTAGACCAGTACGCCTTCATTGCGTCACTGATTGCTTGTTTGTGGGTCTCGCTGTGCGAACGACCTCGCAAACTCTGTGAGATACGCCTTTTAGTATCGTCACATAAGTCTCGATATTGTCTTCTCATTGTCGTTGTTTTAATATAAATAGTATGATAGTTAGAAAAAGTTGGTATAGTAGAGCATAAAAGTTTGGGAAGGCTGGTAGGATTTATTTTACAAACGGTTCTATGCCTACTATCAAATATGAATAATAGGCACAGGCAAAGAGGACATAGATACACACGCCCCTATTCCTGTAGGGGCTTCCCTGCAATGGGTGTCGATTTCGTATTTACTATGCGTGGCTCGTGGCAAGCATAAAGTTCACGATTTTGTCGAAGTCCTCGATGAACTTTATGTTCGATATTTCGTCAGCGATGCCGACCAAAAGAAAGTGAAAAAAGGAGTGCAATCGCACTCCTTTTTCTGTTAGTAAACTGTCCGAAATCAGATCTCTTCGCCGAGACCTTCTGGGTCGCGCTTAAGACGTTCGATCATCTCATCGATCTTGCGCAGTTCACGGGGGATGCGGATGTTCTGCGGGCAATGGGGCTCACACTGTCCACACTGGATGCAATGATCTGGCTGGCGGTCGCGAGGCACCACACGGTCGAGTGAGATGAGATACTGACGACGGTGCTTGCGATACTCCCTATCGCCAACGCCCATGGGCAACGAACCCTCGTTCTTACATTTATTATAATGTACAAAAATAGCTGGGATATCGATACCATAAGGACAAGGCATACAGTATTTGCAGTCGTTGCAGGGGATGTTCTCCAGACTGACGATCTTCTGCGCTATCTCATTGTCGAGGTAACGCATTTCCTTTTCAGAAAGAGGCTCCAGCGGACAATAAGAGAGCAGATTATCTTTGAGGTGCTCCATATAGGTCATACCGCTCAACACGGTGAGCACTCCCTCAGGCGTGCCTGCATAGCGGAAAGCCCACGAAGCCACTGATTTCTCTGGGGCATGACTCTTCAACTCTGTCATCAGATATTGTGGCAGATTAGCCAGACGACCCCCCAGCAACGGCTCCATGATGACTGCAGGAATGCCCTTCTTCTGAAGCTCGCCATAGAGATAACTGGCATCGACATTGTTCTTGCTGATCTCGTTGGCATAGTCCCAGTCGAGATAATTCAGCTCAATCTGCACAAAATCCCAATGGTATTTGTCCTGCAGGGCAATCACCTCGTCGAACACGCTCTTCTGGCCGTGGAACGAGAATCCGAGGTTACGGATACGACCAGCCTCACGCTCCTTCATCAGATAGTCCATGATACCATTGTCGACATAGCGGCCATTGAACTCATCCATACCACCACCCACTGCATGCAGCAGATAGTAGTCGATATAGTCCACCTGCAGTTCCTTCAACGAGTTTTGGTACATCTCAATGGCCTTCTCACGTTTCCAGTAGTCGCGATTGAAGTTGGAGAGTTTCGTAGCCACGAAGAACTCCTCGCGCTTATGACGCTTCAAGGCTATACCCGTGCAGCGCTCCGACTGTCCCTGACAATAAACGGGGGAGGTGTCGAAATAATTGAGACCATGCTCGATGGCGTAGTCCACTTGTTTGTTGATCATCTCCTGATCGAACTCGCTGTCGTTGTCAACTTTTGTCGGCAGGCGCATCATGCCATAACCTAAAAGCGACACTTTCTCTTGGGTCTTGGGGTTCTCGCGGTAGGTCATCTTGCCTACGGGAGGCTCTACCTGGTTTTTATATTCCTCTGCGGCCTGTTCGCCTGCTTTGTCGCCACCCTTGCAGCCCGCTAATGTCGCAGCAGCAGCTACACTACCGGCTCCAAACACCTTTAGGAACGAACGTCTTGATATATTCTTCTTCATCTTTTCTAACTTTAAATCTTCTTGTGGACTTCGTGTCCCTCGACATAAATCGCCGAGAACGGACGCGACGGACAAACATACTCACAGGCACCGCAGCCGATGCAGGCAGCCTCGTTGATAGCAGGAACCATGGGTGATTCCTCATCGTTCTCGTCGAGGGGAACCATTTCGATGGCGCCAGTAGGACAGTGACGGGCACAGTTGCCACACTCCACCTCGTCGGTGATGGGTACGCAGTTCTTCTTGATCCATACGGCATGACCTATCTGAATCGACGATTTCTCGTCTTTATCGACCTTGACGATGGCACCCGCAGGACAGACCTCAGAGCAGCGTGTACACTCCGGACGGCAGTGACCATGCTCGTACGACATCACAGGCAGCATCAGATGCATCAGGTCGCTGCTGGGACGGAGCACCTCGTTAGGACACTCAGAGACGCAGAGCTGACAGCCTGTACAGCGCTGGGCAAAATGCTGGAAGGAGAGAGAGCCTGGAGGGGTCAGGGGCGTCTGACGCGCAGGAGCCACCTTATCCTCAAGTTCTGCCAAACCACCATCCATCAGTTTTTCCTTCTTCTGGGCCATAGCGGCACCAGCCACCATCGCCGAGGCAAGGAGGAATGAGCGCTTGGAGGTATCAACTGCATCGGACTCTACGGACTCTCTCGGACTTTTTTCATTGTCCGTTTTAGTCCGAGTTAGTCCGCTGCTATATTTCAAGGCTCCGAATTTGCAGCTGTCGATGCAATTACCACAGACCACACAGCGACTATAATCTACCTGATGGTTCTTAAAATCGATACACGCGACCTTGCAGTTCTTAGAACACATGGAGCAATTCTTGCACTTATCCTCGTCGAAGTGAATCTTCAGCCACGAGAAACGGGCGAAGAACGAGAGGATGGTTCCCACAGGACAGATGGTATTACAATAGGTACGTCCACCGCGCCACGCCAGTACGAAGAGCACCACCAGCGTCACGACAGCAATGATGAGCACAGGCAGCGAACGCATCCAGGTATCGACAGAATAGAACGCATAGCTATCAGCCCGCGCAGCAATCTCCGCCAATACATTGTTGCCGAGTTTCCAGATGGGTTGGAAAATCGTTGTGGCGATACGTCCGTAGGCACTATATGGCGCCAGCAATTGGAAGAGGGATCCGATGCCAGCGACAGCAGCGATAATGAATACTACCAGCACAGGATAGCGCAGCCACTTCACCTCTTGGGAATAGCTGTACTTGTTCTTTTTCCGACGGATGCGGGCGAGAACATCCTGAAAGACGCCTAAGGGACAAATGATGGAACAATAGATGCGTCCGAAGACGAGGGTCAGCACCAGAAGTGCCACCACGACCACCACGTTGAGCGCCATCACAGCAGGCAGGAACTGGATCTTTGCCAGCCACGAAAGCCAATGATGCAGCGTTCCCGTGAAGTCGAGGAACAGCAGGGTAATCAATACAAACACCACCCCTGCAAGGATCGTTCTAATTTTCCGTAACATATGATATAAGTATTTGTTTAGTCTATCTTCTCACGATAAATATGCTGGCTTCATACAGCAACCATATCGGCAACGCCACGATCAGGAGTGTAAAAGCATCAGTGGTCGGCGTGATAATCGCAGCAACCACCAAGATGGCCACGATGGCGTGCTTGCGCCACATCCGCATCATTGAGGCATTAAGAAGCCCCATCCTACCCAGAAGCCAACTCACCACTGGCAGTTCGAAGATGATTCCCATCACGAGACTCATCATCAGCAGCGTGTCCATATACGACTGCAAAGTCAGCATGTTCGCCACATCCTCGCTTACCTGATACGTACCCAGAAACTTCACCGTCAGCGGGAAGATCAGGAAATAGTTCAGCAGCGTGCCCAGCATAAACATCAGATAGCCGCTGGTGCAGAGCAGGGTGGCATACCGCCGTTCGTTGTCATAGAGCGCTGGCGAGATAAAACCGAAGAGCAGGTAGATGATATACGGTGAGGCAATGAGTACACCTGCATACATCGCCGTCTTCAGGTGGATCATGAACTGCTCCGTCAGTCCTGTGTTCATCAAGTGGATGTTGAAGGGCTCCACACCCAAGAGCCGGAAAGTGATGAAATCGCTCGTCCGCGGTGCCAGCACCACCTCAAACAACTGATCCTTCAGGCAGAAAGCCACTGCGGCAGCCACCACCGTTACGACCAGTGCTCTGATGATCACCGAACGAAGTTCATCAAGGTGATCCCAGAAGGTCATGGGTGAGGTATCATTTTTCACCTTCCCATCTTTTCGACTCTTCACTCTTCTCTTCGTCCTTGCTGATATCCGTCACTTCGTTCATCCCTTCCTTGAAGCTCTTGACGCCCTTGCCGAGGCCCTTCATCAATTCAGGAATCTTCTTGCCGCCGAAGAGCAGCAGTACTACAAACGCAATGATCAGTATCTCTTGCATGCCAAGTCCAAACAACAACTGTGATTCGATCATATCTCTTTAGTTTTCAGTTTATTTTGCAAATATACAAAAAAACTCCGTACCCTCCATCATTCGATATGAATTATTAACATTTGATTCAAAAATCGACGTAGGGTTCCAGTCGTTTGATGACCTCCGGAGGGAAGTCTTTCGAGAGGCGCAGGTCTTGCAGCGACTTCAAGGGACCGTGCAGACGACGGTAGTCGGTGATGGCCTTTGCCCGATAGAAATTGAGGTAGGGATGGCGCCTGAGTTCGTTGAGCGTCAGGTTATTGACTTGAAGTTTGCGAGGTGTGGCATCCACAATCGTCAGATAGTCCTTTGCGTCGAGCGGAAAGCCTTCGATTTCATCGAGCTGATCCACACTCACATAACCACCAAGACGCTCACCATACTCCACCACCTTTCTGGCATAATAAGCTCCAATGCCAGGCACCGTTTTCAGAGCCGTTGTATCAGCCGTATTCAGTACCACGTGCTCACCAGCCTTGATTTTCACCTGATAATGGGCCTTCACAGAATCATATTCCGCCTCACTCAGGGCCTTGCCCCGTCGATAAGTCGTATCGCGATACACCACCTTGGTACGCACATACACCGTTTTGTTATATTCACGATAGGGACGATGCTGAAAAGTGTCGCGCCGTGTCTCTTTCTGAAGGCTATCAGCAGGCGTCAGTTCATTCGACTCACCGTCACCACCCGTCAGGAAGATAACACCCAAGGCAATGACTATCACACCAAGCAGCGTGAGAATGACTTTACGGTCAGACTTTCTTAGATAGAAAAACTCCTTTATGAATCCCATAGTATTCTCTCACCTCTAAATTACCCCAAACTGATGCATGAGAATCAGCAGTATGCAGGTGGGAACGATATATCTGACGCAGAAAAGATAGACGTTGAAAAACGATTTGCTATTGGAGGTCTCCCAGTTGGTAAACTCATCGCGAACGATGGCTTTCGAGGCGAACCATCCCACAAGGATGCTCGTCAACATAGCACCAGCAGGCAGCATCACCTGGGCCGTAAGATAGTCGCAGAATTCCATCAGTGGCTGGCCCAACAACTGAACATCGGGATTCCCCACCGACAACGAACAGAAGACGGCTAACACACTACACACAATCGTCAGTATCCACGCGGCCTTCGAACGGCTGACATGCAGCTCCTCATGGAAGAAAGCGGTACCTATCTCATGCATGGAAATCGTAGAGGTGAGGGCGGCGAACACAAGCAAGGCGTAGAACATGATTGAAATCACGTAGCCCAGCGACGGCATAAAGCTGAAGGCCTGCTGAAACACATTGGGCAGAGTGATGAAGATGAGCGACGGTCCGCTGTCGGGCTGCACGCCCACTGAGAATGCCGCAGGGAAAATCATGAGTCCTGCCATCAGAGCAATCAGGAAATCGATGAGTGCGATCTGCGTCGCAGAGTGCAACAGCTTGGTATGCTTGGTGAAATAACTGGCATAGGTGCAGAGGCAAGCCGTGCCGAGACTCAGTGAGAAGAATGCCTGTCCTAAGGCCTCGAGGAATACTTTAGGCGTCACCTTCGTAAAGTCGGGCTTCAACAGGAACTCGATTCCCCTCAATGCACCAGGCAGTGAGCAGGAGGCAATCACGATGATCAGCAACAATACGAACAGCAATGGCATCAGCAGCTTTGAGGCTTTTTCGATACCATTACGCACACCACGGATGATAATGAAATGGGTAATCAGGATAAAGGTCACACCCAAGACAGCAGGTTTCACGGGGTCACCAGAGTATGTCTGAAAATACTGCTGTACAAAACCCGCATCACCCTTCAAATGTCCTATCGCAGAAGCTCCCAGATAGTGCAGACACCAACCTGCCACTACTGCATAGAATCCCAAGATGATGGTTGAGGTGATGATGCCCAAGATACCCACGAATCCCCAGCTCTTACCACGCGAGAAACTGGCATAGGCACGGGCGGCATTCGTCTGTGAATGACGGCCTACGATAAACTCGCTCACCATGCCTGGGATGCCGAGAAAGACAATACATACCAGATAGATGATGATAAACGCAGCACCACCGTTCTGACCCGTCATATAAGGAAAACGCCATACATTGCCCAAGCCCACAGCAGAACCCGCCGTTGCCAGCACAATGCCCAGTCTGCTTCTGAAATTGCCGCGCTCACCCATAATCTTTGCTCATAACAATCCTAACTGATGCAAGAAGATAAACAGAATACACAACGGACAGACATATTTCACCAGAAAGATATACAAGTGGAAATATCTGCCAACTCGCAGCGTGCCACGATTGGTGAACTCGTCGTGTACCAGCTTATGAGGCACGAACCAGCCAATCAGAATACAGGTCAGGAATCCCACAACAGGCAGGAAAATCTGTCCCGTCACAAAATCAAAGATATCAAACAATGTCTTCTCGAAAAAATGCAGCGTTGTTCCCGTGGGGCCCAACGAGAGAGAACAGATGATGCCCATCACACAACACGAAACCGTAACGATGATGGCCGCTGCCTTACGGGTAATGCGAAACTCCTCGTGGAAAAACGAGGTGCTTACCTCATGAAGCGAGATCAGGGAGGTAAGAGCTGCCAACGACAGCAATAGATAGAACAGAATGGAAATGATATACCCCACCATAGGCATACTGCTGAAAGCCTGCTGGAACACATTCGGCAGCGTGATGAAGATCAACGAAGGACCACTGTCAGGATTGACACCCACCGAGAAGGCGGCAGGGAATATCATAAGTCCAGCCAGGATGGCAACCAAGGAGTCGATCACACCGATCTGTACAGCCGATGTGGTGAGATTCGTATGTTTCGAGAAATAACTGGCATAAGTACAGATACATCCCATGGCGATGCTCAGTGAATAAAATGACTGTCCTAGTGCCCCCAAGAACACGTCGCCATTGATCATATTCCTATCTGGTTTGAACAGGAACTCTATGCCCTGCGAGGCGTTGGGGAGCATGCACGAGGCTACCACAATCATCAGCAGAAGGATAAACAACACGGGCATAAAAATCTTCGAGGCACGCTCGATACCATCACGTACACCATGCTCGATAATCAGGTAGGTGGCCAACAGCATCAGGATTGTCCAGAAGATAGGCTTCACGGGATCTTGAGAGAAACTGACGAAATAGTTCTTGAAGAACTCCGGATTGCCACCATCCAATTGCCCTATCGTCGAGGCCCAGATATACTGCAGACACCATCCCGATACCACCGCATAATAACCTGTGATCAAGAAGCCTGTGAGCACACTCATATATCCGATAAACGACAGAGGATTCCTGCCACCCACCTTCCTGTAGGCTCGCGCGGTGTTTGCCTGAGCATGACGGCCGATGATAAACTCACTGATCATACAGGGAATACCCAACAGCAACACACAGATGACATAGATGATGATGAAAACGGCACCTCCATTCTGACCAGCCATATAGGGGAAACGCCATACGTTACCCAGTCCCACAGCGGAACCCGCAGTCGCCAGAATGACGCCAAGTTTGCTTCCGAAACTTGCTCTTTCCAGTTTTGCCATATGCACTTTTCTCATAATTTCGCTGCAAATATAACAAAAATATAGAAAAAAAGACTACCTTTGCACCAAAAATAGCGGTAAACATGCATTTTTTCTTCCATTATATCAGAAAATATCCACTTTCGTGCATCTGTATCGCACTGATATGGATCCTTTCATTGCTACCCTTCTTTCCTGAGACACCACTCGACAATGTGGAGTTTATCGACAAGTGGGTACACTTCATCATGTATGGTGGCACATGCCTCGTCATCTGGGTGGAATACGCCCTGAAGCATCGCACGCCAGACTACGAGAAACTGTTCTTCTGGGCGTGGCTGATGCCTGTCATTATGGGTGGAGTATTGGAACTCATGCAGGCCTACTGCACCACTACGCGTAATGGCGACTGGCTCGACTTCCTCGCCAACGCCACTGGTGTCACCCTCGGCGCTGTCATCGGAGTGGCTTACCACTTGCTGAAGGGGTTGGCTCGCAAATAAGAGTTATAGTATCGCTTGTCACCAGTGACTTCTTCACCGATGAAATCGGGCTTTTCATAGTGTTCGTCTTCTGCGCCCAGTTCTACTTCGGCCATCACAAGACCATCATTCTCGCCATGAAACTCATCCACCTCGAACGTATGTTTGCCGCTACTTACAAGATAGCGCGTCTTGTCGATGAGCCCAGGCTCACAGAGCAACATCAGGTGCTCAGCCTCGTCGAGCGTGATTTCCTTTTCAAACTCATAACGGCTCAGTCCACCGTTCGTTGAGGGGCCCTTTATAGTTAGGTATCCGCGCGTGTCACGGATGCGCACGCGAACCGTACGACCGTGACCACTGCAGATATACCCTTGACGGATGCGACTGCTGGCAAATGCCTGCTCCTTGTAGCGTCCGTCCTTTACCAGGAACTTTCGCTCAATCTCCAGTCCACTCATTACGAGACGATAAACACGGAGTAGATCACGAATATGATAGCGAGCAGAATCAGCACGCCAAAGATCCAATTAACGACCTTCTTACCATTGTCTTCCTGTTTTTTCTGATAAGCCACCTTCTTCTCGGCTGACTTTGATGCTTTTGCAATCTGTGCCATAATTTTAAGTTTTATAATGTTACTATTATTCTTCGTCGTTCACAGGGAATTCCATCAGATAGGCCTTGATGAAGCCATCAATCTTACCATTCATGACGCTGTCCACATCACGGGTCTCAAAATTCGTGCGGTGGTCCTTCACACGTTTGTCGTCGAAGACATACGAACGTATCTGACTACCCCACTCTATCTTCTTCTTCCCCGCTTCTATCTTCGCCTGAGCCTCCAGACGTTTCTTCATCGCACGGTCGTAGAGTTGCGAACGGAGCAGCGCCATCGCACGCTCCTTGTTCTTCGGCTGGTCACGCGTCTCCGTATTCTCAATCAGTATCTCCTCTTCCTCGCCCGTGTCAGGATCGGTATACCAGTAGCGCAGACGTACGCCTGATTCCACCTTGTTCACGTTCTGTCCGCCAGCACCGCTTGAACGGAAGGTATCCCATGACAGCTTGGCTGGGTCGACATATACCTCAATGGTATCATCCACCAGAGGTGAGACAAATACGGAGGCGAAACTCGTCATACGCTTGCCTTGGGCATTGAAGGGCGACACACGCACCAGACGATGCACACCATTCTCACTCTTCAGATAACCATAGGCATAATCTCCTCCCTCTATCTGCATGGTCACACTCTTGATGCCAGCCTCATCACCATCGAGCAGGTTCGAGATGGTTACCTTATAACCGTGTGCCTCTGCCCAACGCATATACATTCGCATCAGCATCTGTGCCCAGTCCTGCGCCTCCGTGCCACCAGCACCGCTGTTGATCTTCAGCACGGCATCCATCGGGTCCTCCTTCTGACGGAGCATATTCATCAACTCCAGACCCTCGATGGCTTGGATAGCCTTCTGGTAGGTGTCCTCCACCTCCTCTTCCGTCACCATCTCGTCCTTGTAGAAGTCGAAGGCTAGTTGTAACTCGTCAGCCAGTGTTCTTACCTCCTGATAGCCGTCGAGCCATTTCTTGATGCCCTTTACCTTCTTCATCTGTTCTTCTGCCCGCTGACGGTCTTCCCAGAAGTCAGGAGCCTGTGTACGAAGATCCTCCTCCTCGTACTCCATCTTTTTCTTATCTATCTCGAGGTACCGATACAGCGCATCAGCCCTCTCCAACACATCTTTCAGTTGATCCTGTGTAATCATGGGTGCAAAGGTACAATTATTTTCTAAAAAAGAAAAACGTTTTCGTGTTTTTTTAGAACTCTTTGACGATATCGAGCAACTCCTGATACCAGTCTTCTCCAAAACGACGGATGAGTGGCTCACGCAGGAACTGATACAACGGCATATTCTGCTCGATGCCTTTGGCAACGGCCGTCTTACAAACATCCCAACGGTTGTAGTTCAACCCCACGAGTCCGCCTTCAAATCGCTTCTCACGGATGGGATAGAGCGCACAACTCACAGGCTTGCAGAAACGGGTCTTCCCTGCTCTGTAGGCCTTCTCTAAGGCACAGAGGCAACAATCATGAATCTCCCCCAGATCATCATAATAAGTAAACACACAGTCCTTGCCCCTGACGATGCTCGTCACTAGATCGCCCTCCTGATCAGTATAGGCCACACCCTGTTGATCAATGACAGACTGCGCCGAAGCCGAGAGATCACTCCAAACCTCATCAAGGCAATCTTCAATTTCCGCGATTTCATCGATAGTAACTGGGGCTCCTGCATCACCTTCCACACAACACTGACCCTTACAAACACTCAAATCACAACAGAACTTCTCCGTCAAAATCTCTGACGAGAGCAGCACGTCACCAACTTGAATGATAGGGGGGATCTTCATAAAAAGTGAATAGTGAACAGTGAATAGTTACCACACGATGGGAGTCTGGCCGTTCTGCTGCAAATAGGCATTGCAACGCGAGAACTGATGCTGGCCGAACCAACCGCCACGATTCGCACTCAGGGGTGAGGGGTGAACACTCTCCAGCACAAGGTTGCGCGACTTATCAATCATATAAGCCTTCGAACGCGCATAACCACCCCAAAGCATATAGACGATATGCTCGCGATGGGTGGCCAGAGCCTGAATGGCGGCATCAGTGAATTTCTGCCAACCCAGCATGGAATGGCTGTTTGCCTGATGAGCCCTTACCGTCAGCGAGGCGTTCAACAGCAGCACGCCCTGTTCAGCCCAGCGCGTCAGATTGCCTGAGGTGGGAATAGGCGTACCAAGGTCGTCCTGTATCTCCTTGAAGATATTCTGCAACGAGGGAGGGAACTGGATGCCGTCCTGCACAGAGAAACTCAGTCCGTGAGCCTGACCTGGCTCGTGATAGGGATCCTGGCCGATAATCACCACCTTCACCTTGTCAAACGGACAGAGATTAAAGGCATTGAAAATCAGTTTACCTGGAGGATAGCAGGTGTATTGCGAATACTCAGAACGAACAGAATTGGTGAGCCCAACAAAATAGTCTTTGTCGAACTCACCAACTAAATGCTGCTTCCAGCTTTGTTCTATCTGAACATTCATTATTTATTATCTGAAATCAAGTTCTCACCCGTCATGTCTGAAGGCTGCTCCAGTCCCATGATATGCAGAATTGAGGGAGCCACGTCAGCCAGACGACCGTCCTTCACAGTGGCCGAATTATTATTGGTCACATAGATAAACGGCACAGGGTTCAATGAGTGTGCAGTATTGGGGGTACCATCGGGATTGATGGCATTATCAGCATTACCGTGGTCGGCGATGATGATGGCCTCATAATCGTTGGCCTTAGCAGCCTCGATCACCTCACGCACGCAATTATCCACAGCCCAAACAGCTTTGGCAATAGCATTGTAGATACCGGTATGGCCCACCATATCACCATTGGCGAAGTTCACCACGATGAAGTCATACTCCTGCGTGTTGATGGCACCCACGAGCTTGTCTTTCACCTCAAAGGCACTCATCTCAGGCTTCAGGTCGTAGGTAGCCACCTTCGGAGAGGGCACCAGGATACGGTCCTCACCCTCGTAGGGAGCCTCACGACCACCATTGAAGAAGAACGTCACGTGAGCATACTTCTCTGTCTCAGCGGTATGCAACTGCTTCTTGCCCTGCTTGCTCAGGTACTCGCCCAGCGTGTCCTCCACGTTCTCCTTGGGGAAGAGAATGTGAACACCCTTGAAGTTGGCATCGTACGGAGTCATGCAGTAGTACTGCAATCCAGGGATGGTCTTCATACCCTGCTCAGGCATATCCTCCTGCGTCAGAGCGATGGTCATCTCCTTGGCACGGTCGTTACGGAAATTGATGAAGATGACAACGTCACCCTCTTCGATGCATCCATTCACAGAAGCGTTGTGGATAGGCTTGATGAACTCATCGGTAACGCCCTCGTCGTAGCTCTCCTGCATGGCCTTCACCATATCCGTAGCCTGCTTACCAACACCATTCACAATCAGGTCATAACCCTCCTTCACGCGCTCCCAACGCTTGTCGCGGTCCATCGCATAGAAACGACCCACGATACTTGCGATAGCAGCATCATTAGCAGCGCAGACGTCACTCACTTGCTGAATAAAGCCCTT
The DNA here is from genome assembly GCA_946415245.1 of uncultured Prevotella sp. Taxonomy (GTDB): domain Bacteria; phylum Bacteroidota; class Bacteroidia; order Bacteroidales; family Bacteroidaceae; genus Prevotella. The sequence goes on along the minus strand of CAMKRS010000001.1, from coordinate 252,129 downwards.
ACCGCTCTTGGGGTCGGTATCGCGACCATCCATATAGCAATGCACAAACACCTGATTCTTCAGACCGTAAGCCTTACCGATTTCGATGAGTTTGAACAGATGGTCAAGGCTTGAATGCACACCACCATCAGAAGTCAGACCCATCAGGTGCAGCTTCTTGTTGTTCTCCTTGGCATAGGTGTAAGCAGCCTTCACCTGGGGATTCTCCATGATAGAACCGTCCTTGCAGGCACGATTGATCTTCACCAGGTCCTGATACACAATACGACCAGCACCGATATTCAAGTGACCCACCTCAGAGTTACCCATCTGACCATCGGGCAGACCAACGTCCTCACCAGAGGCCTGGAGCTGAGAGTGAGCTGATGTTGCTGTTAACAGATCGAGGTAAGGTGTGGGGGTATTGAAAATCACATCACCCTTACCATGTTTACCGATTCCCCATCCATCGAGAATCATCAATAATGCTTTCTTTGCCATAATCTTATTACTAACTTAAAACGTTCTTTCTGAAAATCGCCTGCAAAGTTACGAATAAGCGAGAGAAAAACCAAAAATATTTGAGTTTTTCCGAGCGTGAGTAACTTCGGGTATAGCCCAAAGGTATGAATTTTTAACGACCACCTTCCAAATTGCCAAGTCCCCTTATCAGAATTCTCCGAAGTCGAGGCTCAACTGCCCATCGCCCAGCAGATTATAACTCTTACGATGATAGGGCGTGATACCAAACTGTTTGATGGCCTCACGATGTTTCTTCGTGGGATAGCCCTTGTTCGAACGCCAATCGTATTGGGGATACTCCTCTGCGAGCTGGTTCATATAGTCGTCACGATAGGTCTTGGCCAGAATGCTCGCTGCTGCAATGGAGAGATACTTCCCATCACCCTTCACGATAGTGGTGTGAGGGAGTTTCTGATACGGCTTAAACCGATTGCCATCCACAATAATCGCCTCTGGACGCACCTTCAACTGATCCAATGCCCTGTGCATAGCCAGTATCGAGGCATTCAGGATATTGACCTTGTCGATCTCCTCAGGTGTGACGATGCCCACCGCCCAGGCCACAGCATCGCGCTCGATGATCTCACGCAACTCGTAGCGCTTCTTCTCTGTCAACTGCTTCGAATCATTCAACAGCTCGTTCTGATAGTCCTCTGGCAAGATTACAGCCGCAGCATACACACTGCCTGCCAGACAGCCACGCCCAGCCTCATCGCAACCGGCCTCAACCTTACCTTCGTAATAATGACTTGCCAGCATAATCAGAACATTTGAGCCACACGACGGATACCAGCCACAAGCACATCCACTTCCGCTTTCGTATTATAAAGTGCAAACGAGGCTCTCACAGTGCCAGAGATATGAAGCCTGTCCATCAAGGGCTGAGCACAGTGATGACCAGTACGGACGGCTATGCCCAGACGATCCAAGAGTGTGCCCATATCCAGATGATGAATATCGCCCACATTGAAACTCACCACCGCATCCTTGAGCCCCATTGAGTTCTGAGGACCGTAAATCGTCATGCCGTCGATGGTCTGCAGCTGCTCCATGCAGTAGCGGGTGAGCTCCTGCTCGTGCTGTTGGATAGCCTCGAAGCCAAGCGCCGAGATATAGTCGATAGCCTTAGCAAGTCCGTGAGTCGCCACATAGTCTGGCGTGCCAGCCTCAAACTTAAACGGCAGGCGCTCGAAAGTGGTCTTCTCCCACGTCACCTTGTCGATCATCTCGCCTCCGCCCTGATAGGGGGGCAGTTTCTCCAGCCATTCCTCCTTGCCGTAGAGCACACCGATGCCCGTAGGTCCATACATCTTATGACCACTGAAGGCGAAGAAGTCGCAGTCTATCGCCTGCACATCCACCTTGAAATGAGGGGCACTCTGGGCACCGTCCACCAAGACAGGGATGCCATGCTGATGTGCGATTCTAACGATTTCACCGACAGGATTCACCGTTCCCAGCACATTGCTCACATGGGCCACACTGATGATTCTAGTCCTTTCAGAAATCAGCGATTCCAATTCGTCCAAACAGAGCATGCCGTCGTCCGTAATGGGAATATGCTTTACCTTTATCCCCCGTTTCATCGCCTGCAATTGCCAACTGACGATGTTCGAGTGATGCTCCATCTCTGTGACAATCACCTCATCGCCCTCCTTCATCTGACTTTCGCAGAAGGAACTGGCCACAAGATTTATCGCCTCTGTCGTGCCTCTGGTGAAGACAATCTCCTCAATCTTCCTGGCATTGATAAACTCACGCACCTTTTCGCGCGCAGCCTCGTGCAGATCGGTGGCCTGCTGCGAGAGATAGTGCACACCACGATGCACATTGGCATTCACGTTGAGATATTCATCGCGCATCGCATCCAACACACACAACGGCTTCTGCGTGGTAGCCGCATTATCCAGATACACCAACGGCTTGCCATACACCTCCCTCGACAGAATGGGGAAATCAGCCCTTATCTTATTGATATCGTACATTCTTTTTCCTATTTTGCTGCAAAATTACTACTTTTCTGCGACTTAGACAAACGTTCGCCCCAAAAACTACAAGAAAGGAGCGACATCGCTGCCGCCCCTGAATACAACCCCGTCTTTTTTTGATTATCTTATACAGGGCGCAAAAGTCACTAATTATAGCTTAACCAGAAATAAAAAAACTTCGCACGCAACAGTTCGAATTAGAAAACAAACGAAATCAGTTCTTAACAACAAAAAAAAAGTCACTTAACTGGCAAAAAAGTCAGCGAAGATTTTTCAAAAAGTCAGCGAAGAATTTTTGAAAAGTCAGCGAAGAATTTTTAAAAAGCCAGCGAAGAATTTTTGAAAAGCCAGCGAAGAATTTCTAATTTATCAAGCAAGTGCTGATAAATTGTAAAGCTAGAGTTTACAAATTTATGGGTAAGATTCCGTTGCAATTCAGGCAAATGCACATGGGAATCTGGAACGGTGTGTTGATAAGAAAGCAGGGAACAATGGTTTCTTATTAGTTCTACTGCAAAAAAGGTCGTAATGTTCGACCGTTTTTGCAGTGCAAGATACAAAAACACTTTGAAACCACCAAATATATAGACAAGAATTTACCATCGCAGTTGTGACACATCCGCTCTTAACAAGAAGGGGCCTCGCCATTGAGGTCCCTTCTTAATTATTATCTTGCTTCAAAGCGTCTCAAACATCTCAAACGTCTCAGCGTCTTTTCTTGTTTTTAGAACATGAACTCACTGAGAGTCCCTTCTGAGTTCATTCTTTGAATTTTACATCCATTTGTATAGAATTAGAATCGTCATTTGTCAAAACATACTCAGTGAAAGTCGTCCTTCCACTATCATATTCTATTGTCTTCTTTTGCTTTAATGAAATAAGTTTTGATCCATTTCCTCGGAAATCTTTCCAAAAGTTGCTCCAGCCAATGTCAGAAGCCTCAATTTCCAAGGTCTTGACTTCTAGGCTTACCGCATCGTTTTCGACATCTTTGCTCTTTATACTCAAATTGAATATCTTGGCCTTATGATCAGCAAGCGCTGTATAATCGTCAATATCGAACGAGAACTCCACTTCATATCCGCCATTACTAGTATCTCCCTTGCCTTTGCCGGAAACATGAAGACTCTTACCTTTTGTAGAAGTTGTGATTTTGCAATCCGGATAGTTGGATGTGTCAAATCGGAACGACATACCTCCTACACTTCCACTACCACCTGACTCATCTGTCCAACTGGCACTGGCCATACATGCGACACGGATACCCTTCACTTCAATATCCGACGGAGCATCCTGTTTGACGACAACAACCGTCTTTGCTGCCATATTGGGATCAAGATTACCATTAACTGCTGCATCTAAGGATTTCTGATCATAAGCAGCTATGACTGTGAATGTTCCTGACCGTTCCTCACCCTTGTCGTTCGGACTTGCTTCGATTTCAATATTCCATCCGACTGCAGTCTCCTTCCAGTTTAAGGAGCACCATCCCGCGAGATCATCACCAACGACGACCTGCTTATAGGGCAGTTCATTTGAATGGTCAATAACCACTTCCTTCTTTCCACCATCTGAGTCAAACTGTACTGATGATGGTGTAGCAGATACCCAATATTCAGTTGGTTCTGGCAATGTTTGCTTAACAACGAGTACAGTGGATTTGAGCACCTTACCCTTCGAATCGGTAGCCGAGACGGTAACCTTTCCACTACGTTCCTGTCCTGTTTCATTTTTTGCCAACTTCACATAAAGATAGTTCATGTCGCTAGCAATGCTGGCTGATACCCAGTCATCGTCTGTTTTACAAGTGTAATAGAGGTAATTTGTGACAATCAACGCCTTGTAACTGCCACCTGTGCCCTCATCGCCTAGTGACTTCGGACGCATTTCGATATAGCCGTCCTTAGGATTCTCATCCAATTGTTCCTCGTCAAACGCCAGGTCGACCTCAACATCAGTCTCTTTGTCTTTAGGGACAGTGACTGTTTTGGTCACACGCTTACCAGTATTCTTGTTCACAACAGTGATTTGCTTCGTTCCTGGATATTCAGGGTTAGCAATGATATTGCCGTTCTCGTCGAACGCATAACCGATAATGGTCTTCCCGCTTTGCGTATCGACCATTACCAGAATATTAATCTCCTTGCCATTCTTGTCATGGGTACGCACCATATTGGGTATCAACTCGCCAAGATCCTCTTCCTTCTGGCCGAAAACAATGTCGTTGAGAAAGACTGTAGAGGCATCCTTTCCAAAGTTATCCCAAAACTGATCGGCAGCATCCCAGTAGATAATATCAAACCCTCGCATCTTATCGACTAGTTTTTCTGCATCGCGACCATAGTTGATGAGATTGCTGGCGACATTCTGCATGAATTCTTTCACCTCGCCCTTCCTGACCAGATTCTCTGTAGCCTGCGCAGCTCCGAAAAGATCCTTACCATAACCCAGTTGGGTGCTCAGCGGACTGGCATCGATGACAAGAGCAGCACCCTTTTCGATAAGTTCTGCACCAGCCACAGTGATGTTCTTGCCTGGGGTAATGCCCAGATCGCGTGCCTTATCACCAAATTCCGGATCGGCATAGTTGTAGACATTGACGAATATCTGGTTAGCACGGCTGTCGAGAGTACCCTTACTGAAGGCTTGCCAGAAGTCGCTGGAATTGCTATAACCACGCTTCAAATTGGATGGCAGCCCATCGTAGATTTCTTTCAATTTCCTGGCATCAGAGGTCCAACCCAATTCACGCATGATAGTGACGACTGACTTACGGCCCATTGTCTGCGTTTTCTTACAACTCGTCATGAAGTCCCATGCATCACTCAGGTAACCACGTGTGGCAGCGGTAGGACGGGTCAGTACATCCGAGTCTTCCAGACGTTGCAAAGCCTCCTCATACTGGTCAGCCCTTTCAACAATCTGGTCAATCATATTGTAAAGCTCTTCAGTACTGGATATGCACTTTTTATTGTTTTCAATGTCGTTTGGAGTCGCTGAGAAGGGCTCTTCACCGCCCTTTGAGGCCAATTTATAGTATGCCCAACGCACAGCACGAATATCAAAGGCATACGTGACTAAAGCGTCAAGGTCTGTCTGGAACTGCCTAGAGTTACCATACTGCGTCACCTTCTTAAAGTCGGTTACCACATCGCCCGGTTTCAAATCGGGTTCAGGACTATCGCTGTCTTTAGAACACGAGACGGAAACCAGCGCCATCATGACCATGATGGCCAATGTCAATAGCGTGTCTAACAATTTAATACGTTTATTCATAATCGTTTTGTTTAGATATTGATTTGTCAAGTTAGCGAACAAATAATAATTCACGCCCCAAAGATACAAAAAAATCCGATTCATCGACTCACAATTCAACACTTTCGACTAACAAAACGCGTTTTGTGAGTCGTTTTCTTTAGAAAAGGCCCTCTACACGCTCTCTGAGCCACATGCCAAAGAAACGGTCATACACGATATATCCTCATAGATCGGAGGGACAGGTCTTTGATTTCTTTGTGAAAAGATCAATCACCTGTCCCCGCGATCTCCATTTTTTACTTGTGGTCCGTATAGTGGGATAGTATACCTTGGATTTCCTCCATCGCATCGCGTAGTTGGCAAATCTCGTCGTTGTGCTTGATGTCAGGCATGTGCGTATCCAACTTCCCGTCAACGATGTCGTCAGCTACTTTCACCAATTCCTTCAATGGCTTGACGGCATTTCTCATGTAGAAATAGATCACAATCACCAAAAGCAGCAAAGGCAGCAGGACAAGCAGAAGCACGGTGATGCCATTGAGATAGCACAAGGTGTCAATAGCTTTACAAGGCACGACCGTCACCAATATCCACTGGGTGTACTTCACAGGCTTATAGAACAGAAAACATTCCTTGCCATTGACGAGGAACCTTTCTGGTTTCTTATTATCCTCGATACCATTCAGGATTTTGTTGATCAGGCCCTCGGTATTACTTCCATCACATGTGCCCAATTGAAGGAAGAAATTGTCTTTCATGATGCGGCTTCTGTCAGAATGAGTCATGTATTTGCCATCGCGGTTGATGATGAAGCTGTTTGATTTCATCTCAAACTTGCTGGCCATGAACATCTTATGTTTGTTGATCACAGAGTCGGCCTTGTTCAGCTTTTCGGTAAACCAATCTAATGAGACGTCTGCTCCAAGCACCGCCACAATACGTCCTGCCTGGTCGTGAATGGGCACCATATAGGCCGATAGCGTCGTCCTGTCGTCATAGTGGTCATAGAACGGGGCTGACCACTGGGCCGAGTCGCTTTTGAGAACACTCAGGAACCAGTCGGCATGGAGATAGTCGCGACCAGTGTCGCTTTTGTCTTGCGAATGCACAGAGTCAGGGTAGGCAGCGTCGCGCCAAGCATAGGGACAGTATTGCTGGCCTTTCTGTGGGTAATAGTTTTCAATAAAGCTCACCCCACAGCTACGTACGCGCGTACCACTTTCTACTATTCGCTCCATAGTCACCCTAAGGCTGTCAGGTTTATCCAACGAATGTTCCAGATAATAGAGGTTGTTTGTCACCGCCACGTACACATCAGATATCACGCGTCGTGTGTACTCATTGGTGACAAGCATCTTATTATGGTAAATCTCTGAATAGAATTGGCGTGTGGCCCGTGTCTCCAGATAGAACAGGACATAGGATATGAAAATGACAATGATCGTCGTCAAAATCAGAAACGTACCAGTAAGTCTTCTTACCAGAGATTTTCGCTTCTTTTCCATTTTTTCCCCCCTTTTTGCTACAAATATAAGGAAAATATTAGAAAAATCCAAATTTTTGACTCACAAAACGCGTTTTGTTAGTCGTTATTTAACATTTCACCCTAAAAACACAAGAGCGACATCGCTGCCGCTCCTGTATTTGAGATTAGGTCAAAGACCAATTCGCGTGATTGATCTCACTTAGTATCGTCCCATATTTATTTAAACAGGAGCACTACAATTATTTCGTTACTTGGATCGTCAAGTATTGAGAATGAATGCGTGTCGATGTGGTCAAGCACGTCTTTGCGGGCTTCTTTATCCCATTCATACACGTATTCTTTTCTCGTGAGGCTGTAATCCGAGAATTTCAGACCATTAGTTTGGTTAATGGCCCACATCTTCGCGTATTTGGCTCCGACTGCGATTCCGACCATGTCAGCCAAGAAGTAGTCGTCATCACCGTCTTCTGCTGCGGCACCAATGTTATGCGTCCCTGGCCTCATGGGAATCTCAGGAACCACGTTTGCGGATCCGAACTGCTCAGTCATAAGATCACCGCCTGAAGAAAAGCTGGATTTAAAATAGAAGTAAAGTTTGCTCATCTTAGCTTCATTAGTCGCGATCTTATCAACGTTGTCGATGTCGAACGAAATTATTTTCTTAGATCCCACATAGACATTATCTGCTTCATCCTCAAGCAACTCGAAACAATCTACATGCCATTTCTTTCCTTCATTTGTTACCTTGATGGCGCCGGGTTTCATCAATGCAGACAAAGCCAAAGGAGACATACTATACTTCTCACCTTTTCGGAAAGAAGCTGCCGAACAGGAGATATTTCCCGCTAACAAAACCCCCACAATTTGCGTGGGTGCGATGTTAATGACGTTCTTCTTGTCCTTCTCGGTATAGCCAGCCTTCAGGTCCTTGAGGGTGATTTCGTTCACCACGGTCTCCTTCTCGTCTGGAGCCACCAATTCTAAGACAGGCTTAATCTCTGCATCAGCTGCAGCGATGACACTATACTCGATCTTGCCTTCACCTTTGCTGTCAAGCGTACACTCCCACTCCTTGGGGTCCTTAATCGTTTTAGGAAGATTCTTGAAGCGCACGGTATAGCCTTTATAGGCAGATTCCGTCTTGTCGTCAGTCCTGGAATTGTCGACAAATTGCAGAATCACTCCCTTATTCAGTTCCTCCACATATTTTTGCATTGCATCGTAGGCAAGATCAAATGCCATCTGCTCTTTATTCGCTCCGATGAAACGGAACACACTGACCAATACGCCGTTGTAGAGCTCACCACGCTTTTCTACTGCCAGATCCTTGCAGACAATCTGACCACCGCTATACCCGAACGTAACCCCTTTGTCGGCCTCATACCATGTCAGATATTCTGAGTCGTTCCATACCGCATTGCTGTATCGGGTCACCTCTTCATCTACAAGTTGGTGAATCTTCTCGGTGGTCAGGTCAGTGCGCTTAAAGATATCCATCATGATCTTATACCAGTCAGCAGCCGAGCGATAGCCCTTTCCGCCCTTTCTGTAATATTCCACCATCGCATTCCTGTAGAAGTCCTTTCGCTTGCTCCATGCCTCTGTGGCAAACTTATTGATGGTATAGTCAATGAATGCCACACCGGCCAATGACGCCGTCAGCATAGCATTGCCGCAGAATTTGCCTGTCCAATAGAGCGTCTCCTGCAGACAGAGTTTCAAGGTATTACCAGCCAGTTGAGCTTCATCGCCACTATAGGCATTACGACAGATATTGTAGACGCTTAAGGCCACACCCACACGTCCTAACACCTCGGCGAAACCTTCCAGCAACTCGCTGCCGAAGCCTACCGCCAATAAGGAATTGAAACCGACATCAAGTCCCAATTGCGTGACTGTAGAATACTGACTGCCATACGCCTCAATGGCTGCTGCATCGGGATCGTCGGAATAAATGAAATTGACGAGTTTTTCAGTCAGTTTCGATAGTTCTGCCATTTCATCAGGACCAGGCATCCACAAGTACGACATCATGGCTGCCCTGGTCATGGCATTCTCAATCTTCAGGCCGGCATAGGTCGACAGGTGATTGGTCGTAATGACCATCTCATGGGTTGCGGCATCATAGTTGCCATTGACGACCTCCCATTTCGCCTTCTCCTGATTGTAGTAAACCGCCGATGCTCTTTGGCCAGCCGAAAATTCCATCGGCAATCTGATCACAGCGACTCCGTCCAGTTCATGCACATTTCCAAGGCTGAAGTCGTAGGCTACGGCAATCTGTACGCCATCCAATATGATGTTTGGTGTGCCCGACGACTTCGTCACCGTCAGCGTCATCTCCTTGTCGATGGCTGTCGGAGAGAACTCAATGGAGTAATCGGGTGTGACCACCGACAGATGATCCTCGTCAAGTGTAAACGAGCCGGCATTCGAGCCCCCGCTACCCTTGTTTTCTGACCATGAAACGGTTGCTATCTCCTTGTTGTCGTAGGTCTTAACCGTCTTGTTGCCAAACGTAATGATGGTCTTACCGTCCTGATAGGTCACATCCTGCATGTCATTTACCAAATAGCTTGTAATCAGACCGTCGTTGGTCTGAACGTCCATCTGATACTTTTGGGCATGGGCAATAGAGCTAAGACCCATGAGTGCTGCTATGAATAATGCGATTCTTTTCATATCTTGGTTCCTCCCTGATTATCTGGTTCTGATTTTGAATGAAGCATTGCCAGCCTTGATGACATAGACGGTACCAGGCTGGTTTCTGGAAATGCCGATATGCGCACTGCCGTCAGGCGAGGCAGTCGCAGCGTAGAGCAGCTTACCGTCGAGCGAGTAGATCTTGACGGCCTCGCTGGCTTGCAGGCCATTCAGCTGCAGACCTTCGTCGGTCAGTTGTACACACAGATTGCCTTCGGCCATTAGGGCATCGATCTTTGTGGCCGATACATCCATAAAGGTCAGGCTCTTCAGCTTGCTCTGGTCCAGGATAATCTCGTCCTTGCCAAAGCGACCTTTCACATCAGTGGAACTGATGGCTACCTCAGCAGACAGGAGCGTGGTGCCATCATAAGAGTTCAGGTAAGTGAGTTTCGGATTCGATTTAAACAGGAAATCATACGTTATTTCCTTTCCAGAGGCGTCTTTTTCGCTCGTTGTGATACGAACACCGTTCACCTCTGCAGCATATATGCCAATGGAGCATACAAGCAGGAATAATAGTAGTAATCTTTGTTTCATACGCGTTTTATTTTGTTGGTTATTGATTAATTACGCCACAAATATAGAAAAAATTTCGATTCATCGACTCACAATTCAACACTTTCGACTAACAAAACGTGTTTTGTGAGTCGTTTTTTAACATTTCGACGAAAAATCAGGGGCGACATCGCTGCCGATTGGGTAAAACAAGTGGCACTTATCATCATAACAAAATACGAGTAACAGTCAGCAAGAGCCTCTTATTTCAAGACACGGATCCGCACACACCAATTCGTGTATAATTTTTTCATTTTTAAGCATCACATTCGTTCAAATTACCATTCGAAGCAGAATTTGCGGCCTAGTTAGGTAGCAAAAATTGCATCGGCAGAAAACAATTGTTACCACCCATATGCTACAAAAACGGTTAATACAGCATCCTTTGATCGGCTGAATATTGTAAAAAAAAATATAAAACAGTCGAAATTCTACTGAAAAAGTGCAGATATTAATAGTAACAATTGCTAGCATTAATAGTTGCAAAACGGAGAATACTGCAAACCATAGGAGAGAATAGTTCTCGTCATGGGATTGGATAGTTCTCGCCTGTGAAGTTTAGCATGTTTAGGAATTTAGAAATTTAGAATTCATAGGAATATATAAATAGTAATTTTACTTTTTTTACTTTTTTTCCTTAAATCCTAAATATCTAAATATCTAAACTTTGGTGGTACAGAAAAATCTTCGTATCTTTGCAGCACAATAATATATATGTATACACGCGTATGAAGATTATCAATTCGCATTATATCCCGCTGCCCGAGCCCCATAACGTGATTATGGGCCTCGACGAGGATGAAATAGCAGAACAGATAGGCGTTCTTTCGGTAGTGGAAGAGGATCCCGCCCCTGATGGCGGCTATGGTATCATTACCCACGAGCATCCCGTAGTCAGGACACTGGGGCAAAATGCAGTGGTGAGTGAGGATAAGGAAAACTTCAATTTCATGGTCACCGTGGAAACTGCCGAAGGTAAAGTATGGTATCACTTGGAAAACAAAGACTGTTTGGTGGTATGTCCTGCCCAAAGACGGAAGATTCCCAGTTTCCAACTGAATCTGCTCATGATGAGTCAGATGATGCATACAGGAGCCGACTACGATCCTCTAGGCATGTTGCATCGCTTAAAAGAAAATGGCATTGAAGTGGAATGGGATGAAAAATCCAAAGAAAACCATCAGGAGATTGTGCTAAGCAATATGGAAATCGGGGGTAAATTCTATCTGCAGAGCTTGCTCCTGAAACCGCTTTTCCTGGTTTATTTTGCCGATGTGATAGATGAGCAGCAAATACAACCACTCGACGACGATGACATTTTCTTCGAGTTCGTGAATCAGGCCAGAGCGATGCTGGAAGTGAACCCTCATTACGAATTCCATTTCACGACGCTCGACCAGCAGATGAGCTACATGGCCGACCGCCTGAACAAAGAGTTGAACGATTATCTGGAACGCCCCGATGAATCTGAATGACATTTTCATAGTACGCAACCATCCTGTATCACTCAAACTGGTGTTAGGACTGATGGAGGATGCTGACAGCAGCGAAGAAACAAAAAGCTGGGCGTTGTCGGCTTTGTTTCATGCCGGCTATACACACGACGACTCGTTGCGCGACTATCTTTATGATGCGCTTGACCGTAAGGGACTCCATCCTTACAACGAATACAGTCTGGATGAGGGCGAGCAACAAGTGGAGGAAAAGTCACCAGAGGAGCAGGAAGCTCTGAGAGCCGTCTATATGTCTCAGCTGAAGACCATCCTAGATAATCTGATGCAGCTGAAGGCAGAAGACGGCAAGCCACTGTTTTGCCAGAAAAACCACTGGTGGGCTGTGTATCGCATCTTCGTAGATCGCAAGATTGCCAACATGCGCGAAACCCAATATCAGAATTTCATACACCTGATTAATACGCTCAAGCTGAAACAGTTGAATGCCGAGCTCGACCTGAGTACTATGAGCAATATCACTCAAGACAACATCTTCCGACTGCCTTTTACAAAATGGAAGAAGCCATGGGGTGAGAGTACACGCAGGCAAAACGCCTTCGACCGTATGTACAAAATTGCCGAGGAAATACTCACCTCACTCATGAGGGCAAAAATCTGCTGAAAATTACCTGATTTCTGATAGTTCATATGATGGAATGAACATTCGACTGATAGCCGTTGCCGTATTCTGGGCATTCGGCTGATAGCCTCTTTAACCCATTTTTTTATTACTAACTTCGCCGTTGCGAAAGGTTCGCAGCGGGGTTTTGACACCCCGTTAATGACAAATTTAAAACGCAAAATTTATGGCGAAAATTACAATTCAGAGAAATCTTCTGGCCCAGACAGAGCAAATCGTCTCTGCTGAGCAGCTGGAAGCAGTGTTTAACAATCCTGAGACCTTCCGTAAGGTTGGCAGGATACGTGATCTCCGTAAGCAGGGCGACACGGTAGGGGCCGACAAGGTGAAGCACTCGTTGGAGGGCCTCATCTTCGTGGCCGACGACTTCGCAGCGTGTGAGAAGGAGGTCACAGTCATGGAGAACGGTGTGGAGACCAAGCAGATGCAACTTGGCAAGTGGCGCCTGCAGAAGTCAGCCCACTTGAACGGCCTAGCCGTACTCGACGTGGATCATCTGACGGAGAATCCTGTAGAGGTGTTCCATCGCTGGGAAGAGACTCAGCTTCGCGAGCTGGGAGTACTGTTGGTGTTTATCACTTCCTCGAATGCAGGCCTCAAGTTTGTGTTCATCGCCCGCAAGGAGTGGGGTAACCTCATCGAGAATGCCTGTGAGCTGGCCCGTCAGCTGGGTCTTCAGGCCGATGAAAGCGGTAAGGATGCCTCGCGCATGTCGTTTGCACCCTCAGAGCCTGCAGGCGACATCCTCTTCTTCGATGCAGAACGTATGTTCAGCTATGAGAATCCGGAGTACGATACCCTTTTCGGCGATGCCTATCGTCAGGGCAACAGTCAGGGCGGCAACGCTGCCAAGACTGGTGGCAAAAAGGCAAGTTTAGAAATTGAGAAATTTTGTATTTCGGATTGTAAGTACAAGACAGTGTCCATGCAGAAGATCGTCGACTGCTGGGTGGGTCCGCAGTTGCCTGAACCTGGCTCCCGCCACAAAACCTCACTCGAGTTGGCCGACCATCTGCGCTACATCTGCGACTCCGACCCCATCATGATTGAAGCTATCCTCAGGGCTCAGTCGTGGGTGCAGGACATTGTCAAGGAGCGTGGCGAAAACGTCAGCCAGACGGTGAAGTCGGCCCTTAGCTACAAGGAAGAGAAGCGCATGCCCAAACGTATGTATCATGCCCTTCGTGAGGCGGGTGTCGATGAGTTCTCAGGACTGAGCAAGTCACGTCTGCCCTATGCCGACTGGGCCAAGCGCCTGCTGAAACTTCCATTGGGATGCTATGCATCGGCCATTGGCTATATCGACGACGATGAGGTCAAGCCTGGCGGTGTGATCACAGCTGCTGGTATGTACGACGCCCTGCTGACCAAGTGCTGGTATCAGGATTTCGAGGGCTATGCCCATCGTCTGAACATCCTGGCAATGGTCATTGGCGGCCCCGCCACTGGTAAGGGCTTTGCCGTGAAGCAAGACGAGTACATTATGGAGGTGATGCAGGAGGCCGATGCGCCTGGACGTGAGCAGGAACGTTTGTACAAGGAGGGTCTGAACGAGCGTGAGACCTCGCAGAAGGAGCAGAAGAAAGACGCCTTGAAGCGACCCACGGAGATGGTTCGTTATTGCCCTGTAAAGACCTCGAACAACGTAATGTACCGTCGTATGCAGAATGCAACGGTGCCAACGGCCGAGGGTGGTCTCTACTATTATCATCTCTACACCTTTGCCTCTGAGCTGCTGTCAATCGTGAAAGCATCCGGCTCGTTCCAGGAAAAGCGCGACATGATGCTACAGAGCTTCCACAACGAGAAAAACGGTGTGGACTACAGCAACAAGGACAGTGTGAACGGCATCATGCCTGTACACTATATCTTGGTAGCAACAGGCACAAGCACCTCGCTGAAGAAGTTTGTCAACCTCAGCAACATCGGCGATGGACTGGCCACACGACTCAGCGTGTTTGTGATGCCTACAGGCAACTTCAAGATGCGCCCGCTGACCAAAAAGCCAAAGAGTATGGCGGCTGCCAACGAGATGAAGAAGTGGTCGCGCAGGATGGACGGTCTGCATGGCGAGATCAAGGGTCTGGAGAAACTGGTGGCACATGTGTACAAGATGGTCGCTGCCCGTATGGAGGAAGCTGCCAACGAAGGCGACGAAGCTACACTGACCATGCTTAAACGTATGCAGGACAAGGTGATGGCCATCTGCATCCCACAGGTCGTCTCGACGCAGAAATCATGGGAGGATTTCCAACAGACGATGACGGTGAAGATCACCAAGCAGCATCTGGAATTCGCCACGCTAATGTTCGAAATCCTCTTCGCCTGCGAGGAAACGCTGTTCGGACTGATGTGGCAAGACTACTTCGACAATGAGGAGCGTGATACGCAGACACGTGCCGTCTACGACAAGACCAACGAATACTTCGAGTCGCTGCCACAGGAGTTTACCACCAAGAACGTGATGGATATCTGGGGCTATTCCTCGAACACCACAGCCTCAGCCCGTATCAACACACTCATCAAATCGGGCGCCGTCAAGAAAATCAGCCATGGACATTTCCAAAAACTACGCACTGCTATCTAAGACAAGAAAGGGGGCTCGCGAGAGTCCCCTTCTTTATGGATATGATGCTTCAGAGCGTCTCAAACGTCTAAGCGTTTTAGCGTCTTTTTATGTTCAAGGACAAGAACTCACTGAGCGTTCGAGCTTTGCTCGCTTGCTACCTAAGGGACGCAAGAACCGTCCCTTCTGAGTTCACTTCATGTAGAATGCGAACTCGAAGTCGATGCCATTCACAACGCCCTTGAGGATCAGTTTACAACTCTCAGGACTCTTCGTGAACTCTACCGACGCACTGCCCGTAAACAACGAGATTGCACTCTGCTTGTCGTTCCATGTGTAAACCAGATCGCCATCGTTCATGCTTGTCCAACGCCACGTGCCCACATCATCAATACGGTTCTGGTAGTTGATGGCGAACAAGCCTTTGGAGTCGAAATAGATGCCCTCGACGATGGTATTGGCATCAAACTGATCCTTGAACTTTCCGAAATTATTCTCATACCACGCCTTGACTTCTGCCAGATCAACTGGACCCTTGAACTCCTTGCCAAGTGTCTTTCCTTCAAAGGCAGCACTGGCAATAACCCGCTCGACTTTCCACGGGCGGCTGCACAGATTATCGGTAAAAATGCCTGCTGCCACGCTACTAGAAGTAACAATGGTAGCAGTTGTCTTGATAGACGTGCCGTTTTTCCATGTAATAGTCACCTCGACGTTCTGGCCTGATCCTGACTGCTCTACTGAGATGGTCATCCCATTGTCGAATACATACTTGCCGCCGCTATACGTATATTTGCCAAATTCATAGATACCGTCGTCTGAGCCTGCACGCCTGATACGCGCATTTGCAGAGCCAGCCTGACGAGTAATCATATAACCACCACTCTCCATCAAGCGCAACTGCTTGATGCCCTCACTGTTGTCTTGAGTGATATTCAGTACCCTCGCCTCATCCTTATAGGGAGGAGCTGTGAGAGTTACAATGCCACTATCCTCATTGCCGCCATTGCCGCCATTGTCGTCGTCATCTTTCTTGTCGCAGGCAGTGACAACGAACAGGGCTGTGGCCACAAGGGCCATCATCATTAATATCTTCTTCATCATATTCTTACTTTTTTACCTTTTACCATTAAAAAATTCTATATGTCAGCCGGAGTGTCACCACAGGCCATACCGAGAATTTAGATATCACGTCGTAATACTTGTTGCTGTCGTCGCCCAGGTCTTCTTTCTTCACTTCGAGGTCCATGCCAGTCTGCTTCTCATACACTTTTGGCTTGCCCCAGAACTGCACACCGAAGTCGCCACTCACGCCAAAGCGCTTGCGAGGAACACTGCGTCCAAAGCCGATGCCGACATAAGGACGGAATTTGTTGACTTTGATGACACCATGGGCATAACCGTCTGCGTCGAAGCCCACGATGTGGTCGCCGATCACGATACCCTCACCTGGCTCGAAGTCCTTCACAGGGCTGGTGTTCTCCAGCTTCACGACCTCATCGGTGCCGAGGTAGAATCCTGTTGTAACGTGGAAGGTGTAGGCAGGGAAGGGATACACGTCAAGCAGCAGGTGGCCTGTGCCCATGTAGTTAGTACCCTCGGCCTTTGTCTTGCCTCTTTTGGGTTTACCCTTGGCACGGTAATCCACATCCTCTGAATACTTAAATCCAGAGAAGAAGTTGTATCCTGCACGTACCTGCAGATAGTCAGTCACTGGGGCTGCGAGGTCTAAACCAACGCCCGTGGTTCCCAGAGTCAGGCCCACCGACATGTGGTCGAAAATGCCAAACTCGTCTACTCTGTCCTGTGCCTGCACGGGTTGTGCAAACAAGGCCATGACAAAGGCAGCAAAGATTGCCTTAATTAATTTCTTAGGTCTTTTCATACGCTTAACTTGTATTAAATGAAAATTAAATAACTTTCTGGATATATCAGCGGACAATGACCTTGCGAGTCTGTCCATCGTTGGTGCGCTGAATAGTCAGGCCACGATAGTTTCCTGTAGTACGTTGTCCGCTAACAGAATAGCTGTCTTTAACAACAGTTGACTCATTCTTGGTTTCATTGATGCCAGACTCAATATTAAAGAAGTTCTTCCATACGAAAGCACTTTTGTAGGCATCAACACTACCCTCTGGTACTATCAGCTTGCAATTCTTCCAGTCTACGGACCCAAATACTTCCCCTCCTCCGCAGGAAGGTGGCGTGACGGCATCGCTGGTAATCTTTGTCAGCGACCTACAGTTGTTGAATGCCAAATCGCTAACATAAGTCAGTGTTTCAGGAAGTTCCAGGAAAGTAGCATTGACGTTATAAGAGAAGGCATACCTTCCGATAGATGTCAGCTTAACTTTCTTCAGATTAATCCCAGGCAGATTACAGCACGTAAACGCATCGTCACCTATGACGCTCGTATTATTGCCTAAGGCTAAACGGCACAAGGCATAACAATAATAAAAAGCCTTTTCAGGTATCTCAGTGATGCTGGTACTGATATCTGCTTCCTCTAATGCATCTGCTCCATTACACATCGATTTCTGAAGAGCGGTCACTTTATTACCAAACTTTATGCTTTTGATTGATCGACAACTGTTAAATGCAGGTCGTTCACTCTCAATATTACGACCCACATATACGGTCTTCAAACCAAACAATTCATAAAAAACAGTACCTAAATTGAAGGTGCTTATTCCTATAGAAAGTGGATTGTCGCTGTCTTCGATGTTCAAAGTCTCAATGGCCCTGCACTCGTGGAAACAATAGTTGTCTATACTCTCCACAGAACCAGGAATAGAGATGGAAGTGAGCTTAGAGCAATAGGAGAAGGCATATTCACCGATGGTCTTAAGAGTGCCTGGCAAAGTAACAGATGTCAATTCAGTACACACATTGAAGCATTCATCGCCAATACCCGTTACGGTATAGCCATTGGCAAGTTTTTCAGGAACAACTATATTACCACTATAGCAATTATAGTTGTCATAGGCACCGTTATGTAGTCTTTTCCAACTTGACAATGTTGCCGTTTTGTTCGCATCGTCAAGTACATAATAAAGGTTTTCAGACTTGTACAGGCCGCTTTCTTCCTGTGCAGAAACATTTGCCGTTACGATGAAGGCCATGCATAAAAGTAATAGTTTCTTCATATTGATAAAAATAAAAATGAATAGTGTTAATAGTCAAAAACGAGTAATGATGTTGCAAATATAGAAAAAAAATCGATACATCGACTCACAATTCAACACTTTCGACTAACAAAACGCGTTTTGTGAGTCGTTTTTTAACATTTCACCCATAAATACAAGAGCGACATCGCTGCCGCTCATATCAAGAAGGGGCCTCGCAATTGAGGTCCCTTCTTAATTAATTTGATGCTTTAAAGCGTCTCAAACGTCTCAAACGTCTCAACGTCTTTTTTGTTTCAAGAATATGAACTCACTGAGATCCGTCCCTTCTGAGTTCACAATGCCAAAGCTGATTCCCAGCACCTTGTACACATCGAACAAGATGCTGGGATTCTTCAACATTGGCACTTCATCCACCCAACGGTATTTCCCATCAGGATAGAATGTCACGCGGCTATCGGCCTGTGTTTCCACAGAATTCCTTACTTGATAATGACCTTACGTGAGATATCACCTTGACGGATAATGTAGACACCCTTAACGAGTCGTGCAGAAGGTGTGCCCTTACCACTGGCGACAACAACGCCATTCAGATTGGTGATAGTCCATAGGTCATTGACAGAAACGGACTTCTGGCCATTGATAGCAGTAGCAACATCCCATGGGTCAGAGAGTGTCAGCTGGGCATTGCCTACATTATCGACAGCCACTATACAGAAGGTATAGTCGCTGGCATTCCTGCCTTGCTCAATGGGAACATCTACTTCCGGCCAATCGCTTTCGGTAAAGAGTTGGAAATCGCCACCACCAACGGAATAGTAATATCTATAAAAACTAATTCCTGACTCGGCATCCTCTCCGCTACAACTAACCGTAAACTGATTATTGTTCAACGTCACATTCTGTACTTTACCTGTCGGTGCAACGAGATCAAGGGTATTGATATATTCATTGGTTTCGATAGGTGCATTGTAATCGAAGATGATGGTGGCCTTGTTCTTGATCTCTGTACCACTCTTCAAGCCTGGCTTCAGGTCAACACTGAAGGTGACATAGCCCTCGCCCTCAGGCGCATTCACGTTTGGCGGCAACTCGATGCCTTCGATGTCCCAATTGAGCGTATTGCCTTCACGAGTCATCTTCCAGTTGTACTGCATGCCCTCATGACTGGTGGAGCCAAAGCGGACGGAATTCACGTCGAAGACGTTCTCGTCGAGTACATCGCTGATGCGGATGCGGTAAGCGGGAGCTGTAGCTTCCTTCTTGTTCTCAAAAAGAATGCGGTAGTCCATTGTCTTAGTCTCACTAATGTACCCCTTGTCACCATAGCCTACGGGGCCGCACATCTCATTGGGATCCCATGATGTCACTTTCTTGTTGGCACCAGCCTTGGCATCGAGGGTCGTCGGTTTGTCATCCAGCCAATCCTGGATATCTTGCTGATGCTTAGCACGACCGAAAGTATAATAGAACCAGCGACGCAGAGAACTAAATGAATCATAGAGAGTTTCCACCACGCCCATTGTTGTAGCCACAGGAGCTCCTCCGGGCACAGCTTTCATGACATTCTCACCACATTGTTTCGCAATTGTCTTGGCGGCATGGACTTTTATGTTATACTCTTCATCATTCTTAACATATTGGTCTTTGGTAAGACTCCATACGCGCCCATAATCATCGAGTTTCTCATCAGGCATCAGTCTCTTTGCAGCCTTCTTCAGGTAATAGTCCTGCACCCTGTCAACAACCATGCTGACGGCAAGCGAACCGACATAGGCTCCTACAGCAATTAACGTACCTGAAAGAAGGGCTCGATTGCTCCTGACATTCTTATCGGCATGACCTTCGGCATACATGGTGAAAGTATAGCTCTCAAAGGGTTTGAGGTTGGAGACGATGAAACCTGCACAATGGTTATCCTCGAAACTCATGTCGTCGATGGTATAGCGCACCACACCCGTATCACAGGGACACTCAGCATAGAGCAGATCAACGTCATCACTGGTAGGAATGAGGAGGAAGAACGATCCACTGTCATGGCTGTCTAAGTTTTCTATCTTGACTTGGAAAGGACTAGGTATGCCTATGCGCGTAGAGTTTTTACCTATATAATGCACACGGATCTTCGAATCCGGAGAGCGCTGAGGTGATCCACAAGTCAGCGTATATCCGCCTTCACCTTTTTCACGATGGACCCTCAGATAATAAATACCGTCTTCCAGATTCGTAACGGTAAACTCGCTATGGTCCTCCCCTCTATGAACATAGACATAGTCTATGCTTATCAGATTGCCGTTGTCATTCTTGTAAAGCTCAACATATCTGATGTCAAGGCTTGTCTTGAGGTCTTCATGAATTTCGAATTTCACAAAGCCTGCCTGCACATCCACCTTGTACCAGTCATCATCATCTGTATAAGATGTATTGTATAGGTAACCCAGATGGCCAGTCTTTGTTTCGCCGTCTTTGATCTCTATAGCCTTGTCATGGGTATCGTTGGGTTCCGCATCGCCTCTATAGCTGTTGGGAGTAAAAGTATATTTCATCGTATAGCCACCAAAATTCTTATCGCTATCAGCACTCCTGTTTCCCTCTTTATGCAAGAGAACATAATAGGTGCCTGCTGCCACGTTGGTCTCCGTAAATGGCTTCTCTACGTCATACAGATATATCCATTTCCGCTCATAGACATCCGCACCACCGTCTTTTAATGGGAATAGACTTATATAGCGGATAGTCAGTGTATTCTCCGAGTGTACATCAAAGGTTACTGTTCCATTATCGGGAACCTCTATACGGTACCAATCTTCCATATCGATTGTATTCGATTCCAGTCCCCAGTAACCTAAGAGACCCTGTACCGTCTGGCCATTTTCCAATTTCGAGCCTTGCTTCCATTCGTCGTTAGGTTCCGGATCATTCTGGTAATTGGCAGCTGTATACGTATACTTCATCGTATACTTACCGGCTTTCGTCTCCCTGTGCAGGCGAATGTAATAGGTGCCGGGTTTCAAGCCATACACTGTATAGGGTTTTTCTTCATTATACAGATAAATCCAGCCTATCTCATTGTAATCGGTACCTTGAGCGTTCTTGATATTAATACTGATATACCTGAGAACCAGATTCGCATCGGACTTGGCATCAAAGGTCACGTTTCCCTCCTTCGTCAGTTCAATCTTGTACCACGCATCTTGGTTCGTTTCATCCAAGGTTCCACTGACAGTTTCCCCATCCTTCACAAGTGTTGCATTGTTCCAACTGGTTCCTTGTGCCTGCATTTCTATCGACAATGCCAGCATCGTTAGTAACAAAAGTAGATACTTTTTCATATTGTTTGTTGTTAGTTAATAATAAATTATGCTGCAAATATAGGAAAAAATTCGAAACATCGACTCACAATTTAACACAATCGACTAACAAAACGCGTTTTGTTAGTCGATTTTCTTCAAAAAGTGGGGTTTCAGGCCTTACTCAGCCACTCTTTCGGGGTCATGCCAGTAACAGCCTTGAACGTTCGGAAGAAGGATCCTTCGTTGGCGAAACCAGACTCCAGATAGATATCGACCACCTTCTTGTCAGGATTCTGACGCATGACACGCTTGGCATGTTCCACACGATAGATATTGATGAACTGGGTGAACGTACAGCCCTTCTGGGAGTTGATACAGTCGGAAACGGCACGACGGTTGGTACCCAGAGCAGTAGCAAGGTCTGTGACTTTCAGATTGCTGTCCTGATAGAGTTTCTGCGCCTCCATCACCTGATAGATGCGGTCCATCAAGTCGTCAGTGACCTCTAGATCAGAAACAGGGACAGCAGTGTCGACAGACGATGGAATGGGTCGATGCTTCCTCGCATATATCAATAGGTAGGCGAGAATGACTAAGAACAGCAGCGCTACCAACACCCATATAGCAATCTGTCTGAAATTGATATCGCTCTCTGCTGCAACAGTAGTAGTAGCTGGTTCTTGTCCCACACGCAGCAGGATTGCACGCTTCGACGGTGTGAAGTTGCTGCCATGATATAGACCACCTGCGATGAGCAGATTGCCCTCAGAGGTCAGTGTGGCAGCGTAGATATTGAGTTCTGGAAGAGTGTCTGTATAACAGAGCGTCAAGGCTGCTGGCTGTTTAGTATAGTCGATAGACAGCACATACCATCGCGCTGGCTTGTCAGGGGCATTGTAATAACCTCTGCCAAGGCCCAGCAGATAACCTCTTCCTGCCTTTTGGTCAACAAGTACGGTTGAGGCATAGATGATTTCCTCGCCATGACTCTGCATAGGCACAGGACAAGTAGTGGGCAACAACGCAAACTCGCCATTGACCACCTTTGCTATCGCCACCTGACCTTCGTGATTCTGAACGGCCATCAGGTAGGCATAGAGATTTTTAGACGCATCGCCAAAGAAACTATCAGCGCTACGGGCCGTTTCAGTACCTAATGGCCACCATTCCTCTAACAAGGGAATCGTGACAGAGTCGCCCTTCAGACTGTAGGCTGTAGACGTCCAGATGGAGTCGCCCTTCACACCCACGCCTCCAAAGATCAGGGCATCGTCAGGGGCCGTACGAAAGATCAGGGGATAGGCGCGTTGTATCGCTACATCTTTTATATAGGTAAAGAGACGCTTACCATTATAATCAGCACGGGTATCAGACTTGTCTTCGAACAACTCGATACCATCGTTGGCATACCAGTTGCCAGCGACGACGACACGTCCGCTGTCGAGTTCAAGGGCAGAGGCACACGCCCTTTTGCGCTGCATGCTGCAATAACCATTGAAGGAGTGTGTCAGAGGGTCATAGACCTCTGTCACATAGGTCTGTCCGATGCCAATAGGCTGTTCGCTACCTCCACCCAGCATCACCTTACCAGAAGTGAGCACCACAGAGAAGGCGTTGTCGTGGGTATAAGTCATGGGAATGGTGTGCCACTGACCATCCTTCAGGTATTCTGCCGTTGGTGTGGGCACAAAGCCATCAGTATGACCACCAGCCACCGTCAGTTCGCCATTCACACAGAACACCTCATGGCCAGCACGGGGGATATTCATATCAGGCAACTGCTCGACTTCGATCCTGACTTCAGGACAAACAGTCGTAGAATCTGTTGATGCCATCGCCAGCATGGGCAGCAGCATCGTTAAGGCAAGGAGATAGTTTAGTTTTGCTGACATATGGTTTATTTACAGAGTTTACAACCTGTGCATTTGTTGAGTTCGCCACGGAAACGCTTTTCGACGAGGTAGTGGAGACGGTCGCGAAGGGGTTCGAGACGCATGTGGTCGATGACCTCGTTGATGAAGGCATTCTGCAGCAGGAGTTTGGCCTCGTCGAGAGAGATGCCTCGCTGACGCATGTAGAAGAGGGCCGCATCGTTGAGCTGGCCAACGGTAGAGCCGTGGGCACATTTCACATCATCGGCATAGATCTCGAGCATGGGCTGGGTGTACATACGGGCCTCACGGGTGGCCGTCAGGTTCTGGTTGGTCATCTGCGAGGTGGTCTTCTGGGCCCCATGCTCCACGAGCACACGACCAGCAAAGGCACCTGTGGCCTTATCGTCGAGCACGTATTTGTAGAGTTCGTTCGAGGTGCAATGCGTTGCCTTATGGGTAATGAGCGTGTTGTTGTCGACGTGCTGCTCCTTATCGGCTATCACACAGCCATAGCACTCGCACTCGGCACCCTCGCCAGAGAGCGTGAGGTCGAGTTTGTTGCGGGTGATACCATTGTGCAGGGTGATAACATTGTGATTGACACGACTGTTGGCCTGCTGGTCGATATAGACATTGCTCACGCGTACATTCTTATAATGGGTCTCCTCGAGACAATAGAGATCGAGTGAAGCATTCTCCCCCACGTAGGCCTCGATGACCTGTGTGGCGAGGAAGTTACGATCATCAGCAGCATGGTCACAGAAGAGCATCTTGATCTCTGCACCCTCTTCGAGAATGATGAGGACACGACGGTTGACCATGAGATCAGACACCTGTCGCTGGGCATTCTGAGGGGTGGCTTTCAGGATGTTGATGACCTGGATGGCACGATCGACCTTAACGTTCTTGGGAACATAAACCAGCATACCATCTTGGGCCAGCATGGTGTTGAGGGCCGTGATGGCATCGTCAGATGTCTTAGCCAGACGAGCGTAATATTTCTCGATGAAATGGGGATTTTCGCGCAACGAGCCCACAATGACACCCTCAGGCAAATGCCCCTTCGGCTTATCATCGCGATAGAACATATCGTTGACCACAAAGTAGAGTGAGGTCGAAAGATTGGGCACGTCACAACGGAAAGCTGCATAAGGATCGACGGGTATCTCGAGACGGTTGAGGTTGACGCCATAGTCAGGGGCGAAGAGTTTCTGGATATCGGTGTATTTATAACGCTCCACCTTCTTGGATGGAAAGCCCTGCCTGCGAAAGTCCTCGAAAGCCTCATCGCGCACAGCATTCATCGCCTCTGGGGCATGAGAGAAAATCATCTCCCGTGCCTGCTGATAGAGATCAATATATTGTTGTTCGCTGTTCATTCTTCTCCGATTTCTTCTTTGATCCAATCGTAGCCGTGCTCTTGAATCTGCTTGGCAAGGTCAGGACCACCCGTCTTGACGATACGGCCTTTGTAGAGCACATGCACAAACTGAGGACGAATCATTTCCAACAGACGGTCATAGTGAGTGATGACGATGCACGATGTCTCTGGCGTCTGGAGTTTGTTGACACCCTCAGCCACAATACGCATGGCATCGACGTCAAGACCAGAGTCCGTCTCGTCGAGGATGGAGAGTTTGGGCTCCAGCATCGCCATCTGGAAGATCTCATTACGTTTCTTCTCACCACCGCTGAAACCCTCGTTGACAGAACGATTGGCAAGTTTAGAGTCGAGTTCCACAATCTTGCGCTTCTCACGCTGCAGTTTCAGGAACTCAGCAGCATTCATCGGCTCGAGGCCCTGATACTTACGCTTTTCGTTGATGGCAGCTTTCATAAAATTGGTCATCGAGACACCAGGAATCTCCACTGGATACTGGAAACTCAAAAACAACCCTTCATGGGCACGATCCTCAGGCTTCATCTCCAGCAGGTTCTTGCCATTGAAATAGGCCTCGCCCTCTGTAACCTCATAGAGCGGATTACCCACGAGCACAGCACTCAGGGTAGATTTGCCAGAGCCGTTGGGGCCCATGATGGCGTGGGTCTCACCATCGTTGATCACAAGGTCGATGCCTTTTAATATCTCTTTCTCGCCAATCTTGGCGTGTAAGTTCTTAACTTCTAACATATCTTTATCCTACGGTTCCTTCTAATGATACTGATAATAGTTTCTGGGCTTCGACAGCAAACTCCATGGGAAGTTTCTGGAGCACCTCCTTGGCATAGCCATTGACGATGAGACCAACGGCCTGCTCTGTGGGGATACCACGCTGGTTGCAGTAGAAGAGCTGGTCTTCAGAGATCTTCGAGGTGGTAGCTTCATGCTCAAAGATGGCCGTATCGTTGTGCACATCCATATAGGGGAAGGTATGAGCACCACAGTCAGAACCCAAGAGCAGCGAATCGCACGAGGAGTAGTTACGGGCATTGTCAGCAGTAGACGCTGCACGTACCAAACCTCGATAGGAGTTCTGTGAGTGCCCAGCAGAGATACCTTTCGAGATGATGGTCGACTTGGTGTTCTTACCAATATGGATCATCTTCGTACCAGTATCCGCCTCCTGATAGTTGTTGGTCACAGCCACAGAATAGAATTCTGCCTGTGAGTTGTCGCCTCTGAGGATACATGAAGGATACTTCCAAGTGATGGCAGAACCCGTCTCTACCTGTGTCCACGAGAGCTTGGAGTCGACACCACGCAGATCGCCACGTTTTGTGACGAGGTTTAAGACACCACCCTTACCATTTTCATCGCCAGGATACCAGTTCTGTACGGTGGAATATTTCACCTCTGCCCTATCCTTGACTATGATCTCGACGATGGCCGCATGCAACTGGTTCTCGTCGCGCATGGGGGCCGTACAACCTTCGAGATAGCTCACATAAGCATCATCATCGGCAATGATCAGCGTGCGCTCAAACTGTCCTGTATTACGAGCGTTAATACGGAAATAACTGCTCAGTTCCATGGGACAGCGTACACCCTTGGGGATGTAGACAAACGAGCCATCGGAGAAGACAGCCGAGTTCAACGCTGCAAAGAAATTGTCCTTATAGGGCACCACAGATCCCAGATATTCGCGCACCAGGTCAGGATGCTCCTTGATGGCATCACCTATCGAACAAAAGATGACACCTTTTTCGCGGAGTTTCTCCTTGAAGGTGGTCTTCACGCTGACAGAGTCCATGATGGCATCGACAGCGGTATTGCCTGAAAGCGCCAAGCGCTCTTCGAGAGGGATACCAAGCTTGTCGAAGGTCTTTTCCACCTGAGGGTCGATCTTGCCATCGCCAGCAGGTTTCTTGGCCATCGGGTCGGCATAATAGCTGATGGCCTGATAGTCGATTTCAGGCACATGCACATGTCCCCATTTGGGCTCCGTCTGTTCCTTCCAGTAACGAAACGCCTTCAAGCGGAACTCGAGCATCCACTCGGGCTCCCCCTTCTTGGCAGAGATGAGCCGAACGACATCCTCATTCAGCCCCTTTTCTATGATTTCTGTATGTACATCCGTCGTGAAGCCAAACTCGTATTTCTGTTCAGCGATACGACGTACTAGTTTGTTATCGTCTTTTCCCATATTTGATAGCCAAAATGGTCAAATCATCACTTTGTTCTGCATCGTCGATAAATCGGTGAACACCCTCGATCATCTCGTTGATCAGCGTGGTAGGCTCATTCTTGCCCTCCTTCACCATCCTCTCTGCAATATGGATGATACGCTCCACACCAAACAAGATATGATCTGGGTCCTCAGCCTCATTGAGACCATCTGTATAGAGGAAGATGGTGGACTGAGGCTCGAGGGTCAGTTGCTGCTTCGTAAAGGTCATACCAGGCATGGCACCCACAGGCAGGTTATGATCGCAAGGAATCGAGCTGACCATCTGTCCGATGAGCATCGCATAATTATGGCCGGCATTACAGTATTCCAAAACGCCTGTTTGGAGATCCAGCACACCCACGAAGAGGGTGACGAACATATTCGTATCGTTATTTTCCGACATGGCATCATTGAGTGTCATGACAATCCCATCCGGTTCTGCCACATGAGCAGCGATATTACGGAACAGGGAACGTGTGACGGCCATCACCAATGAAGCAGGCACACCTTTTCCTGACACATCGCCAATGCAGAAGAACAACTTTTCATTGCGGATAAAGAAGTCGAAGAGGTCGCCACCCACATCCTTGGCAGGCGTCAGCGAACCGTAGATATCGATATCGTCGCGCTCAGGATAGGGCGGGAAGGTCTTGGGCAACATCGACATCTGGATGTCGTGCGCCACCTTCAACTCGTTCTCGATAGCAGCCTTCGAAGCGGTGGTCTCTTTCAGTTCGTCCATATAATGGCTGAGTGCGTGCTGCATCTCCTCGAAAGAATCGCGCAACTGTCGGACCTCGTCGTAATGCTTCAGCTGGGGCAAAGGTGCATTGAAAT
Organism: uncultured Prevotella sp.; assembly: GCA_946415245.1. Taxonomy (GTDB): domain Bacteria; phylum Bacteroidota; class Bacteroidia; order Bacteroidales; family Bacteroidaceae; genus Prevotella. The sequence goes on along the minus strand of CAMKRS010000001.1, from coordinate 224,199 downwards.
TACCCTTCGCCACCTCGTTGGCAGACTCTGCCAGCTGACTCAGTGGACGTGTAGCCCGCTTGGCGACAAACTTACCGACAAAGCGCACCACCAACAATGCGAGGCCTATCAATATCACAAAGACGACACCAAAAACGATCGCCACAATATCGATCATGATTCTCGGCACCACAAGACCAACAGACCAATCGGTATGGTCAATAGGCATGTAAGCCAGATAGACATCAATATCTTCCACGTCGAAAAATTCGAAATGGGACTCATCGCCTTCTTCATTACAATAGATACCCTCCTCTCCTGCCACCATCTGACGACCTATATATTCGCCAATCGTATCGTTGGCCTCTTTGGCCAACTTGAAATAATTTTTCCTGATGGCATAAGAGCTGTCAGGATGGGCAATAAACGTACCGTCGTGATTGATGACGAAAGTATAACAACCAAAAGCCTGTAAATTTCTGATAGTCGTAAAACCGTCCTCGTCATCTTCGTAATCATGGTTCTTTTTCTTGTTCTTGTCGACTTTGACATTGATGGTATCCTTATTTACGAGTCCCCGTCCTCTCATCAGTTTTCCACTGAACCAGGTGAGCGACAGGTCAGCGCCGAGAATGGCCACCGTCTTTCCCTGTTTATTGTGGATAGGAATCATATAGGATACCAATGGAACAATGGTATCGTTCGATTCGAAGAAGGGTTCCGACCAATAGCTGCTGTCAGCCTTCAGCGCCTCAACAAACCACTCTGCTTTCAAGTAGTCGTTTTGGGCATCGCCAATGGTGCGTCGCTCAATCGTTCCATCTTCAGTTCTTACCGCATAGGGACAGAACCAGTGCCCCTTCTGCGGATAGTAGTCGGCCACAAAGCTAAGTCCACAGCTACGGACATGAGGATTGAGCTCAACTATCCGTTCCATGAGGTCATACATCTTGTCTGGATGGTCGAGATTTTCCTCTATCACCGGCACATGGTTTTGCGTTCCCACATAGACATCAGAGAGGATTCGCCGAATGTCTTTCTGGGTCACCTTCAAGAAGCCCTTGTACACCTCAAACTCCTCTAGTTTGGTGGTTCTTGCAGCCACAAAATAGATAAGCCATGAAGCAAGGGCCATCACGATAAGCTGCGCGATACCAATGCGTCGTGTCAGTCGCCGATAGAAGGGACGTAGCTTGCGCGTTCTTGCCATTCTTACAGTTTCTGTTCTACTTCAATCTCAGTGAAGGTCTCGATAATATCGCCCACCTGGATGTCGTTGAAGTTCACCAGTGAGATACCGCACTCCAAGCCTGTTGCCACTTCCTTAGCATCATCCTTGTAACGTTTCAGGGCATCGATAGGAGCTGTGTGAATCACGATACCATCGCGGATGACACGGGCCTTATCCTTGTTGTGTACCTTACCGTCAGTAACGAGACCACCAGCAACGGTACCCACCTTCGATATCTTGAACACCTGCTTCACCTCAATCTCACCAGAGACAATCTCCTTCTTCACCTTGTCGAGCATACCCTGCATGGTCTGCTTCACATCGTCGATGGCATCGTAGATGATCGAGTAGGTGTTGATCTCCACACCCTCGCGGTCAGCAGCACGACGGGCATCAGCAGAAGGACGCACCTGGAAACCGATAATGATAGCCTCAGATGCCGAAGCCAGCATGACATCGTTCTCTGAAATCTGACCTACGGCCTTCGAGATGACATTCACCTGCACCTTCTCAGTAGAGAGTTTGATGAACGAATCAGAGAGAGCCTCGATAGATCCATCGGTATCACCCTTCACGATGATGTTCAACTCATGGAACTCACCCAAAGCAATACGATGCGACAACTCGTCGAGACCCAGCTTGGTAGTGGTACGCAAGCTCTGCTCACGCTGCAGTTGGATACGCTTGTTGGCGATTTCACGGGCTTCCTGCTCAGTCTCCATCACGTGGAAGGAGTCACCAGCGGTAGGTGCACCATTCAAACCAAGGATGATAGCCGGCTCAGCAGGACCTGCCTTCTCGATGCGCTGATTACGCTCGTTGAACATGGCCTTGACACGACCCCAAGCCGTACCTGCAATCACCACATCACCAATCTTCAGTGTACCATTTGACACGAGGACGGTAGAGACATAGCCACGACCCTTGTCGAGTGATGACTCGATGATAGAACCCGTAGCCTTACGGTTAGGATTAGCCTTCAGGTCGAGCATCTCAGCCTCGAGCAGCACTTTTTCGAGCAGTTCATAGACACCCTGTCCTTTCTTGGCACTGATCTCCTGACACTGGTACTTACCACCCCACTCTTCCACCAACAAGTTCATGTTGGCCAAGTCCTCACGGATCTTATCTGGGTTGGCACCTGGTTTATCAATCTTATTGATGGCGAACACCATCGGCACGTTAGCAGCCTGGGCATGGGCGATGGCCTCCTTGGTAGTAGGCATCACAGAGTCGTCAGCTGCGACGATGATGATGGCAATATCCGTCACCTGAGCACCACGGGCACGCATGGCGGTAAAGGCCTCGTGACCAGGGGTATCGAGGAAAGTGATACTGTGACCATCTTTCAGTGTCACGTTATAGGCACCGATGTGCTGGGTGATACCACCAGCCTCACCAGCAATCACATTGGTATTGCGGATATGGTCGAGCAAAGAAGTCTTACCATGGTCGACATGTCCCATCACCGTCACGATTGGAGCGCGAGAGATCAGATCGTTCTCATCGTCCTCCTCCTCAGTAATGGCGTTCTGAACTTCTGCAGACACATATTCCGTGGTGAATCCAAACTCATCAGCCACGATGTTGATGGTCTCAGCATCGAGACGCTGGTTGATAGACACCATCAGGCCAATGCTCATACAGGTACCGATGACCTGGTTCACACCCACGTTCATCATCGTAGCGAGTTCAGAAACAGTCACAAACTCCGTCAGCTTCAGCACCTTGCTCTCAGCTGCCTGTGTCTCCATCTCCTCCTGCATGCGCTCAGCAACAGCATCACGCTTCTCACGACGATATTTGGCACCTTTCTTATTCTGGTTCTTAGAGGTCAGACGGGCCAAGGTCTCCTTCACCTGACGGGCTACGGCCTCATCGTCGACCTCCAAGGGCTTCACAGGACGGTTCTTTTTCTTATTCTTACCACCCTGCTGCTGGTTACCACTATCCTGGAAGTTCTGATTACCTCCCTTGCTCTTGTTGTTCTTCTTGTTGTTCTTGCCATTGTCCTGATTGGCAGCAGCCTCAATGTCCACGCGCTCTTTTCCGCCACGGATACGCTCACGCTTTTTCTTCTCGCCATTGGGGCCACCATGCAACTGGGCCTGCTTCTCCTCACGCTCCTTCTTACGCTCTTCCTTAGACTTCTTCTTCGGACGCGTGCTCTGGTTCAGTGAGTCGAGGTCGATCTTGCCAACGACATTCAGATTGGGCACAGCCTTCTGTTCTGTCTTCAGCTTATAAACCTCGGGGGCCTTATCGGCCTCTTCCTCAGGCTCTGGAGTCTCTGGCTTTACCTCTGCCACAGCCTCTGGCTTGGTTTCTGCTTTGGGCTCAACAACCTTTACTTCTTCTTTCTTGACCTCTTCTTTCACCGGACTCTTTTCCGATGTAACATCGCCTGCCTGTGGCTTTTCGGCAGCTACCACTTTTGGTGCAGGCTTCTCCTCTTTGACAGGCTCAGCAGCCGGCTTGGCAGCAGGCTTCTTGCCATTGAGGCTATCAAGGTCGATCTTGCCTAAGGGCGTAAACGACTGACGAGGTTCTAACTTCACCTCCGCCGTCACCGACTCCTTGGGTTTCGGCTTATCCTTTTTCTCCTTCTTGGGGAAAATCATATTGGCCTGTTTCTTCACGTCCTTATCGCCCTTGAACTCCTTGACGAGCGCTTGATACTGCTCGTCGCTGATCTTGGTGTTCACATTGGCGTCGTCCTTGATCTCACCCAGGCTCTTCTTATTCTTCAGGTAATCAACTGCCGTTTGAAGACCTATATTAAGCTCAGTTAATACTTTATTTAATCTAACACCCATCTATCAATTTACAATTTGACGATTTACAATTTACAATTTATTCGAACTCGGACTTCAGTACCTCAATCACGTGGTCGACGGTCTCCTCCTCGAGGTCAGCCTTCTCAATAAGCATCTCACGGGGAGCGTTGAGCACGGACTTAGCGGTATCCAGACCGATGGCCTTGATAGAATCAATCACCCACTGGTCGATTTCATCTGCGAACTCATCCAGATAGATATCCTCGTCAGCCTCGTTCTCGCTAACCACACGGAATACGTCAATAGTGTACTCTGTGAGCATCGAGGCGAGTTTGATGTTCATACCACCACGACCAATGGCCAGAGACACCTCCTCGGGCTGCAGATAAACCTCAGCCTTGTGGTTCTCCTGATCGATGGTGATGCTGGAAATCTTGGCAGGACTCAGGGCACGGGTGATAAACAGCTGCACATTGCTGGAGTAGTTAATCACATCGATATTCTCGTTGCAAAGCTCACGAACGATACCGTGTACACGGCTACCCTTGACACCCACACAAGCGCCAACAGGGTCGATACGTTCGTCGTAACTCTCCACAGCCACCTTGGCACGATCGCCTGGCATACGGGCTACACGACGGATGGTGATCAGACCATCATTGATCTCAGGAACCTCAGCCTCGAGCAGACGCTCCAAGAAGATAGGAGAGGTACGCGAGAGAATGATGCGGGGGTTATTGTTCTCGTTCTGCACCTCCTTCACGATAGCACGAACGGTCTCACCCTTGTGGTAGTTGTCGTTGGGGATCTGCTCGCCCTTTGGCAGATGGAGCTCATTACCCTCATCGTCGATCAGCAGCACCTCACGTTTCCAAATCTGGTAAACCTCACCGCTGACCACCTGACCCACACGGTCCTTGTACTTCTGATACAGAGAGTCGTGCTCCAGCTCGAGGATCTTCGAAGCCAGCGTCTGACGGAGGTTCAGGATAGCACGACGGCCAAACTTCTGGAAGTTCACCTCTTCAGATACCTCCTCACCAATCTCGTAGTCAGGCTCAATCTTCTGGGCCTCGCTCAGGGCGATTTCCTTGTTCTCATCCTCCACCTCGCCGTCTGCTACTACAATACGGTTACGGTGAATCTCAAAGTCTCCCTTGTCAGGGTTGACGATCACGTCAAAGTTCTCATCCGAACCATAGATCTTTGCGATGACGTTGCGGAAGCTTTCCTCCAGCACACTCACCAAAGTGGTACGGTCAATGTTCTTTGTCTCTTTGAATTCCTGAAAGGTCTCAATCATTGAGGGGCCTTTCACTTCTTTTTTTGTTGCCATTATATTTAATTTTTTCTGATTATTCCGATTACTTGAAGGCCAACACATACTTGGCGTATTTCACGTCATCCATCGAATAAGTCTTGTCAACGTCAACCATCACGGGACGTTTCTTGCCTTCTTGAGTCTGCTTCTCCTTGATGGTCAGTACGAACTCACGACCATTCACCTCTTTCAGGATACCCTGCACCTTCTTACCGTCGGCACCAAGCACCTCGAGTTCATCACCGATATGGTTGATGTACTGCTGTTCCACCTTAAACGGCTGGCCTATACCCGCACTGCCCACTTCCAACTCATAGTCACCCAACTCATCGCCAAGGTGCTCCTGCAGGAAACGGCTCAATGCTGCACAGTCCTCAATCCAGACACCGTCGGCATGGTCAATCTCAATCACAATACGGTCGTCTGAACCAAACATAATGTCTACCAGGAAGTAGTCGTTGCCCTGCAACCACTCTTCCACTAATCTCTTAATCGTCTCTTTATTAATCATCTATCAAACGTGTATTATAATGAAAAAGAGAGGCCCTTGCGGGTCTCTCATTCCACTGAACGGGTGCAAAATTACTCATTTTTTCCCAATTCACCAAATATTTAGCGACTTTTTTACGATAATGCACTAAATATTTCTAATTTCTTATGTGTCAGGGAGATATTTCCTATTGGTTTCCTATCAATTTTGATCAGCGATGAGGTCTCTTTGGGCTTCTGAGGAGCCAGCAGTTTCTGGTATTCCTCTGGGGTCTTCAACAAGCGCTCAGCCTCTTTCAACTGTTTGTCATAATTGAGTCCTGCCTCGATGGCACCCGCCTGATAATAATAGGCAGCGATGATGTCACTCTCCAGGATCTGCAGGAGCACAGCCTTATGTTTCTCCAAATCGAAGGCCACATCGTGGTTCAACTTCTGTTCCAAATTATCGAAAGCCGCTTTAGCCTCATCATAATAGCCTTCAAATTTGGCCGTCTTAACAAGTTCTGCAAATTGTTTCTGGCTAACGGGGTCATAAGTAAAACCACTCTTGATGACACGGGCCTTGAATTCTTCCCAGTCTGCCTCTGCCAGATGGAACTTAGCAGGTTCGGCAATCGTAGGATGCTTGGCAATATAGTCGACCACATAGTCAAACATCACTTCTGTGGAATCCTGACCTGTGGCAGAGAGGTAGTAGGCGATGTTAGGAATCGTATCGGCCTTCACCTCCACATCGGGTTTGATGCCACCACCATCGCGCACCTCACGACCTCCTGCAGTATAGAAAACTTTCGTCAATGAGTCGGGAATATGCTCGCGATAGCCCGTACTGCCTTGTTTGTAGTTGATGGCCTGAATACAGCGTCCGCTGGGAATGTAGTATTTCGAAGTGGTCACCTTCATATTCGTGTTGTAAGGCAGGTCGATGGGGATCTGCACAAGACCTTTTCCGTATGTGCGCGTACCTAATATCACTGCACGGTCCAGATCCTGCAAGGCGCCACTGGTAATCTCGCTGGCACTGGCCGTCTCACCATTCACCAGCACCACGATAGGCATCACAGTGTCTGTGGGCTCCAGACGGGTCTTATAAATACGACTGGCCTGCTTCACCTTACCACGATTGTCGACCACAGTGATTCCCTTCGGCACCCAGAGGTTCACGATGTCAACAGCCTCAGCCTCAGAGCCTCCGCCATTATTACGAAGGTCGAAGATGAGCGAGGTGGCACCTTGTTTCTTCAAATCAACAAAAGCACGACGTACCTCCTTGGCACTTTCCTGGGTAAAACTGTTGAAGTTGATATAGCCGATGTTGCCCTCGCGCATACCGTAATAAGGCAACTCGGGTAGTTTGATGTTTCTACGGGTGATCTTGAAACTCATCAGTTTTCCAGTGGAGGGACGCATCACCTTCAACAGGAAGCTGGTGCCTGGCTCGCCTCGCAGATGACTGCTCACATAGCCCACCTCTTTGTCCGTCATCAGCGTGTCGTCGATGCTCAGGATGATATCACCCTTCTGCAGACCAGCCTCAGCAGCAGGCATATTAGCATAGGGCTCATCGATAACCACACGGTTCAGTTTCTGATGTTTGCGGATCAAGGCACCAATGCCGGCATACTTACCCGTGAGCATCATCCGCAGATTCTTTGTCTCGTCCTGCGCATAATATTCCGTATAAGGATCCAGCTGGCGCAACATAGCATTAATGCCCGTACCTATCACATCCTTCGGATTCAGCGTGTCGACATAAAGCAAGTCGAGATTCTTATATACATTATTAAATATATCAAGGTGCTTAGCCACCTCGAAGTTATGGTCTTTCTGTCCCTGCGCCATACCAAAGGTAGGCAAGAACACTAACAATATGGAAATCAACTTTTTCATCGGTGCAAAAGTACGCAGAATTATCGAGAGCCCATACTTATTGTATGTTTTTTAACTCTTTTTTTGACTCACTCGCTATTTTATCAGTTTTTGGATTTGCTGGTCGGTAGCCTCAGGCAGGAGTTGCTTGAGATGGGCAAACATACGATCAAATGACTCCTGAGGCGAGCGAGAACACTGACAGGCATCACGACCAAGCAGTTGTTCTGGTAGGGTGAGCAAAGACCAACCCCAGCCGTATTCGCGACCATGACGGTCTTGGGGATAGACAAAATCCTCAGTGATGATGCGACAAGCCATCTGCAAACGCGTGATATAACCATCAAAACGACTGCGCATCTTCGGCCCTGTGAAACCACAAGCTGCACGCAGCTCACGCGTAATCAGACTGCCCTGATCACCTAAGGTAAACAGAATCGCCTCCTCAATGGAACCTTCCTGCGGTGCAGGATGCTGACTACGGCGATAGTTGCACAGATCAGGCCACCACTCACGGCTCACGAAGCCTGCCTTGCCTGCAAAGAACTTGCCGTACACGCAGTTTCCATCCGTCACGATCGGCCCCTTCCACTTCCACAACGGCCAGTCCCAGCCACCATCGTCAAACACTACGTAGCGGCAATCCTCATCCACCACATCCTCAGCAGAATACCCTCGTATCCCACTATCCAGCAACGGCAGAAAGCCCACCTGTTGGATATAATCCATCAGTTCCGCACAACTGTGTATCTCGACTTTTTTACTCATTCCACTTGCTTAATTAAAAAAGTCCCAACCTTGCGATTGGGACTTATGCGCTTCAGGATGGGCTTGAACCAACGACCCCCTGATTAACAGTCAGGTGCTCTAACCAACTGAGCTACTGAAGCAGGTTTTGCTGTTAAGCGGGTGCAAAGGTACGTCGAATTTTTGAATCCACCAAATTTTTTTGAGACTTTTTTAAAAAAAGGCTGCATTTTCGAGAAATGCAGCCTTCTTTATCTTAGATTTTATCTTAGAAATCCATGTGATCGAGCGAATCACTGAAATCCTTCGGCTCCTGATTCTCCTTTGGAGCCTCCTGCTGTTCCTGGTTCTCAGGACGCGGACGACGATCACCATGACGCTCGCCACGCTCACGACGGTCACCACGATCCGGACGACGGTCGCGACGATCACCTCTTTCTCCACGCTCAGGGCGCTCACGACGACGCTGCTGGGGCTCTACATAACCCTCAGGCTTCTCGATGAGTACACGATGAGAGAGTTTGTACTTGCCTGTCTTAGGATCGATCTCGAGGAGTTTCACCTGAATATGGTCGCCCTCCTTGATACCAGCCTCTTCGACAGTCTCAAGACGTTTCCAGTCGATCTCAGAGATATGGAGCAGACCATCCTTGCCAGGCATGATCTCTACGAAGCAGCCATAAGGCATGATCGAGCGAACAACACCGTCGTAGACCTCACCTACTTCAGGAATAGCCACGATGGCCTTGATCTTCGAGATGGCAGCGTCGATGCTCTCCTTATTAGGAGCGCTCACCTGCACGTGACCTACGCCGTCAGCCTCATCGATGGTAATGGTAGCACCCGTATCTTCCTGCATCTGCTGGATGATCTTGCCACCAGGGCCAATCACAGCACCAATGAACTCCTTGGGAATATCGAAGGCCTCGATACGTGGTACCTGAGGCTTCATCTCTGCACGAGGCTCGGCAATCGTATCGGTGAGGCACTTCAGGATGTGCTCACGACCTGCCTTAGCCTGCATGAGGGCCTTTTCAAGGATCTCGAACGACAGACCGTCGCACTTGATATCCATCTGAGTGGCTGTCAGACCGTCCTTTGTACCAGTGGTCTTGAAGTCCATATCACCCAAATGGTCCTCATCGCCGAGAATATCGCTCAATACAGCATATTTCTCTTCACCAGGATTCTTGATCAGACCCATAGCGATACCAGAAACAGGCTTCTTCATGGGTACGCCAGCATCCATCAGAGCGAGAGTACCAGCACAAACGGTAGCCATAGAAGAAGAACCGTTAGACTCGAGGATCTGGCTGACCAGACGAACGGTGTAAGGGAAGTCCTCAGGAATCTGGCCTTTCAAACCGCGCCATGCAAGGTGTCCATGACCAATCTCACGACGGCCTACGCCACGCTGAGCCTTGGCCTCACCAGTACAGAACGGTGGGAAGTTATAGTGCAACAGGAAACGCTGATAACCATGCTCCAAAACATCGTCGACAAGTTTCTCATCGAGTTTTGTACCAAGGGTACAAGTGCTCAGCGACTGAGTCTCACCACGCGTGAAGATTGCACTTCCGTGAGGCATGGGCAGAGGTGAAACCTCACACCAGATAGGACGGATATCGGTGGTCTTACGGCCATCGAGACGGATACCCTCATCGAGGATGCAACGGCGCATGGCATCGCGCTCCACATCGTGATAGTAACGGTCCATCATAGCCTCGTACTCGTCCTTGGAGATCTCTGAATCAGCGGTGATCTCAGGATGAGCCTCAAAGTATTTCTCCTTGAAATCCTCGAGAATCTTCTCGAAGGCCTCAGCACGCTCCTGCTTCTCAAGAGCCTGCTTGGTCACGTCGTAAGCGGGCTGATAGCACTCCTTGTTCATCTGCTCGCGGAGGGCCTCATCATTCACCTCGTGGTCGTACTCGCGCTTCACGTCCTTGCCCAGCTCCTTTGAGAGCTCAGCCTGGAGTTCGCACATGGGCTTGATGGCATCCATCGCAGCCTTGAGGGCACCCAGCAGATCCTGCTCACTGACCTCCTTCATCTCACCTTCCACCATCATGATGTTTTCAGCCGAGGCACCAACCATGATGTCCATATCGGCCTCCTTCATCTGCTCGAAGGTAGGATCAATCACATACTCACCGTTGACACGTGCAACGCGGACTTCCGAAATAGGGCACTCGAAAGGTATATCCGAGCAAGCCAGTGCTGCAGAGGCAGCAAAACCAGCAAGTGCATCGGGCTGGTCAACGCCATCGGCACTGAGCAGCATCACATTTACGAATACTTCTGCGTGATAGTTACTTGGGAAAAGTGGACGAAGCACACGGTCCACCAGTCGTGATGTGAGGATTTCATTGTCTGAGGCTTTGCCTTCGCGCTTGGTGAATCCACCAGGGAAACGGCCAGCGGCACTGTACTGTTCACGATAATCAACCTGCAGAGGCATGAAATCGGTTCCGGGAACTGCATCTTTTGCGGCACAAACGGTGGCCAGCAATACGGTGTTGTTCATCTTCAGCATGACGGCACCATCGGTCTGTTTTGCCACTTTCCCGGTTTCAATGGTGATGGTCCTTCCATCAGCCAATTGAATGGTCTTTGTAATTACATTCATCTTGTTTAAAACATCTAAAAATAAAAAATATCGGTGCGACCGAAACGCTTTGGTCGCAAAAACAGCCGCAAAGGTACACATTATATAATAAATAAACGAAGAAATCGGGAATATTTTGTGTTTTTTTTGGTTTTTTACTTGCTTATTCGTACCTTTGCACTCGCAAAACGAAAAAAGGAATGAAAAAGAATCATATTTGGAAGACAGCCTCCGTTGTTTTGGCTGCAATCGCCATCGCCTCGTGCGGTAACAAGAAATTCAACGTAGAGGGTCAGATAACAAACGCCAAGGACTCCGTACTCTATTTCGAGAATGTAGGTCTCGAGGGCATCAATATCATGGACTCTGTCAAATTGAGTGATAAAGGTGATTTCTCCTTCAGCGAAGAAGCCCCTACTGCTCCTGAGTTTTATCGTCTGAGAATCTCTGACCAGATCATCAATGTCAGCATCGACTCTACAGAAACCGTTACAATTAAGGCCCAATATCCACAGATGGCCACCCAATATGAAATCAGCGGCTCAGAGAATTGTGCCAAGATTAAAGAACTGACCCTGAAGCAGATAGACCTGCACAAACAGGCGATGGCTATTCAGGATAATACAACTCTTGGTGTGGACGAGGCCAACGACAGTATTCTGAAAATCATCAACACCTACAAAGAGGATATCAAGACCAACTATATCTTCAAGGAGCCGATGAAGGCCTACAGTTATTTCGCGCTGTTCCAGACACTCGGCAATTGGCTGCTCTTCAACCCCCGCAGCAACAAGGATGACATCAAGGTGTTTGCAGCTGTCGCTACCAGTTGGGATACTTACTATCCCCATGCTGAACGCGGACAGAACCTTCATAATATCGCCATTGAGGGCATGAAGAATATGCGTATCACTCAAGGCGAGAGCGACCAGACCATCGATGCCAGCAAGATAGAAGAAGCTGGTGTGCTAGATATCGCCCTGCAAGATAATCATGGACAAATACGTCATCTGACAGACTTGAAGGGAAAAGTTGTTTTGCTCGACTTCCATATCTTTGCTATGGACGAGTCACCAGCCCGTATTCTGCTTTTACGTGAACTCTACAACAAATATGCTGCACAAGGTTTTGAGGTCTATCAGGTATCTCTCGATCCTGACGAGCATTTCTGGAAACAACAGACCGCTGCCCTCCCCTGGATCAGTGTTCGTGACGAAGATGGCATCAACTCCCAGCGCTTGATGTTGTATAACATTCAATCGGTGCCAGACTATTTCATCATCGATCGCGGAAACAACCTGGTGAAACGTGCTTCGCAGATGAAGGATTTGGAGGCAGAAATCAAGAAATTACTGTAGTATAAAAACAAATTATGCAAGAAAATCTGGTTTTTCTTGCATAATTCATTTTTTATACTTACCTTTGCACCCGCAATAACAGGTCGGCATAGCTCAGCTGGTTAGAGTATCACCTTGACATGGTGGGGGTCCTTGGTCCGAATCCAAGTGTCGACACAAAAGATGATGGTTTCGGCCATCATCTTTTTCTTTAGAAACTCTCCAACCAAGCCTTGAGTTCAAAAATCATCTCGTAATGGAAGGTAAATGTCTCACGATAGCCCCAGCCATGTCCTCCTGTAGGATATATATGAATAGAAGCCGGTACATCGTTACGATAACACTCTGAATAATAGTTAAAGCCATTGGCTGCAGGTACAGCATGATCATCGTCACTCAAGGCGATGAAGGCACGTGGCGTTGTACGGTTCACCTGAATATCATTGCTGTATTCCGTTTCCAATTTCTTCAGTTCTTTCTTTGAACGGTCTGTACCCAGGAAGTTATCATGCGACCCCTTATGGGTGAAGGCAGGATCCATGGTGATGACAGGATAGAAGAGGATCTGGAAATTCGGCGCTGCATCACCTTTCGAGTGGGTAGCAATCGTCGAGGCCAGATGTCCGCCTGCAGAGAAACCCATAATACCCACATCCTTATGATTGATATGCCAATCTACGGCATTACGACGAACCGTTCGCATTGCCTCTTCAGCATCGGAAACTGGAATCTTGTAGTTACCGTGAGGCATACGATACTTCAGCACAATCAGTGCAATTCCCTTACTGTTGAAAAAGGTGGCCCATTGATGACCTTCATGGTCCATAGCGAGATGAGAATAACCCCCGCCAGGACAACAGACAACGGCTCTTCCTGTGGCTTTCTTCGCATCAGGCAGATAAACCGTTAGTTCTGCCTTGTCATTCTCGTCACCATTATTGTTTGGTGCACCTTTTGGCCATAAATCCATCTTTGTTCCTTTCTGTGCAAAAGCCGCCATCGACAACGCGAGCAGCAGCATAGTTGTAATTGTTTTCAGAGTTCTCATGTTGTTCTTTCTAAATTATTTTGGCGCAAAGTTAATCATTTTATTTTTATTTTCGTATCTTTGCACGCAGAAAACTAAAACAACAAGCAAAAAAATGAAGAAGATTCTGACAATTCTGGCACTCACGGCGCTGACAATCTGTTCTCAGGCCAAGGTAAGACTACCCCACATTATTTGTGACAACATGGTGTTACAACAACAAACAGACGCCCGTCTCTGGGGATGGGCTCAGCCTGATAAAACCGTGAAAGTCACCACCTCCTGGAACAATGAAGTGGTCAGCACCAAGGCAGACAAGAATGGTAAATGGCTGGTTAAGGTGAAGACACCAAAAGCTTCATATACACCTTTGTCGATTACCTTTGACGATGGAGAACCCCTGACCATCCACAATGTGGTGGCAGGAGAAGTATGGGTCTGTGCAGGACAGTCGAATATGGAGATGCCCGTCAAAGGTTTTGGCATGTGTCCCGTCAAGGATTATAATCATTGGATCATTGAATCTGCCAATCATTCAGGCGTTCGTTCCGTCAAGATTCCCAGCGAGATGCGTGCAGAACCTCAGGAGGATGCCCGATGCGAATGGCGCGTTTGCTCTCCGAAAACTGTTGGAGATTTCTCTGCCACGGGCTATTTCTTTGCCAGACTGATGCATACGGCATTGGATATCCCTATTGGTCTTATTGAAGCCAATAAAGGAGGTACGCGCGTAGAGAGTTGGTTAACTAAAGAGAATCTGAAGAAATACACCAGTGATCCTACGGACTCTGTAGCTATTGCCCAGAAATGGCCAACCGACTACCATCGCTCTTTACTCTGGGGTAACGGCACCTTCAATCCCATCCTGAACTATACCATCAAGGGCATTCTCTATTACCAAGGCTGTTCGAATGTCGGAGATCCTGGTGACCAATATTCTGAGCGCATGAAACTGCTTGTGGAACAATGGCGCTCACAGTTTGGACTTGGTGAGATTCCCTTCTATTTCGTGCAGATTGCTCCCTGGGCTTATGATGATGGTGATGTGAACGGCATCAGTGGAGCCCTATTACGCGAACAGCAATACAAGGCAGCTCAGATCATTCCCAATAGCAGTCTTGTGTGTATCAACGACTTGGTTTATCCGTATGAATACTCCCAGATTCACCCGGCCCAGAAACAACCCGTTGGTGAACGTTTAGCCTATACCGCCTTGAATCGCGATTACGGCTTTGAAACCATTCAATATAAGAGTTCATCCTATAAGGACATGACTATCAAAAACGATACTGTCTTTATCCACACTCAAGACAACTATTGGTGTGATGCTCCTTTTGAACAAATGGAAGGCTTTGAGATTGCTGGTGCTGACAAGATTTTCTATCCAGCACAAGCCCGACACTTCTGGCAACCTGGTGGCGGCTACTGGGATGAAGCCATCATTGTTACCTCACCAAAAGTAAAACAGCCTGTCGCCGTTCGCTATTGTTTCAAGAATTTCCAGATTGGCAACGTCAAAAACGGCGGTAATCTGCCTCTATTCCCTTTCCGCACTGATAATTGGTAAACGTATGACTCATCATCCATTAGAACTTTTCCATTTCTGCCCGAAGTGTGGCAGCAGCGATTTTGAGATACATAATGCTTTAAGCAAGCATTGTAGTAATTGTGGGTTTACCTATTATCAAAACCCCAGAGCCTCAACGGCAGCCTTTATCATCAATGGCAAGGGTGAGTTGTTGGTAGCACGTCGTGCCAAAGAACCAGCCAAGGATACACTCGACCTGCCAGGCGGCTTTGTTGACAATGAAGAGAATGCCGAACAAGGAATGGTGCGAGAGATTTTCGAAGAGACAGGTCTCCGCATCAGCGCCGACAATGTGGAGTATCTCTTTTCCATCCCCAACGTCTATCACTACTCAGGAATGGATATTCACACACTCGACTTGTTCTTCCTCTGTCATATTGAAGAAGAGGACGTTGCCGTAGAAGCTGCTGATGACGCAGAAGGACTGGCATGGGTGCCTCTGCGGGAGGTGTATGTAGAACGCTTCGGACTACGTTCCATTCGCCAAGCGGTACACCGGTTCCTAGTCGAAAAACGTTAATAAAACTAAAATTCCTCTATATAAATAAGGTGGGAGCAACTTTTTTGCTTACTTTTGCAGCCCGAAAGAAATAAAACGAAGCAAAATATGCAAAAAAACTTAGTAATAGTAGAGTCTCCAGCCAAAGCAAAAACTATCGAGAAGTTCCTTGGAAAAGACTTTAAGGTCATGTCAAGCTATGGACATATCCGTGACTTGAAAAAGAAAGAACTGAGCATCGACGACAAGACGCTCGAACCAGAATATGAGATTCCTGCCGAGAAGGCAAAGTTAGTTGCCGACCTCAAGTCAAAGGCGGAGAAAGCCGAAAAGGTTTGGCTCGCATCCGATGAAGACCGTGAGGGAGAAGCCATCTCATGGCATCTTTGTGAGGTATTGGGTCTTGATGAGGACAAGACAAACCGTATTGTCTTCCATGAAATTACAAAACCCGCCATTCTGGAGGCTATCGAACACCCACGTCGTCTGGACATGAATCTGGTGAATGCCCAGCAGGCTCGTCGTGTGTTAGACCGTCTGGTAGGCTTCAAGCTCTCTCCAGTTCTGTGGCGTAAGGTGAAGCCAGCTTTGTCAGCAGGTCGCGTTCAGAGTGTGGCCGTCCGTCTCATTGTCGAGCGCGAACGTGAGATTCAGAACTTTAATAGTGAGACTTTTTATAACGTCAATGGTGTCTTCGCCATCACCAATCCTGATGGTTCTGCCACAGAGGTGAAAGCCATGCTGGGTAGTCGTTTCAAGACACGTCAGGAAGTGATTGCCTTCCTTGAGAAATGCAAGGATGCCACTTTCACTGTGGAGAGCGTCAGCAAAAAACCTTTGAAGCGTACGCCAGCTCCTCCCTTTACCACTTCAACACTGCAACAGGAGGCCGCTCGTAAACTGGGCTTCACCGTCAGTCAGACAATGATGCTGGCACAGCACCTTTACGAGAACGGACGCATCACTTATATGCGTACCGACTCTGTCAACCTGTCGACACTCTGCTTGGGTGCCAGTAAGGAGGAGATCGTCAAGCTATATGGTCCGGAATACAGCAAGACCCGCCAGTATCACACGAGTTCAAAGGGTGCCCAAGAAGCCCACGAGGCTATCCGTCCCACTTACATGGATCAGACGGATGTAGAAGGAACACCACAGGAGAAACGTCTCTACGACCTTATCTGGAAGCGCACCGCTGCCAGTCAGATGGCCGATGCAGAGATAGAGAAGACCACTGTCAATATCACTATCAGCGGCAGTAATGAGATTTTCATTGCCCAAGGCGAGGTGGTGAAGTTCGATGGTTTTATCAAGGTCTATCGCGAATCTGTCGACGATGAGGAGATGCAAGACGAGTTCTCGCACATCCTTCCGCCATTGAATGAAGGTCAGGAACTGACCCGTCGTGAGATTCTGGCAACAGAAAGGTTTACTCAGGGTCCGCAACGCTATACGGAAGCCAGTCTTGTACATAAACTGGAAGAACTGGGCATCGGCCGTCCTTCCACCTATGCGCCTACCATCTCTACCATCCAGCAACGCGAATATGTGCAGAAGGGTGACAAGAAGGGTGAAGAGCGCCAGTATACTGTTGACATCCTGAAAGGTAAGCAGATCACAGAGAAAACCCGCAAGGAACTTATTGGATCAGAGAAGGGAAAGCTGTTGCCTACAGACATCGGTATGGTGGTTAACGATTTCCTGATGGAGCATTTCCAGGAGATTATGGACTATAACTTCACCGCCAAGGTGGAACAAGACTTCGATAAGATTGCAGAGGGCGAAGAACAGTGGCAGAAAATGATGGCCACCTTCTATAAAGAATTTGAGCCCATCGTAGAAAAGACCATGAACAGTCGTCAGGAGCACAAGGCCGGAGAGCGCGAGTTAGGCACAGACCCAAGAAGCGGACGTCCTGTGTTCGTGAAGATCGGACGTTTCGGACCTGTTGTTCAAATTGGTATTGCCGAAGACAAGACCAAGCCTCAGTTTGCCCAGCTCCGTAAAGACCAAAGCATGGAGACAATTACTTTGGAGGAAGCCCTGGAACTATTCAAGTTGCCCCGTGTCTTAGGTGAATACGAAGGTTCTTCTGTCACCATCGGTGCCGGACGTTTCGGACCTTACGTTCTCCACAACAGGGTTTATACTTCCCTGCCCAAAGATGAGGATCCAATGAGCATCACACTCGAAACAGCCATCGATCTCATCAACGAGAAGCGCAAAGAGGAGACACAGAAACACCTGCGCGTCTTCACCGAGGATCCAAAACTCGAGGTTCTCAATGGACGTTATGGTCCCTATCTCTCCTACGACGGCAAGAACTATCGTCTGCCCAAGAGCATGCATGAGAAAGCAGCCAAGCTGACCTACGAGGAGTGCATGAAGGTGATTGAAGCAACACCCGCCAAGAAAAGCTGATGATACGCATTATCCTCATAGGATATATGGGAGCCGGCAAGACTACTATCGGTAAGGCTCTGGCAAAGGAACTGAACGTTCCGTTCTATGACCTTGACTGGTACATCACCAGTCGCATGCGCAAAACCGTCGCACAAATCTTTGAGGAGCGTGGCGAAGAGGGATTCAGAGAGATTGAGAGGAACATGCTCCATGAGGTGGCTGAGTTTGAGGATGTCATTATCAGCTGCGGTGGAGGAACGCCTTGTTTCTTTGACAACATCGACTATATGAATCAGCAGGCGCCCGTCGTCTACCTGAAAGTGGAGCCTGAGACACTCTACATGCACCTGAAGATGAGTAAAAACGACCGCCCGCTGCTGAGAGGTAAGTCGCAGGAGAAACTCATCACGTTTATCCGTGAGCAGTTGAAACTGCGTGAACCTTTCTATACGAAGGCCCGCTATACACTCGATGTCACCCTGATGGACGACTACGAGAAGATTAAGATCAGCGTAGCAAAAATCCGTGAACTATTAAATATTTAATCTGAGCATAAGACTATACCGCTTATGAAGAAATGGACTATTGACGACTCCAAGGAGCTCTACAACATCAACGGCTGGGGAACATCCTATTTCGGCATCAACGACAAAGGTGATGTCTACGTCACTCCTTGTAAGAACGGTACGCAGATAGACCTGCGTGAAGTGATGGACGAGTTGGCACTGCGCGATGTCACGCCGCCTGTGCTGCTCCGTTTTCCAGATATTCTCGACAATCGTATCGAGAAGACATGGAGTTGTTTTAAGAAAGCCTCTGAGGAATATGAATACAAAGGCGAGAACTATGTGGTCTATCCCATTAAGGTTAACCAGATGCAGCCGGTCGTTGAGGAGATCATCTCTCACGGTCGTAAGTTCAACCTCGGTTTGGAGGCAGGTTCGAAGCCCGAACTCCATGCTGTGATTGCCATGCAGTGTCAGAGTGACTCTATTATTGTCTGCAATGGCTACAAGGATCAAAGTTATATCGAACTGGCTCTGTTGGCACAGAAGATGGGTAAGCAGATTTTCATCGTCGTTGAGAAGATGAACGAACTGGAGATCATCGCCCGTGAGGCCAAGAAGATGAATATCCGTCCCAATATCGGTATCCGCATTAAACTGGCTTCTTCCGGTTCTGGTAAATGGGAAGAGAGCGGTGGCGATGCATCAAAGTTCGGACTGACTAGTGCTGAACTCTTAGAGGCACTGGAGATGTTGGATAAAAAGGGTATGCGCGACTGTCTGCGACTGATCCATTTCCATATCGGCTCACAAATTACCAAGATACGCCGTATCCAGACAGCTCTGCGCGAAGCTTCACAATTCTATATCCAACTACATAAGATGGGTTATAATGTCGACTTTGTCGACTGTGGTGGTGGTCTTGGCGTCGACTACGACGGTACACGTTCTCCTTCGAGCGAGAGTTCTGTGAACTACTCCATCCAGGAATACGTCAATGACTGTATCTATACCTTTGTAGATGCTGCCAACAAGAACGACCTGCCCCATCCCAATATCATTACTGAGAGCGGACGTTCACTGGCTGCTCACCATTCCGTGCTCGTCATCGATGTGCTGGAAACAGCTTCGCTTCCTGAGATGCCTGAGGAGTTTGAGCCCGATGAGAACTCCCATCAGCTGGTAAAGGATCTCTATGAGATCTGGGACAATCTCTCCCCTCGCAACGTACTTGAAGACTGGCACGATGCCGAACAGATCCGCGAAGAGGTGCTCGATTTGTTCTCACATGGTATCGTAGATCTGAAGACACGTGCGGAAGTGGAGGCGATGTATTGGAGTGTCTGTCACGAGATTCATGCTCTTGCCAAGAGTCTGAAACATATTCCTGAGGAGCTGATGAAGATCGATAAACTTTTGGCCGACAAGTATTTCTGTAACTTCTCGCTCTTCCAGAGTCTCAGCGACTCATGGGCTATCGATCAGGTGTTCCCCATCATGCCTATTCAACGATTGGATGAGCGTCCCACACGCAACGCCACCATTCAGGACATTACCTGCGACAGCGATGGTAAGATTGCCAACTTTACCACCAATCGCCATAACACTCACTCGTTGCCCGTTCATGCGCTAAAGAAGAACGAGCCTTATTATCTGGGTGTTTTCCTTGTGGGTGCTTATCAGGAGATCTTAGGCGATATGCATAATCTCTTTGGTGACACCAATGCCGTACATATCTCTGAAAAGGACGGCACCTATCACATTGACCAGATTATCGATGGTGAGACGGTAGAGGAAGTGCTCGAATACGTGCAGTATAATCCTAAGAAACTCGTCCGCCAGCTAGAAGTATGGGTGGCCAAGAGTGTGAAGCAGGGTAAGATCACTCTCGAAGAGGGCAAAGAGTTCCTCTCGAACTATCGCTCAGGCCTCTATGGTTATACTTATTTGGAATAATGAAAGAGAAACTGACAATCGTAAAAGTAGGCGGAGCCGTCGTCGAAGACGAAGCCCAGCTCTCACAATTGCTCAAGGATTTCAGTGCCATTACTGGCAAGAAAGTCCTAGTGCATGGTGGAGGCCGTAAGGCAACAAAAGTGGCTGAAGCCCTCGGCATCGAATCGAAAATGCTGGGTGGCCGTCGCATTACCGATGCCGACATGCTCAGTGTGGTCACGATGGTCTATGGCGGCTTGGTCAATAAAAACCTCGTGGCCCGTCTTCAAGCCAATGGTGTGAATGCCTTAGGTCTTACAGGCGCTGATATGGATGTGATCCGTTCACACAAGCGTCCCCCAGTAACAATAACAACTCCCCTCCTTTCAAAGGAGGGGCAAGGGGTGGTTGATTTCGGTTTCGTAGGCGATGTCGACAAGGCCAATGGTCAGATGCTCAGCAAACTCATCGAGGAAGGCATTACCCCCGTGATGGCACCACTAACCCATGATGGACAGGGTAATATCCTCAACACCAATGCCGACACCATCGCCAGCGAAACAGCCAAGGCCCTCGCTCCCTATTACGATGTCACACTGATCTTCAGTTTCGAGAAGAAGGGCGTTTTGCGTAATCCTGACGATGATGATTCGGTTATTCCTGTTATCACGCGCGCGGACTTTATTAATTATAAAGCCGACGGCACCATCAGCGGTGGTATGCTCCCGAAGATAGAAAATGCTTTGGGTGCCATCGACAGCGGTGTCTCACGCGTCATCATCACCCTGGCCACTGCCCTTGACGGACAGAGCGGTACTATCATTCAACAATAAGGCGAATAATTATTTCGCCTTTTTTTGTAACTTTCGCATTTCTCAATCGTCATTACTATTAGAGAGGATGAAAAAGATCAGTTTCCGGAACGACGTGTTGCCACTGAAGAACGAACTCTTCCGGCTCGCCCTCCGTATCACTCTCAACCGAGCGGAGGCAGAAGACGTTGTGCAGGAAACGATGATTAAGGTCTGGAACAAGCGTGACTATTGGGACGAGATCGAGAGTATCGAAGCCTTCTGCCTCACCATCTGCCGCAACATCTCGCTCGACAAGATGAAGAAAGCAGAAAACCAGAACCAAAGCTTAGAAGATAGTCATGATGCACCAGATTCAAGCTACACATCCAATCCTGAGGAGCAGGCCATGCAGCGCGATCGCATCCAGCTGATACGCCGCCTCATTAATCACCTGCCAGAGAAACAGCGCAGTTGCATGCAGTTGCGCGATTTTGAAGGCAAAAGTTATAAAGAAATAGCCCAGGTGTTAGGCATCAGCGAGGAACAGGTAAAAATCAACATCTTCCGAGCCCGCCAGACCATCAAGCAAAAATTCATAGAAACAGAGGATTATGGATTATAAGTACATCGAACAGCTCTTAGAGCGTTATTGGCAAGGTGAGACAACCCTGCAGGAAGAGGCCATCCTTCGTGCTTTCTTCAGTCAGGATGATGTGCCTGCCAGTCTGATGAAATACAAATCGCTCTTCGACTGCGGACTGCAGGAGGAGACCTTAGGCGATGATTTTGATGCCCGTATCCTCGACAGCATCGGTGAAGACGAGAAAGAGCCAAAGGCTAAGGTCGTTTCATGGAGTTCTCGCCTGATGCCGCTCTTCAAAGCAGCAGCCGTTGTGGCCATTCTCCTGACGATTGGCAACGCAGCACAGGCTCCTTGGAACTACGGATGGGACAATCCACAAGACGAATATGCAAAATATCGTCAGCAGCAGGTGGATACCGTCAATATCCTGAGTCCCGTTCAGGCAGAGAATGTCACTGATACCGTCGCGGCACCCAAGCCAGAGGAGTCATCTTACATCGAATAATTATTCTATGCTTTCTCTATAATAATCTAAACACATTATTAAAACATTAAGGAAACTGTGAAGTTTCCGTTCTCTCAAATTTTCATAACATACTAACGAAGAGAGGGTTGCGATGAGCAACCCTCTTCTATTTTATTTCCGCATCCGAAGATTCAGCTGTATGAGCGATGGAATCAGGATACACAATGAGAAGCCCACTGCCATCAGCACATGTTGCTGGCTACCAAACAAATCGACGAGCTTAAGGTCTGGATTGGGGTAGAAGTTGTATAGCACATAGGCCACTGTATTGTTTACCCAATGGAACACCACTCCTGGCACAATGCTGTCGGTACGGTAATAAAGCCAACCCAACAACAGGCCTATCAACAACGTATGGGGAATCTGAGCTGGGTTCATATGGGCAGCACTGAACAAGACGGCAGAAATAAGAATAGCCACCCAAGGTCGGCTGTTCCATTTGAGCAGTGAACGCAGAATAGCGCCACGGAACACTAATTCCTCAGCCAACGGCACCAGCAATCCAACGACGAAATAGCCATAACGATCACGCAGAATCATGTCGAACTCCTCCTCTACGAGATTCGGCAGTTCAGGCATCTGTTCCTGAAGCCATCCCGAAGGGATAATTGTTCCCAAGGCAGCCAACACACACCATATGAGTACCACCCAAGGACGCGTCTGTATCCAATGACGAGCCACTACAGCCCACTTCTGCCAGAGAAACAAAGCCATCGTCACCACACTGAATAGCACCATCGTCAGGATGGTTCCTGTGGCATCCAATACTGCACCCGGGCCTTTCCACAAGAGATAAACACCCTGAATAATGCCTCCTGCCAACACTTGAAGGGCTAAAAACACGAACCAGTAAATAATAGCATTCTTCATATCATCGTTGTCTTAGTTGTCATTCATCAAAACTTCTTCCGTTATCTTCTTGTCGCTTTCCAACTGAGCCACCAACTCATCTCGCGAGCCAAAACGTTGCTCAGCCCGCAAACGTCTAACAAACTCCACTGTCATTTTCTGACCATAAAGATTTCCCACATCTTTTAATATATGTACCTCCAGCGTCTGCTGCTTACCTTCGAAAGTAGGACGCGTGCCGATATTCATCATCGCAGGCATCCTTTGTCCATCCACTATCGCCCATACGGCATAGGCACCGCTGGCTGGAATCAGTTTCTCCTGACTGTCAGGTTCCAGATTCGCTGTGGGGAAACCCAATTTATGACCGATATGTTCTCCTGACACCACATGTCCCGATAAAGTATAGCGACGTGTCAGCACATCAGGCATTGCCTCCACATGTCCTTCTTCTGCCAACAGTTGTCGGATCACCGTAGAACTGACAGCCATCTGGTCGTCCATCATCGCCACATCGCCACGAACCACATCGATGTCAAGATGCTGACCATAACGCACATAGTCATCGAAGCCCTCGCTCCTATCATGTCCAAAACGGTGGTCATAACCTGTCACCAACAGTTCCACAGACAATTGGTCACGCAGTATCTCCCGCATAAAAGTCTCAGCAGAAAGAGCCGCCAACTGATGGGTGAATGGCAATACGATCACCTCTTCAACCCCCAGTTCCTTTAAGCAGGCCTCTTTCTCTTCAAGAGTAGAGAGCACCTGTGGCTGAAAATTCGGATCGAAGAGCTGGCGAGGCAGACGGTCAAAGGTCACAGCAATGGGCTTCAATCCCCGCTTCTGGGCCTCACACACCATCATTTTCACAAGCATCTGATGCCCGCGATGCACCCCGTCGAAACAGCCTATCGTCGCTGCTGAGGGTGTGGAAAGATGAATCTCTGGCGATAAAATCATCATTATTGGGTGCAAAGTTACAAAAATATTTGGAGATTTGACGTTTTTAATGTAACTTTGCAGCCGAAAACGACAGAAATGCCGATTTCACCGGACTTGTAGCTCAGTTGGTTAGAGCAACAGACTCATAATCTGGAGGTCCCAGGTTCAAGCCCTGGCTGGTCCACGAATAAGAATAAGGGGCGTACCGATTGGTGCGCCCCTTGTATGTTAGAATACCTGATTGTACGTAGGACTCGTATACCAGTCCAGGCACTTCGTTCGGTCCTTCGCCCATTCGCCAAACGAACAACCTCTGTTCATATATGCACCAAAGAGAGCTCCGTCTCTACTAAAGCCGATGTTCACGCCCTCCAAGGGATAACGGAATGAGGCATAAGGTATCATCAGCGCCCAGGGCAGATGTTTGGTTTTCGTATTCGAAAGGTTATACTCTCGTGTCACCTGAGCCTCACTATCACGATAACAATGTTGCTCCCATACAAAGCCATAATTGGGACTTAAGACAAAGGGATCGAACATACCTGGCGTAAATCCAGTAATATTCGCCCTTTGCTTGAAATAAACATGATATATTTCTGTACGAGTAGGAATAATCACAAGGTCGTTACTAAACGATTTCGACACATTATATTTCTTTCGCTGGAATACCTGATTCACCACCGTCAGGTCTTCACCCATGGCCCAATGGGCATCCTCAAATAGATAGAGGAAAGCCTCGCCATTA
Organism: uncultured Prevotella sp.; assembly: GCA_946415245.1. Classification (GTDB taxonomy): domain Bacteria; phylum Bacteroidota; class Bacteroidia; order Bacteroidales; family Bacteroidaceae; genus Prevotella. The sequence continues at coordinate 199,438 of CAMKRS010000001.1, read as the reverse complement.
CGACCCGCCTGCAATAGACTACTACTATTAAACAACGGCGAAGCCATTTTCTGTAAAGGCACATCATGGTGAGAACCGCCCATATCGAATGAGTTCCCGCTTTCAATAGTCACACTGTCGATATCCTCAGCCTGATAGCCTACCAATCGCAAGCCTGCAGCCAATTGTTTCGAACCACCAACAGCTGCCAGTTCCACTTCTATCTTCAAATGATGACTATTCACCACTTCACGAGAAATACGCAAAACTATATCATTGTAATCGTAATCGCCAGGTTCTGGCATCTCCTCTTCATAACAATACACCAGTTTCTGCTGGGTAAGACGAGCTTTTAGTGATTTTTGCTTATTGTTAGCCCTGACGTTACTGAAACCCACTGCTGTCGTCTCTACAGGGAAGCTCACCACGGTATACAATCCATTGGCATCTACCAAGGCAGCATATAATTCATTGAACCTTGTGGGAACGGTAGCAGCCACCATCACTCGTCCGCCATCCTCAATAGCGCTCTGGCCTATCACCTCTGCATTAAGAGCCGTCAAGGGATTATCAAGCAAGATAAGGACGGACTTTGCGCCCACATTCACATCAGCATCCACCACATAGATATGATCCTGGGCCAAATCCCATGTATGTTTGGCATCCACACTGTCTACTGGCGAAGAATAGTCGAGGATATTATTATAATCTTCCTCATCGAACACATCTTTGCTACATGAGGTCAGCATCAAACCGCCAACCATGCCCAATGCCATCAAGAATTTCCAACTGTACTGCATCATTACAATGAATTATCAGTTAATTTGCGCCAAAATTACAAAAATATTCGATAAAACGTGCAAAAATTATGGCTTTTTACAGAATTTAACGATTAAACTCTTGGATTTTCCCGAAAAATATACTACTTTTGTGCCCGAAGAATCGATTCAAAGGAAAATTTAAGTTACGTAACAATTTTAAAATCTTATGAAAATGAAGAAGTATTTGTTAGCAGCCATCATGGCTGTAGCAGTCACAGGAGCCTTCGTCAGCTGTAGCGACGATGTCGTTTCTGGTTCTTTGATTGAACAGAAGGCCAAAGCTTTCGAGGAGACATTCATCGAGGCCTTCGGTCAGCCTGCACCTAACCATACGTGGGGATTCAAGAGAAATAACATTACCAAAGGTAGTGTTGATATTATCACACGTGGAGATAGTAAAGGAGAAGTTATTAAGCCCGATGACCCAAAATTCCCCGGCTATTCTAACGAGCGTTGTAAGAGCAGCAACTATCGCTCACCAGAGGGATATGGTGATATCGTAGAACCAATTACCGATTTGGAAGCAGCATGGGTTCAAGATTGGTTTGACGATCCTGCAAATGCTGGATTGAGTGAAGAGGGCGAAGACTTTGACAATTTCTTTGTTCAGCAGGTTGCTCACAGATGCTACGATACAAATAAGCCCGGTTATTTTTGGGAGATAAAAGATGGCGAGGAAGTAAGAACCGAGAAAACTTATAATGTGAAGATGGATCAGTTAAGAATTGGTCCTTCACGAGATCCAAGTGATGATGTCACTCTTCATATCAATGACTTTAACGCAGTTGACAATGGTGGAAATGCTTGGAACTTAATCTATGTACAAGGTGGTTCCTCAAAGCAATTTGGTTATCATGCTTCATACGATAATTCTTGGCAATGGAAATTCAGATGTGTTCAACTGACTGTTCCGGGTACATGCTTTGCTGATGGAAAACCTCGTACGGGTTGGTATGTAGGTCTTTCATACTGGACAGACAAGGTAGAAGTTGCTGGTGTGAAAGGAGAAAGAATTGGTGAAGATGACGTTACTCAAGGCAACGACTGGATTCTGAAAATCGTTCCGGGTGAGACCGAGCCTGATGACCCCGATCCCACACCGGATAGGAGCAAGATTGTTGAAGTCGAAGAGGTGATTGAAGCTGGTCGTGTATTCTGTGAGGACCTTGGCGCATCTTCACTCAACGACGTCGACTACAATGATGTCGTATTCGATGCTATCATCGTGAAGGCGTACAACAAGCTTGTCACCACAACAACTGTTGATGGTGAGGAAAAAACTACAGAGACTACAAGTTTCACTGGCCACTATGAAGAAACATATGCCAAAATTGCTATACTGGCAGCAGGAGGAACTGTTCCTGCCAATGTATGTGGCCATGAGGTTCATAATGAGCTTAGCGGTGGCGCCTTGGGTACTGTCGTCATGATCAACACTACTACAAATCCTGAGGACGTTAAAGGTGCCCAGATTGCTTATAGTACAAAAGATGGTCTCAAATATGGTCCTACTATCATCCAAGAAACTGTAAATGGAACGACCACAGACAAGATCTATACGAATGGCAATGGTAATCCTATCACCTGTATCGATAGTATTGATATCGATGTACTTTATGGCAATGCCGTAACAACAATCACTGCTCCAACAGGTGCAGTACCTTATAAGATATGTGTGCCGTTAGGAACTCCATGGGCTAAAGAACGTGTCAACATAGGAATTGCTTACACAAGTTTTGCTGAGTATTGCGGTATTAATCCAGATAAAGATTTCTGGAATGATATTACAGAAGAAGGCAGTCCTGCAAGTCCTGTATGGGGCGATTGTGCTAGTCCCTTTACTATTACCAATAATGGTGTAACTAGATACATTGATGAAGGCGATGTGCTTAGCTATACTGAATCTGAATACACCGGTGGTAGTAGCACAAAACCCGGACAGATTTGGCCCAGTAAAGGTGCTGGCGCAGAAGGCAGCGTAGCTTTGAGCTCTTCTTTATTTACTGGCGTAACAGCTGATGCAAATAAGCAGTTATGTGTCTACGTTAGTAGTGTTGGTAATTATATCCAATTCTATCTTAACTGGTGGCAACCTTACTCTAATCTTTCTGATTTTGTGTGTCCATCAGGTTGGTATGTTGATAATAATATTTTGAGACCAGAATCTGGCACCTTAAATAATGGCCGTCTTGCATTGCCTCTGAATTCTAGTATATTAAAATACATTAATGATCAGGGAGGATGCGGATTCCAAAGCAACTATACCATCACAAACATTACTATTGAGTAAAGGTACTTATAAAATCAAATACATAACATAAGATTTTAATCTAGGAGGGCGTCTGCGTGAGTAGACGCCCTCCTTTTTGTTTTTTGAAAGAAGCGTCTTTTCGAGAAAGGTGCCACTTTACTCCATAAAACTTCCCTGGTTTCGCCCACTTTCATCCCTAGTTTCTTCCACTCTCATGCCAAGTTTCATCGGCTTTCATGCCTGGCTTCTAAGAACAGGCCAAACCTTTAAGTTACTTCCGTTGAAAGAATCCATATACGTACATATTATTATATAGAAAGAGCTGTGTCGGATCATTGTTTCGATTATTGAGACTTTTTAGCGCGAAAGCCCAATAAAACAAGGCGAAGACAAAGGAAAAAACATCGAGCAATTAAAAACTTTTTATCGACCAAACCGCACAAATTTGGCCTGTTTTGCAATAATTAACATATTTATTTGCGATTATTCCATATAAAATATCTATCTTTGCAGCGTAGTTCCGAAAACGGGACGATGAAACGATAAAAATAACATTATTTATAACCAATTATTAAAATTATTAAATTTATGAAAAAGTATTTGATGACAGGAATCGCAGCCATTGCAATGTGCGCTGCATTCACAAGTTGCTCTCACGACACAGGTTTTGAGACAATGACTCAAGAAGATCTTGACAAGGCTAAGTATGAAGCAACATTTGTTGCTCGTTTCGGACAGCCCGCAGCTGATCAAGACTGGGGTTTTGGACAATTTAAAGCAGGAGCTATAACTCGCGTTGCAGATCCCGGTGATCATGGAGCTTATTTTAGCGGTTCGTCCGAACAACAATCGGACTATTATAAAGCAATGGGCATTGTAGCCCCCGACATGGTTAGTGAAGATGAAGAGAATTTTGTTACTAACTGGTTTAGAACTCATCCTGATCCTGAATCTGAAAATGTGGATCTTAGCACTTTCTTTGTGCAGCAAGTTCACTTCGGAACACAAGAATATACTACCAGTACTGGCCATAAAGTTGTAGGTGGCAATCAGATGGATTGGCTATGCGCTTATGATCCTGCTGGACATACAGAAATTATTTATGGGCAGGAAGAATTCGGCTATCAGCCTCATACTTATACAACTCATGATGACCACATAAACAATTTCAACACCAGCGCACCTTTGCGTTATTATAAAGAAGGTGGCTGGACTAATAATCGTGAATACCAAGCCTCTATGATGCTTATGGTAAATAGCAGTACTGAGCGTTTCGGTTTTTCTGAGTCATTCAATACTAATCCACCATCATCAGATGCAAATAGAAATCCCAACAACAAACGCATCTATTACAACTATGTCTTAGTTTCAATTACCTATAATGGAAAAACAAATTATTATGTAGGTTTTGATTACGAGTGCCATGGTAATCAAGGAGATCTTGAGCCTAATGGTTTATATGATGATCGTATCATCAAAATTGTTCCGGGTAATGGTTCTCCCACACCTCCTACACCTCCTGTGACAACTGCTGATGTTCGTGTTATTGCAGAAGACCTTACAGTAAGCGAGAAGGGAGACTTTGACTTCAACGATGTAGTATTCGATGTTTACTACAACTATAACAACACTGGAAAGACTGCTATCGAACTTCAGGCAGCAGGTGGTACTTATCCCCTCTATGTTGCAGGTCATGAGGTTCACCTTGCGTTCGGTCAAGCCACTAACGTGATGATTAACACTGGCGCAGGTCCACAGCTTGATCCCGTATTGATTCCGCTTGATCAGGCTTACACAGATGCTAATGACATCTTGGTACAGGTTGACAAGGGCAACGGTCTCGAGACATTAACAGCAGAAGTAGGTCGCGCTCCACATAAGATCGCTGTTATTCCTTCATTCCCAATCATGCATGAACGTGATGATATTGAGACGCATTATAAGGGATTTAGACAGTGGGTTCAGGATCCTCAATACAGATGGTATTAATAGATCATCAAATACATAGATAATAACTTTGATGGGGGCGTCTGCGTGAGCAGGCGCTCTTTTTTCACATTAGAGTTATCGGATAATAATCCGATCTTATTGAATAATACTCTTGGAGTATCGCAGAATACTCTAAGAGTAATTTGGGGCATGTCAAATATACCCCCCCCATTTTTTTGAAGGCCTTCCAACACTTTTTTTCGTTGACTTTCCAACAAGTGCTAGGAAGCTTTCCCGCAAAAAATGCGTAGGCACGTACATACTAATTCATACTGTGTACAAGATGGGTAAAAGTGTTTATGTGCCTGCACAGGTAGGCACTCTTTTTTGTATGTTTCAAAAGATTTGCTTTTTTGTTACCATCAACATATATATTTAAATAAGGTTTGCGCATTTCAGAACTTTTAGTTATCTTTGCGACGTTTTTCAACAGCTATTAGAAATCTTTCAATAATAAATCAACTTTTTATCAATCAAAATGAGTATGAAAAAGTACCTTATGACTGGAATGGCCGCAATCATGTTTTGTGGCGTATTCACAAGCTGTTCCCACGACACGGATTACAGCGATGTTCAAGTTCAGAATCAGCAGCAAATGATTCAAGATGCCTATGAGCAGGCTTTCATTTCCCGCTTTGGCAAACCCTCATCCACTCTCGATTGGGGCTTCGGGTCAAGAGCCACAGCCACAACTCGCTCTCTCAATTCAACCTGGACTAACTATCCGAAAGCTACAACACGCGCTGGCGAAAGTTCATTTTCGATTTCCGAGGACTACACTGCCAGATTTGGTAAAAGTTATTTTGAAACCATTGAGGCTAATATGCCGGAGGGTCAGGTGACTACAGGATTTAACGACTTTGAATTTGTTTCCACAGGTTCATTCGAGTTCAGCGTGATTTTCGCAAAGACTATTGCGGCAAATGAAATCGGTTACTATTATTATAACCCGGAAACAGAAAGCCTCTCTGATAAGCATGTAGTAACCTTCATGAATAATCTGCAGGATCAGTACACAGACGGAACTTATTTCAAGGTGGTTAAAGATAACAATGGCGTAGAAGAAGAATATGTTCCGAATTTTGATGAATCAGGCTTCAATATTTGGAATTTGCCAAATATCAAAGAAGTCAAGGCAAAAGTTTTCACTATTAACGTGCCTGCAGGCTATCATGTTGGATTCTGGTTGAAGAATCATACATCAGACTGGCCTGTTTTCTATTCTAATGTGGCCATGAACCCAGAAAAACATTTCTATAGCGCTGTTGTTGACCTGGCAGATGGTACCTACCTGGTAGGTCTGGAAGACTGGTATAAGCCTTGGGGTGGCGACGACGATTGTAATGACGTTATTATGTCTATCAAGAAAGGTACGAATCCTCCCCCAATTATCATCCCAACCGAAGAATATGAGGAGATCCGCGTGATGGCTGAAGACCTCTCTGTAGGTCAGGATACAGACTTCGACTTCAATGATATCGTTTATGACGTTCGTCGCTATCTCAAGGATGTAGGCGACTATCACCAAGAGCAAGTTGTGGTGATCGTACGAGCTGCTGGTGGTACACTTCCTCTATACATCTTAGATGAGAACCACGAAGTACATGATTTGTTCAAAGTTGATACAGACGTGATGGTTAATACAAACGCTCAGGCTCGTGGAATGAAAGGCGCAGATGCACCTGCCTATGTCTTCACTTTAGAGAACCCTAGTCGATATGGCTCTACCATCGGTGATATTGCCAAGAACATACCCGTCTGGGTAATCAAGGACGGTGTGAGATGCGATTTGACTGTTCCAAGTCCTACCGAAGGCATTGCCAGCAAGATTGGTGTTGGAACTGATTACGTTTGGTGCAACGAACGTCAGGACATTGACGATAAGTACAGTCTTAAGGATGGTGATAGGAAGATCAGTCTGTTCACGGATTGGATAAGCGGTGAGTTCCCAAATTACGATTGGTATCACTACACCTTATCTTGCATTGAAGCTTACAAGGCTGCCAAGAATCAATAATTCTCCATCAGTAAATACTTCTCCGAAGGGGCGTCCGCATCTGCAGGCGCCCTTTTTTTACACATTAGGGACGGTTCCTATTGTGTAATTCGAAAATAATGTGTAACTTTGCCCGCTGATATGGTACTGAATTGGATTTGGATAGCATTTTTCATCATCGCGTTTGTGATTGCGCTGGTGAAATTGGTGTTTTTCGGAGACTTCGAGGTGTTTCCTGCGATGATGGACTCGACGTTCTCCTCGTCAAAAACGGCCTTTGAGATTTCTTTGGGTCTGACGGGTGTTTTGGCCCTCTGGCTCGGCATCATGAAGATTGGCGAGAAGGGCGGCGTGGTAAATGTCCTGGCCAAGATGCTGAGTCCGCTCTTTACCAAACTGTTTCCAGACATCCCCAAGGGTCATCCCGTCACAGGTTCCATCTTCATGAATATCGCAGCCAACATGCTGGGTTTGGACAATGCAGCTACGCCCCTCGGCCTGAAGGCAATGGAGCAGATGCAGGAATTGAAGAATGGAAAAATTGAAGAATTGAAGAACAGGGGACAGCTGGCAGAGGCGGAGGATCTGAAAGTGACAGCGACTAACCCGATGATCATGTTCCTGGTGCTGAACACCAGCGGTCTGACGCTGATACCTATTTCTATTATGGTGTATCGCGCCCAGATGGGAGCTGCCCAGCCTACTGACATCTTTATCCCCATCCTGCTGGCCACGTTTTTCTCGACTTTGGCAGGTGTCATCATCACGAGTCTTTTCCAGAAGATCAATCTGCTGAACCGCACGATTCTGCTCTTCTTAGGTGGTGCGGCCCTCGTGGTGGCAGGTGTCATCTGGGGCTTCGGACAGTTGGACTCCGTGCTGATGAACAAGGTGAGCACCTCGACAGCCAATATCCTGCTGATGACAATCATCATCGCCTTTATCCTGGCAGGCATTAGAAAGAAGGTAAATGTCTATGATGCTTTCATCGAGGGCGCAAAAGACGGTTTTACGACAGCCGTTCGTATCATCCCCTATCTGGTGGCCATTCTTGTGGGCATTGGTGTGTTCCGTGCTTCTGGCGCAATGGATATGCTGATCGACGGTATCAAGTGGAGCGTAGAAGCCTGCGGTGGCAACAGCGATTTTGTAGGCGCCTTGCCCACAGCCCTGATGAAACCTCTGTCAGGTAGCGGTGCACGAGGTATGATGGTGGATGCGATGACTACTTACGGTGCAGATTCGTTTATCGGACGTCTGAGTTGTATCTTCCAAGGCTCCACAGACACCACCTTCTATATCCTCGCCGTCTACTTCGGTAGTGTGGGCATCGTGAAGACCCGTCACGCTGTGACCTGCGGTCTCTTGGCAGATTTGGCAGGCATCATCGCAGCCATCGCAATAGCATATATGTTCTTTGGGTAAAGGTAAAAGGGTAAAAAGGTAAAAAAGTAAAAGGGTAAAAATGGGCAAACTTCAAACGATTGCAAAAGATACGGCCATATATGGTCTCTCGAGTATCATAGGTAGATTTCTGAATTATCTGCTGGTGCCACTCTATACTGCCCAGCTCTCAGCAGCCTCAGGCGGCTATGGCATCATTACCAATATGTATGCCTACGTGGCACTGATACTGGTGATTCTCACCTTTGGAATGGAGACCACCTATTTCCGCTTTACCAACAAGACACACACAGACTCGCAGGTAGTCTATTCCACCACACTGATCAGCGTGGGTGCCGTTTCCGCACTCTTTGCAGCATTGGTGATTATCTTTATCACACCTATCAGTACGTTGATGGGTTATGGCGATCATCCGGAGTGGGTATGGGTAATGGCAGTAACAGTGGCCATCGATGCCTTCCTCTGCATTCCCTTCGCCCACTTGCGACAGCAGAAGAAGGCCATCAAGTTTGCAGCACTGAAACTGTTGAACATCGTGGTAAGCATCCTGTTGAATGTCATCTATTTCGCCTGGATGGACGGTAAGGATGTGGGCTATGCCTTCTATATCAATCTTGTCTGCACTGCCATGCTTGCCGTATGTCTCATTACGGAGTACACAGGCTTCCGCTGGCAACTCGATAAGAAGCTGCTGCGCACAATGCTCAGTTATTCGTGGCCCATTCTTATTCTGGGTATTGCTGGTATTCTGAACCAGACGGCTGATAAGATGCTCTTCCCCTATCTCTACGAGGGAAACATCACGGAAATGCGAGAACAACTCGGCATCTACGGAGCCTGTTCGAAGATTGCGATGATTATGGCGATGATTACCCAGGCCTTCCGCTTCGCCTACGAACCGATAGTGTTCTCTGGCGTTAAGGAAAAGGGACAGCACGAGATGTATGAACAGGCGATGAAATACTTCATCATCTTTACGCTGTTAGCGTTTCTGATAGTGATTGGATGTCTTAACGTCCATGACGATTCGGAATACCTGATCGTGAAATACATCGTCAGAAAGCCTGACTACTGGGTAGGTCTGAAAGTAATACCGATTGTGATGGCGGCAGAGATTATGATGGGTATCTATTTCAACCTGTCGTTCTGGTATAAGATCATCGACAAGACCATCTGGGGTGCGTGGTTCTCTGGCATCGGATGCCTTGTACTTCTGGCAGTAAATTTCTTCTTCGTGCCGAAGTACGGCTATATGGCCTGTGCCTGGGGAGGTGTGGCCGGCTATGGTGTGGCAATGATCACTTCCTACTTCGTCGGACAGAAATACTATCCGCTGAACTATCCGCTGAAAAGCATCGCCATCTATATCATCATGGCTGTACTGTTGACGATGGCGATGTACTATGTGCCAGACGCTTACGGCTTCGGCCCCATCCTGACTCTGGCCTTCAACATCCTCTGTATCTGCTGTTATGTATCATATATCCTCTACAAGGATTTGCCCCTTAGCAAGCTCCCCGTTATCGGGAAATTGTTTAAAGGTAAAAAAGTAAAAAGGTAAAAAAGTAAAAACTGAGGAATGGGTGATAATGTTATATATAAACTAAGCAAAAATTTTGCATTAAGAATCATTAAGTTATATTCATATCTTTGTGATGAGAAGAAAGAATTTATTATTTCAAAACAGATATATCGTAGTGGTACCAGTATAGGCGCCAACATAGCTGAGAGTATATATGCTCAAAGTGATGCCGACTATATAAATAAACTTAAAATTTCCCTCAAAGAGGCAAGTGAGACAAAGTTTTGGTTAGAATTGTTATATGAATCAGATATTATAGATGATTTTCAGTTTAATTCTCTTTCTAACGACTTAAATACTATAATTGGAACGACAATAAACATTATTAATAAAATCAATAAAAAATGAATAAGAAAATTTGGTTGCTGGTTTTACCTTTTTACTTTTTTACTTTTTTACCTTTAAAGGCAGATGAAGGCATGTGGACGCTGTACAACCTGCCCAATGCCGTCTATGAGACGATGAAAATGGAAAATTACGAACTGCCCTATGGCGCACTCTATGAAGGCGATCAGGCCGTCAAGAACTGCGTGGTGAACTTTGGCGGTTATTGCTCTGGTGTGGTCGTATCACCTGATGGTCTGGTGTTTACCAATCACCATTGTGGTTTCGAGGCTATCCGCTCGCACTCCACTGTGGAGCACGACTATATGCTTCACGGCTTTATATCCAATTCCTATGAAGAAGAGTTGCCCAACAAAGACCTCTTCGTGAGTTTCATGGTTGAGCAGAAGGATATCACCAGTTTATTAATCGACTCTCTCGGCTATGAGAAGCGTGCAGAAAAGGGTCGTGGTGACTATCTCGTAGACTCGCTGGAGAATGCCATCCAGAAGCAGATGAGGGCTAAGGACTCTACCCTGCGTGTGGAGATCAAGCCGTTCTACGAGGGCAACAGATTCTTCCTGACCACCTATCGCGACTACAATGACGTACGCCTGGTGTTCGCGCTGCCCAAATCGATGGGTAAGTTTGGTGGCGAGACAGACAACTGGATGTGGCCTCGTCAGACCTGCGACTTCTCCGTCTTCCGTATCTACGTAGACCCCAAGACAGGCGGTCCTGCGAAATATTCTAAGGACAATGTCCCCATGCATCCCAAGAAGTGGGCACAGGTGTCGCTGCAAGGCTATCAGCCAGGTTCGTTCTCGATGACGCTCGGTTATCCTGGCAGCACCAGTCGATATCTTTCCAGCTATGGTATCCTGGAACGTCGCGATGCCCAGAACAAGCCCCGCTACCAGACCCGCGAGATCAAGCAGGACATCATGATACGCCATATGCGTGCCTCTGAGGCCGTACGCATCAAGTACGACTCGAAATATGCCTCCAGCTCCAACTACTGGAAGAACTCCATCGGTATGAACAAATGTATCGACAGCATCGGCCTCATCCAGCAGAAGGCTGCCTACGAGGCCAAGATCCGTCAGTGGCAGGATTCTACGGGCTTCCTGAAGGATAAGCTCGATTTCAACAAGCTCGAGAATTTCTATAAGAAACGCTTCAACGCCGTTCGTGCGATGATGTATTTCAATGAAACCTTCGGACGCAATGACGAGATGACCAATCGTGCCTTGAGAGTGACGCGCGGCATCCAGGTCAAGGGCGACAAGGACAAACCCAAAAAGCAGTATATCGACTTCAAGGACAATACCGATACTTGGGACCTGAACCTCGATCGTGAAGTGCTGGCAGCGCTGATGAAGTACTATCGTGAGCAGGTGGAAGAGAAATACCAGCCCGATTTCTATCAGATTGTTGACAGTAAGTTCGGTGGCGATTACCAGCAATATGTGGACTATCTCTTCAAGAAGTCGCAGCTGATGAAGAACAACAAGAAGATCTATGTGAACAAGAAGAACTATCACAAGGATCCGGGTGTGTCGTATGGTGAGAGCCTGATCTCCGCTTTGGCAGAGATCCGTGCAGACCTGTTGGAAACCTACGACAGCATCGATAATCAGGAGCGTTATCTCTGTGCTGCCAAGCTGCGCATGGAGGAAGATATGCCCAATTATAGCGATGCCAACTTCACCATGCGTCTGAGCTATGGCCAAGTGGGCGAATATCTGTTGGCAGGACAGCCCTCAGGCTACTACACCGAGGCCAGCAGCATCGTGAAGAAAATGGAGCAGGGTGAGAAAGGCGTGATCGACTACGAGGCTGAGCCTATCATGAAAGAACTGCTCTCTGCCAAGGACTTCGGTAAGTATACTGACAAGACCACAGGCAAGCTGCATCTCTGTTTCCTGTCGAACAACGATATCACGGGCGGAAACTCTGGCTCTCCGATGTTCAATGGCAAGGGAGAACTCATTGGCCTGGCCTTCGATGGTAACTGGGACAGCCTGAGTTCAGACATCTTCTTCGACAAACAACTAGCCCGCTGTATTGGCGTAGATATCCGCTATGTGCTCTACATGATGGAGAAGTGGGGTAAGGCAGACAGACTTATCAAAGAGATCAACGCCAAGTAGAACTTCGTAGGCACTCCTAGGATGCCAGGATTCCCGTAGGCAATCCCCTCCTCCTGGGAGGAGGGGTTAGGGGTGGAGGAGATAAAAACTGTAGACACCTATTTATGAAATACAAATCAGCAGAGTCCAATCCTGAATCTCAGACAATCCTCCGTCGTGAACTCCGCAATCATTCAACATCGGCAGAAGCAACACTTTGGGAACTATTAAAGAATAGTCAAGCTGGTGGTTACAAATTTCGTCGTCAACACGGTATTGGTCCTTTCGTCCTTGATTTTTATTGTCCTTTGTTAAGATTATGTATTGAACTTGATGGCGGAGTACATCAGATGCCATTGGCTGATGTAAAAGATGAAATGCGTACAAAGTTCTTGAATGAGCAAGGGATAACAGTTTTAAGGTTTGAGAATGATGTAGTTTGGAGGAATCCACAAAGTATCGTGGAAAAGATAATAGAGTTTGGGAGAAGAAGATAGGTTAGGACATTATTTATCTCCTCCACCCCCTAACCCCTCCTCCCAGGAGGAGGGGAATGCCTACGGAATCCACTTCCTTACCTCTTTTTACGGGTTTATCTCTTTTTACGGGGCTTTCGCATAGCCCAGCCCTCTTCAGAAAAGTCAGGCTCAGGCCCACGAAGTTCACGCGACGCATTTTTCTTGCCTTTCGAGCGTCCATCAGACGAATGCATCAAACTGCGCCAATCTTCTTTCTTCTGATGCTTTGGTTTCTCGATGGAATCGGGCTTTTCATCAGCATCATTACAACGAACGGTGCGTCCCTTATGGCGAATGCCCGTCAGCTGAATCATCACCTTCTTGGCATCCTTTTCAGGCACTTCGAAATAGGAAACCGTATCGAGCAAATCGATATGGCCTACTTCCTGACGACCGCCTACAAAACGGTTCAGTGTCTGCATCAATTCACCAGGATAGAAACCATCGCGCTTGCCAAGATTGATAAAGAGTCGTTTGTAGCCCTTCTGGGCCTTGTTCTGCAGTTTCTGTTTGTCGCTCTGAGGCTTCTTCTCCTTTTTATCCGGAACAACGGCATCAATCTCAGGCGCCTCAGCATAATAAGCCAGGAACTTACCAAACTCCAAGGATACAATCTTTTTGATCAGCTCGTCCTTATCGATATACTCGAAGTAACGGTTGATATCCTGCATAAAGGGAGCTATCTCCTCATCGTCGACATCCGTCTTCACGATCTGGTCCATCACCTTGTAGAGCTGTTTCTTACAGATCTCCTCAGCAGAAGGAATCTGGGCCTCCACAAACTGCTTGCCAATCTCTTTCTCGATATTGCGAATCTTAAATTTCTCACGACTGTGGACGATAGAGATACTTGTGCCTTTCTTACCAGCACGGCCTGTACGTCCAGAGCGATGGGTATAGTTCTCGATGTCATCAGGCAATCCGAAATTAATCACATGCGTAAGGTCATCTACATCAAGGCCACGCGCAGCCACATCCGTCGCCACGAGCAACTGCGTGAGATGCTGACGGAACTTCTGCATTGTCAGATCACGCTGTGGCTGCGAGAGATCACCATGCAACGACTCTGCGTTATAGCCGTCCTTAATGAGTTTATCCGCAATCTCCTGCGTTTCTACCTTCGTTCGACAGAAAATAATGGCAAAGATACGGGGGTAATAGTCGACGATACGTTTCAGCGCTAGGTATTTGTCCTTCGCATTTACCATATAATAGATATGGTTCACATTCTCTGCACCCTCGTTACGACTACCTACAACAATCTCCTGATAGTCGTGCAGGTATTTCTTAGCCACACGCTCCACCTCACGACTCATCGTGGCAGAGAACATCAGCGTGCTGTGGTTCTCATCTATCGACTCGAAGATCTCGCTAATATTCTCCGAGAAACCCATGTTCAGCATCTCATCTGCCTCATCGAGCACGATATTCTGAATGCCACTCAGATCTGCTACCCCACGATTCTTCAAATCAACCAAACGACCTGGTGTTGCCACGATAATCTGCACGCCCTTTTTCAGCGCTCGCATCTGGGGCTCTATCGAGGCACCGCCATAGACAGCCTCCACGTGCACCCCGTCCATATACTTGGCAAAGTCGCGGATGTCGTCCGTGATTTGCAGGCACAACTCTCGCGTGGGACTCAGCACTAGGGCCTGCGGGCTGCGTCGTGAGGTGTCAATGCGCATCAGCAGGGGAATGCCAAAGGCTGCCGTCTTACCCGTACCCGTCTGGGCAAGGGCAATCACATCGTTCTTGTTCTCTAAGAGATAGGGGATTACCGCCTCCTGCACAGGCATAGGCTGCACAAATCCCAACTCCTCAATGGCCTTGCAGATCTCTCCGCTGACGCCTAATTCTTCAAAAGTCTTCATCTTGGGTGCAAAGATACAAAAAAAATTCGTATCTTTGCAGCAGATATGAAGATATGTGTTTTTTGTTCTGCGAATCAGCAGATTGATCCTGAGTTCTTTACGTTAACGGAAGAGCTTGGAAAGTGGGCAGCAGAGAAGGGCCATACCATTGTGTATGGCGGGGTGAATCAGGGACTGATGGAGTGTGTCGCCAAAGCCACAAAGGAAGCAGGAGGCCATACCATTGGCATCGTCCCGTTGATTGTTGAGGATAGTGGTCGTATCAGCGACTATGTCGATGTGGATATTCCCTGTGATAACCTCAGCGACAGAAAACAGCTGATGATGGACCAGAGCGATGTGTTTATTGCCCTGCCTGGTGGTATTGGCACCATTGATGAGATCTTTACCATTGCCTCTTCTGCCACTATCGGCTATCATCAGAAGAAGGTAATCCTTTATAATATGAAAGGTTTCTGGAATTCGCTCATTGCCCTGCTCAACGATTTGCAGAGCAAGGGAATGATTCGTGGCGATTGGCAGCAATACATCAAAAAGGCTGATTCCATCGAAGAAATCAGCCAGATCATTCAATCCTAAGGAAGCTTATAGGCTTTCTTGCAGATAAGCCTGCATCTCCTGCGCCATCTGCTGACCAAAAGCCTTGTCGACGCTATTATCGATGCTTTTGCAGACATTGGCAGAGAACTTCTGGGCGCAGGCTATCAGCTTGTCCCACAACGCCTCTTTGAAGCCGTTCTGGATCATTTCCCTCGTGATGCCATACTTGATCAGTCCATAGACAAAGCCTGCATTAAAGTTATCGCCAGCACCGATAGTACTCAGCGTTTCCATTTTCTCCACCTCATACTGTTTCTTGATATCGCCCACAGCCCTCAGTTCCACAGGATCGCTGCCCTGCGTAAAGATGAAGTTCTTGGTATAGAAAGCAATCTGTGAACGATAGATGGCATCTGCATCCGTCTTCTTATATAACACGTCGAAATCCTCTGCAGAGCCGCGCACGATATCGGCATATTCCAAGTTCTCCAGGAGATTGGGGGTCAGTTTCATCACCTCATGCTTGTGCGAGGAACGGAAATTGACATCGTAATAGATAATAGCTCCATTGTTTTTGGCGTGATCAAGGAAAGCCGCCATCTGCGGACGAATCACAGGATTAACAGCATAGTAAGAGCCGAACATCACGATGTCGTCAGGCTGGATGTCAGGATAAATAAAGTCCATCTGGTCGTGCGGATGATCCTTATAGAAGATGTAGTCTGCATCGTTCTTATCGTTGAGGAACGCCAGAGACACTGGTGATTTCGATTCCGGATAGACGGCAATATTATCCGCATTCACCCCATTCTCACGCGAGAAAGCGATGATGCGTTCTCCCACACGATCGTTGCCCGTCTCGCTGATAAACGAGGCTGGTACGCCTGAGCGACCTAAAGAGATGACGCCATTGAAAACAGACCCGCCAGGCACAGCGCCTATTGGTAGATCATTCTTAAAGATGATGTCGAGAACAGTCTCGCCAATTCCAATTACTTTTCGCATTCTTTTAAATATTGATGGTGCAAAGATACAAAATAATTCATAATTCATAATGCATAATGCATAATTATTTTGTACCTTTGCACGCAAAATGACGAAATACAATACTCATACCCTCCCAAACGGCCTGCGAATCATCCACCTGCCATCTAGTTCGCGGGTGGTCTACTGTGGCTACCAGATAGCTGCAGGAACGCGTGATGAAAGTCCAGGTGAAGAGGGTATGGCTCATTTCTGCGAGCACATGACTTTCAAGGGTACCGAAAAGCGCAATGCCCTACAGATTATCAACGCCTTGGAAGGCTTGGGCGGTGAGCTCAACGCTTTCACCAACAAGGAAGACACCACTTTCTATGCTGCCATCTCGAAAGAACACTTCACTCAAGCTGTGAACGTACTGACAGATATCGTCTTCCATAGTCAATATCCACAGCAGGAGATTGATAAGGAAGTAGAAGTAATCTGCGATGAAATTGAGAGTTATAACGATTCGCCAGCGGAACTCATCTACGACGAATTCGAAAATATCCTCTTTGAGGGCCATCCCTTAGGGCATAACATCCTGGGCAAGGCAGAGCAACTGCGCACCTATACCACAAAAGATGCCCTGCGCTTTGTGCATCGTTACTATCGCCCTGACAATGCCATCTTTTTTGCCTATGGCGATATTGACTTCAAACGCCTTGTAAAGAGTTTAGAGTTTAGAATTGAGAGTTTAGAGTTTGCTACCGCTATTCCTGAAACGAAGGGACGCAGCAACTCTCCGCTCTCCACTCTCCACTCTCAACTTATTACCAAAGATCTTGGCACCCACCAGTCGCACGTCATGCTGGGCACACGGGCCTATGACATCCACCATCCCCTTCGCATTCCCCTATACCTACTTAATAATATCTTAGGAGGACCAGGTATGAATGCCCGTCTGAATCTCTCCCTCAGAGAGCGCAACGGACTGGTCTATACCGTTGAAAGTACGATGGTGAGCTATAGCGACACGGGCATCTGGAGCGTGTATTTCGGCTGCGATCCGCATGATGTCAGGAAATGTCTGCGCCTGGTACGTCGCGAACAGGATAAGATGATGCGAAAGCCACTCAGTGCCACACAGCTTAAGAATGCCAAGCGACAGCTGAAGGGCCAGATCGCCATCGCCTGCGACAACCACGAGCAGTTTGCCCTCGACTTTGGCAAAAGTTTCCTGCACTATGGCTGGGAGAAGGACATCACCCACCTCTACGACAGCATTGATAAAGTCACAGCCGAGGACATACAGAAAGTGGCGAACGAACTGTTCGCCACAGAGAAACTAACCACACTGATTTTCCAGTGATTATTTCTTCAATTCATTAGGTACGATGGGCATAGCGCCATTCTGTGTGCAGACAAAAGCACTGACGGCAACAGCAGTCTTGTGAGCCTCCTGTACAGGTTTCCCGTTCAGGATGCAGGCACAGAAACTACCTGTGAAAGAGTCGCCAGCCCCGACTGTATCAGCCACTTCCACCTTCGGTGTATCCTGGAATGAAGTCAGGCCATCGTCAGTAAAGACATACGAACCGTTAGTGCCACAAGTCAGTACCAGCATCTTCAGTCCATAGTCCTGAACCATCTTCTCACAGGTCTGACGCATGTCTAATCCATCATAGCCAAACATACGATTCACGACCACCAGTTCCTCGTCATTAATCTTCAGGATGTTGCAAAGCTTGAAGGAGTCTTCGAGTATTTCCTTCGAATAGAACTGCTGACGCAGGTTGATATCACAGATCTTCAGGCAATCGGCTGGCGTTTCAGCCAGGAATTTGCGAATGTTCTCACGGGAAACACCATTGCGCTGAGCCAGAGAACCGAAACAGACGGCACGGGCATTCTTGGCAATTTCGGCCATTTCATCGGTATAAGGGATATTGTCCCAAGCCACACCTTCCTTGATTTCATACGTAGGGATTCCTCCCTCGGCCAGTGTCACCTGCACCGTACCTGTAGGATAAGGCACCCGAGGCATCAGGTAGTTCAGATTGTGCTCTTTCAGAGCCTCGATGGTTTCTTCTGCCAGATCATCCTCACCTAAGGCACTGATGGCAATGGTATCCAGACCGAACTGGCCTGCGTGATAAGCAAAGTTTGCAGGGGCTCCGCCCAGTTTCTTTCCTTCGGGAAGTACATCCCATAAAGCCTCTCCGAGGCCAACGATATATCTTTTCATTTTAATTTTGGGTTTTAAGTTGTTTGATATAAGTAAACAGATAGACAACACCGATGGCCATGATGATAACGGCTCCTGCCTGTCCCATGGCATCGCTCATAAAGCCCATCAGCAATGGGAAGATGGTGCCGCCAAAGAGGCCCATAATCATCAGACCGCTCACCTCGTTCTGTTTCTGCGGCATAGCTGTCAGAGCCTGGGCAAAACAGATGGAGAAGATATTCGAGTTGCCGTAGCCTACGAGGGCGATAGCCGTATAGAGCATCCACTTCTCGGTGCCAATGAAGAGGCCGCACATCGAGAGAGCCATCATCACGACACTGATAATAAAGAAACTACGGTTGTTCATCACACGGAGAAAGAATGAGCCTGTCAGACAACCGATAGTACGGAAGATGAAGTAGAGACTTGTGGCAAAGGCAGCGTCATTAAGCGTCATGCCCAGACGCTCCATCAGGATCTTCGGAGCTGTGGTGTTCGTACCCACATCAATACCTACATGGCACATGATGCCCAAGAATGACAACAACACGATGGGCGTTCCCAAGAGTTTCAGGCACTCTGCGAAAGTAGATGGTTTACCCTCAATCTTCTCCTCTTCAATAGGCGTGACAGACAACAGGGCGGCAGCGAGAATACCCACCACGAAATAGATGGCAAAGAGCACGCGCCAGTCGTAGCCGAACGTGGGAATTACCTGCGTAGCACCCCACATGGCAAGATATGGTGCCAAAAATGAGGCGATGGCCTTGATAAACTGTCCGAAGGTGAGTGTAGAGGCAAGGTTGCCGCCACCCATCACGGTAGAAACCAGCGGGTTGAGTGATGTCTGCATCAGGGCGTTGCCGATGCCTAACAGCGAGAAGGCACAGAGCATAATGCCAAAATTCTCACCGAAGAGCGGCAGCAGCAGCGAGACGATAGTTACCACCAACGAGAGGAGAACAGTGTTCTTACGCCCGATCTTGTTCATCAGCATACCTGTCGGCACACTGAAGATCAGGAACCAGAAGAATACGAGTGACGGAAAGATGTTGGCTGTCGAATCATTCAGCGCGAGGTCTTCCTTCACATAATTGGATGCAATGCCCACCAGGTCAACAAAACCCATGGCGAAGAAGCAGAACATCACAGGGATGAGGGCAAGTTTTGTCTGTTTCATATTGATTTTATTTGTTATTTAATCTCATAGATAGTGGCTTTGCCACCCTTAACCTTGATTATATTATAAGGCTCAGAGGGGAAGACGAGATTGGTCATTGCCATCTTACCATCTGTATCGAACACCTCGATAGAACAGCGATCGATGAATAGGCGCAATTGCTTAATCTGTCCATAGGTAGGAGCCTCCGTCACGCATGGGAAGGCATCACTGAAACTGACATCACCACTCTTCATGCGATCCATGCTGAAAGTCTGTTTCTGACCGTCATAGATCATCACCACCT
Source organism: uncultured Prevotella sp. (assembly GCA_946415245.1). Lineage (GTDB taxonomy): Bacteria > Bacteroidota > Bacteroidia > Bacteroidales > Bacteroidaceae > Prevotella. The sequence continues at coordinate 179,372 of CAMKRS010000001.1, read as the reverse complement.
GCTCGCCTTTCGCATTCGACAATACGATTTCGGCCTGATTCTTCACATCAACGATGATTTCGCAGGCTTCTGTCGGTTTTTTGATCTTAGCACCACGCACAGCCAACATCTCCTTTGAGGGCACCACACTCACGTAAGTCTCCTCACCACAGGTGAACAGGCCCAAGTCACGAGGAATGGAATTACCCGAGCGATACTGCTTAGTTGGCACCTGGTTGGCATACTGCCAGTTCGACATCCACGCCAGCACCACGTGACGGTTCTCAGGAGCATTATAGAAAGAGACCGTAGCATAGTGGTCCTTACCATAATCAAGCCACTTCGTTACCTTCGGCATCGACTCACAGGTGAACTTCCTACCATCAAAGTCGCCCACAAAGTACTGGGTAGCACTTCCACCAAAAGGACCACCAGGATTGATGTTACAGATCAACACCCACTTGTTGTCTATCTTAAACAGGTCTGGGCACTCCCATACACCACCATGATTGCCGTACTCCTTGCCAAAAGAACTCTCGTACTTCCACGCTTTCAAATCCTTCGAGGAATAGATGCGCATCTCCTGACCTGCTGCCAGGATAAGGTTCCAGGCGCGGATATCCTCGTTCCAGAATGGTCTTGGATCGCGGAAGTCAGCCACATCACTGGTCGTCAGCACTGGGTTGCCATCGTATTTCTGGAACGTGCGTCCACCGTCCTTCGACACAGCCATCGACTGTGTCTGATGATGGCCTGCAGAAGTATAAAGGGCAACAATCTCGTCACCATTTGTTACACACGAACCACTGAAGATACTACCCAGCCAGTCCGGCTCCAAAGCCATTGGCTGATGCTCCCAATGAATCAAGTCGCGTGAGGTTGAGTGACCCCAGTGCATATTCTCCCACTGTGAACCATAGGGGTTATACTGATAGTAGAGGTGCCATACACCATCCTTATAGAACATACCGTTAGGATCGTTCATCCATCCGTAGAGAGGCGTATGATGATAGGCAGGACGGAAACGCTCACGGTTGGTGGTGTCGAAGGTGTTGGAGAACTTTATATCCTTCCAGCAGACGAACTCGCCCACAGCACCCTTCTGACGTCTGTCTCCACGAAATTCGATATCGAACAGACAGGCACCCTTCAACTCGTAAGGCACATAATAGTCCACTCGGTCAATGGCCAGCTTCACATTCAATCGCTGCACCATGTCGTTTTGGTTGTTCAGTACTGCAATCGAAGCTATATCCTCCGATTCCTGCACGGGCAGGAGCACATACTTCTTACCTTGTTCCATCTTCAGCATGGCATGACTGTCGCCCAACACCATCGGTGTCACCTGAGCCTTAATCAAAGCCGTCGTCAGCATCGCTGCCAACAATAAAAATACCGTTCTTTTCATTTTGTTATTCATTTGATTATTATTGAATTTGCCGCAAAGTTACAGCAAATGAGGCTCTCACACTATAATTTATGTTTCATTTACTAAGAAAAATCGTTCATTGCAACATTTTTCTGAGCAATGAACGATTTTTCTTTCAATGCCGAAACTGCTTATTGTTGACTGACTTTCACATCACTAACAGTAATGGAGCCTCCATAATTGTTGATGCTCCAGCAGTTTTTCTGTATGCCATAGATGCGCTGGGTGTAGGCACATACATCGTTGATGTAGGTCACGACAACCGAGTTATCAGTGTAGATGTCGATGTGGTAGGTGTTATCGGCGGGACGTGCGAACCAATAGCCGTCGATGCCCTCGATGAAGCCCTTGCCATAGACCTTTACTTCTTTGCCTTCATTGTCTTTCTGCAGGCGATAGCCCTCCTGCTCATAGTTAATCTTGCGGCTGTTCTCATTTTCGGGATTGACCACCAGCGTGTAGTAAAATTCGGGATCAGTGCTGCGCACGAACGAGATGCCGAACTTGTCCCTGTTGTTAGAGGTCTTCACGGTGAATGAAATATGGTTGCAGGTGCCTAGGCGACTGTAGAGCACGTAGGCATCGTCGCCACTAAGCGTACCGCCATTATAGCCATTGCTGGCCACCACGCTGGCATCGGCTGTCTTGCTGTACTTAGCAGCCATCGCAGGCACAGCGCCAAGTGTCAGCGTACCGTCGGCATGCTGGATGATCTTATGGCAGACCAGTGCACCCGACCAGTTGGGCTCGCCACCAGCACCGACGTTGATGTTCTTGTCGTGGATGGTAGCGCCTGTGCGATAAGGACACCAGCCCCAGATATAACGGTCGGTGCCGTTGGAGGCCGTCTTGCCGGCATAGAAGGCACGACTGTCGAGCACGCCCTCATGACCATCCTTCGGCCAGTTGGCACCTGGATCGTTGAAACAAGCTTTTAGGGCTTCGAAGGTAGGCGCCATCATATATTTCACTTTACGGCTCCAGGAAGCGCGATAGCCCTCACTGTAGACGAGATACCAATAGTCACCCATCTTGAAGATGTCGGGACATTCACACATTCGATCCCAGATCATCGGGAATTGGCCGACATGCTCCCATGTCTTTAGGTCAGCCGACTTGAACTCAGCAAACTTCAGTTTGGAGGCAATGACCATGTGCCACAAACCGTCGTCGGCCACGAAGATCTGCGGGTCGCGGAAATCGCTGGCGGCATAGCCGTAGTCCTCGCCCTTCAGCATCCAGATGCGGTCCTTGGTCCATGTCTTGAAGTCGGGCGACGTAGCACGCATCACCACTTCGGTCGAGGTGTGGCCTGTGTAATAGATATAGTAGAGACCATCCTTTTCGTTGTAGACTGCACAGCCTGTGCCCAATGCGGCATCGGCCTCATACTGAGAGGTGCCCGTGGGCAGGAGTTCACCCAGCGACTCGTAACTGGCGCCATCCTTGGTAGCAACAGCCCAGAAAGGGTGGAAGGTGTAGGTGGCATTGTTCTCGTACTCCTGCAGATAGAGCACCTTGAAGTCGCCAGCTTTCTGGTCGTAGAAGGGCATCGGGTCGCCACAACGTCCGATGGCGGGATTGTAATAGGTCTGGAATCCGGCCTCGTCGGTGGAGTTGAAGAATGTGGTGGTGCCGGCCCAGTCCTTCGGGGCATCAGGACCGAAATCGTCGTCGCTGCACGCTGTCAGCGAGAGTGCTGACAGCATGAGTGCGAATGAGGAACATATCATAGTCTTTTTCATAACGTTTTTACTTCATTAAGTGATTGAATGCATTCTGAGTGATAATCGCAATATTCTTATGGAAGTTCTCCACATAGCCACCCTCGTAGGTGTAAGAGTACCAGTCGTAGCAACCCGAGCCGATGCAAATGATACCGCCCTTGCCGGCATTGGCAGGATACTCCCAGGCCACTACGGCTCCATCGCCGCCGACACCGAGGATTTTACCTCCGGTACGAGCCTCCCAGGCATTGTGGTCGTCATAGCCGCCCCAATCGGTACCAATATGATACTGAGCCGTGGAGTTGGTGATGTGATAACCGGCATCGGTGCAATACACCTCCTGCGGGTTGTCGCCTGCCACCAGGTTCTGCCAGAGCGGATGATCGTTCTGTCCCTCGAAGATGCGGAAGCTCCAAGGCCCGCCGCAAAGTTCGGCTGCATCCTCATTCTGTCCCCAACAGTTGTTGGGTGTGGTCCACTCGTCATCGCCTGTCACACCGATGAACGATGGCAGGTTGGTGGCATAGCGGGTAAGCAGGAGCGCACCGCCGTTCTCATAGAATGAGCGCAGTTCGTTCTTCGTGTCGAGGGCATCGGTAGCCTTGGCCATGAAGACATCGTGACCATCGACACCGCCATCCACATGATAGTGCCACCAGATGGCCTTACACTGCGATAGGTCGATGGTTCCGGCACGCAGGTCGGCAAACGAAGCATAGAGCGAATTGGGGATATTGCCCAGCATCCACTGGCAGGCCGTCTTGGCCTCAGCATCGAGGTCATTCATCGAGGGTGCTGAACCTACAAAGAGGGCAGATGGCTTCTCGATGGCAATCACAGTGACGGTGTAGATGCTCTCGGCAGAATTGTTGGTCACCTTATAGGTCACAGGCTGCGAGAAATCCTGAGGAACACCCGAACCTGGTGTCACCGAAGCATTGGCACTGAAGGTAATGGTAGGTACCAGACTGGTAATGTCGACAGAACCTGGCACATAGACGGTAATAGTCTTTGCCTGCTGGTCAATAGCACCCTGATAGATGTCGTTGATGACAAACTGCGAGATGCGGGCCTCATCGTGGAGCACGCTCAGCGTCCAGTCCATTACCACATCACCATTAGTGACATGCAGCACCTTGGCGGCATCCATATTGAGGGTCTCGCCCTGCTTGATGTTACAGGTAGCACCGCTGGAGATGCTGAGAGCCGTCACCTGCATGGCAGATGTTGAGTAAACCTCTGGCAGACGGACGATAATACTGCGCGACTTAAGGTCGATAGTACCTTCATAGTTGTCGAGTGCAACCTTCTCAACCATACAATCTCCACTCAGCTGCAGGTCGCTAACATGATCGTCGGAGCAGGCTGCAAATGTGCAGATGAGACAGAGCGCACTTATGATGTTAAATATCTTAGTTTTCATAATTCCTTTCGTTTTTTTACCAATTACCAATGTTCTGAGTATAATGGCCGTTTGAGGCTGAGATCTGACTGAATGGAATCGGCAGATACTCGTCCTTATTGGCTGTGAAATGAGCCTCACGATAGATACCGCAGTTGTCGATCTCCTCGGAATAGTACTTGTTGAGCACGGTGGCGGCATCGCCCCAGCGTACGAGGTCGAAGAATCGCTCACACTCCATACCGAGTTCCAGACGGCGCTCCATCTTCACAATCTTGATGGCATCGTCCTTAGAGTAACTACCCTTATAATTAGTCACGTACATCTTCACGCCATAGGTATTCTGATAGTTACCGATCATCTGGGTACTGCCGGCTGCACGGGTGCGGATCTGGTTCACCAGAGCGATGGCTTGGTCAGTCTGTCCCAATTGGGCATATGCCTCAGCACGCTCCAAGAGCACGTCTGCATAGCGGAACACGATGCGGTTCATCGGACTGGCCCAGTAGCTGCCCTTAATCAGATAATTGTCGATCAGTGCGGGGTCTACGTTCTGCTTCAGCGATACATGATAGCCATAGAGTCCGTTGCTGCGACTCCAGATGCTGGTTTCCTCCATCATATAGTTCTTATTGAACATATAGGGCAGTCCGGGCATGCCAACGGTCAAGAACAGACGGGGGTCGGCATTGTCGCTTGCCATGTCGTAGTCCTTCTGGTTGAAGGTGTCCAGCAGAGGCAGACCATCGGCTCCGGTACGGTAGGCATTCACCAAGTTTTGCGAAGGTTTGTAGAAATCGCAGCCTCCATCCGTAGCACCGGGGATGTTCGGCGGAATCAGGCCGTAGCTCCAGTTCAGGTTGCCGTAGGTAGAACCGTCGTTACGCGAGTACTGGATAGCCCAAAGACTCTCCTTACCATTCTCATACTGCTCCTCGGGACGGAAATTGTTGTGCAGATCCTCTTCCAGGCCATAGCCGGCATAGAGCGAGGGATTGGTGAACTCGATCACCTTCTCGAGATCGGCCTGATTGATGCTCGTCACCTGATTGCTGTTGGCATCGTCCTGATGATAGGCCTTATAAAGATAGACCTTTGCCAGGAATGCGGCGGCAGCAGCCTTGGTGGGGCGACCCTTGTCTTCCTGTGTCTGTGGCAGGGTGTTATAGGCCTCCATCAGGTCGTCGATAATCAATTGCCAACCCTCGTCGTTGCTGTATGCACGGTTTGAGAGTTCATTATACTCGTCGTAGGTCAGATTCTCATTGACCACAAAGGGGATGTTCTTATAGAGTCGCTTCAGCAGAAAGTGACCATAGGCACGCAGGAATTTCATCTCTGCCTGGCGCTGCTGCTTCATGGCATAGTCGTCGCCGGTTTCATTGAGCAGGGCAATGGCACTGTTAACACGCGAAAGACTGTTGTAGAGACGAACCCACATATCGTTGATATTCCAATTGGTGGTGAGCACGCCCTGCTGCACCTCCAGTTGATGAAACACGTCACCGTCGCTGGTTCCGCTACCGCCTTTGTAGGCATCGTCGCTGCGCACGTCGAAGTTCCACATAGAGAAAGAAGAGTTGATATCTTCGGCAGTGGTAAAGATTGCGTAGGCCGATACCACCATGGCCTCTGCGTTCTCAGGTGTCTTTACCTGCTCATCGCTCAGCGTACCCTGTGGGACATGCTCATCCAAAAAGTCTGAACAGCTTGTCAAAACGCAAACAGCACAGGCTGCAATTAAAATTTGATATATCTTAGTTTTCATATTATTTACCTTTTTACTATTTTATCTTTTTACCCTTTTTTACCTTTAAAACGAAACATTAAGTCCGAAGGTGATGTTAAGAGGAATAGGATAGCCATAGTTGGCATTCTCCGGATCCACACCTGTGAAGTTCTTGCTCTTGATGGTCAGTAAGTTCTGGGCTGAGAGATACAGACGCAGGCGCTCGGCATAAAGTTTTTCGCAGATAGTCTTGGGGATGTTGTAACCAAACTGAATAGTGCGCAACTTGGCAAATGAGCCGTTTTCTACGAAATAGGTGCTGACACGCTTCTCGTTGTTGTTGTCCATCGTACTGATGGCGGGGATGTTCGATCCGTTGTTGCTGGGTGTCCAGGCATCGAGCAGCCGGCGGCCCTTGTTCAAGTTCGAGATGTTCAGACCGCTCCAAAGGTCGGTCTCCTTCTTCAGGTCGCTGATCACGTCGACACCTTGCACACCCTGCCAGAACATCGTAAAGTCGAAGTTCTTATACTGCAGGTAGATGTTCAGACCCCACGTGAAGTCGGGTGTGGGATCATAGATCCATTCCTGATCGGCCTCGTTGATCACGCCGTCGTTATTCAGGTCCTTCCAGCGTATGCGACCCAGACCAGCGCCATTCTGGACAGCATGGTTATCAATCTCGTCCTGACTCTTGAAGATGCCGTCGTAGACATAGCCCACCTGTGAGTACATCGGATGACCTACCACGCTCTCTACGCCATTACCGCCGAAAGTACCGTTGGCAGCGATGGTCTCAGGTAGTTTGGTCACCTTGTTACGATAGGTGCCAAGGTTACCTGACAGGTCGTATTGGAAATCGCCGATATGACCGCGATAACCTACGTTCAGTTCGATACCCTTGTTCTCTACCTCACCAGCATTGATCCACTGGCCACTACCCTCACCCATCACACCGATGCCGGGCATATACACCAAAATATCCTTTGTCTTCTTGAAGTACCACTCCAGCGAACCGTAGAGTGCATTGCGGAACATACCGAAGTCAAGACCGATATTGGTCTGAGTAGTAGTCTCCCACTTCAGGTCGTCGTTACCCAACTGGTTGCGCTTGAATCCTGAAGGCAAGGTCTGACCGCCGTTGGTGCCTGCGATGTCATAACTGGTACCATAGCTCTGACCGCCGAAGTTGGCCTCTCCGTAGTTGCTCTCATAGAGGGTATAGCGGGCGATATTCGAAATCTCCTGGTTACCGGTCTGTCCCCAAGATGCACGCAACTTCAGGTTGTCGAGCCAGGACACATCCTTCAGGAATTTCTCCTCGTTGATACGCCATCCGAAACTGACGGAGGGGAATATACCATAGCGATTGTTCTTGCCAAAGCGGCTACTGCCGTCGTAACGCATGGTCAGACTCAGCAGATAGCGGTCGGCGAAATTGTAGTTCACCTTGCCGAAATAAGATACCAGGGTGTAGCCTTCGCCAGAGCCGTAAGCCTCTGCCTCGCCAACACCGGCATTGGGCCACATATAGTCGGGGTTGAGGACAGCATAGTCGAATTTCTTTCCACTGAAGTTGGTGTCGTCTTCACGGTTTAGCTCAATACCAGCCATTGCATCGGCACGATGCAGGCCTTTCTCGAAGGCATAAGTGGCAACGGCGTTCCACATCCACTTGGTCCAATGCTCCTGCTTGGCCTCTACGGCATTGGTGGCATTGGCCACTGTTCCTTCCGTAATAGGATAGGTGAAGATGCGCTGCTGCTTCTGGGCATAGTCGATACCGAAGGTGGTCTTGATGTTCAGATCCTTCAGGGGGTTGATGTTGAGAAACACGTCGCCGAAGGTGCGCCAGTAACTGTAACGGTTGTCGCTGTTGCGGTCGAGACGGGCCACAGGGTTCTCACGGTCGGGATAGCCGCCTACAGGACCGGCGTACTTGCCATTGGTGGTGTATACCGGCAGCGAGGGATTGAACTGAAGCACATTCTGCAGGAATCCGCCAGGGGCCTGTACTTCGTTGGTACGGTTAAGGGTGAAATGCTCGCCTACCGTCAGCAGGTCTCTGTCGCCAATCCTGACGAGTTTATAGTCGGCATTCATACGGGCAGAGAAGCGCTCGAAGTCGCTCTGCTCGATAATACCTTTATTCTTATAATAACCCAGCGAGAAGAACGACGTGCCGCGCTCCGAGCCGTTGCTCAACGAGACATTATATTGCTGTATCAATCCCGTGCGGGTGGTCTTGTCAAACCAGTCTGTATCAGCAGCGGGCGTCGTGCCGGCAGCATCGAGATACTTGTTCATGGTGATGCCATTAAGCATGGGCTGACCTTGGGCGTTGTATGCCCAGTCGTATCGATAACCCAAACCGTTGGAATTAGGATCAAGGCCATCGTTCACATAACCTTGCCACATCACCTGGCCGAACTCCTTGGCATTGAGCACTTCCATCTTGTGGGCGTAGGTCTGAACTGCCAGACTGGCATCGAAGTCGATTCTCACCTTGCCCTCCTTGCCTCGCTTGGTAGTGATGATGATCACACCATTGGCAGCACGGCTTCCGTAAATACTGGCCGATGCGGCATCCTTCAACACCTGGATGCTCTCGATGTCGTTACCGTTCAGTTCGTGCATACCGGCCTTTGTGGGCACACCGTCGATGATGTAGAGCGGGTCGTTGTTGTTCAGCGTACCGACACCACGAATGCGGACGGTCGCACTACCTGAGGGAGAACCGTCGGCAGAGATGTTCATGCCAGGCACACGGCCCTGCATAGCCTTGATGGGGTTGTTCTCGTTTTGCTTGGCCAGATCGGAGGGAGATACCACGGATACGGCACCCGTCAGGTCCGACTTACGCTGGGTGGTATAACCTGTCACCACCACTTCCTCAACCATCAGGGCATCGTCCTGCATCGTCACTTTCATGCCGTTTTGCGCAGGCACCTCCTGGGTCAGATAACCGATGTAGGAGATCACGAGGATCTTGCCTGCCTCAACTTTCAAGGTAAAGTTACCGTCGAAATCGGTTACCGTACCGTTCGAGGTTCCTTTTTCCATGACTGTGGCTCCGATGACCGTTTCGCCAGTTGGGTCGATCACCGTTCCACTGATCTCTGTCTGCGCGTACATTATAGTACTCGTCAGAAGAGCCAGCAAACTCAGAAAAAGTTTTTTCAGTTGTTTCATTGTTGATCTTTAAATTGATTAGTACTCTTGTGAATTAAAATCTGCTGCAAAAGTAATATATCAATCATACGAGGGCGTAAAAATATCGTTCATCCCGTGCAAGATTTGTTTCAATGCAACATTTTTGCTAGAAATGAACGATTTTTGCAAGTAGAACTGGGATGGCCATCTATTTCTTGCTGGAAGGCCTCGTAACACTTTTTTGTAGGCCTTGGAAAAAGTGTTGGAAGGCCTTGTAAAAAAAAGCCCGTCAAACGAAAGAAGGCGCGACTCTCACGAGCTGCGCCTTTTTCCTGAAAGCAATCTTTCTAACTTAATAACTAACCTAACTATTAACAATTAACTAACTAATTCTCTACAAACTGTATGAAGCATTTATTCTGGTGCAAAGGTAGGTAGATTTTACCATATCGTTGATAAAATATGTTTCATCAACATGCAAAAATCGTTCATTCTGCAACAAAATTGACTGATTGAAACAATTCTGCTACAGAATGAACGATTATTACCAACACTCTATTTCGCCTGCAAATCAGAAGGACTGACGCCGAATTCGTCCTTAAAGCACTTGGTGAAATAGCTTGGTGCAGTGAAACCCACTTCGTAAGCCACCTCGGACACATTCTTGCTCGATGTGAGCAGAAGCTGGTAACCGCGATTGAGACGAGCCGTACGAAGCAGTTCTACAGGCGATGAACCAGAGATGGACTTTACCTTGCGATAGAGTTGTACGCGACTGAGATTCATCGCTGATGCCAAATCGTCGACACTCAGATCGCTGTCGGACAAACGAGCCTCAACCACTTTCTTAAAATGCACGATAAAGAGGGGTTCCTGAACATCATCAGAAGATTCTCCAGATTCTTTATCTTGTTCTTCATGCTCCGCAGTGGGCGCCTCTGATTCAGTTTCCTGCTCCTGCTCAACGGGAATCTCCAGGTTCCACAGGTTATTGACCACACGTTCGTGCTGAGCCGAGACCTTGCCACGATGGTATAGGGTGAAGAGCACCAAGACCAGCAATAACAAGGCTATCAGAACTAGCGCCAGAAGCGTGATCGTACGCTGCGTGGCGAGTTGCTGCAGATAGCCGCTAGCCTGCTCCTGAAGTTTCTCCAGATTCTGGGCTTGTCGCATCACCTCGTCGCTCTCGAGCAACAACACCTTGGCATTCTCATGTGTCACCAGAGCCGACGTGAGCATGGTCTCTTTCTCATAAGGCTTTCCATCGAGGATATCCAATGCGATCTGAAGGAGCTGATCGCCACGCGTAGGATAAATATAAGAGGCTTCGAGCAGCGAGTCTTGTACCTGCCTGATACCACCGTTCTCACCAGGCAGTCCGTCGATGCCACAGAAGAGCGGCAACTGCACCCCACGCTCTGAAAAGGCCTTGCGAGCACCCATAGCAGACCGGTCGTTGTGACCGAATACGAGATCGATGCCCTGGAGGTCTCCCTTATAGGCTTTCACCGCCTCGTAGGCCGTAGGCTCCGTCCAGTCGCCTTGTATCGTTGCCACCACCTCCACACCCGAATCCTTCAGTGCATCAGTGAAACCATCATGCCGTTCATCGGCCGGCGAAGAGCCCTTCAGTCCTAAAATCTCCATCACCCTGCCCTTTCCATTCAGACGCGACACCACATACTCACCCATCTGACGGCCCATCTCATAGTTGTCGGCACTGACAAAGGCTGTGTATTTCTGTGAATCGGTCTTACGCTCAAACACAATAACTGGGATGCCTTTGTCGTAAGCACGGTCGATGGCTGGAGATACAGACGAGAGTTGGTTGGGAGCCACAATCAGCAGGTCGATGCCACTTTCGACAAGACTGTCAATCTGTTGCGACTGCCGCTCTGAGTTGTCGTAGGCCGAGGCAAAGCGCAGTTCCACTCCTTCGTGGAAATTGGTTTCCATCTGCATCTCTGAGTTCTGCCAGTGACGCCAGATGTCTTCGGAGCATTGCGAGACGCCAATGATGTGTTGGGGCCTCTTCTCAGAGCAAGAAACCGACAGCATCGCAATCATTGCCACACACAACAATATGCGGGAGGTATTGGAAAAAGAGTTCTTTATTTGTCTCATCTGTAAGGTATTATGTCAATTACGTCTGCAAAAGTAGAAAAAAAACCGAAAAACACAAAATTATTTTTTTCTTTTTCTCAAATAGAATCCAACTTTAGGTAATTCATCTAATGGCCGATGATTTCAGAGTGGGTCATAAAGTGGCGATCCCGAGGGAAGGTGTTCGGGGTAATGACGAATGGCCTGCCACCATCTGGATGAAGGGTAATCTTCTGGAAACGAGGTGCAGAGAGCATATAACGGTCGGTGGCGGGACAGACGGGATAAAAACCAATCGAAGAGAAGATATACCAAGCCGACATCTGACCTGCATCGTCGTTGCCTGAGAGTCCGCCGGGAGTGTCATTATACTCTGTATCAAGAATATGGGCCACACGTTCGATTGTCTTTTCTCTTTTCCCGATGAAATCGTAAAAATAGGCTATCTGATGACAAGGTTCGTTACCATGCCAATAACGCCCCTCAGTAAACATGGAGTCGAGTTTCGCCTCGAACTTCTGAGGACCTCCCAATACCTCCACCAGTCCCTCAACATTCTGAGGCACATACCAAGTGTAATGACAGGTAGCACCCTCCGTGATAAAGGGTTTGCGATGGATATAATCAAGATTGTCTTCAAACAGCCCTCCATCACTCTTCCGCTTTGTAATCATCTTTGGCTCATGTCGACCATCACAATAGCCTGTTTTGGGATTGATGACATTACGCCAGTTCTCTGAACGACGCATCAGCTCGTTGAAATCCTGTTCCTTGCCTAATGCTTTAGCCAATTGGGCAACTGCAAAATCATCGAAGGCATACTCGAGGGTACGTGAAGTCTGTTCTTCCTGGTGGTAAGCCTCCTTTACGCTATCCTCCAAAGGGATATAACCATATTTCAGATAGCTCACCAGAGCCCTGCGGCCCATACCATTCTTATATTCCTCATAAGAAGCCGGTGTCTCGAAAGCATTCTTCCGCATAGCCTCATAGGCCTTTCCCACGTTGAAATCGCGGATTCCCTTCACATAAGCATCGGCGAGGGCTACAGAACAATGGTCGCCAATCATGGCTGCTGTATAGCTGTTCCAACAAGGAAAGATAGGCAACCAACCACCTTGTTCATACATCGTGACCAATGACTGCATCATATCTGCAGACAGCTGAGGCACAATGAGGTTATATAACGGATGAACGGCACGATAGGTATCCCACATCGAGAAATCGCCATAGAATTTATGAGGAGGCAGGAGACTGGAGTCAGGAGTCAGGGGTATGCCATCAGCAAACTTCGGATAGTTACCGTCCACATCGCTCATCTCACGAGGCAGGAAGGAACAGCGATATAGAGCGCCATAAAACTGATTCACGCGGGCCGTATCCTGATCCTCTACATCAATGGTGTGCAAACGGGCTATCCATTGACGGGCCAGATTCTCCATCATACTATCAAAATCGTGCGCCTCAGCCTCAGCGGCAAAATTATTGACAGCGCCCTCTTTCGTCGTAAATGAAGTGGCAGCTTTCAGAATAATCGGCTCATGGGCCTTACCGTTGAAAGTGAACCAGGCACAGAGACTATCAATGCCAAAATCCGCGATTTCATCGTAGGCTTGCAACAGATAATGTCCGCTGAAACCTGCCGGCTCACCCCATCCCTGATAGATACGATGCACAGGATTATAGCCGTAGATAGTCTTTTCCTGATTATCTATCTTCAGAAAGCCCTCCCCTTTATCACTATTATGATTAAGTACGATATGAACAGGTCCATCCTGCTCTGGTGTGATGCGGAAAATAGCCGTATGGCTGCTGCCCGTCAGTTCTATTTTCAGATGTTCGTGAGGCAGACGAACTGCATAATAGTGGGGATGAGAGATTTCATCAGCGTGAGTGAAAAGCGTTGCCCGTTCCTCAGGTCTCAGACGCAGCTGTCCGGTAAGGGCCGCCAGCGTAAACGATCCATAATCCTGTGTGCATCCACCAACAATCCAATGACTATTGCGGATACCCTGAAACAACGAGTCTGCATAATAATAAGGTGCCAAACACTTCTTCTCTGTATCTCGCGTTTGAGGTGTCCAGAAATTCTGTCCATTCGGAGCCAGTACGGCTGGCAATGTCTGACCGTGTTCCTCTGAGCCTTTGCCGAAGAGACCTGCCGTCTTGGTATTGGCTGGAGCTGTTCCCACCATCGTATTCAAGGCACAAAGCTGACGCAGATGTTCATAATAGTGCATACGGTCTGCTACATGCTGCTTCACAAGCTCCCAATCGTAGAAGCCCTCCACCAGACAACCGAGATCCTTCATGTGGGCAGGCTGCTCATTGTGCAGAAATTGCACAAGAACCTTACCCTGTGCATTTCTATAGAATATCATCTGCAAATTCGCCGCCATTGGCAAAATGATATCCATCGGCATACCCTTCGTATCAACACCCATGAGTGTCAGCAAGCGATACAGATTGGTATCATGGCCGAAGCGCAGATCCGCCCCCACGCCTCCTCTGGCGATAGCTGCATCGGCATCGGCCTCAATACGACTCCAAAGAGAAATAGCACAACGGGCGGCAATACCATTATTCTCAATTTCATCGCCATTATTCAGCGTCATCCGGCGGTTGTTTATGTCGTAGACCGTCAGCAATTCCTCATCCGTGAATATATCATAGAGCGACACGTTCAGCTCCACATCCTGCATATCCGAAGCGATGGTATGCAATTCAGAAAGCAACTTCTCCCTATTTTGCTGCGACAAATGGCTGGCATCCGCAAACAACGAATTGATAAACCGGTCGGTAGATATCGGCAACGGCCAGTTCTTCGAGTGCTCAAAATCACGCTGCTCTTGTGACTTAAAGGCTATCCACGTCATATCCACGTCACGGGTGATAGGGTCGATTTGCATCGATGGATTCAGTGTTTTCAGTTCGGATACGAAGTTCTCCATGCTGGTCTTACAGCGGTTGACCGTACTCGAATAAGCTGTCAGATGAGCCTCTGCCGTAAAGAGCTGGGGGAAGTTCTGATACATCCTTCGGGCTATCTGATGATGCTGGCGTCCTCCAAGCGGAGTCAACAAGCCGCCATTTCCTTCCGCATTTTTCCAGATTTTCTCCAATCGTTTACGAACATTCTTGCCCAACTTTGTCAAGCGGCTTTTATCCTCAAATTGCTGATTGACCCAGATATACCGTTCATCATCAGGCAGCCAACGTGATCCGTGACGCCCGTAATGGGAGATGTAGAACGGCTCGTAGCCTTCGGGAGCATCCATCATCTTTGTCTCAGTCACCGGATAGGCATAGTATACCCCGCCCAATTGCTCTAAAGACTGCGCAGAGGCAGAGTGAAGAACGAAGAGGAAAGAACTAAGCGTTATGATCACCGCGCATGCCGTCCTAACCCCCATCTTTATCTTTCCCATATTGAAAAATGTAATCATAACTCTTAATTCTTTAATTCCTGAGCAGTTCAAGGACAAAGCGCGAACCTTGTTTATAACTCGTGTCAAGCCACAGATTACCCCCCATTCGTTGGGCAATGGATCGTGCGATGGTCAAGCCTATGCCTGTACCATCGGCAAACGAATCCAATTGTACGAACTCTTCAAAGATATGCTCCGTCTGATCTGCAGGAATGCCAATACCTGTATCTTCGACGGAAAAGCAGACCTTACTGTCTGTATAGGTCATACTAAGCGTAATACTGCCTTCCTTCGTAAATTTCGCCGCGTTATCCAACAGTTGTGCAAGGGCTCGGATGGCATATATCTTATTGGTGCGCAAGTGAATCATCTGAACCTGGTTTACTTCAAAAACGACGGTGGAATCGGCATTTTTGATTCCCTGAGGCAGTTCGTTGTCCAAGGTAGAAAGATCCCGGACAGGCTGACGCAGTTCTGAATTGCGCCTAGGACGGGTGAGAAGAGCAATTTTAGAATGATCGATAGCCTGCGACACAATATCCACGACATTTGTCTGGTCATTCCGCTCAATGAGTGCCTCGCTGCTGGCATCACTCAGTTCGAGCATACGGTCTACCAGACCTGTAATGCGATCCGTGTTCTCTGTCACCCTTTCGCGCAGGTCTGTCTTCTCATCCTCTGGCAGGTCTATGTCCGGCTTTGTCAATATCTGCGTAAAGCCCGAGACGATATTCAATGGCGTCCGTATCTCGTGGGAGATGTTACGGATAAACTCGCTCTTCATCTTCGACGACGCCTTTGCCCGCTCATTGGCAATACGCAATTCCTCGTTGACTTTCTTTTGTCTGATGGCACTACGCCAGCCATAGAAAAGCAACAACAGAAGTGTCAACACAATGAGCAATGCGGTAAAAAGTATATATAAGAACTTGGTACGTTGCTGTTCAGTTTTGAGTTCATCGAGTTGGAACAGTGTATTAAGCTCATCAAGGTGCAGACGGGCATCGCGACCAAATACGGAGTCCTTCTCATGATACAGCCGTCGATAGATCTGCGCAGCCTCTGCGTCCTGTCCCAACAACACCAAAGCCTGCGCCCGCACTTCCTCGATGTGATCATCCTTTTCTTTGGTTGTCAGCCTGACGCTATCGGTATAGAGCAAAGCCGTCGCCGCCTCTCCTTTGGCCAGATAGTAGCGGGCCTGCATCTTATAGCAATGGTGCAGGCTCAATGCCGTTTTAACCAAATGAGCATGGTGTACCGCTGTGTCAAGGGCATGTTTGGCATCCTCAAGCTTTTCGAGTCCGATAAAGGCTGCTGTCCGAGCCAGATAGCAAGAATTATAACATTCACGCACCTCAGCCTTCTCAACCTTACCCACCTTGTCATGGAGAAACTCGAGCCACTTGTTTGTCAGCTGCAACTCACGGTCATAGGCCTTGTCATAGTCATAGGCCTTCGCCATACGATAATAGATGTTACTCAGCGAGCTGAAATCATCTTCCTCGTCTTTCATCAGTTCGGCGTAATGCTGCAGCGCCTCAACAGCCGGCTCCGTCTGCTTCATGTTCAGATAGATGACGCCAATCTGCTTGTAGGCCATTGCCCGACCTAATTTGTTATTGCGATTCTTGGCATCGTCAAGCATGCGTTGCGTCTCCTGCAAGGACAGTTGTAACTTACCCAGCGCACTCAGGGCATTGGTCTTGAGCTGCCAAGTGCGGTAATAGTAGTCCCATTGGTTATTGCTTTGGAACCATTCCATCTGGATATCGGCCTCTTCTAACTGTTGCTGCGTGAACGCGTAATTCTTCAGGGTTTGCATCTTCTGCCAACGGGCATTACCCTCTCTTTCAACATCGCCTCTCAGTTGTTGCTGGGCTATCTGCACATCAATCCTTGCAAGGGCTGCCATAGCGGCATCCTCACTCTCCTTCGGATCTGCGTAAAGCATAAGGCATCCTATCAGAAGGCAAAAGATTGATAGTAGACGTTTCATTGCTCGAAAAACAGGTTTTTGCTCACGCGAATGCAAATATAGCACTTTTTACTCAAACTGCCAAATTTTTGGGCGAAAACTTTCAAAATCAGGGGTCTTCGTCCATCAGCCAGTCAATTCCCAAGGGATTGTTCCGCATTTCCAGCACCAAGGGCATCTCGTCACTGGATTTAATCCACATCTCTGTTCTGTCAATGTCAGCCTGGACGTGGATGGTGACATCCGACTCATCCAGTTTCCGCCACGTGATACCGTCATAGACGAAATAGCCCTTCTGCTTCAGGTCGCTGAAAGCCTGACGGGAAATAAAGGCGAAGGTGCCCTTTGTCTCGTAGACAGCGCCGTCGGCAGGGATGTCCCAACAGAAATTCTGGCCTTTCTCTACGATGGAATGGGGAATTTTATACGTCGCCTCCTTGCAAGTCACCAACAAGGTGTCGCCTTGCCAACCAAAGGTTAATGGCCATGTGCGATGCTGGCGGTTCAGCGTGAAGGCGATTGATGCCTTTTCATTCCCAGGCTGGGATAGATTGGTTCCCACCTTGGGAACATTTGGTTCCCAGGCTGGGAGTAAATTGTCCACTTCCTTTGGACGCTTCGATGAAACGTAGAATACCAATTCTCCACCCTGCATCAAATCGGCATGCTCCAAGCGGGCATCGGCGAGTACTTTCCCATTAAGGGTGACTTTCTCAAAGTGCGTGCCTTTACCCTTGATGACGCCATGCAGCGTCCTGCCGTTCGAGAGTTGCAATGTCCACTCCGGAATCAGTGGCGCGTGGAGCAGATAGTAACTCTGTCCGGCGTTGGGATATAGGCCCAACATGTGGAAGGCCAACCATGACGACATCGCGCCACTATCATCATTACCTGGAAGACCATCGGACAGATCAGTATAGTTCGAGGTAACAATCTCCCGTACGCGGTCGGAAGTGAGGTCGGGACGACCTATCCAGTGATAGAGACAAGGCGTGAGGAACGAGGGTTCGTTGCCAACATTATAGCGTTTACGCTCAAAGAACAGGTCCAGCCGTTTGCGGAAAGCCTCTGCGCCACCACAGGCCTCAATCAGTCCTGACACATCGTGGGGAATGCTCAACGAATACTCAGCCGAAAGGGCCTCGTAGAAGAATGTGCTCCACCAAGGCAGATACCAAGGTGCCACTTTTGTAATTGGTGTATAAGGAATCTGGGGATGGAACACCTTCGATTTGCCCCAAGGCACGGAATCGAGCCAACGGCCCTCGGCATCGCGAGGCATGATATAACCTTTCACATCATCCCATTCGTAGTCGGCGCGCCAAAGGTTCTTCCAGTTCTGCGACTGACGCAGATACTGTTCATAGATAGTCTTGCGTCCTAAGCCCTTTGCCACTTCAGCAATGCAATAGTCATCGTAGGCATATTCGATGGTTCGCGTGCCAGCGCGATCGATGCCGTAAGGGATATAGCCCAGTTCAGTATATTCTTTCAGGCCGCCTCGTCCATGTTTCTCGTGGTCTGCTCCAGGATCCACCTCCGCATCCTTCAACATCGCTTCGAGGGCATAGTCATAATCGATGTCTTCCAATCCTTTGGCAAAGGCATCGGCAATCACCACCTCAGCGTTTGAACCGCCCTGCGTCCTACCATTACAGTCGCCACTACGGGCATCGGGCATATAACCCTCGCGCTTATAGATGTTCAGCAGGGAATTCACGATATCCACCTCGCGTTTGGGATCAATCAGCGTGATGAGGGGCGACGAAGAGCGATAAGTATCCCAGATGGCATAATAATCATCGTAATATGGTGTTTCACGCCATTTAGGATTCTCACCTGATTTATCCACAGGCATCAGCATCGTATGGTAAAGGGCGGTATAGAACATGCGCTTATCCTTATCGCTGCCTTTGATCTGCACACGACTCAGCAAGTGCTCCCAACGCTCGCGTACATTATTTAATTGGGTATCGAAATCGCACGTAGGGATATTCCGTTTCGCCTGCTGCGTGCTGACATACGAGATGCCCACCTTTATATTTAATAAGGTGTCAGAGAACTGAAGTTCGTTTTTTCCGTTGGCAGCGATAAAAGCTTTATCAGATATCAAACAGAAATACACCGTATAGGCATCGCCATTGTTCCACCCCCCTCGAACACGCGAATAGCCTCGCACCTCATGATCATTCACCACCTCGACCTCAGCACCAACGAACTGTTGTTGTTCACGCTGGTCTGGTATCGGATTCTTGCCTAAATAATGTGTGGCATCGATAAGCAAACCTGCTACAATATCTTTATTTGCATCGGACAAACTCGGACTTTCACGGACTGAGGGATAATGAATACGGTAAAAAGCACAGCGCTCTGAGGTTGTGATCTCTGTTTTAATTCCATTTTCGAAAGTCACAGCATAATAACCTAGCGAGAACTCTTCGCTCGCACGTTTCTGTGCATAGTCCGTGCTCGTCCGTGTTTGTCCGTTGCTCCAAAACGGCATAATCAGTACATTGCCGTATTTCTGTCCGCCGCCCGTTCCGCTGACATGTGTCTGCGAGAAGCCCGTCACCACTTCCGGCATCGGCGCCCAACCTGCATTCGGCTTCACCGTACAGTCAGGGCCAGGCTTACACATACCGAATGGCATCGACGGACCAGGAAACGTTCGCCCTACCCCCTCGCTTCCGATACGAGGGTCAACATACTGCCAAACCTGCGCTTTTATCGTCATTGAAAGCAATAGCAGCCAAATGGTTAGTATGATTTGTTTCGGTTTCATGTTGCAAAGATACCAAAAAAAAGTGAAAAGTGAAAAGTGAAAAGTGAAAAATTTGCTGCCGCCAGACTAACTTCCCATATTTTTTCGTATTTTTGCACGCAAAAATAGGAAAAAGATGAAAGACTGTATACTGATTCTGAGCGGTGGAATGGACTCCACCACCTTGTTATACGATTACCAGGAGCGCATTGCGCTGGCCATCTCCTTCGATTACGGTTCTAACCACAACGCCAAGGAGATTCCCTTTGCCAAAAAGCATTGCGAACGACTGGGTATCAAGCACATTGTGATTCCCCTAGAGTTTATGGCGAAATATTTCCGCAGTTCACTTTTGGAAGGCGATGACGCTATTCCCGAGGGTCACTATGCCGATGAAAATATGAAATCGACGGTGGTGCCTTTCCGCAACGGTATCATGTTGGCCATCGCAGCAGGTATGGCAGAAACCAACGAACTGCAATATATCATGATGGCCAATCACGGTGGCGACCATACCATCTATCCCGACTGTCGTCCTGAGTTCGTCGAAGCCTTCGACGCTGCCGCTCATGCTGGCACTTTTAATGGCGTCAGACTTCTTTCACCTTACTGCAATATGACCAAGGGACAGATAGCCGCCCGAGGCAAGGAACTCGGCATCGACTATTCAGAAACCTGGTCGTGCTATCGAGGTGGCGACAAGCACTGTGGTAAATGCGGCACCTGTGTCGAACGTCGTGAAGCCCTCGCCGAAGCAGGCATCCCCGACCCCACAGAATACGAATAAAAAAATCAGGGCAGACACTTCGGTGTCTGCCCTGATTGGTTTTAATTAATAACCTGCATTCTGCTTCCAGGTAGGATTCACATTCAGGATATCCTTGTGAAGCGGGAAAATACGGCAGGTCTTCTCGAAACGAGCTGTTGGGAAGTCCTTGTAGTGGGGGAAGTACTCGTCCTCATAATGGCCGAAACGGATCATATCGTTACGACGCCAGTTCTCGTCGAAGAACTCACGGCCACGCTCGTCATAGATCTCATCCAACGAAGGATTATGATCGAGCTCAGGAGCCTTGGCATAGCTACGAATCTGATTGAAGAGGGTTTTGGCCTCCGCAGAACTACCCTGACGAGTGAGGGCCTCAGCCTTCATCAGCAGCACATCGGCAAAACGCAACAGAGGCACGTCGTTTGACTGGTTACGGCCATTCTTAAAGTCATCGTCAATCACATACCACTTCACTGAGCGGCAGCCCTGACTATAACCATTGATGTTATCACCCACATCGAGCGTAGGATCAAGCGGAGTAGCCAATGTGACATTGATGTAGATCTTCAGAGGATCACTGCCAGCCCCAGACACGAGAGCCACCTCATTGGTCATCTGCAAGTTTGACTTGTTATAGACATAAACGGTATTCTCGTCCTCGCCCTCCACATAACGATAGTCATCAGGATTACTTGACAGACCGATGACGCACTTGTTGCGCTCGTCGCCAGGCAGGATGAAGGTTTTCTTGACGAACTCCGGTGTCATGGTGATATAACCACCACCCGACTGTGAGAGGACATCACCAAAATAGCTTGGGTTCATCTTCTTGATGTTCTTCCAGCAACGGCTACGGCCATACTGCATTCCCTGACGGGTCTGCGTGTCGTAAGGCATGGCATAGATGAAGTCTTCCACCTGCGGGCCATTGTTATAAGAGAACTTCTCGCGATACGACATTGAACCTAGGTTGAATTTACCAGAGTTGATAATGTCGTTACACAAATTGATACAGTCGGCGAGTTTCTCGTTCTTTGCAGAAGCAGCGTCATAGCTCTCGACAGAAGCAGCAGTATAAACCGGCCAGTTAATGTAAATCTTGGCAAGAAGGGCCTCAGCCATCCATTTAGTCGGCTTACCATATGTGTTTGCATTGACCTCTGTTGTCAACTGGGGAATCACAGCCAGGAGCTCAGACTCCAACCAGCGGGCCACCTCAGCACGTGACTTACGTTCAACAGCCTCACCATCCTCGGGGATACGATCCAGGATAGGTACATCGCCCCAACCATCCATGATAATCCAGTGGAAGAAAGCACGGATAGCGCGCGCAGAAGCTACAGTTGCACCTGCATCGTTGCCACCGAGTTCCATGATAACCTTATTGGCCTTAGAGATACCTTCGGTGATGGTTCCGAACCAGTCGAGTGTAGCATCCTCAAAAGTATAGTTGTGGAGAGCTGGGTGAGCGTATGCACCACCATCGTACCAACCACCTCCGTAAGAGGCAGCCGTCCACTCATCGCTTGAGAGTGCCATAGCCTCCATATAGCGACGGCCTAATGTTCCGCTGAAATGGTAATAGATATCAGCCATCTTGGCCTCAATAGCAATATCATTTGTTGGATATTCTGTGTACTGTGATTCCACGTCCACATCCAAATTTGTACAGCCGACAGCCATTGCAGCAAGACCGGCCAGGAATAATCCTTTTATATTTGTTTTCATATACTTGTTCCTATTAATGATTAGAAATTAATCTTTGCGCCGATCATGATCGTACGAGTATGAGGATAAGTGCTCCAACGGTAGTCGATACCAGGATCGATACCACCCAGGTTCACCTCAGGATCGAGTCCCTTGTAACTGGTAATGGTAAATACATTGTTGCAAGTAACGTAGAGTTGCAGACTCTTGATCCAATCGTCAAACTGATCGAAGGTGTAACCCAAAGACAGTGACTGCAGACGGAAGTATGATCCGTTCTCAATATAACGGTCAGAAGGATAGTTAGGCAGATTATCCGTTGCAGGACGGTCTGTGATGAATTCCTTCAACACGTTCTTACCATTAGCAAACATCTCAGGGCTGGAATAGTTGGCACGAGAACCATTATAGATCTTATTGCCAAAGACACCTGTAAAGAACATGGCTGCATTGAAGTTCTTGTAACTGATAGTGTTGTTCCAACCTAAATTCAGTTTAGGCAGAGCACAACCGGTAATAGCACGGTCCTTGAAAGCAGGCTCGTTTGTAACCTCACCAGTTCTCTCACCAGTAGTCTCGTCGCGAACATAATATGTTGACTTACCAGCATCATCATAGCCTGCAAATTCGTATGTGTAGAAAGTACCAAGCGACTCACCCTCGATGATACGCTGTGTGTAACCGTTAGAGGATACACCAGCCACCATCGGGTCACCCTGTGTGAAGGTACCAACCTCGAACTTGTCGTTATGCAGTTTGTCAACGGTATTCTTATTGTGAGAGAGGTTGATAGTGGTCATCCAATTAAAATCCTTCGTGCGGATAGCATCGATGTTAACCGTCAACTCGATACCCTTGTTGGTAATCTCACCCACGTTGGCTGCGATAGAGCCATAAGGATAGATATTGGTCGATACGGGATAGTCCCAAATCAGATCCCAAGTCTTTTTATTATAGAACTCGATAGTACCGTTGATGCGGTTCTTCATGAATCCGAAGTCGAGTCCGATATTCAGCATGCCCGTGCTCTCCCATTTCAGGTCGGGGTTGGCATTCTTTGTAGCTGCCAGCGTACGCCAGTTCTTGCCATCGTACTCGAAGAAGCCAGATGCGCCGTAAGTAGCGTATGCTGTGTAGGCACCGAAGCCCATGGCATTACCTGATACACCATAACCCACACGGAACTTCAAGTTAGAGAAGAGGTTCTGGCTCTTCATGAACTCCTCTTCCGTGATATTCCATGCAGCAGATACAGATGGGAAGGTTCCCCAGCGGTTATCCTTGCCGAATACAGAAGAGCCGTCACGACGGATAGTAGCCTGCAACATGTAACGGCTAGCGTATGAATAACTGGCACGTCCGTAGAAAGAGATGTTACGAATGGTCTCTTTCGTACCACTCACAACACCATTCATACCGTCGATAGTTGAAGCGTATGTCAGCTGATTCCATTTCAGATAGTCATCATAGAAGTCATGCACGATCACACCGAAACCGTCGCCATTCTTCTTCTCCTCCCAAGAGTAACCAGCCATCAAAGCAAGAGTGTGTACATCTGCAAATGTCTGGTTGTAGTTAGCGAAGAGCTCGAATGTATGTTCATTGCCAAACCAGGTACTGCGGTCAGCACGGCCATTGTATGCACTGACACCCTCCAACTGAGTCTTGTGAGTATCGTATGCACTATAAGTACGCTGGAAGTGGTTGAACGAATAGTTAGCATTCAGCACAAGACCCTCGATAATATTCAGAGAAGCCTTCGTAACAAACTGCTCACGCTTCCAGATATTCTCAGCAGTGTCCTCATTGATGAGCGACCACGGGTTGTAGTTCTTAGAACCAGTACCCTTGAACCAATTTCCATCGGCATCAGTTACTGGATTAAGTGGTGAGAAGTAATTCATGGCATCAAGCACAGATGCTCCCTCATTATCCATCTTCACACCAACGTGCTTACCATACATGGCATTCAGACCTGCAGAGAGTTCCAGACGATCCTTCAGCACCTTAGTAGAGAGCATTGAACGAACATTCAGACGATGGTTATATGAACCACGGATAACACCCTCGCGGTCAGCATAGTTCACACTGGCCATGTACTTGGTCTTCTCTGTTCCGCCATTGATGGAGATGTTGTGATTATGGCTGACAGCTGTACGGAGAACCTCGTCCTGCCAATCGGTGTTAGCACCATTATCATAACCGTAATTAATATTGTTTGCCCTTACATAGCTACGGATGTCATCGGCTGTTGCCATGTCGAGCTTCTTCGAGATCATGTCGAAAGCCACATAACCATTATAGGACACATTAGTGCGCTCACTCTTATTTCCACTCTTTGTGGTAATGATAATCACACCGTTGGCAGCCTTAGAACCGTAGATGGCTGTAGCCGTAGCATCACGAAGCACGTCGATACTCTCGATATCATCAGGAGCTACCATTGAAATGTCTACTCCAGGAATACCGTCGATCACATAGTAAGGTGACATAGCGCCACTACGCAGTGATGAAGCACCACGAAGTGAGATAGCGGGAGCGCCGTTCGGGTCACCTGTTGATGTGACAACAAGACCAGCCACCTTACCCTGCAACATAGAGGCAGGATCTGTGAACACACCCCTGTTCAAATCTTCCGACTTGATAGTGGTAATTGAAGAGGTCACATCCTTACGACGCATCGTACCATAACCTACGACCACCACTTCATTCAGCACCTTGTTGTCTTCCTGGAGGGTTACCTTCATACCATTGGCAGCAGCCAGAGTCTGTGACAGATAGCCGATGTAAGAGAATGTCAGGTTAGCACCTTGCTTGACAGTCAGTGTGAAGTTTCCGTCGAAATCGGTCACGACACCGTTAGTAGTTCCTGCCTCTAAGACGCTTACGCCTATCAGAGGTTCACCTGTTGCATCCAGTACAGTTCCTGACACCTTCTGCTGGGCCATCATCGCTGTACTGCACAACAAAAAGAAGGCGAAGAACATGGTCTTCAGCATTCCTTGTTTCAGATTTAGAATCTTTTGCATAAATCAATAAATTAGTTGTTAGTATAAATAATTTAGAAAATAATAATTTCAGCATTCTCTGTGATCACGGGCACATTTGCTTTCTGCAGCTCTTCGGCACTGACCTTGATAAAACCCTCACCCTTGCAAGGGCGCTTGTCAATTAGTAAGGAGTAAGGAGTCAGGAGTCGGGAGTCAGGAGTGAGTTTCACACGTACATTATTAAAATAGATATCCTTTACCTTACCTGGCACATCGCCACCCACGAAACAGCCGTTCTCACTCAGGGCGGTGATATTGTTAAAGAAGATACGACTTACCTCGCCACACTTACCTTCTATCTGTCCCTTGGGGAAGCGCCAGTTGGCATCCTTGTGATTGCCGTTGGCTCTGGGATAGCTCGTCACGTAGATAGGCTCGGCCTTGCCCCACCACACATCGCTCCACAGCTTGCAGTCGAGCTGGATATTCGAGAATACCACATCGGTCACCGTTCCTTCATCGCGGTTCTGAATGCCCAGACCACGATTAGAACCCATGATGATGCAGTTGTCAAACATGACGTTATAGATAGAGTCCATATTCTCGCTGCCGATCTTAATGGCGCATGAACGCGAGGACATCACACAGTTGGTCACCACGATATCGTGACAGCTGCCATACTGTTCAAACTCACGACGGTTCTTCAGACAGATACAGTCATCGCCGGAGGTGATATGACAATTGGCAATACGTACGTTCTTCGAGTGATCGAGGTCGATGCCGTCGCCATTGCGGATCTTCAGGTTGTTCAGTAGATTGATACCATCGATCACAGCCTCATTACAACCAATCAGATGCACCGTCCAATAGGCGCCCTCTTTGATGGTCACGTCGCGGATGGTCAGGTTCCGCACATTTGTCAGCGTCAGCACATGCGGACGAGGATCAAACGTCTGGTCTGCAAGAGGCTTCAACTCATACGAATCCTCAAGTTCTGCACCCATAAAGGCGATACCGTTGCCATGAATGGTGCCCTTTCCGGTAATACTGATATTCTCGGCATCCTTGGCCCAAAGCCACAACATACCCTCGCCACGATTCTCACCAAAGGCACTCAATTGATAAATAGATTCGTTAGGATTGGCTTTTAGTGTGGCAGTGGCCTCTAAATGAAGTTCCACGTTACTCTTCAATTCAACGGGACCAGATAAAAACACATGATTGCGAGGCAGCAAAACCACACCACCTCCCTCAGCCGAACAACGGTCAATGGCCTTTTGTATGGCTACGGCATCATCCGTCACACCATCGCCCTTAGCGCCGAAAGTCAGGATATCATATATGTTTTGAGCTGAAACGGCGACTGCCATCCAAGCCAGAAACATCGTCAAGAGGGTCTTTATCTTCATTTAAGTTAGCCGATACAGTTAGAATTTGGGTACAAAGATATAAAAAATCTTTAAATATACAAAACTTTTGCAGACTTTTTTTGAGTCACCCCAGCAAAACTGCATTTTTTTGCGTTTTCCTTTGGATATTCCGCCAAAAATGAATAATTTTGCACGCGTTTTTAGAGAATAGTTAGTAATAAACTCAATAAATATGGCTGAAAAATTAGAAGTGAAGGAGCTGGATCAGGTTGTTGTCCGCTTCTCGGGTGACTCCGGCGACGGTATGCAGCTTGCCGGAAACATCTTCTCTACGGTCAGTGCCACCGTTGGTAACGGCATCTCTACATTCCCCGACTATCCCGCTGACATCCGCGCCCCGCAAGGCTCGCTCACTGGTGTGTCTGGTTTCCAGGTTCACATCGGTGCCGGCAAGGTCTATACCCCAGGCGACAAATGCGACGTGCTGGTGGCCATGAACGCTGCTGCGTTGAAGACGCAGTACCGTTATGCCAAGCCGGGTGCAACAATCATCATCGACACCGACTCCTTCGGTCCTAAGGACTTGGAGAAGGCACAGTTTGCAACGCCTGACTATCTCGGCGAGATGGGTATCGACCCCGATCGCGTCATTCAGTGCCCGCTTACCACAATGGTGAAAGACTGTCTGGCTGACACCGGTATGGATATGAAGGCGATGATGAAGTGCCGTAATATGTTCGCCCTCGGACTTGTCTGCTGGCTCTTCGACCGCGACCTGAACCTCGTGGCTAACTTCCTGAAAGAAAAGTTCGCTAAGAAGCCCGCCATCGCCGAGGCCAACATCAAGGTAATCCAGGCTGGTTATGACTACGGTCACAACACGCATTCATCGACTGTCAACGTCTATCGTGTGGAGTCGAAGGAGAAGGAGCCCGGACGCTATATGGATATCACCGGTAACAAGGCTACGGCCTATGGTTTCATCGCCGCTGCCGAGAAGGCCGGTTTGAAACTCTATCTCGGTTCTTATCCTATTACCCCTGCTACCGACGTGCTCCACGAGCTTTCAAAGCATAAGTCTTGCGGTGTCATTACCGTTCAGTGCGAGGACGAGATTGCCGGTTGCTCATCAGCCCTCGGCGCTTCATTCGCTGGTGCGCTGGGTGTCACTTCTACTTCTGGTCCTGGTATCTGTCTGAAGTCGGAGGCCATGAACCTCGCTGTCATCATGGAGTTGCCGCTCGTGGTACTCGACGTGCAGCGTGGTGGTCCTGCCACAGGTCTTCCCACGAAGTCTGAGCAGACCGACCTCTTGCAAGCCCTCTTCGGTCGTAACGGTGAGAGCCCCATGCCGGTGATGGCTGCCACCAGTCCTACCGACTGTTTCGATGCCGCTTATCAGGCTTGTAAGATTGCCCTCGAGCACATGACACCCGTCGTACTGCTTACCGATGCTTTCGTAGCCAACGGTTCCGGTGCTTTCAAGCTGCCTGAGATGGCTAAGCTCGATCCTATCAATCCTCCGTATGTTCCTGAGGAACTCAAAGGCAAATGGACGCCTTATATGCGTGCTGAGAACGGTACCCGCTACTGGGCTGTGCCTGGTCGTGAGGGCTTTGCTCACATCCTCGGCGGCCTGGAGAAGGACTCTAACACAGGTGCTATCTCCACGAATCCTGAGAACCACGATCTGATGACGCGTCTGCGCCAGCAGAAGATTGCCAACATCCAGGTGCCCGACCTCGAAGTTGATGGCGACGCCGATGCCGATCTGCTGATTGTGGGCTTCGGCTCTACTTATGGTCACCTGCGCTCGGCTATGGATGAGCTTCGTGCCAAGGGTTACAAGGTTGCACAGACTCACTTCAAGTATTTGAACCCGCTGCCCAAGAACACCGCTGATGTACTGAAAAAGTACAAGAAGGTGGTTGTAGCCGAGCAGAACATGGGTCAACTCGCTGCCTACCTCCGCATGAAGGTCGACAACTTTGTTCCTTTCCAGTTCAATCAGGTCAAGGGTCAGCCCTTCGTGGTCGAGGAACTCGTCAATGCCTTCGAAGAGATAATAAACAAATAATTAATTAACAAACAACGGATTTCACGGATTAAACGGATAAAGAGAATGTTAAGATACGAACAGGAAACTTATCAAATTATCGGAGCCGCTATGAAAGTCCATAATGAATTAGGACCTGGGTTTACCGAAAAGGTATACCAAGAAGCTTTGGCAATTGAGTTTACTGAACGTGGAATACCTTTCACTCGTGAAAAAGAAATGCATGCAATATACAAAGGCATCATGCTAGAGGGAACGTTTATACCAGATTTTATTTGCTATGACAAGATTATTGTCGAATTGAAAGCTGTGAAAGAACTGGATGATGTACATCGCTCTCAAGCCATTAATTATGCTAAAATTGCAGGCTTTGGTCTTTCACTTCTCATTAACTTTGGAGAGAAATCACTCGTTAAAGAGCGTTTTCCTATACAATAAGAATCCGTATAATCCGTTAAATCCGTTGTTTAAAATAATAAGAGTTATGAGTAATTACAGTGCTTCAGATTTCAAGAAAGGCCAGCCCCGTTGGTGCCCTGGTTGTGGCGACCACTTCTTCCTGGCTTCACTCCATAAGGCTATGGCCGAGATTGGCGTAGCCCCTGAGAACGTCGCAGTCATCTCTGGTATCGGTTGTTCCAGCCGTCTGCCCCACTACATGGCTACTTACGGCATGAATACCATTCACGGTCGTGCCGCTGCCATCGCTACAGGCGCAAAGGTCGCTAACCCCAACCTCACCGTCTGGCAGGTATCTGGCGACGGCGACGGACTAGCTATCGGTGGTAACCATTTCATCCACGCCAACCGTCGTAACATCGACCTCAACATGATCCTCCTCAACAACCGCATCTACGGTCTGACGAAGGGTCAATACTCTCCCACTTCACCCCGTGGCTTCGTCTCTAAGTCGAGCCCTTACGGCACGGTCGAGGATCCCTTCCGTCCTGCCGAGCTCTGTTTCGGTGCCCGCGGACATTTCTTCGCCCGTTGCGTAGCAACTGATGCCAAAGGAACGGTCGAGGTGTTGAAGGCTGCCTACGAGCACAAAGGCGCCTCTGTCACTGAGGTACTGCAGAACTGTGTCATCTTCAACGACCACTGTCACGACATCGTCTACAACAACGAAGGCCGTAAGAAGAACGCCATCTATGTGCGTCATGGTGAGAAGCTCGTCTTTGGTGAGAACAACGAGTTTGGACTCGTACAGCAGGGCTTCGGCCTGAAGGTCGTGGAGATCGGCAAGGACGGCTACACCCTCGATGATGTACTCGTTCACGATGCCCACTGCGAGGACAACACCTTGCAGTTGAAGCTCGCCATGATGACCCCTGAAGATGGCTTTCCCATCGCCCTCGGTGTGATCCGCGACGTAGACGCTCCCACCTACAACGACTCCGTTTACGCCCAGCTCGATGAGGTCTCTGGCCAGAAGAAGTATCACAACTTCTCCGAACTCCTTGAGACCAACGACATCTGGGAGGTTAAATAAGAAAAATAGTCAAATAAGAAAAGGAGAACTCGGCTGAGTTCTCCTTTTTTTCTATCTAATGATGACCTTTCTCGCAGAACCATCGGCACTTCTCTCGATACATAGACCTGAGGGCGATGACAGACGACGACCGTGCAGGTCGTAATAGATCTTCGTGTCGCTGGTCTCTGCAGGTTTTATCTCATTAATAGCTGTACCAGCATTCTGAATCGTGAAGATATAAGTACTCAGACTCTTTGCAGGATAGTTGAGTGTCAGTTCTTTCGTAGCCTCATCAATCGTGATGGGCGATTCCTGACACAGATTCTCCGTTTCATTGCCTGTGGAGAGCAGATGAATGCCACTTTCCACCTTGACGGGCAGAGAGAGCTTGATATAGTGCTCGCCCTTTGTGGCATTGATAGCCATCAGAATCAGCGAGTCGCCCTTAATATAGGCCGAAGCCTGAATGGCAGCATCTGTAGCAGAACTGGAAACGCCCGAAATCTTCAGACGGGTAGCGCCTGTAACATGCTTGGAGAAGTGCGACATCACAAAAGCACGGGGCAGCAACTTGTTTTTCGTATTGCCTGCGATGTTGATCTTCTTGCCATTGATCTCGACAGCTTCTCCCGTTCCTACAAAAGCCCAATGGGCACGCATATACCAATAGATATAACCCGTACAACCAGCGTTCATACACTCGTTCAGTTCCTTGGCGAAGGTCAGCTGCTCGTCCCAATTGGGCAGATGGTCGATATTGTCGGTCACCGAGTGCTCCGTCATCCAGACTTCCTTGCCATATTTCTCAGCAAGGATGGCGGCATTCTTCATATTGACAAGGGGTGGATGACCATAGATATGACCAGCAATGATGTCGATCTGATCGCGGGCAGTGGCGTCGTTCATCAGCTTGTTACTGTATTTGGGGTCGAAACCCAACGGCTCGGCACTAATCAGACGCACACCTTTATAGGTTTCCCTATCGAGCATGTGGGCATAGTTCTTCACAAGATCGAGCTGTTCCTCAGGGGTATAAAGACAACCGGAATAGCTTACCCACCAATCGGGCTCATTCTGGATAGATACGGCATCGACATTCACGCCGTTCTGATTCATATATTTTAAGAAGGTGTTCAACCAAGGGAAAAATTTTTCATAACAGTCCTTACGCAACCGACCTTCCTTATTTCCTTGATCATCAGCATTACCACCCTGTGCCGTTCCGTTAGTCTTATACTCACCGGGAGGCGACCATGGGGTACCGAAAACAATACCGCCACGCTGTTTGACAATCTTGGCTGAGGGCAACGAACCCTTCCAGTCGTATGGCGTATCCCAGTTGCCCCATTCAGGCACAACGACATCGCCTACGAAATTGGGCGAAATCTCCATACGCATGATGTTGAGTCCAATCTTCGACTCCTTTCCGTAAAGTAATTTCACAGGGTTGGTATCGCTGCCAAACGGACACATCGCTCCGTCGCAGCAGGCACCGCCAAAACCCGTTACTGTTTGAAGACGTGTGTCGGACACCATAATTGTATACGTTGTGGCCTTTCCTGCCATCACCACAACCAACGCCAAAACTGTTGCAAATATCCTTTTCATTTTTTTATTCTTTGTATGCGTCGAGCTTCATATTTATCATTAATGGCTAATATTTGGCTGCAAAGGTACAAATAAAATCTGGAATACCAACCATTTTCGGTTCTCTTTCTTCACAAACGAAGATTATTTAGGGATTTCCAGAATGTATCGGCAGCCATCAAGATAGCTGGTATCGTGGACAAGCGAGCCTCCAAGTCCATTGGCATGGCGATAGGCCATAGGCAGACCAAGACCACTGCGCTCCAACTGGTCGTCCATCTCTACAAGGGGCTTGAGCGTCAGGTCCAACGACTCTTCAGACAAGCCCGGTCCCTCGTCCTCAACAATAAAGCGGACGGTGGTCTCTGTCTCCGTCACATACAACCGGATATGCTGGCCATCGGAGAATTTGGCAGCATTTGCCAATAGTTCGCGGATGGTACGTAACAGGAAGAAGTGATTCGTCAGGATATAGGTGGTGTCGGGCAACTCGGTCTCGAAAGTGATCTGCTGCTCAGGATAGTGACTCTTCGTATACTCAACACACTTGCGGGCTAGTACGTTGCATGACATTTCATCGCTTTTATTGTACAGCAGTCCTTGTGACGAAAAGGTCTCGGTTTCTGCGCTGTCGATGAGCATGAGTACCATGCGTTTCAAGTGGATGGCGTTATGCTTCATGCTGACACATATCTCGTTCAGATAGTCCTTACTGATCACCTTCGTCTCATCTCCTGCCCTCTGTGCGACAATGCTGTCGCGAAGCATGTTGGCAAAGCCCGTGATGATGCTTAACGGTGTACGTATCTGGTGGAGCACACTCTTGATGAAGGAGATTTTCCTTTGGATATTCACCCTAGTGGTCTCTATGTCCTGCACCCTGTATTCGTTGCGCAGTCTGAGGGCATCGGTGGCATCGTGGATACTCTCCATCTGGCGGTTGAGCGACTGTTGCATGGCGGCAAAGCTGTTTTGTAGCAGACCAATCTCATCTTCGCGATCAGAAAGCGGCATGACTTCGTCGTAATGACCGTTGGTAATCTTCTCCGTCATACCCAACAGGCGGTGAATAGGACTGATAATGCGTTTGACGGCACGATTGCAGAACCAGAAGCCCAACACTAGTCCGATGAGGATGAGGACTATGATGATATACGCCAGATGCTGGTAGCTGGCCAACACCTCGTTTTCGAGGCCAACCATAGCCAGGCTCCAGTTGGTGCCTTCTATAGGGGCAAAAGCTACATGACGCTCTTTGCCATCAATGTTGACATGCATCGTACCTTGTTTACCGGCCGTCATCTCGTAAGCTAAGGCAATCATGTCGGGACGACGGTTGGGGTCATGGTCTTCGAAGAGCGTTTTTTTAAATACACGAGTAGTGTCAGGATGAATCAGGTATCGACCATCACCGCTGACCATAACGAAGTAAGCATGGGAATAGGGCTGCTCTACACTGTTGATAGCCTCAACAAGATGACTGAAAGAGAGGTCGACGGTCACAACACCCGCCAGATGTCCTACATCAGTTCGCAGAGGTCGGCAATAAGAGGCGATACCAGCCGAATCAATCCAACAGGCCTTACCCGTATCAAACACCGATTTAGTACGTTTGTCGGGCTGGGTGCTGATGGTACAATGGGTAATGTTAGGATTAACGCTGGTCATACGGCGTGAGAGGGCCTGCAACGACTCGGGGTTGAAATTCTCCTCCATGATCCAGGCATTGGCATTGGTTGCCGTTTCAATCATGACCGTATAACTCCTTACACGTTGAATAACCTTGTTGAGGGTGGTGGTGAAATTCTCCGTGGTTTCCTGACGGATCAGGTATCGTGATTGGTAGAAGAGTATACCCAGCGACAAGACGAAGATGGGTACTCCCAGCAGCAAAACACCGAGGCTGAGATTCCTTGACAGACTACGACGACGTCTACTCATGATTCACCTCCTTTCCGGTTGCTATTTCGGTGATCTGCACAAGTTCGTCAAGCAGACTGATGATCAGCTTGCTCTGCGCCTTAATCTTCTCTACTTCCTGTTCGGCATCTTTCTGACTGATGTCATGATAGTTGTTGCAGAGGGTGGTCACGCTGTTGTCGATGATCACCGAGGGGGCTGTCATCTGGTTGGTAACATAATAGAGGAAAGCTGTTTTCAGCCTGTCAGTTTCCAGACTATGTCCGGAGGCTTGCTGCAAGTATTCGCCACGTCTTTCCAACGATGAGGAGATCTGTTTCTGCTCGTTGAGTTGTACTGCCAACGAGTGTTGCATCTTCACGAAATTGTCTTGTAACTGGCCGATCTCATCATCACGCTGGGCGTCGGGAATCAGCTCGTTGTATTGGCCTTTTGCGATGCGCTGTGCCGAACGGGTCAATTGGTCGAGGTCTTTCAGTTCCCTGCGGGTGAACATACGACAAAGCACAAAGAAAGCAAACAGTCCGATCAAAGCACAAGCCAATACCAGGAAGAGCAGCTGATTATACGATTCGAAAATATCACTTTCTGAGTAAATCAAGCCAATGCTCCAGTCGAGGTTCTGCACCGAACGTCCCGACACATCCGAGCGAGTGAAAGGCTTGTAAAATACCATCCAATCCTCGTTATTCATGCGGAAGGGCTTATAGCCCGTCTCACCCGACAGCAATGCATTGGCTGCTTCCAATACTGTGGGATCAGCACCTCTTTCGGTTTGGGTAAAAACAGTCTGGTGCATCAGTTTCTCCTTATCGGGGTGAACGATGTACGAGCCATTTTTGGCCACCAAAGTGCAATAGCTGTTGGGCGAAGGCTTGGCAGCCAGTACAATCCGTGAGAGTTCATTGATCGACACATCTACCGCTACAGCTCCCACGCATTCGTCTTTCGCATCAAAGATAGGTTGACAGAACGTGATGAGCGGCTTATCCTCGGCATCCTCATTTTTCAGCGGGGCTGTCCAACAGGTCACTTCCTTCGCCACCGTTTCCGAATACCAAACCTGCTCGGTGTAGGGACGGTTGGCGAATGTCTCCTGTGTCACAAACTCTCCGTTTACATCTCGATGGATATAGGCCATATACAAATCATGACCAGGATAATAGCCGGGCCTGAACACAATGGCACAACCGTCGATAAAAGGATTGCATTCCACAATCCTACGGCTGTAAGTATACATGCGTTCGGGTTGGTTGAGGTGCTGACGAAGGTCTCCATAGACATTCTCGGTGGTCTCTTCTACGCTCTGCAGGATGTTGTCAATCTGAAGCGCTGTGACGTCGAGTGTCTGCCACGCTCCGTTCACGGCTTCTTTCTTCAGCACCCGGTGGGAGAAAGAAAACATCGCGCCCAGTGTTATCAAAAGGATGAATGCCATGACACAGAGAACAATCATGTTCAATCTGAGCGACGTGTGGGGGCCAAGGCATTTAGACAACTTCGTCATGCAGATGCGGTTAAAGTGTCGACAGTCACAACTCCTGTTCTATATTTATAATTTTTGCAAATATAGGAATTTTTCCGTAGATGACAATGCCGTGCTTCCTATTTTAAATTATTTTAACACCCATCAAGAGACAACTATCGAAAAAAATGCTTATATTTGCACTATCGATTTAAAACAATTTCTATTTACTAACCCCATATTATCCTATGAGACGGATTATCTTTACACTATTAATTTTGCCCACGGTATTGACCAGTGCGGCACAAAAGAGTTTTGGCGTAGACGGTGTGACATATGTCACTACCAGTTCTTCTACGGTATCAGCAACGGGCGGTGTGCCCACCTTAACCTCTCTGGTTATCCCCGAAACAGTAACCTTTGAGGGCAAGTCTTATACCGTGACCAAAATCGGTGATAATGCTTTCATTGATTGCCCGCTCACAGAAGTAACACTGCCATCAACACTGCTTTCTTTTGGTATGGAGCCGTTCAACGGCAGCAACGGATTGATAATTACCTCGCATGCCGTGCAAGCTCCAACTGGTATTTATGGCATAGCCAGTTACAGAGACAAATGTACGCTGCGAATACCGGCTATCGCATTTGACAATTATTATTCCAGCAGGGGATGGAATGAAAATCAATGGGGCACCAATTTCTTCGGAGCCATTGAATATATCGATTATGTACCGAAAACGGTGTTCGTGCATTCGGATTTCTACTTCACCAGAGTCCCTGACACCAGCCCCAATCTTCAATTGCTGATTTCCCCTGGTGAGGGAAAGTTGACGGTGGATAAGCCCATGTCGTTCGGTGACTATACCCAGTTTATTGATTTCACAAATGGTTATTTCAGCACAATCATCTGCAATGATAAGATGACGGCCTCATCTGTACAACTGAATGTTACATTAGATGAAGCCTGTTGGAACTTCGTTATGTTCCCGTTCGACGTGAATGTGAGCAACCTCACCTTCAACAGTGCTAGTCCCACCTATATCCGGGAATTTGATGGCAATGCAAGAGCCAATTACCGGATGAACGAAACTTGGGTAGATGTTAAAGGAGGAACACTCCAGGCCTATCAGGGTTACATTTTATATAATAAAGGTGACGACCTTGCTGATGATCAACGCCTCACGGCAGAGATATCGGCATCGGGAAGCAACGGTATCTTCACAGCAAGAGAAGTGAGCATTCCTCTCAGTCAGTATCCCAGCGAATTCGCTCAGGACTGCAACTGGAATCTCATCGGCAACCCCTATCCCTGTTTCTATGATACCCGCGCACTAGGCATCACAAATCCCATTACTGTAGGCGGCAGCTATGGAGGGTATACTGCTGTTTCGCCTCTCGACGATAACTATGTGCTCAATCCGTTCCAGGCATTCTTCATTCAGTCGGAGAATGGGGTAAGGAGTTTGGATTTCCCCCTTGAAGGTCGTTCGCACTCCAAATCAGGTATCGGCTATGCCAGACATTTAAACAGGGTCAAAGCCACAGAGAACCGCGAAGTGTTAAATATCCTACTTGAAAGCAGTCTGACAGATTTCGCCGACCGTACACGAATCGTGATTAATGAAGCCGCAAAGTTAGACTATGAGATCAGTCGTGATGCGGCGAAATTCTTTGATTCCGGAAACAAACTGCAACAGATTTACACCATAGCCAATGGAACCAACTACGCCATCAATGAACGCCCCGAAGGTGACGGAACAACTAATATCGGTATGATAATAGCCAAGGCCGGAGAATACACACTGAGGATGCAGACCGAATCGGAATTGCCTGTCACACTTATTGATCATGAGACAGGCACCTATCAACGTTTCAACGCAGGCGACACCTATACCTTCTCAGCTGTTCCTGGCACCATCAACAACCGATTTACGCTATTGGTAGGTCATGCCACAGACGTCCATCAGGTAATGAATGAAACATCAAGTGTGAAGGATCAGCCTACTTATAATCTGAACGGCCAGAAGGTTGGAAACGATTATAAAGGCATTGTCATCCGCAACGGAAAAAAGAACATTAACAAATAAATGACTACGACTATGAAGCAATACTTATTATACCTAATCGCTTTGGTATGTTGGCCTCTTGCCATGTTGGGCGGGACACATCATCTGAAAGTGGAGATTGAACCACATGGAGCACAATATGGCTCAAGCATTCTGATACTGAATCCCGATGGAAGCATGGATTTTGTCGGTGAAGACGAAGGGGATGTTCCCGAAGGTAAGTTGGTGAGAATCTATCCGATGTGTGGTCTTGATGGCTATACGGTGAAACAATGGAAGGAAAACGGCACCGTCATCCCGTTGGAGACAAAAACTTCAGAATGGGGTGAGATCTATGCCGATTACACCATGCCGGGCAAGGATGTGGTCCTGACCGTCGTATTCAGCAATGGCACAGACAATCCAGATAACCCAGACAACCCCGATAATCCAGACAACCCCGATAATCCTCCTGTACCAGTAACTTATCAGCTTAGTGTCAGTGCTAAAGATAACCTAGGAACTATTGGAGAGATAGTCCATATAGAAAACGGCAGAAAGTATGTCCTGCCTGTGGAAGCGAAAAAAGAATTGTCAGAGGGTGACACTGTACATATCTATGCACAACAGGACGATTCTGAATGGCGGTTAGTTGAATGGAGAGAGAATGATGTCGTCAAGGAGCTGCCGTTCACCTACGATCCTCAATGGTGTGACAATCTAAAATACGAGGGTTATCACGAGTATGTAATGCCCGGCCATGATGTCAACCTTGTGGCCTCTTTTGAGAAAACTATTCCATCGCCTGGCAATCCAGGGGCGAACCAGATTGTCGACGGTATACTGGTGCTGAATGATTTTAGACCAGGCGGACTGTCGAAAGTATTACCTCCTGGCAATTTCAACAGTATTGTTGTGATAGGCGAGATGCGCGAAAAAGACCTGAGTGTTGCCTACAACACAAGCGCCAAGACCTTTGACCTGACGCGTGCCTACGGATTCCACGCAATCCCCACTAAAGCATTTGCCAATGGTAGCAAGACACTGACATTAGAGCATATCCTCTTACCTTCATGTATTGACAGCATTGCCTCGGCAGCTTTCGACTGTTGCTCAAACTTGAAACTGCTGACGATTCTAGCCACTACCCCTCCAACGCTCTCATACACCGCTTTGGGGGCATTGACTTCCGAGTTGACGGTGAAGGTGCCAAAGGCATCACTGGCCTTATATAAGTCCGCAGAGGTATGGAAAAACCTGAAGATAGAAGCCATCTCTGACGAGGTGAACGATTTGACACTCATGCTTCCTGCCGATTATACCGACGGACGTTATAAGAATATGTCGGTAGAGCTTGTGAATGCGACGACTGGCGAGACGTCGAAGTACATCGTTACCGATAGTCAGAGCTATACTTTCCGTTCTCTAGTTTCCAACACCCGTTACACGGCATATCTTAAGTCGTCTGACGGACAGATACTTTCTACGATATCCAACATATTCATTGACGACGGAAACAAGACCCTTACCTTTGCCAACGTAAGGACGCTACAAGATGTCACGCTGACCGTGAAGACGCTTGACAATAAGGATGTGACCACCAAGGTTGAGATTACTTGGATGGATGCATCAGGCAAATTCCTCTGTAAAGGCAATACAGCTGCTGACATCCTGCAGGGCACCACTTTGAAATACAGTATAAAACTGTCCGATGAACTGGCCCAGCAATATGTTCTTCCCGATGTGAAAAAACATACGGCAAATGGAATCAATGATCATATTACATTCTATTTAGAGTCCATCCCAACCGCCCGTGCCAGAGGTATTGTATGCTCTGGCGGGTTCTATCTGGAAAATGCCTCTGTGACATTTATGCATACTGTCAACGGGAAATACACAACAATCACTGAGGCCACAACAGATCGTTACGGAGAATACGATGTAGGGGTGCCAAACGTACCGACAACCATCACGGTGGGAGCCAACGGATATATGGTACAGAGTATTCAAAGGGATGACTTTAGCGATTACGGACAGGTGGATTTCTTTAGGTTGGAGCCGGCTGCGCCCCCGTCGTTAACCATTAGCTACGCCTTTGGCATGACCGTTGATCTGGCCAATATCACCTTCACGGTCTATAACACGACCAAGAATCAAGAGATAACAGAGTTTATCAACAGTTACCCGCAGATCCTGATTTACGAAAATGTCAAAGAAGGCGATAACCTTGCCATTACCGCTAACAGCCAGACCAGATCGTTCTCGCCCGTGACCGTTAACCTGACAGTCGGTAGCGACGGTCAACAGAGCATCACCTTCCCATTGAAACAACTGGGCGGCATCGATGCCACGTTTGCCTCCACCCTGAACGCCTCGGTAGTAGGCATCCTCTACGACAGCAAACAGCAATACCTCCAGACGGAGAGGTATGAAGAAGCCCTGCTCAGCATCCGGGATCTTCCCGACGGGGAGTATACGCTTGTCTCGATGAAGGAGAACGACATATATAACTCGATACAGAGTCTCAACCAATACGAAGAACTGGGATTAGTAGAAGGCACCGACTATGTGAAGAATGTCGTCGAGGTGGTCAGCGGTACCGTCACCACCGTTGAAAATGAGGTGATTCCTGCTTCTTCGTTGGGAGATGCCGTATACACGAATACCGATGCCACCTATTTTGCAGCAGGAGAAAGCACGTCTGCCATAGGTTGCTTCGTGACGTTAAGGTCGAAGATTGGATTCAATACCCAATATGCCGATGGCGTGAGCGACTCCAAACTCGTTGTCGACATACCCGACGGTTGTGAGTTTGTTGAAAACTCCGTCATTGTGGGAACGACGCCTATACCTTATACTTACAAAGAAGGAAGGTTGTCGGTGCCCTTGAACGCAACGGATGACATGGTAAAATTCTGTATTCTTCCGAATACCGAAGGAAAATACAGAATCAGCGGAAAGGCTCAGTTCAAATATGATGGCAAGGTCATTACCGAACCTACAGGTTCAGCCGTCTTCAATGTTAAGGCGAATGAAGACATGTCGTTTGTTGTTCCTCCAATAATCACCGAAGACTGTTTCTATGCAAGCGGTACAACATCTGTTGGAGCAACAGTGAAGATCTTTGTGGATGGCGAACTGAATGCCCAGACCACAGCCAATGCTTATGGTAACTGGAGTGTGAAATGTCAGCTCGACAGCCCCGCAAACCTGTCGTCACATCAGGTACAGGCAATCGTTGAGACCCCTTCGGGTGCAACAGCCTCTTCGGATGTCAAGACCGTACAATATGACAAGAATAGTATTATCGTAGAATCGGTCACCATGTCGCACTATAATCCGGAAATGCGCAAGACCTATGAAGTGGTATTCGGATTTAATGAGTCATCTTCAACGAGTCCGACCTATACCGTTTACTGGCCCCAGCCGGATTTCACGTTCTCAGTGAAGTTGAATACAGAGGATGAGAAAAAGGTCAGCAACATGGCGCTTTACACCACTACGATGAGAGGCAACACGGTTGTCCTGTATCCTGTATTCGATCCAACGACCAAGACTTGGGTCGCATCACATACCTACGAACCAATATCCGGCAATGTTGACGCGCCTGTTAATGTCAGCGTGGATTTCGACGAAGTCTCTCAGGGCGACTTCCTCGCCGGAGGAGTAGACCGCGAGATGCTGAACCAACTGACTACCTTATACTCTGAATTCCAGGATGAGTTGCGCCGGGGCATGGAAGAGATGATGGCCATCAACGATGACTACAAGGCCCTGCTGGAACGCGATGATGCCACCCAAGAGGAGTTTGATGCCATGAGGAAGCGCTTGGAGGAATGTCTCGGCGTGGACTTCTCTGAATATGACACGATTCAGATAGCAGAGTCAGAACTGCGTGACCTGTTGGAAGGAGATGCCTGGAAGCAGGAGTACGAGACCATCATGAACGACTACAAGGAGTTGATGGAGCATAGTCTGTACGACCAATCGTCGGGTATCTTCACCATCAGTCATTGCACCGGCCGGACCGAGGCATCGCTATTGGAGAAGGGCTATCAGAAGATTATGTGTACCGACAGCTCATACGTCTACCTGCTGAGTACTGCAGAGGAGTATGCCATCGTTGACTTTGTCAATGACCAGTATATCCATGTTGACCTGAGTACACTCACACCCGAATCAGCCCGGCAATTGAGAATGTTGAAGAGCCTAAGGAGAGATGCAGGAGGGACGGATGACCCCATTTTCTGGTACGCCTCGGTTTCGTTGTTAGTTAATAACCTCAGCGAAGCATACGACAGGTTGTGCGGTGCCTTGGCAAGTACCGCTGCGGCCTTGATAAAGATAAACAGGTCAACTCTGGCAGAATTGGCAGCGATAGAAAAGATGGATCGGCAGCGACAGCTACTGTTCCTTCCCCAACATATGCTGCTCAGTGCAAAGGCAGAGGGACTGAAGATTGTCAATAAGTTTATTACTGGCCCATTAACTGCATTCGTCAAAGGCGCAAATAAAGGCAATGTGACTAAGACTATTGACAAGGCACCTTTCTGGGGAAAGATGGTCGGCAAGCTGTTCAAGAGTGGCATGTCGCTCTTAGCCATGGTCACTGATGAAATCAACGCCTTAAACCAGATGAGTGATGCGGTGAAATTGTGGCAATCAATACCAAATCCGTGTGAAGATGACCAGGCCGCTGCCACCGCACTGGATGCCAGGGTAAGAAATATGATAGTGATCTTCGGACTATACCATACAGGAACGTTAGCAGTTGACATTGGGGCGTGCATCAGCGCTGCTTGGGCACTGCCAATTTTTGAGTCGCCAGAACCCGCCTCCAAGGCGGTGCTGGCCATATTTGACTTCTGTGCCCTCTTCAATGCACTGGCAATCAACCCTGCCATGAACAAGAAGTTTGAATATGACCTCAATTCCTGCAAACTTGAACTGTCACTGCTCGAATGTAACAAGGAGAAGAAGAAAGACAAGAAAGATCCCAAATTCAAGTCCAATAGCCGGAACGCCAAGGTGCTGATCGATCCTTCGGGATACGTTTACGAAGGTGTTACGTCCAACCGTCTTGAAGGCGTGATGACCACCATCTACTGCAAGCAGGAGGTGGAGGATGTCTATGGTGACAAACACGAAGAAACGGTGCTTTGGGATGCAGAGAACTATGACCAGCAGAACCCGCTCTACACCGACAAGGACGGCCGATACGAGTGGTATGTGCCTGAAGGCAGCTGGCAGGTGAAGTATGAGAAGGATGGCTATCAGACGGCATTCTCTGAGTGGCTGCCCGTTCCGCCTCCACAGCTCGACGTCAACCAAGCTATGATCCAGGCCTCTCAGCCCGAAGTGACGATAGCCCATTGCTATCCCACAGGAATAGAGGTGGAATTCAGCAAGTATATGAAACCTTCGACTCTCAACAATGAGAACATCTTCCTGACTCACGGAGGAAAGAAAGTGAATGGAAAGGTCATTATGCTGAATGAAGAGATGGATCTGAAAGGCAACAAATTTGCATCAAAGGCCAGATTCGTGACAGATGAGAACATCCCGGTAGGCGAAAAGGTGCAGTTTACTGTCAGTCATAAGGTGAAGAGCTATGCCGATGTCATGATGGCAAACGATTTCTCACAGGAGTTCACCATCGAACATGAAATCAGCGAGATTGTAGCCGACTCTCTTGTAAGAATCATCTATGGAGAGGAGCAGTCTTTGATCGTCACCGCCACACCAGCCGAGGCAGCTGTCGGCAAGACGCTGCAAGTGACTT
The DNA here is from genome assembly GCA_946415245.1 of uncultured Prevotella sp. Lineage (GTDB taxonomy): Bacteria > Bacteroidota > Bacteroidia > Bacteroidales > Bacteroidaceae > Prevotella. The sequence continues at coordinate 136,515 of CAMKRS010000001.1, read as the reverse complement.
CCGGTACAGCGATGATTGCAACACCAGAAAAAGAAGAATATGTCTTGGACAAGAACGGACAGGCAGAAGTGAAGATCAAGGGCCTTGTTCCTGGCTCTACGGCTCTCCTGTTCAGCATCAAGGAATATAGTGCAAGTGCCATGACATACGTTGAAGTGGTTGATCCGAATAAGAACCTCGTGGCCGAACCAAAGGCTTCGATAGCAAGTGGCTCAGAGGTGACAAAGGGACAGCAGATCATGCTCACGTGCGAAACGCCGGGAGCACAGATCTACTATACCCTTGACGGCAGCTGTCCGTGCAACGATACGCCTTCGAGACAGACTTACAATGGTCCGATCACCATCGCAGACAACGTAACGGTGATCAAAGCCATGGCAGCTGCAAAGGATCTGGGTGAGAGCGATGTCGCTACATTCACGTATCATCTCCACGGCTATTCTGGTATTGAAGACCTGAGTTCATCTGTCAACATCTATCCATTGGTCACTCGCAGTAATGTGAACGTTGACCTTGATGGCCAGAAGGCAAAGAGCGTTTCCGTCATGAACGTCGGAGGTGTATGTATCTTCAATGCAACCAATGTGAGTGAGCGCATCACGATTGATTTCACCACGCAGCCAGCAGGACTATATATCATAGTAGTCCAACTGAACAATGGCAAGGTCGTAAAGAAAATCGTGAAAAAATAGTCGGACAGAAGGAATTCCAATACTCAAAAAGAATCGCTATCATTGTTGATGGCGATTCTTTTTGTTGAATAATAAGTGCAAAATAATCGGATGAAAAACTCGATTTTTCGGTAAAATATTACTATCTTTGCGGGCGAAATGAAGCAAATGAGACTGATCATATGTGTATTGGCAATGCTGATGCTTGTACCTGCGAAGGGAGCAGCAGAGGCAAACACTAAGTGGGAACGGCTATGGGAAAAGGCCGACAGCCTGTATGGTGTGCAACAATACGACGAGGCACTGCGATATGCGGAACTCTCGGCGGAGGCCTTGCGCCATGAGCATAGCATCGAGGGCGAATCAGACGTCATGAACTTGATGGCACTTATCTATGTGCGTAAGGGGGAATTCAACGAAGCCGTGAAATGTGCCCGTCGCTGCTATGAGATCGACGTGAAACAGGGCGATCCTGACAATATCTCATCGTCGCTCAACACGTTGGCTGGCATCTATATGAGCATGCGCCAACCTCGCGAGGCCGAGAAATATATCCTGAAAGGTATCGACTACGCCCAAAAAGCCGACAATCCTCAGCGGATGGCCGTGCTTCACGGGATGGCATCAGAGGTGTATCAGCACTTGGGCAATCACGAGCGTTCACTATACTATGCCACTGAGGCTTACGAGATGGAAAAAGCGTTGGGACGTAAGGACAAGATGGCCATCCGCCAAGCCGAACGTGCCCCCGCACTGATAGCCCTGGAGCGATATGACGAAGCTCAGAAGGCACTGAACGAGGCGATTCCTGGACTGCGAGAGAGCGGCAACCTACACTCACTGGCTATCGCCTGCAACCAGATGGGATTGTTGATGCATCGGGCTGATAACGATAGTGCTGCCGTGCGATACTATCACGAGGCGCTGGACATCTTCATAGCCCAGCACGACTTGTATAACGAGAGTCGTTCGCGCCAAGGACTTTACGAGGCGCTGCGTCAGACCGACCCAGCAAAGGCGATGGAGCACAATGACCGATACTTGGAACTGCGCGATTCGCTATACGATAAGGATACGGGTGAACTGCTGTCGAAATATGCCGCAGAATACGGCGTTGGCGAACTGAAGGCCGAGAATCGCCAGATGCAGAACTATATCATCATCGGTATTGTGGGTTTGGCGGTATTGGTCTGTCTTGGTTGTGTGCTTGTTTGGTGGATGCGACGAAGGCAGAAGCAACGTATTGCACAGCTGATCAAACAGATTGAGACACTGAAACCCCAGCCTTCAGTTGTTGAGGAGCAACCTAACGAGGTCGTGGAGGAGAACAATGAAGACCATAAGTTCCTCATGAAACTGGTGGAGGTGGTGAATGCCAGTCTGCCTACGGGCCATTATGGTGTGGAGCAGATTGCTCAGGAGATGAACATGAGCGTACAGACCTTCCGTCGTCGGTTGTTGAGTGCTACGGGTGAGAGTCCAAAAGCATTTATTTCGGCCTTGCAGATGGAGCGGGCCGCAAAGCTGTTGACCGATAATCCGGATATGCCGATTTCACGTGTCGCAACTCTCTGCGGTTACGATGAAACCAATTCGTTTGGCCGTTCTTTTAAGCGCTTTTATAACCTCACACCGAGTCAATATCGCGATAAAACCGCCTGAAAATAGCATTTTGGAAGATTTTGCAGGGTGCATGAACGATTTTTGGAAGAAAATGTTCACGCACCCTGTTACTTTTTGGCGTAACTTTGCACCCAGAAATTCAATGCGATCATGGTGGACATGCAACAACGATCAACAGAACGTCAAAAGATAGCCCGAAGGATGGCCTCCGAGTATCTCGCATTCCTGATCGACATGGAGAAGCTGATCAATTATAATCAACCACTCAAATAAAAACAAGATGAAAAAGATGAATCTTATGAAGGTGGCAGTAGCCGTAGCTCTGCTCTTCGCAGTGAACATGGAAGCCGATGCACAGTTCGGCAATCTGTTGAACAAAGCCAAGAAGGCCGTAAAGGAGAAAGCCGAGAAGGTTGTGGATGGTTCGTCAACCAGTTCGATAACCTCTTCGAGCAGTGTGAAGGACGTGGTGACCTCAGTAGCAGCGCCCGTCGATAAGCCTTGGACGATGTCGTATGAAGGACAGTCGAAGGTCTCTCAGTATCTCGAACACATGGAGAACGTCTCTTCTGAAGAGGTGGCTATGTTGCGCGACCAGATGATCAAGCGCTACCTCTACAACGAGGCAGCACACCCCACGGGCGGCGATCAAGAGAACCAGCTCTTTGCAGGATTCGTGAATCAGATCTGGAATAATATGGGTATCCTCAATCCGTATAAGGTAAAGATTGTCAATGGCCGTTTCGACTTCGAGGCTCGGGGAAAGGTGGAACTGATCACCTTCGGTCCCAGCGCCTATGTGGAGGTAACTGACAAGGGCGAGGCCTTCTTCACTTCAGCCAGCAGTCACGACCGCACCTATCTTAATGAGGAGCGTCTGGCTAAGGCAAAGGACAACTTGAAACGTGTTGAGAACTACCGTACCTTCTTCGCTGCTGCTGGCAAGGGACTGTCGAAGGATATGATGGAGACCTTTGAGGACGGCTACAACCGCGCTACGATGTATGTCACTTATTTATCAGATGCCATCAAGGGCAATTCACCTGCTAACATCGAGCGCCGTGCTATGCCGAAGGCCGGAAGTCTGAACGGTCAGTTGCACGCCGCTGCCTTGGCCATCGCCAAGAAGCGTATGCAGAACGTCGTGGACGTCGTGATCACTCGCGACCAATGGGACATCAAGCGCAACGCACTCGGTGTGATTCTGTATCGCGTAGCCTATGGTTACTACATCGTTAAGGACGAGCAGGGTCGTAAGGCCGTCAGCCACTCATGGGCACAAGATTACCAAGGTGGTAAGTATGGTTCACTGCGTCATTTCGGCGTCGGTGCCGAGGGAGCGTTCTATGTGAAATAATATGACCTTCATATCTATATCAATAGATGCAGCCATTCATAATGATGGCTGCATCTTGTCATAAGGGGATAGCACTAATCCATTATACTCTATTTTTCCATACGCCACGTATGGTCTTTTACAACTGGCGGAGCACCTCTGAGGATTCGACTGCCAGCCTTCTCGTTTGGAGCCCTTCTTGTCTGGGCCCTTGCTGGCATCACCTGTTGATCGAATTCCACAAAGTCCTCATGCGTTCCTTCCCAGCCTTCGCCCTGCGTTAGCTTGTTGATGCGGTACCAGATAGCTTCGCGACTTGGGGCGTTAAACTCAGTATCCGTTGAGGTCATAATACTCTTTTGGGTCGGACGATAAGCGCCGCTCAGATAGGTCAATGCACCTTCATAGACACCGATTCCTTCGTCTTTATATCGATCGTCAGTTATAAAGTTACTCCATTTCACCTTTGTCGGATCGCTAGTAAAGTCTGTGTTCTTCCACCAGCCATATTGAGCCTCGGACTGATACCTCTCTATTTCCTCAGTAGAAATGGCATCAGAATGCTCCACATACTCGTCGCCCAATTTGGCAAAGCCGTGACCTATTGCCTCATGAGCCAGAAGGGTTTCAAACGTTTCATATTCAATCATTCCCGTATACCCAATATTCGGAACGTATGCTATCGTAGCACCACTTCCCCAATTGTTCTTCTTCTCAGGCTGGTACATATCGCAGGTTCCCGCCCATCTCGGTTCGTTCAGAATCACTATGATAAGGGCGTCGTCCATCTCGTCCTCTGAAATGGCTTTCTTGGCATATTCAAAGACTTTCGCATCATTACCACCTACATGGGTTCCCTCGCCGAAATAGCAACTGAAAGCCGTTTGAGAGTTCTCGCCGATATATTCGTTTTCAGAAACAGCCATTACATATTTTACAGTAAACCTGTCACGATAGCTCTTCATCGGCTCAGTAGCAAAGAGAGCATCTTTAGCCTTCATCATAGCTAACCAGTAACCACTCATCGTCATCTGACGGTCTGAGAATCCATCACCCATAATCACCACTTTGATATCCTTTTCGGTTGTGGCTTCTTGTAATGTCTCGACATATCCATCACGAGAGAAATCAGTAGAAGTGTAAGCCTCCACAACATTTCCTTCTCCAAGTCTTTCTCTCAGGAATTCGGTGATTTTATAGCGGTCGTTGATACAATCCGTGAAAACCAACCTCCCATCAGAGTCGATAAGAGATATTTCTGGAGTTCCTGCTGTTGGGTATCCGACACCTTTCCATCCTTGGAATGAAGAAAAATAATCAAAGGTATTCTCTCCCTCGGAAATAAAATTCCTCCATTTGATTCCATTTTGGGCAATATAATCTCGAATAGTTTGTTCTTCTTCTCCTTCACATAGTCCAATAATATCTAATCCATAGTCTTTGTATCTTTCATACAATGTTATCACAACTTTCATTAGCGACTGAGAGTATGGACACCAAGTTGCCCAATGGAAAATAGCCGTATATTTGTTTTGGGGATAGATCTCCTTAGAATCAAGGATATTCCCGTCAATATCTGTCACATGAAAAGAAGGAGCTGGTATATAGACTTCTTTTTCAATATTATACATCGGACAATCATACATAATCATTGGCCATTCATGAGACCATGCAGGATGATTAGAAAATAATGAAGGAATCTTTCCAGAAAATTTGTTCCCATATAGCTGTATCCATTTGAAACAATCATCCCCGACCCAGTCGTAATGTTGTATCAATTTAGTCAGATTACTGAGCGATTCTGGCAATTCTCCAGAAAGCTCGTTGTGGACAAGATTTAAAAATTCCAGATTAGTCAAATTGCCTATTTCAGCAGGAACCTCTCCTGTAAGTTGGCATCCCCCAAGTGCTAAGTCATATAAGTTGGTCAAATTACCGATCTCCTTGGGTATGCTACCACCAATAGGACAGTTGCAAAAATTGAGTTCTTTAAGACTTGTAAGTTCGCAAGCATCGGCTAGTGCTGCATGAGACGATTGAGTACCACTAAGTTCGAGGCTAATTAGTTCTTTTAAAGACTTCAAACAAGACAGATTATCTATTGTAAGCGGATTTCCGCTCAAATGTAAATAATTTAAATGGGTAAGATTAGATATACTACTTGGAATCTTTCCGGTCAAATTGTTATCTCTTAAAATAAGAGAGGTCAGATTTTTCAAATTGCCGATTTCCTCAGGGATTGTTCCATTCAAATTATTATCAACAGGATAAATACCCGCTACGATACCATTATATGCAGTTACTCCATACCATTCATTCAATGGTTTGTCGCTAAGCCAGTTGGTGTTGTCTTTCCAATTATCACCATCGGTAGCCTTGTAGAAGGCCACTAGAGCTGCACGTTGAACGCTATCCGTCAATATGCTTTCCTCCTCGAAGGCTATTCGCTTGACATCTGACCTAGCATAAGATGCCAAAATATTGTTCCCCTCAGTAATAATGATGGAATCGTTGTCTGACTGGTTGATGATTTTCAATTTTTTACTCACAGTAAATATGTCTGCCCGACCATTATGCCACTCTACAACTAAAGCATCTTTCTGGGCCAAACTCCATGAAGTGGCCATCAGTGCCACAACAGCCGAAAGAATATATCTCTTTATCATTTTCTTACAATTTTAAAAGTCCGACTTTTCCCTATTGATACAACATAAACTCCAGAAGAAAGTGTTTCGAATGATACAGATATAGTATTAACGTCTTGACGGCGTATGTCACAAGGATATTTCTTGCCATCAATGTTGGTTATACTAATATCCGTCGGACTGGTCGCACCATTAACAATCAGATGGAGATTGTCTACAAAACTGATTGACAAACCTTCATCTCTCAGTCTTTTCACACTGCTACCATTGTTATCTGCAAATGCGAAACCGGCTACGTCATTAAATGCGAACTCTATTTTCGAGTCGCCCTGCGATATGACAAACTGGTTGTCCACAAAACCCACATTTGGCCTTGAACTCAGCAGAAACATCTGTGTCGCTCCATCTTTGAATTCTATGACCAGACAATAATTTTCCGATGGCACAGCATGAACTCCTATCATATACAGGAAGAACGACAAGGTGAGAAAGACCCTTCTAATAAACAATTTTAGGTTATAATTCATAAGCTTTAATAATTAGTTAATCTACTGTTTTATTACTTTCGTTTGCAAATATAGTAAAAAAACAAATATCATGCAAGCGAATCCTTGTTTTTTTACGAATATCGGCGCAGAAAAGAACCTCATCACCTCACTTTTTTATCTGAGGGATCTATGTAATAAGAGCCTCAAAAGAGTGAGGTATTGAATGAGGACCTCACTCAACACCTCACCAAACATCTCACTTCTCGTTATGCGACCTTTAAAGGAATGACCTTGTAATAGGCCACATGGCCTCGATCGGAATGCTCATACTCGAGTTCCTTCATCGCCAACCCCAAATGTACCTTCATGCTATGCGTGGCCTTGACTGAAGGAAACTCATTCTGAATCATGGCCAACATCTGAGCGCTGTTCATCGCCTGTGCCTTCTCGCCCTCTTCTGGCTTGCGGAAACAGGCTTTGATAATCGCTGCGATGTCTGTCTGACCCATGTAGTTCTGGTTCAGTTCCTGAATACGGGCCACTTCGGCATTGTTGAACCAATACGGTGCCTTTACCTCTTGCAGTTCGTAAAGCACCTGAGCATAAAGCTGCTCATAGTCGATCTCGCCATCATTGTCGATCATCTGACCTTGAGGAATCGAGAGACAGATGTATCGACGACTACCCGTTGCATCCGTCAGCGGATGGGGATTGTTGGTGGTAGCAACGAACGAGGCAAAGCGCAAACGATCTTCCTGAGTCCTTCCAAAAATCGGACGTCCGTTTACCTTACTCTTTGAGAGCGTCTGCTTCAAAGCTGCATGCTGAGAAGGACGAATGGCATCGAGTTCATCGAGGTTGACGATGAGATTGTTCGACAGCGCCATCTCCTTGTCAAACTTGTTCGACAGGTTCAGATGGTCCAGATAATACTGGCGCAGATGAGGCGGCAACAGACGACGCACAAAGGTGGTCTTGCCACATCCCTGAGAGCCGATGAATGTTGGCACACACTCATTACCATGAAGCATGTCCATCTGCAACCAATGGGCAACGGCTGAGCGAAGCCAAATGGACAGAAAATTCTGCTGCTCAGAGTTGATACCAGGCAGACGACTGAGCAAATGTGCCACATGGTTCTGTCCGTCCCATTGGGGCAGAGCGTTCAAGAACGCCAAGATGGGATTGAACACAGGCACTTCCTCAGACTGCACATACTCTGTGATTTCTGTCTTCGGACTACCTTTCTCCATGATGTTCTCTTTCTTGGCACGAATCACAATGCTGTTGAGTGCCTCCTGCGTCAGAGGTCTGAATGCCAATTCGGCTTCGTTGAAGCCACTCGAGAGGCCATCAGCTGTATCAACAGCCTCTGGCAAGGTCGCAAACTCCACCTTTCCGTTTAGGATATTCCTACGGAATCGGTAGTGTTTCAAAAGAAACTGCTCGATCACAAGCGTTCCTTCCTGAGAGGCCGCAAGGGTCTCTCCGTTGATTACTAAATTCTCCATCTTCAAAAGATTTTTTAATAGTTAATAATTATAGTTTTATCCAACGCGCTTCTCATAGCGTGTTTTCGAGGTGCAAAGATACAAAAAAATATTGAGGTTTCCAAATTTTATCCCGTTTTTGGCCTTACAAGGTCAAATTTTAACACTTTTCTGCCCCATAAAAATTTTCAACACGAAATAAACGGCTCTTATCATATCGCAGAGCCATCTTATTTTATAATAAATGCCACCTAACTAGGAAAAAATTGCGGCCTAGTTAGGAAACAAGTGTTCCCTAGTGATGAAGCAAAAACTAAGGTTTTGGTATAAAATCAAACTTTTTGGAAAAGACTTTACATTTTTGCTTGTATAATAAGTACGTGGTCAATTGCTTGTTAAATTAAAATCTTGCAAGTATTAATAGTAGCAATTACCAGATTTAATGGTAGCAATATTTTCTGTAAATGGTATCCAGTGATGTTCATTTTAAAACAAATCTAAAAAAGAGTATAATTGTTTACAAATCGAATTGATGCCACCCGAAAAAGTGAGGTGTTCAATGAGGTGTTAGGTGAGGTCTTCATTCATCACCTCACTCTTCTGAAGCCCTTATTACAGAACTCCCTCAGAAGAAAAAGTGAGGTGGTGACAGATAGGCCTATTCCGATGAAGACTCAGTTTGGCGAGATTCACTATGAGTCGCCAGTCATCGTGGACCGTCAGGTGCAGCACGGCTATGTTATGGGCGGCGACTCGTTAGGACGGAAATACATCCTCTGCATCGACTATGCCAAACGTCCGGCCCCTCTGACGCTCTACTATACCGATCCGCTGCCCGAAACTGCCAATGGTATACCGGTCTTGACAGCTGATGGTAACCTGATTCTGGCTGGCGGTATTGCGCTTGGTGGCACTTACTTCACACCTACCAGTGCGGTCTGGCTGTTCCCCGTAGGCCAGCGCACTGATTCAGAAGCAGCAGATTCTGGCAACAAGAGCCTAAGTGGTTGGATGTGGATACTGTTGGCAGCCTTGATTATCCTGGCTCTCATCGCCTGGATTTTATATAGGACTCGTAGGAATCGGCCGGATGAAACACGTGAGTCCTCCTCCAACGGGCCTACGGAACCTGTCCCCGCGAGTCCTGCCAATCAGCTGATGCAGCGTATCGAGGCACTCATGGAAGAGCAACGTCTCTACCTCAACAGCGACTTGAAGATGGGCGACGTTGCCTCGCAGCTCGGCGTTCATCAGAACGAGGTCTCTGCCTGTATCAACAACAGCAAAGGCTATTCTTTCTCCCAGTTCGTCAACAACTACCGTGTGGTTTATGCCCAGCAGCAACTGCGCGAACATCCCGAAAAGAAGATGTCGCAGGTAGGCATGGAATCTGGTTTTGCCAACGACACAACCTTCTATCGTGTCTTCAAAACCATCACCGGCCTCACTCCCAGCGAATGGCTGTCGTCCGTTTCCGAGAACTAAAAAAGAAGGGCAGGTGATTGATTATTGAATCAACGACCTGCCTCCTTGATTTGCAGTAAACCTATTTAGTTGAGTTTATAATAAGACTCATTATCAAGGATCAGATATAATCTGTCGTCATTAGCATACTTGGCACTGTAGAAATCTCTTGTACGACCGCCGGAATCTTTGATTGTGCCGTAGAATTCCATGTAATTGAAAGTCTCGTTTTTCTGCTCTTTGTATGATACAATTTCATAGGTGCCTTTTTCCAATACATCTTCTTTTCCTTGTTCGTTCGTTTTTGTTAGCTTGAAAGTGTAATCACTATTGAAATAGTATTTCTGGGGAGCTCCCAAAGCAACCTTCTGCCATACACCAAATAGCTGATTCTCTTCTTCTCTCTTTTCCTGAGTAACATATATGGTTCGAGTTACTTCGAAGTCGTTTTCTTCATTTTTGTAGATCAATTCTATTTCTGCATGACGGTCAATATTCCATGTATTTTCAGCCAGGGAGATCATATAGGTATCTTCATATAAACCGTTTTGGCCAGATTTGTCCCATATTACATTCTTAAGATCTACCCATAGGTTGTTATCACCCTCGATAGTTTCATATCTTGTCTTGACTTTGTATGTCTGATTGGGCTGATTGAAATTACGTTTGAGAAACATGTTCATGGAAAATGCCTCATGATCAAAGGCGATTGAATTGTATTTACTATCATCCTCATAAAAGTTCATATCGGGTTCGACTTTAATCTCTTGGAAAGGAGAGGCCACCATTTCAAACCCAAACAGTTTTACTTTTGGATAAACCTTGTATGTCTGACCTCCCTCAAGTCCCTTCATTTCAACGGTGTAATCTCTAAAAGTCTTTTTCCAATATTCCCTATTATACCAACCGTCCATGACGTCTTTTCCTTTTTTATCCTTGACAACTACGCCTACAGGACTGGCGATGAGAATATCCCGATCTTTTAGTGATACCTTTGTAGTGAGAACTGATTGTGGAGTTTTTTTATCTGGATAATCTATTTTAGCATTCAGTTTTGTAATGTTGGGTACGAGTGCACCTTCCCATCCCTTACCAAATGTTTGGTCAAGTGAGATGGTACTTTTCCTTTTTAGGACTTCAGCTATAAGTTGTCCTTTCCAATAAGTACCGAAATTAACACTTCCATCACGATTCAAAGCGTCGTAAAAGGACGTGGAGGTGACAAACTGCTGGCCACCAGCAACGGCATCTGCCCATTTGAAATCAGCACTTAAATCAAATTTTATGCCAGTTTCCATACGTGCACCTGCTTTATCAAGATCTTTACACAGGGAGGTGATGTCCACTTCTCCATATCCTCCAGCATTCAAAGAAATGATACCTGACAATTTTGCAATATTGATGCTAGGATCGGAGTCATAGAGTTTGAAGGCTATTTGCTGGTAACCGTCTCTTTGACTGTTAAACTGGATCAGCGAGTATGACTTTAGTTTTAGTCCTGCTGTTCCTGTCAGGACTATTGATCCGCTACCTCCGAACGTTAACCCTGCATGATAATCCAAATAGAGTAAAGGCCCGAGTGGAGATGGTACAAATCCCTCTAATAAGGTTATATCATGTGAATAGTTTAAAGAACCACCTACGGAATAGTTAAGACCAATATCATGAACGCCACGGACAATGGAACCAAACTGTAGACCCGTGAACAAACCTACTTGCAGAAAGGCTGTGATGTCAAACTCGTTTTTGATGGTGTAACCTATGCTTGCAGTAGTCCCAATTGACCAATCTTTGGTAAATCCGTATTCATCGGTTAGCGTTATCGAACCGGATATATCAGGAAGTTTGACATGATCTTTAAACTCCTCATCACCACGTGTCCTAACATTCTCGTTGGAAGAGGCTTCTGATCTGACCTTGCTTGTAAATTGTTCAAATATATCAAGCAGACTAACAGCTTCACAATTGATGGTAATGTCGCTGCCTGTATTGGTGACTTCTGTCACTTGTCCGACAAAGCCTGCAGGTAATATTTCTGTCTGATCGACGGTAACCAGTTTGTCTCCCTTCTTTGGAAGAATACCATTAGGTGTATTTGATGCGAGGTGGAGTGTTAGGCCATCCTGAGACGTTACATAGTTCCATAAGTCAGATGATGTAATGTGTGCAACATCTGATTTGTACTTTGTTTCTGGCGTAACAAAAGCTATACTGTCAATAGCGTTGATGGGAATACGGAATAACGTATCCAGCGCATATATCTCCTGAACAACATAGTCAGACTGCTCTACGCCAAGTGTATCAATCTTGGAATACTCAATGTGATCAATGTCATTGTAGAAGAATCCCATGAATCCCCCATCATTACGGTAGATATAGAGCGCATCTTGCGTCTGCTGGGCGCTGGCGGGCTGGATATTGAACATGCCCAATATAGCCGCTACGATGTATAAGGTAAATTGTTTCATTGCTTCATGATTTTATAGGTGATATTATCGGCCTTGACAAGATACAGCCCTGTGGGCAGTTCAGAGAGGCCGAGGCGGTAGGTGCCTGAGTGATGGGCCTTGAGTTGGCGCACAAGCTTGCCATCGAGGGAATAAATGTCAACAGAAGCACCCTGTTTCAGTTGGCTGATTACAAGCACGCCACCTTCGTAACTGACTTCTGTGGGATCAACTGCCATCTCGTCAATGCCAGAAGGATCTTTCTTGACATAAGTGAAACGAAGTACATCGCTGAGAGCAAATGTAACGGTCTCCTTCTGGGATACGACCTTCAGGTTAGTACCTTCAAACGTAACATTGGGCTGGTCTTTCAGGAAGAAAGCGGTTTCCGCACCGTTCTTCAATGTAACCACCAATGTGTTCTGGCTGTCTGCCAACATCCCTATCGGCAATGCCAGCAGCATGAACAATAATAGTTGTAGTTTTTTCATACTTTTTGTTTTTTGAGTTAGTAATGCTGGGACAAAGATAGGGAAAAAAGGCGAATGTGGGGACTATAATGATAAATATCGTCCGACATATTTGGAATTTGTCGGACGATTACGGATTTTGGGCGTTATTTTGTTTGTTGGTTTTCCATTCGGTAGGCGTCATGCCTGTTTGTTCCTTGAAGTAGCGGGTCATGGCCTTATCGTTGGTAAAGCCCGACTCGATGGCTACGGTGGATATCTTCATCTCTGGGCGTTCGAGCAACAGACGCTTGGCATGCTTCACACGGTATTCGTTGACGAACTGCGTCAGAGAACAACCTCTCACAGCCTTCACGCAATCAGAGACATATCGACTGTTGATACCAAGCGCAGAAGCAATATCCGACACTTTCAATCCTTGTTGCAGATAGAGTTGCTTCTCGTCCATCAGGTGGCAGATACGCTGCATCAGCTGTTCGTTGCCTCTGGTCGTCGTTTCCGATTGCTCCTCTGGCTCAGGCTGCGGCTGGACCTTCCTACGCCTCAACACAATAACAACTATGCCTATCAATAACAGCACTGTCGCCAGCACTCCCCAAAGCCAGCCATTGATTCCAGCAGTTTCTGAGCCATCGTCATTGAAACGCAGTAGCCAAACAGAGGCCATTGGCGAGAAATTGCTGTTGGGTTCGAGGCTGATACCACCTGTCAATATCAGATTACCTTCTGCTGTCAGCACAGGGATTGTCAACATGCCTGCTTCTGGCAGGGGGTCGGTGTGATAAAGCGTCAAAGCAGCAGGACTCTTAGCGTAATCGATGCAGAGGGCATAGAGACGATTCGTCTTGTCGAAGCCCACGACATAGCCTCGCTGATGCGGACGATCAGCATAAACGGGCGTGATGTATTTGATCGGCCCCCACTGGCTTTTCATAGGAATTGGCGTTGAAGTGGGCAGAGGGGTAAAGATGGTGTCACGAACATCAATGATAGCCAATTGGCCGTCTTTATTCTCTACTGGCATCAAATAACGGACCTCGCCATTTTCACCAACGAAACTGTCATCACTATGTTGCGCCAAGTCATAATGCAAAGGACGCCAGCTCTCGAACAACTCATTGCAGAACGGCTCGCCATAGAGTCTGTCGATGATAATGGTATCAAGAGGATCGCCATGAAAATCATAGCCTGCCACAATAACGGCATCACCGCCAGATGTACGGAAGACATGTGGTAAATTGCGGAACTGCGAAACATTCCTGACATGAGAGAATGAGGTCTTTCCATCGAACATCTCTATGCCGTCATCAGCATACCAGTTGCCAGTAATCATTACCCGTCCGCTGTCCAACTCAACAGCAGCGCCTGACACGCGCTTTTGGTCAAGACATCCGAATCCCTTCGACTCATGGGCGACAGGATCGTAGAGTTCAACCTCAAAGCTCTGTCCGATGCCCAGGTTATCCTTGAAACCGCCAGCCAGAAGTACCTTCCCCGACTTCATTACAATCGAGATGCCGCCATCGTGGGTATAGACGGTCTGCAACTGTTGCCACTTACCGTCATTAAGATATTCTATCGTGGGCGTAAGCACAAATCCAGAGGTATGTCCTCCCACAACAGTCACTTCACCATTTAACAGAAATGCCGAGTGACCGCTTCGAGGAATATTCATATCCGGCAACCGTTCTACCTCTACCTTGACAACAGGACATTGCACCTTATCAACGCCATCGGCTGACAACTTTGTAGTCATCAGCAGAACAATTAATACAGGTATAAGGCGAATGTTTTGTCTCATACTTTTTTGGTCATATCCCATTTATTGGGTACAAAGTTAGGCAAAAGGCGTCAGAAAAACAAGCAATAGCTAAAAATATTCCGACAAATTCGGTATTTGTCGGACGAATGTCTGATTTTGGAGGTTGTTCGCTGCTAACAGAATTGAACCGACCATATGATGCCCAAAGGAGGCCCGTCATAATACATTTATTAACAATCTTCTTTGCCTCAGAAATAACTTAAACATATGCGGTCTTTTGTCTATTAAAAAACGTTTATCAGCTATTTGATTTGGCGGGTTGAAATATTAAGTGTAATTTTGCACCGTCAAAAGGTTAATAGATTGTTTTAGAATATCGCACTGTTCGTGAGAATCGTGCGATTTTCTTTTATACCTATTTATTTCACGCGCTTGCGCGTACGAGTAATACCGTTGACATCCTGATATTGTTCGATGACGAGACCACTACGATTGGCGTTTTGAAGACGACGACCGTTGAGGTCATAGATGTGGGTTGAGAGTTGAGAATTGAGAGTTGAGAGAGGATTGATAGCGTTGGGAGCAGTCTCGAAGAACTGCCAGGCATCGAATTGTACGTTGGTGGCCTCAGTGAACACTAAGAAGAAGAGGTTCTTGGTGCCCTTGAAAGTCTCTGGGTCAATTTCAAACACATGGTCTTCCATCTCCGTCGAAGCAAACTGCACCGTAGCAATGGGCTGGCCTTTGCTGGCAGTACGGAATTCGAGGGTACCTGTGCCCTTGGCTCTGAGCACGAACGACTTGGCGCCTTTCTCGCCAAAGTCTACATTGCGAACGGCCGTCCATGAGCCGGGAGCCATCTTGATATACATATTCTCAGAGGCATCGTTACCCAAGGTGTTCTTCGAGGTAATGGTCTTGATATTCTTGAAATCCTCGTAGTTGACACCGCCACAAGAAGCCATCGTCTCGGCCTGTTGGAGCAGATAGGGATCCAAAGGTTTGATGGGGCTTACGCCTTTTTTGGTCATCGTAATCTTGCTGATGGTCTGCGTCTCTTCGTCGACAGTGATTTCATTGACACAAAGCGAACGATAACCAGATGCATTACTATCCATTGGATTATCCTTAGAGTTTTTCATGGTTTTTTCTAGCACATTACCGTGATAAAAAAGATAAAATTTGTCTTGGAACTTATGCAAATGAGTGTGGTTATTACCCCAATCGCTGCCTAAGTCACCAAAGTTTCCTTCGTTTGGAACATACTCGCCACGATACTCCCATGAGTCAGGATCGAGAGGTGTATCAGAAACCATATAACACATACTACATGATGACGGAGCAGGCTGACCATTGCGTCCTTCAAACTTGTTCCAGTCATTACGGTCAGACCACGAAGTATTATAGGTATAGACATATCGACCATTCATCATATTCAGCTCGCTGGCCTCGAAGAGATAAGGAGCTGGCATCTTAACAGCTGCACCATCGAGTGCTGTCATAGAGGGTTTAAGTTTAGCAATACGAGAGTTGCCAGGCCACAGACTTGAACCTGTAGACTGAGGATCACCACCACCAAAGGCAATATAACCTGTGCCGTCATCATCGATAACAACACCTGGGTCAAAGATCCAATTGCAAGGGCTAACACCCGGTGTATCAGCATCAATCATGGGCTTACTGAGTGGCGAGGTCCAAGGTCCTAATGGAGAACTTGCCTTGAGTACGCCTACGCTACCACCACTATTGGCGAAGTAAAGGAAAAACTCTTCCTTGCCCTCAGCCGTCGTGCGCCAAGTGACAGATGGTGCCCATGAGGCAGCAAAACGCCAGCCCCACGAAGAGCAGAGCTTACGTACATCGATAGTACCATGGAAAGTCCAGTTTACCATGTCATCGGTAGAAAAAATGACTAGCGAACTGATGTCGCCATAGCCATTGCTGCCTGTCTTATTGTTTTTGATATACTGCTGAGTATCGTTTGTACCATAAAGATATAGGCGTCCATTATACTCCAAAGCCGTGGGATCTGCGCAGAACACACAAGGACTGATAGGGTTACCATTTGCTGTACCCTTATAATTTTGGGCAATGGTTGTCTGAGCGTTTACATGGAGGCTCATAGCCATCATCATGGCAATAGTAAGGAGTTGTTTCATGTCTTATCTTATTATTTTTTAATTGTGGGGCAAAGGTACACATTATTCTTCGAATAGCCAAATCTTTTTTAATTATTTGCAAAGTCCACTTATCAATCACCCCTGATACTCACGGAGTTGGGAAAGTTTTCGTGTATTTATACACTCAATATACTGAATTTAGTGAATAGTGAATAGTGAATAGTGAATAGTTTTTCGTACCTTTGCACACGTTTTCGAAACTTAATATAAATCAAGCTATATGTTTCATATTTATGAAGGTTTCCATCTGGTAGAAACGTATCACAAGATGCGTCACCAGCGGAAGTATCATCCGGAAGACGGCACCAAGCGTGTCATTAAGATTGCCCTTGTGGCCATTGTAACGCTCCTGCTTTGGAACATGCCGACGGAGTGGTTCGGTATTCAGAACCTGACGGTTATCCAGCAGCGTGTCATCGCTATCTTTGCCTTTGCCACCCTGATGTGGATTCTTGAAGTTGTGAGTTCATGGGCCACGTCGATTGCCATCATGGTATTGATGTTGCTCTTCTGTACTGATAGCGGTATTATGCCGATGGTGAACGAGGAAGAGGTAGGCAAGCTGCTAAGTTACAAAGGTGTGATGGCTTGTTTCGCCGACCCTGTGATCATGCTGTTCATCGGTGGATTCGTACTGGCCATCGCTGCTACAAAGACGGGCCTCGACGCCCAGCTCGCTAAGGTGTTGCTGAAGCCCTTTGGCACAAGAAGTGAAATGGTGTTGCTAGGATTCCTGTTGGTAACAGGTCTGTTCTCAATGTTCGTATCTAACACGGCTACAGCCGCTATGATGCTGACATTCCTCACGCCTGTGTTCCGTCAACTGCCTCCAGAAGGTAAAGGTCGTATCGCCCTGGCTATGTCGATTCCCGTTGCTGCCAACCTCGGTGGTATGGGTACGCCTATTGGTACGCCGCCAAACAATATCGCCCTGAAGTATCTGAATGATCCTGAGGGTCTGAACATGGGACTTGGCTTCGGTCAGTGGATGATGTTCATGTTCCCACTGGTGGTCCTGCTGCTTTTTATCAGCTGGCGTATCCTGCTGAAGTTCTTCCCGTTCTCACAGAAGACCGTAGAACTGAATATCGAAGGTGGTATGCAGAAAGGCATCCAGTCAAAGATTGTCATCTTCACCTTCATCCTCACCGTAGCACTCTGGCTTTCTGACCGTTTTACCGGCATTAACGCCAACACGGTGGCTATGGTTCCGTTCTGTATTTTCGCCCTGACGGGTGTTATCAATAAGCGTGACTTGGAGCAGATCAACTGGAGTGTGATCTGGATGGTGGCTGGTGGTTTCGCCCTCGGTTATGGTCTGAATGCTTCTGGTCTGGCTGCGAATGCAGTGGAGAGTATCCCCTTCGGCGAGTTCTCGCCACTGCTGATCCTTATGCTGGGTGGAGCTATCTGCTATGTGTTGTCGAACTTCATCTCGAACTCTGCAACAGCCGCCCTTCTGATGCCTATCCTGGCTGTGGTCTGCGGTGCTATGGGTGACAAGCTCGCTCCTATCGGTGGAACAGGTACCGTATTGATTGGTGTGGCCATCGCTGCTTCGTCGGCCATGATCCTGCCCATCTCTACCCCACCGAATGCGCTGGCCTTCGCCACAGGTTATGTTCAGCAGAAGGATATGTCGAAAATCGGTATCATCATGGGTATCCTCTCAATGGTATTAGGCTTTGGCCTGGTTTACCTGATGGGAACGTTACACCTGATCTAACATAAAAAAGCCCGCTCGATTGAGCGGGTTTTTTATTTCTCAGCAATCTTACGGAAGCTCTGTAGCTTTTCTCCGTAGCAGAGATCTCCACAATCACCGAAGCCCGGCACGATGTATTTGTGTTCGTTCATGCCCTGATCGATAGCAGCACACCAGATAGTAGCATCTTCAGGCAAAGCCTCTTTTACCACTTCTATGCCCTCTGGAGCAGCAATCACACAACAGAGATGAATCTTCTTGGGCTTTCCAGCCTGAAGCAGTGACTCGATTGCCGCTGCCAGACTACCACCCGTGGCCAACATCGGGTCGACGATAAGCAACGTCTTGTTCTTCACACTCTGGGTGGCAATATACTCTGTATGTACGCCCACCTCGGTATGTTCACGATTGATATACATACGGAAAGCCGAGACAAAGCCATTGTCGGCCTTATCAAACACATTCAAGAAACCCTCGTGGAAAGGCAGTCCGGCACGAAGCACCGTTGCTATCACCATATCCTCCTTCGGCAGGGGGATGTCGAGGGTGCCGAGAGGCGTGGTAACGGTCTTCGGCTTATACTCCAAGGTCTTCGACAGTTCGTAAGCCATAATCTCACCGATACGCATGATGTTGTGGCGGAAGAGAAAACGGTTTCGCTGGTAATTCTTGTCACGCAACTCCGACATATACTGATTGAGAATCGAGTTGCTCTTGCTGAAATCAATAACTTCCATAAATGAGGGATTTTAGTTTCGTTACGCGATGCCACGGAGATGCTGACGTATCATCTTCCTGGCAGTTCCCAAACGATGCTCCACACTCTTATAACCCTCTCCCAAACGCTCAGAGATCTCGGCAACCTTCATACCGCCATAGATATGCAGGCGATAGATCTCACGACAGTTCTCAGGCACACGGGCCAGGCCTCGCTCCAACTGCTCCGTGATGTCGCGGATGCTCAGTACGGAACCGGCAGAGTCATCGATGGAATCGGTGTTTTTCAGATAATGCTCGTACGCCTCATAATGAGTACGACGGCGGTAATAGTCATTGATCAGGTTACGGGCAATGGTATAGACCAAGGCTGGCAAGGTGATCTCGGTAATCATCTTGTCGGAGGTCAGAAGGCGGAGGAACACGTTCTGCACGAGATCCTCCGCTTCGACCGAATTGCCGAGACGGCTGCTGACGTATGCCAGCAGCTCGTCACGGTGAGTAACGTAATAATTGGTTAAAGTTAGAAATTTATTCATCGATTATTCATTCACAACCTTCTGGATGGTACCGTCCTCATTGTAGAACAGACGCTGCACCTTGAGCGAGCGCAGATGAGTGATATCATTTGAAGGTACACAGTCATGGTAGAACAAGAACCACTCGCCCTTATATTGCACAATGCTGTGGTGTGTGGTCCAGCCTACGACGGGATCGAGGAGCACGCCCTGATAGGTGAACGGTCCATAAGGATTATCACCAATAGCATAGCAGAGGAAGTGGCTGTCGCCCGTAGAGTAACTGAAATAATACTTGCCATTATACTTGTGCATCCAAGAAGCCTCAAAGAAGCGGTGGGGATCACCAGCCTTCAGAGGTTGGCCGTCCTTATCGAGGATTACGACTGAACGGGGAGCCTCAGCAAACTGCAATACATCGTCGCTCATCTTAACCACAAAGCTCGAGAGTGCGGGGATATCAGCAGGAGCAAAGAGTTGCGTCTTCTTATCAGCAGCAGGACCGAGGTCTACGCCCTCTTTCACTAACTTCTGAGGAGCCTGATACCACTGGAGCTGTCCACCCCAAAGTCCACCGAAATAAGTATAGATCTGACCATCGTCATCCTTGAATACACTAGGATCAATACTGAAAGAGCCGCGGATAGGGTGCTCCTGAGGAATGAACGGGCCTTCGGGCTTATCGGCGATGGCTACACCAAGATGGAACACACCGTTGTAGTCCTTGGCAGAGAAGATGAGGTAATACTTGCCGTCTTTCTCAACTACATCATTATCCCACATCTGCTTCTCGGCCCAGGGCACCTGGTCCACATGCAGGATCATGCCGTAATCTGTTACTTCACCATTTTCCACATCTTCCATAGAGATGACATGATAGTCTTTCATCTGGAAGTGACCACCATCATCATCGAAGGCAGCACCAGCTTCCCAGTCGTGGGAAGGATAGATGAACAATTTTCCGTTAAACACATTGGCAGAAGGGTCTGCATAATAATCTTTGGGATAGAGATAACGTGGTTTCATTTGCTTTGGATTCTTAAATTTATATACTAAAAGTTTTCGTCAAGTTCTTCTTTGCCTGCATTCCGGCGACGAGCGGCCAGTTCTGCCTGCATATTCTCATTATATTCCTTAGTGATGGGATAGAGATAGAGAGCGGCAACGCCCACACAGAACAGCAGGGCAGGTACGATGCTCGACACCAAGCGGATTCCTTCCATGGCACTCTCGTTCTGGATGGAAACACTGCCTGGCTGATAGCCGAAGGCAGAGATGATCACACCTGCCACAGCACCGCCAAGTCCCATACCTACCTTCAAGGCCGCGGTAATGCCTGAGAAGCAGAAGCCCGTGGCACGACGGTAGTTCTCGTACTCAATATGATCGGCCACATCGGCAATCATTGCCCATAGCAACGGGATAGTCGGTGCATAGCTCAACGATTTCAGGATGTTCAGCACGAACAGCAATCCTACGTCGGTGGGCGAGGGCAGATAGAACAGGAAAGTAAAGAAGGCTGTCAGCGTCAGACAAACGATAAACACCTTTTTCTTACCATATTTATTCGCCAGGAAACGCGACAACGTGATCACACCGATAAACTGCACAATAGCTGCTACCACATTAAAGAAGGAGAAGCCAACAGCATAAGAATCCTCGATGGAATCTACCAATTTGAACATACAAAGGAAATCGTAGAGCGACTTCTGGTCGACATTATACTGGAAATAGAAGCTCATGGCCGAACTCCACATAGCCAAGGTGATGAACAGGGCAAAGGTCAACAGGAACAATGCCGACCAAGGGATGTCGGAAATGGTGCTCTTGATATCATCCTTCATACTAATTTCCTGTCGGGGAGGCGGCTGGATACGTTCGCGGCTGACGTAGAATGTCACTAAAAACAATCCCAAAGCTACGCACGCGAAAATAGATATGGTAGATAGCCAGCCATGCTGAGGATTATCGTGACCGAAATGGTTCACCATCGGCAACGTCAGACCCTGCACCACAAACTGAGCGATGGTTACGGCGACGAAACGGATGGTAGTAATACTTGTGCGCTCTTTGATATCGCTCGTCATCACACCACCCAAAGAGGTATAAGGAATGTTGTTCGACGAGTAGACCGTCATCAGCAGCACATACGATATCGTGGCATAGACAGCCACCATCGCCTTGTCTTCGATGCCAGGATTATAGAAAGCGAGGATATAGAAGACACAGAAAGGAATGGCGGTCCAGAGAATCCAAGGGCGGAACTTACCCCAACGCGACTTCGTTCGATCGGCCAAAAGTCCTACAGAAGGGTCGACGATGACTGATGAAAGACTGCCGATCATCAGAATACTACCTGCTACAGTGCCGTCGAGTCCAAAAACATCGGTGTAGAACTTCAACTGGAACATCACCATCATCTGGAACACGAGATTAGCAGCTGCGTCTCCAAGGGAGTAGCCTACTTTCTCGCCAAATGATACTTTTTGGTTGATGTTTCGTTTCATGCCGCAAAGTTAGTGACAATTATGAAAAATGACGTTTTCATTTGTCACAGATGCTTTGTACTGTGTTTCATTTGGCAAGAAAAGATGAAAAAATACCGAAGGAATCGAGATTTTTTTATATATTTGCAGCATGTTTATGAAGAAACTATCGATTATACTACTCGCCATCATCTGCGTTTCACTAACTGCAAACGCAGAAATCAGGCTGCCCCAATTGTTTCAATCGGGCATGGTCATGCAACGTGGCAAACCAATTCCCATATGGGGCTGGGCAGACAAGGGAGAACAAGTCACCATCACTTTTTTGAAAAAGACGTATACCACAACGGCCGATGATCAAGGGCGTTGGCGTATCGATTTGCCGAAGCAGAAGGCAGGAGGACCTTATCAGTTGACAATTAACCAATTGGTAATTGAAAATGTGCTCATCGGCGATGTGTGGCTGCTCTCCGGACAATCGAACATCGATGTGACCATTGAGCGCGTCTATCCGCAGTATGTCAACGAGATTGATCAGTTCGATATCGATCAGGTCCGCTTGTTCCGAGTACAGAACGAAACAGCCACTCATGGGGTGAAAGACGATATCCGTCCGACAAACATCAATTGGAAACCGCTTACCAAGCAGAATGCCTGGCTCTTCTCGGCCGTGGGCTCGTTCCTCGGCAAACGGATGTTTGAGAAAAACAAGGTGCCTCAGGGTATCATCGTCAATAGTTGGGGTGGAACTCCCATCGAAGCGTGGATATCGAAGGACTCGCTTGAGAAGGATTATCCCATGTTGGTAAAGCGTGCCACCTTCTATGAGAGTGATAATTACGTGAGAGCCCAGATGCAGGCCAATGGCGCTGCCAGCAGACAATGGAATGAAATGCTTGAAAAATCTGATGCCGTACAAGACTATATCCAACCTGCATTTAATGATGCTGACTGGAAGTCCATCGACCAGAACGACTGGAGTTGGCGAGGAACGGGTAGTATCTGGCTCCGCCAGCATATTATTATAGATAAGGTACACGCGGGAAAGCCTGCCAGATTGTTGTTGGGTACGCTCTATGATCAGGATGTGACCTATCTGAACGGGAAACAGATCGGAAGCACTGGCTATCAGTATCCTCCACGTCGCTACGACGTCCCCGAAGGCCTGCTCAAAGAGGGCGATAACGTGATTGCTATCCGTTTCATCAATAAAAACGGGGCTGTTCACTTTATTCCCCAAAAGCCCTATATGCTGTGTTTTGGCGAGGATCGTTTTTCGCAGAACCCCATGCCACAGGATGTGATTCCCCTTAGTCCGCAGTGGAAATTCCGTCTCGGTGCAGAGATGCCAACATGTCCAGGTGGTGATGTTTCACTGCAAAACCAACCCACCACGCTTTATAATGCCGTGCTCTATCCCTTGGCTCCTTATGCCATCAGCGGTGTGGTATGGTATCAGGGAGAGTCGAACACGGGCAATCCTGCTCCCTATGCCGATTATCTGAAAAAACTGATGGGTTGCTGGCGCGACTGTTGGCAAGATCAGCAGATGCCATTCTGCATCGTACAACTGGCCAACTATGATGGGCGTCAACAGACGGGTTTCCCAAGACCCATCGTCTATCCAACAGAACCTGTGAACAGCGGTTGGGCACAATTGCGCGAAGCCCAGCGCACAGCTGCTAAGGCAGATCCATACGCAGAACTGGCCGTCATCAATGACTTAGGCGAAACCGTCGACATCCATCCCTTGCGAAAGAAAGAGGTGGCTGAGCGTATCGGTCTTTGCTTCGACCGTCTTGTCTTCAAGAATGCTAAGGTGAAACTGTCGCCAGAAGTAATTTCTGCCGATTTCATCGATGGAAAAGTGATCCTCACCCTTGACCAACCCGTACAGTCTGGCCCGCTCTATGAGTTTGAAATCGCTGGTGCTGATGGCAAATTCCACAACGCAGAGGCTACCACTGAAGGTAACAAGATTGAAGTGAAAGCGACGACAAATTCTGCTTCCTCCATCCGCTATGCCTGGAAAGACGATCCCAAAGCGACCGTCCGTTCTCTCACGGGCTTACCCATGTCATCATTTGAAATAAATATCAACAAATAAAAATTTAAATCATTATGTCAATTAACGAAATCAACGAATCGAAAGGCTTTTACAAGCTTTCATGGCTCCAGCGCATCGGCTTTGGCTCAGGTGACCTGGCGCAGAACCTTATCTTCCAAACGGTGGCGACCTACCTGATGATTTACCTTACCACGGTATTGAAGATCAACCTCGCCTTTGTCAGTGGACTGATTCTCACTGTCCGACTCATCGACTGTTTTTGGAGTCCAGTAGTAGGGCGCTATATCGACAACCGTAATCCTAAGTTAGGTAAATATCGTGCCTACCTCCTCTATGGCGGTATTCCCCTTACAGTTGCCGCCTGCCTGCTGATGCTTCCCCAGGCTGCTGAATGGTCTATGCCGATGAAGATGGTCTATGCTGCTGTCAGCTATACCGTGCTAAGCATGATTTATTCTGTAGTGAACATACCTTATGGCTCGATTATGGCCAGTATGACCCGTGATAACGATGAGGTACTTATCCTGACTTCTACACGTATGGTTTGTGCCAACATCGGTCAGATCGTGGTTCAGGCCGGTTTCCCCATCGGTCTGGCCATGTGTATTCATTCTGCCATTGACTGGAATCAGGCCACCTTCATGGCCATTGGCACCATTCCCGCCTTCATTATCCTGCCGTCTATGCCAGCATTGAAGAAATGGCTGGGCAAAAAGGGTCTGTATTATACCCTTCTCGCTATCGGCCTGATCGGATTTGCCATCCTTTTCACTATCGGTAAGTTCTTTGATGTGGCATCCGCCAATGCCCTTGTCCAGACAGCAAAGGTCATGACAGGTGTCGGTCTGCTTGTAGGTTCTCTGATGTGGGCTCTTGTGCCTGAGGTCATCACAGAGGCTGAGTACCGTACAGGAAACAGGCCTGCTGCCACAGTTAATGCCCTTGCTGGTGTTGCTTTTAAAGCCGGATTCTCTATTGCCGGTTGGATTACGCCGTTGGTAATGGGCTGGATCGGCTTTAACTTCGTCAGCGAAGAGTCTGCCCTGCCCACTGACCCGATGGCCTGGTTCACGGTTACGGCCGTGTTTGCCCTCGTCGGTTTTGTGCTCCTGATGCTTTGCTTCATGGGCAGCAAGGAAAATATCACCACAACTCCAGAAAAGCCTGTTACTTACGGTGAGATGTGGCAAGAGTTCAAGGCCAATAAGTGCCTGCAGCTCGTGCTTAGCATCTTTGTCGTGGTATTCCTGGCCTCCTTTATCAGCGCACCCGTCAATGCCTATTATGTCAAGTTGGCCAATTACTCCGATATTGCGCAGAATGCCATTCTGATGTTCACCACCGTCATTCCTGCCATCCTTCTTCTTGTCGTGGGCTACCTTATCTATAAGTATCCACTTACTGATGAAAAACTTGATGAGATGAGCCGCGAGATAGAAGCGCGCAATAAGTAATAAAGCATGCTACAAATCCGCTGCAAGAATAATAATGTGACGAAGAGTTTCCCCGAGGGAACTTCTTTGTTGGATATCTATCAGGAGTTTGCCGAGGAGATACAACTCCCCTATCCTGTCGTATCGGCAAAAGTGAACAACGTGTCTCAGGGACTGAAATTCCGCGTGTACCAGAACCGCGATGTGGAATTCTTGGATGCCCGTGAAGGCAGTGGACACCGTGTGTATGTCCGCTCGCTCAGCTTTGTGCTCTACAAAGCGACGCAGGACGTGTTCCCTGGTTCGAAACTTTTTATCGAACATTCACTCTGCAGAGGATATTATTGTAACTTCAAGAAAAAAGGCAACGAACCACTGACAAACGATGATGTCAACAGCATCCGTCAAAGAATGCAGGAAATCATCGACCTCGACATGCCTTTCCGTCGTACGGAAGCTACCAACGAAGAGTCGATTCGTATATTTACAGAGCGTGGCTTCACCGATAAGGTGAAACTATTGGAAACCAGCGGACAAATTTATAGCGACTATTACACATTGGGTGATACCGTTGACTATTATTATGGGCCGCTGGTTCCCAGTGCCGGCTATCTGAAGGTCTGGGGACTGGAACGCTATGAAGAGGGTATGCTGCTGCGGGTGCCTGATTGGTATAACCCGCTGAAATTGGCGGAGAAGGTAGACCAGCCCAAGACCTTCGAGATGTTTGCAGAAAAAACACGCTGGGATATCATCATGCGACTCTCGAATGCGGGCGATGTGAACAAAGCCATCAAACGTGGCCATGCCTCAGAGCTGATACAGGTGTCGGAGGCCTTGCAGGAAAAGAAGATCGTACAGATAGCCGAGGAAATAGAACGCCGATTCCACCGCGAGGAGAATCCCACACGACTGGTGCTCATCACAGGACCATCGAGCTCAGGAAAGACTACGTTCTGCAAACGATTGTCGGTGCAGTTGCTGGCCTGCGGTCTGAGACCAGTATCGTTCTCTACCGACGACTATTTCGTAAATCGTTTAGACACGCCAAAACTGCCCAATGGCGACTATGATTTCGACAACATCGAAACGGTGGAATATTCGTTGTTAGAAGACCATCTACTGCGGCTGATGCAGGGCGAGAAGGTGGAGATACCTGAATACAACTTCGTCACGGGTAAACGCGAGTATAATGGCAAGAAACTCAAGCTGTCAGGCGACACGGTGCTCATCATCGAGGGCATCCACGCTCTGAACCCGCTGCTGACAAAGAATATTCCCGATGAGGTGAAATACAAAATCTATATCTCGGCTCTTACCAGCATCTCACTCGACGACCACAACTGGATTCCCACGCGCGACAACCGTCTACTCCGCCGTATCATCCGCGACTACAACAAAGGCGCTTATACGGCCCAGCAGACCATCTCGCAGTGGAAGAACGTCTGTTTGGCTGAAGACCAGTGGATATTCCCCTATCAGGAAACAGCTGATGTGATGTTCAACTCAGCCCTCAACATCGAGTTTGCCGTGCTGCGCACACATGCGGAGATTATCCTCGCTTCTGTGCCGCGCAACTGTCCGGAATACTCTGAGGCCCATCGACTGCTAAAGTTCATCCACTATTTCCTGCCCATCAGCGACAAAGAAATACCGCCCACGAGCATCATGAGAGAGTTCGTAGGCGGCAGTAGCTTCAAGGAATCGTCGTTCTGATTCAATTCTTCACGAGTCTCACCTCGTAGATCTCACCAATCTGCTTACGCGGCTTGGCGACGAACTTTACGCGGACCTGTGTCTTGCCCTTCAACAGCTCGGCTGGCACAGGATAAGTCTCGTATTTGAATTCTGAGATACGATATTTGCCCGTATTGTTCACCTCCTTCACCAGCACATCGTCAACAAGAATATCAAACTCATGACTCTTCCATTCGCCTACACCCCAGTATTTCAGGCGCAGGCTCAGGTCAGTCTGCCCACCCGTCTGAAGCATATAGCTGAAGTAGTGGCCGTCGCTGGCGTCACGATAGAACACATCGTTGGTATTGCCCACATTCGATCGGTCGGTCTCCATAAAGTGGTCTGACTCTGGCTGTTGCTCACCTGGCTGTACCTTATCCGTCGTACGGGCTTCCAGCGCCTGACGCTCCTGCTCCTCCTTGGCCAACTTGTCCAGATAGCTCTTGTAGCTATCCTCCGAGAGAGCCAGCCAGTACATCATATAACGAGCATCGTGAATCTCGAAGAAAGGCTGTATCTCGCTGCGGATGGCATTCTCCATCTTAGTATGGAGAGTGAAATGCAACGGCTTGCCGGCAATAGGTTGCAGCTGGTTGGCAATATCCTCTAAGTTATTGTTAACAAGGATAGGAGCCTCATTGATGGGCAGTTTCTTACCGCTAGCGTACTGTCCAAAGCGACTGTCATCAGCAATGAGATGGGCCAGATCCTCCGTGCCAGTCTTTGCCGCAAGCATGATGGGACCATGCATCAAAGCAATATACTGCGGCTCATTGGGCAGGTATTTCACGCTGTTATGCATAGGGAAAGTGATATCCACCACATCGCCCTTCTTCCACTGACGACTGATGGCAACATAAGACGACGGACCCGTAATAATGCGGACGGGCTTGCCATTTACTTTCACCTCGAACTGACCAGGCTTCACCCAACCAGGATAACGCACTTGCAGCGTAAATTGTCCCTTACCCTGAGCAATAGTAATCTTGCTGGTCTCAGCATAGGGGAACTGAGTTTCCTGACGAAGCATCACATTCTGATCCTTCCAATTCAACTCTGAAGCCACAAAGAGATTTACGAAGAGGTTATTGTCCTTTTTCGTATAGATGAACTGACCGTACTTGCCGTGATTCTCCATTCCTGTACCCACGCAGCACCACATCGCCTCGTTGGGAGCCGAATAGTTGCGATAATGACGAGGACGGGCAGGTGTGAAGTAAACATAACCGCCATGTTCTGGATGCTGCGAGGAGAGGATGTGATTGAAAGTTGCCAACTCATAATAGTCGGCAAAACGTGCCTCTGGATTCCTGCGGTGTAGTTCTTCCGTCAGTTTCAGCATATTGTTGGTGTTACAAGTCTCCGGACCATCGATATCGTTGATAAAGTCCATGCATGCCTCCTTGCTAGGGAAGTGCTCACGACGGCTGTTACCACCGAAAGCCAACGAACGCTCGCCCGTGACGATATCCCAGAAATAGATACTGGCGTTATGATAGGTCTCATCGCCTGAGAGTTCGGCGATACGCTCAAAACCCACCACCTTGGGTACCTGAGTATTGGCGTGCATGTTGTCGAGACAATCCTGTCGTTGTGACAATGGATTCAGCAGTCGGCGGTGCGAGAACCGTTTGGCTACATCAAGGTATTTCTTATCGCCTGTGATGGCATAGGCATCGGCCAACACCTCGTTCATGCCACCATGCTCTGTATGAAGGGTCCGCTCCACCTGTTCATCAGTGAGTCCGGCAGTCAGGTCGATGGCCCAGTCGCAAAAACCTAAGAACAGTTTCTTAGCCTGCTCATTACCGCAATACACCCAAGCATCACGCAGACCAGCATACATCTTGTGGATGTTATAAAAAGGTACCCACGCCCCACTATAGGCACCGAAGTCACCCTTTTTATAGGCAGACCAGATACGGTCACTTCCTGGAACACCGCCCACATAGCCCTTGCCCCATTCTGGGTGATTCTTGGCATTAGCATCGGCACAAGCCTGGAGTTCGCTGATGAAATATTCCATTCGCTCCTTGCAAGCCTTATCGCCCATAGCCGCATTGATGGCCATCGCCGTAAGATAATGACCACCCACATGGCCATCAAGACCATCCCAATTGGGATAGCTCTTTGCCTTCGGGGTCAAACCTGCCTCTTTGAGATAAGGAGCCAGCAATCGATCGCAATCATATTGCAATAACGTTTTGATATTCAAGTCGCGGGCTTTTTTCAGCGGACCATCGAGTAAAGTCACATCACCAAGTGAAAACTCATCGGCGTAGAGCCGATCCTGTGCCATGACACTGCCTGCTGTGAGGAGCATCATCATTGAGAGATAAAGTCGAATTCGTTTCATATATCTATTATTTCTTATCATTTCTGAGGCAAAATTACAAAAAAAGTTCATAATTCATAGTTGATAGTTCATAGTTTTTTCGTAATTTTGCCACCAATAATCAAAAACAAAACATTATGAAACGAATCGCTGCTATTTTATGCTTCTTTGCACTCTGTGCAGGCGCCATCTTTGCCCAAAGCGGGTATCCTTATACCCAAGTTCCGTTCACCGCAGTCAATATCACTCCCAACACTTTCTGGGGCGACCGTATCCAAGCCGCACGGGAGGTTACTATTCCTTTGGCTTTCTCGAAGTGTGAGAGTGAGCACCGCTATAAGAATTTCGAGATGGCAGCCTATACTTTGCAGCATCCGGGACATCCTGGCCTGCAGACACCCGAATGGGACGTCGCCAAATTTATGGGATTCTCGTTCGATGATACAGATGTCTACAAAACCATCGAGGGTGCCTCGTACGTGCTGCAAACTTATCCAGATGCAAAGTTGAAAACTTATATTGACTCCGTGCTCGATGTGGTGGCTGCAGCCCAAGAATCAGACGGCTATCTCTACACTGCGCGCACCATCAATCCTCAGCATCCACACGGTTGGGCTGCCAATAAGCGTTGGGCTGCGGAGGAACACGCAAGCCACGAACTCTATAACCTCGGTCACATGGTCGATGCCGCCTGTGCCCATTATCAAGCCACAGGCTCCACGAAATTCCTCGACATCGCCAAACGTTATGCTGATTGTGTGGTCAGAGAGGTTGGCCCTAACGCAGGACAGGCTTGTGTAGTACCAGGTCATCAGATTGCCGAGATGGCCCTCGCAAGACTCTATGTGCTTACTGGCGAGAAAAAATACCTGGACGAAGCCAAGTTCTTACTCGACTATCGAGGCAAGACACCCCATAAGGATGTCTATTCTCAGAGTGACAAGCCTGTAATTGATCAGACAGAGGCTTGGGGTCATGCCGTCCGTGCTGGTTATATGTATGCAGGTATGGCCGATGTGGCAGCTTTGCTAGGTGATTCCAGTTATATCAAGGCCATCGACACCATCTACGAGAATATCGTCTCCCGCAAATACTATCTCACAGGAGGTGTGGGTGCCCGTCATGGCGGCGAGGCTTTCGGTGCCGACTACGAGTTGCCCAATCTGACAGCCTATAACGAGACCTGTGCCGCTATCGCAATGGTGTATCTTTTCGAACGCATGTTCCTGTTGCATGGCGACGCGAAATACATAGACTGTCTCGAGCGAACCTTATATAACGGTGTCATCAGTGGCATGAGTGTCGACGGCGGCAAGTTTTTCTACCCCAACCCGTTGTCGAGCGACGGACGCTACCGTTTCAATGCTGACGGTACGATGACACGCCAACCTTGGTTCGGCTGTGCCTGCTGTCCCTCGAACCTCTGCAGGTTTATCCCCTCGATGCCAGGCTATATCTACGGTGTTCGTGATAACGATCTCTATGTAAACCTCTATGCTGCCAATACCGCCACCCTCGCCTTGGGAGGCAAGAGTGTGACCATCCAACAGGATACCAATTACCCTTGGGACGGTGACATCGCCATCAAGGTGCTCCAGAACAAGGCCAAGGCTTTCAATATGATGGTTCGCATTCCTGGTTGGGTACAAAGCCGAGTAGTACCCAGCGACCTCTATGCCTATAATGACGATATCTTCAGTACTTACGAGATTACAGTCAATGGTCAGAAAGTGGATAGCGAGTTAGAAAACGGCTACATGGTCATTAACCGCAATTGGAAGAAGGGTGATGTCGTCCGCATCCATTTCGACATGCCTGTCCGTACGGTAGTAGCCAGTCCTCGTGTATCGGATGATCGTGGACGTGTGGCTGTAGAACGTGGACCATTGGTCTATTGTACAGAGTGGGCCGACAACGAAGGTATCGATCCCCATCATCTTCTGCTTTCACGCAAGCCTCAGTTTGACGTGCTTCCGACCTATGGCATAGAGAACAAAGAGGGTAACGGTCAGACCTTCAACGTCACAGCCATCTCAGCTCAGGTCCAGGAAGCCTCCATCTCTAATGAAGGCAAACTCGCCGCCAAGGATGTCACTATCAAACTCATCCCCTACTACGCCTGGAACCATCGTGGTGCTGGTAAGATGGATGTTTGGCTCGCCCGCAGCCTCAGCGGCCTCGAAGATTAAATATAGAAATAATTGCATAATAATTTGGTAATCTCAGGAATAATACGTATATTTGCAGCAAGAATACTTATGTAATAATATTCAAACCCAACATCTATGACTGCTCTTATTTCTGTTATTCCTATCCTATTACTCATCGTGCTCATGATGGGTTTTAAGGTTTCTGGCTACAAGAGTGCGATGATTACTCTTGTTGTAACCATCCTCCTGGCTCTGTTTGCCGTTCCGGCAATGGGTATCATTCCTGAGAAGTATGCTGGTCTGTCTATCTTTGGTATCACCCTATGGTCGGTAATCGAAGGATTCCTCAAAGCATGCTTCCCCATCATCTTGATTATCATCTGTGCCATCTTCAGCTACAATATCCTTTGTGAGACGAAGGAGATTGAAACCATCAAGACCCAGTTTATTCAGATGACCTCTGATAAAGGTCTGTTGGTACTGCTCCTAACGTGGGGTCTGGGAGGCGTACTTGAGGGTATGGCCGGCTTCGGCACAGCTGTGGCTATCCCTGCAGCCATCCTCATCGGACTGGGCTTTAAGCCGATGTTCTCTGCCGTGATCTGTCTAGTGGCCAATACGGTGGCTGTGGGTTTCGGAGCTGTGGGTCTACCTGCCACAACGCTTGCCAACCAGGTGGCCGCTAGTGGTGTAGCAACACCTGAGGAACTCTGCGAGGTAGCCACGTTCATCATTCTGCAGCTCTCACTGATGTTCTTTATCACCCCATTCCTCATTCTGATGATGACCGATCGCACGAAGATCGTGAAGAACATTACAATTGCGCTGTTCGTGGGCACCTTCTCCATCATCGTTCAGTTCTGTTGCGCCCACTTCATTGGTCCAGAGACGCCAGCTATTCTGGGATCGGTGGCTGCTATCATCGCCATGCTGATCTATAATCAGCTTTTCCTGCGCCATGAAGCCGAGAAGGATACGGTACATATCGAGAAAAAGAAGTTTGGCCTTGCGAAGACCCTCAAAGCATGGAGTGTCTATGGTCTCATCATTTTCTTCATTCTTATTTCAAGTAAGATTGTGCCACCCATTAATGAATTGCTCAATCAGACTTTAGTAACGAAGTTTGATATGCCTGTTATCAGCAACACCTTTAAGTTTGGCTGGCTGTCGAATGCCGGTCTGATGATATTCTTAGGTGCCGTGATTGGCGGTCTGATCCAAGGCATGAGCTTTGGTAAACTGATGAAATTGTTGGCAAAGACCACACTGAATCTGCAGAAGACTGTCGTCACCATCTGCTGTCTCGTAGCGATGGCCATGCTGATGAACAATACTGGTATGACCAACGATATCGCCAAGGGACTTGTGTTGTTGACAGGTGCCGCCTTCCCATTCTTTGCTCCGCTGATTGGTTCTATCGGTACCTTTGTGACGGGTTCGGCTACAAATGCCAACATTCTCTTTGGTAAACTACAGGCTACGGCTGCCAGCGACCTCGGACTGGTGAATCAAAGTACATTCTTTGGTGTCAGTGGTAATGAGACCAACTGGCTCGCAGCAGCCAACTGTGCTGGTTCTGAGGGCGGTAAGCTGCTCTCACCACAGTCGATAGCGATTGCTACTGCTGCCTGTGATATGGAAGGTCAGGATGGTGACATCATGCGTAAGACGATGCCGTTTGCCATCTTCTGGATTCTGATGAACGGACTGATGGTCTTCCTCGGTCTCCACGTATTTTAATTTGCTACAGCTATGAATATCGATCAATTCCTGTCTGACCTCAGGCAGTTCCTGCCGTCAGACCGTATCTATACCGATGAGCTTCGTACCCTCGGATGGGGAACCGATGCCAGTTTCTATCGTCAGATTCCGAAGGTCGTCATCCGCAGTGATGGCGAAGAGGAAATCTCAAAGATTGTAAAGGCCTGTCAGAAACACAAACTACCATTTACATTCCGCGCTGCAGGCACCTCACTCTCCGGCCAAAGTTGTACTGACTCTGTACTCATCGTGGCTGGCAAGCATTGGGAGAAGTATGAAATAGGCGAGAATCAAGACACCATTAAGTTGCAACCAGGTATTGTAGGTGCTCGTGTGAATGAAATCCTGAAGCCTTATGGTCGTGTATTTCCGCCTGATCCTGCCTCAATAGGCAGCGCGATGGTGGGTGGTATTGTGATCAATAATGCCTCGGGTATGAACTGTGGCGTGCATGCCAACAGCGACCGCATGATGGTATCCGCCCGCATCATCCTTACCGATGGTACAATTCTTGATACGGGCAATGAGGAGAGCCGTGAGAATTTCCGTAAGACCCATCCAGAGTTCATCGCTAAGATAGAAGCACTTCGTGATAAGGTTCGTGCTGATGAAGAATTGGCCTCGCGCATACGTACCAAATATAGTATTAAGAATGTGACGGGCTTGAATCTCCGTCCGTTGATTGCCTACGATGATCCTTTTGACATCATCGCCCACTCGATGGTAGGCAGCGAGGGCACGCTCGCCTTCCTGTCTGAGGTCACGATGAAAACGCTCTATGACTACAAGTACAAGGCCTCAGCAATGGTGTATTTCCTCACGATGAAAGAGAGTTGCGAGGCTGTTGTGGCCATGAAGAAACTGAAAGCAGGCGATGAGGACCTGAAGATGAGCGCAGAGAATCTGATGGTGAAGAGTGCCGAGATGCTCGACTATATGTCACTTAACTCTGTTGATGATCCTGTCTTCTTGCAGTATAAAGCTGATGTGGATGCTGGTAAGATTGCGGGTGTGGAGCCTGGTGATTATCATAACCTGACGGCTATTCTCACAGAGACTAAGGGCATTACCCACGAGCAACTGATCGAAAAGATTGAGAAGATCAAGGAATGCTTAGGTCAGTTCCGTTTGTATATCCCCGCAGAGTTTACGGAGGATCCTGCTGTCTATGGTAAATACTGGGCCATCCGCTCAGGCATTTTCCCCAGCGTAGGCGGTACACGTCCTGTGGGAACCTCTTGTCTTATCGAGGATGTCGCCTTCCCCATCGAGAGTCTCCCAGAGGCAACTGTGAAACTGCAAAAACTGATTGCCGATCACGGATACGACGATGCCTGTATTTACGGTCACGCCTTCGAGGGCAACTACCATTTCATCCTGAACCAAAGTTTTGCAGAGAAAGCTGAAGTAGATCGTTATGCAGAGATGATGCGTGATGTGGCCAAGTTGGTTGTGGAGGAATACGATGGTTCGCTGAAGGCCGAGCACGGCACGGGCCGTAATATGGCACCCTTCGTAAAGTACGAATGGCGGGAGAAAGCCTATGAGGCGATGAAGGAACTGAAAGCTATCTTCGATCCTGAGGGACTATTGAATCAGGGCGTTATCTTCAACGATGATCCGGAATGTTTCATCAAGTGCCTGAAGCCATTGCCTGTACTCGACTACGACTTCAAGAGTGTGCCCGATGGCGGACATTATCTCATGGATCCCAAGCTCTCGACAGCTAAGGAAACCATCGAACAGGTGAAACGTGCCAACAAGTGTATCGAGTGCGGCTTCTGCGAGGTGAATTGTATGTCATGTGGTCTGACGCTTTCGAGTCGCATGCGTATCGCTGTGCAGCGCGAGATATGTTATCTTGAGGCAACGGGCGATAATCCAGAACGTGCAGCTACGCTCCGCAAGCAATACAAATACTATGGCGACCAGACTTGTGCGACGGATGGTCTCTGCTCCACCTCGTGTCCGATGAAGATCAATACGGGCGAGCTGACACATCTGATCCGACAACTAGATATGAACCGCAGTACACTTGGCTATCAGGTGGGCGAGTTTGCTGCTAATCACATGGCAGGCATCAAATCGGGTCTGCGCGTGGTACTTGATGTGGCGCATGCAGCCCACGTCACCCTCGGTCCTACGTTGATGACAACTGTCTGTCGTACGATGAACAAAATGGGTATGCCGCTTTGGACAACAGCCATGCCTAAGAAAAAGCGCCAACCCAAGAAGTCCGACCTCACGCAGTTTATCATCGAGAAGTCAATCCCCCATAAAGAGGAGGAACATAGTGATTTGAAGGTTGTTTATTTCCCAAGCTGTATCAATCAGACGATGGGACAGTCGAAGCAAGGCGGTAAGATTCACGATCTCGTAGACGAAGTCATCCAACTGATGGCGAAGGCCGGCTATGAAGTCGTCTTCCCTGAGGGCATGGAGAAGATGTGCTGTGGACAGATCTGGGAGTCGAAAGGTATGCTCGACATTGCCGACCGCAAGAGTGCCGAACTCGAGGCTGCGCTATGGAAAGCTTCCGAACAAGGCAAATATCCTGTGCTCTGTGCCCAAAGTCCATGTCTGCATCGTATGAAGAAAGTGATGAAGAAAATGAAGCTTTACGAGCCTGCGGAGTTTATTATGGATTATCTCGTGGATCGTCTAGACTTCCATCCAATAGACCGTCCTATTGCCTTGCACATCACCTGTTCTACGCGACAGATGGGTGTAGCCGACGATCTCATCAGCCTCGCAAAGAAGTGCTCTACGAAAGTCTATCTACCCGAGGGTGTGGGTTGTTGCGGCTTTGCCGGTGACCGTGGCTTTACCTTCCCAGAATTAAACAAGTACGGTCTCCGTAAGCTCCGTCCACAAATTGAGGCCAACCATATCGAGGTGGGCTATTCCAATAGTCGTACCTGCGAAATCGGTTTGGAAACGAATACGGGTATCCCGTATATGAGCATTGTCTATCTGGTGAATGAGTGTACAACTCCCAAACAGTCGTGATAATAAAAAACGCCAGCCACCCATCTCGGGCGGCTGGCGTCAAAAAGAGAGTTTTAATTCTAACTAACCAACTAATTAATTAACCATTTATCTTAGTTTCTGTATGCAGGATTCTGATAGGCATCCTTCTCGTCATCAGACATCTTCATACCGTCAATCTGACCCTGTGGGATAGGACGAATGTAGTAGCCTACAGGAATATCACGCTTGAAGGTCTCCAAATCCTTATCAGTATAACCACTACCAGCAATGCGATAGGTACCAGCGCGCTCTGCCCATTTCTGGGTACGAACGAGGTCATACCAACGATAACCCTCACCCCAGAACTCACGGCTACGCTCATCAAGGATATAATCGATGGTGATGGTACGTGGTGTGGCAGCCAACATCTCAGCACTGTGGTCAGCAGCGAAAGGTGCTCGTGCATTCACACAGTAGGTCTGCTTACCAGCACGCTCACGAAGAACGTTCACCATCTCCACAGCCTCAGCATTCATGTTGAGTTTCACAGCAGCCTCAGCGGCGACGAGATAGAACTCTGAGAACTTGGCGATATTCCATGGACGGGGACTACCACCGTTCACCTTTGAGCCCAGGCCACCTGCGTTGTCAGTACGATAGATACCAATCTTCCAATTACATGGGTACTTCTTACGGCTGATGTGGTTCACAGCCACTACGAAGTCAGCGCGACCAGGCAGCTCACCAAAGCCAAGCTTACCATCAGCACCAGTATAGTTGATATTAGCGTCCTCGCTCTCAGGAACCCATGTAAAATAAGCCTCATCAGGTTTTACCTGCATACCATTAGCACCAATTACATAAGGCTCTGAACCACCAGCTTTATTCCAGTTGGTAAAATAGCTTAGGGTGAAGGTAGCATCATAGCGAGAGTCGATGGCCTTGACGGCATCTTCCCAAACACCACCAGCCATGAAGGCATCAGCAACAGGAGCCATACGTGTCCAAGGACGTCCAAGACCCTGCACAGCCTCACGCTGAACGGGATTGATCACAGCGCCAGAAGCAGCCTTAGCAGTCATCTCGGTGTAATTCCAGGTCTCCATCCAGTAAGCGAAGTTCTCAGGAGAACCACCGCTACCCCAACCGTAACCAACACCGCCGTTACCATATTTCTCGTCCTCATCATGGTCGGCATAGAGCATAATCTCTTTATTACGATCCTGCTCAGCTGCATTCACATCATAGAAAGTGGGCTGCAGTCCATAAGGGCCAGGATTGGCGATGGCCTGCTTGGCCATATCATAAGCCTTTCTGAAGTAGCTTTGTGCCTCACCGGAATTGCGGCTGCACTCAGGATAGGTAGGAATGTTGTTGGGATTCTCCAACCACCAAGCATAAGTCAGATAAGCCTTTGCCAGGTACAGACGAGCCACATTCTTTGTGACGGTACCTGTCAGACGAGGATTCTCAGGCAGATCAGCCAATGCCTTCTCCAAATCAGCGAAGATGGCTTCATAAACCTCTGGTACCGTATTACGTACAGAAGTACGAACGGTAGAGGTATTGAACTTCAAGTTACCAGCACCCAAATCCAGGGGCACGCCACCATAGGTCTGTACCAACAGGAAATAGTCGAAGCCACGGAAGAAATAAGCCTC
This sequence comes from uncultured Prevotella sp., assembly GCA_946415245.1. Taxonomy (GTDB): domain Bacteria; phylum Bacteroidota; class Bacteroidia; order Bacteroidales; family Bacteroidaceae; genus Prevotella. Next base: position 98,395 of record CAMKRS010000001.1, on the reverse strand, counting down.
AGCAAGCAAGGCATCATCGATACCTGCCTCAGCACCATTCTCAATAATACCACTAGCAGTATTGATGTTGGGGAATGCAGTACCCCAGATAGAACCTGCAATAGAATTGTTTGGTGTCATGGAACCTACACCAGAGAGGTCGGCATCCTTGAAGTTACCATCAGCAGACTGTGCATAGGTATATTCATCGGTACCTGTTTCCACACTGTTCAGGAAATAACCATTGCCATAAAAATAGCGCAGGTGGGCATAGAGCGAAGTCAGACCGCCCTCAATACCCGTCTTCGTGGTGAAGAATGTCGGGTCAAACTGGCTGCGCGGCTGCTCGTCGAGCACATCAGAGCAGGAAGTCACAGTTGTGGAGAGACCACAGCAAACCAAACCCGCAGCAAGAATATATTTAATACTTTTCGTTTTCATAACTATTGTTTTATTAAATTTAGAATGTTACGTTAAGACCGAACATGAAGTTGCGGGTAGAAGGTGTGTTATAACCTACGATCGGCATCCTGTGCTTGCCAGAGTACTCACTGTAAGCCACAGCTGTGTTCTGGTTGGCCCAAGAGTTGGTCTCAGGATCGAGTCCGCTCTCGTTGTTAAATGGTGAGAAGAGCACAAACGGATTCTGAATCGTAGCATACAGGCGCAGACGGCTGATACCGAAATCCTTCACGGCCTTGATATTCTCAAAGTTGTAACCGAGGGTGATAGCACGGATCTTCAGGTAACCTGCATCGAAATAACCGAGAGTAGAAGCATACTTGGGATTATCACCCGAGCGGATACCATTGGGTCTCGGATACTTGGCACCTGTGTTCTCCTCTGTCCAATAATCCACGTCGATGTTATTACGACGACCATCCAACATGTTCAGATATCCGTTACCGGAGTGGATAGCAGAGATCAACTTACCACCAATCTGGAAAGCACCAATCACCGTCAGGTCGAAGCCCTTATAACCAACTGTGGTATTGAAACCACCAAGGAGATCGGGCTCCATGCTCTGAATGCGACGGTCATCATCACCAATCTGGCGGGTAGGAACACCATTAGCATCAAGCACGTCATCGTTATACTTCACCTTGATCATACCAATGTCACCACCTGGCTCCAGAATTGCCAGATTAGTTGTCTTAGTACCATCAGGGAGTGTCACTTCGTAAACATCCTCTTTATTCCAGATACCATCATACTCATAATCGTAGATCACGTCAATGGGATAATCCACGAACCAGCGGTTAGCCACATCACGCTCCTTCTGTACTGTTCCATTGGCCAGAACAATTGGCTCGGTACCAGTCAGTTTGGTCAACTTATTGCGGTTAGCATAGAGATTGATGCCTGCTTCCCAAGTCCAACCATTCTTGTTGTCGAGGATGATACCATTCAAGGTCAGCTCAAAACCCTTGTTCTGAGTATTACCAATGTTACCTGTATAGCTGCTTACACCAGAGGTAGAAGGCAGTGAGACATCGAGCAGGATATCCTTGGTCTTCTGGATGTAATATTCGAACGACCCGGAGAGGCGGCCATTGAACAGTGAGAAGTCAAGACCGAAGTTCCAAGTCTTGGAGTACTCCCAGCCCAGCTCGGGGTTAGGCAGTGCATTCACATAGTAACCGGCCTTGTAATTGGTGCCATTACCGAAATTATAGTTGCGGACAGCCAGACCACCAAGGGTAGAATAAGGATTGATACTCTGGTTAGAAGTCTCACCATAACCTACGCGGAGCTTCAGGTTGTCAATCCACTTCAGATCCTCCATAAAGCTTTCACGGGCAATGTTCCAACCTGCACTGACTGCGGGATAAGTGTGCCACTTGTGACCTTCAGCCAGACGTGAAGAAGCGTCAGAACGAAGAGCAACAGAAAGCATATACTTATTATCATAAGAATACATCACACGACCCATCCACGACATCAGACCGCTCTGCCAATAGTTAAAGTTGGTGAGGTTGGCCTGACCTGTGGCCTTGTCGAGTGCATAGTACTGGAAGAAGTCGGCAGGAATATCCTGCGCACTACCACCTGTAGACTCATAGGTTGTCTGCTCAGCAGAATACATACCTACAACATTAATGTTGTGCTTCTCAGCGAAAGTACGATCGAAGGTGATCAGATTCTCCACCGTCCAGTTACGCGTCTGGTTCTCAGAAACGCCAGCACCATTGACGGCATTGGGATCCTTGTTATTCACACCCGTACCAGTGAAATTGCCGTTCTTGGAACTGCGATAATTCAAACCGATGTTGATGCGATAACTCAGACCTTCAACCCATGGGCACTGAAGCTCACCGAAGAGAGTGTTATAAGAACCGACACCCTTGGTCTCGTTCAGCCAGATGTCCTTGTCGCGCTCTACCGTCTCTTTGGTAATCACCACCTGGTCGTCAGCAGGGAGGGCATTATAACGCTTCAGGTTACCGTCTTTATCATATGGGCTGGAAATCGGGGTTGAGCTCAATACATTATAGATATTGTTGACACCCTCTGTCTTGTTATAACTGTTGTTGGTGTTCAAACCAAAACGGAACCACTTGCCCACTTTCTGGTCGAAATTACCACGAACGGAGATGCGGTTATACTGCTCAGTGGGAACAACTGACTCATCATGATAATAGCCTGCACCAAAGCTATAGCTGCCACCGTTGGTACCACCAGCTACACTGACATCATGGTTATGACCTACTCCAGTCTGGTAGTAGAGGTCCTGCCAATCGGTATTGGTAGCATCGTCCTCATCCAGAGAGTTCTGGTATTTGCCTGCATACTGACGGAACTTAGTGAAGGTAGGTCCGTCCATCATCGGATACTTCTTGAAAATCTTCTTAAAGCTGACATAGCCATTATAGGTTACCTTGGCAGGTGCACCCTGATTACCCTTTACGGTAGTAATGATGATCACGCCATTTGCACCACGCGAACCGTAGATTGCGGTTGCAGAGGCATCCTTCAAGATGTCCATCGACTTGATGTCTGTGGGATTGATATCGGAAAGCTGTCCCATGAAGGGGATACCGTCGAGCACAATCAGCGGGTCGTTGGATGCTGTCAGTGAGCGCTGACCACGAATACGGATCTGCATCTCAGCACCTGGCTTTGATGATGTCTGTGTCATCAGCACACCAGCCACACGACCTTGCAGGGCCTGTGCAGCATTACTGGCTGCAATCTGGTTCAGTTTCTCACCACCAATGTTGGCCACCGAACCTGTTACTGCCTCACGGCGTTGTGTACCATAACCGATCACAACCACCTCATTGACGATGTGTCCATCTTCCTTAAGTGTGATGTTCAGATTCTCACCAGCTCTTACTTCCTGGGACTCATAGCCTACGTAAGAGATGATGAGCGTGGCACCTGACTTCACACTAAGCGTAAAGTTACCATTAAAGTCGGTCACCGTACCATTGTTAGTACCTTTTTCCATAACAGTCGCACCAATCAGCGGACCCTGAGAGTCGGCCACGCGTCCTGATGCCTGTCTGGACTGCTGAACGGAAGCTACAGATTCAGTAGCTGCCGAAGCCTGCTGAGCAGAGATCATGCCGAGAAAGCATAATCCTACGCACAAGGCTGTCTTCTTTGCTTTGAAATTCATAAAATTGATGTTAGTTAATAATAATGGTTTATTAATTTATGAAAACTGCCGCAAAGATAGACAGAATGTGTGTCTCAGGCTTTTGTGTTTATCTCATTTCTTTGTCAGATTGTTTCTGAAGATTGATGTTGCTCAATGTATACGGAAGGCGAGACACCGAACTGTTTTCGAAAGACAGTGGAGAAATGTGCAACATTACTGAAACCAACGGCATAGGCCACCTGCGTGACGTTCACCTTTTGTTCCTTTAACAGTCTCACAGCCTGTTCTAAGCGGATGTTTCTGATGAATTCGCTCACAGGCAGACCTGTCAGCTCCTTCATCTTACGATGGAGCTGGGCACGACTGATTCCTACCTCGCGAGTCAGCATGTCGACATTGAAATCACTATCAGAGAGATGGGCGTTCACGACCTTCATAATACGTTCCATCAATAATTCGTCATTACCCTTCACTTGCCGTTCTTCCACCTTCTCCTTCTGCTGCTGAGCACCAGAGAACTTTCCCTTCAAATGAAGCGACTTGCTGATGAGGTTGTTGATCACCACATGCAACTCGTCCATATCGAAGGGCTTGGCGAGATAAGCGTCGGCACCCTTCTCGAGACCTTCAAGACGGTTGGCGACATCGGCTTTCGAAGTGAGCATTACCACAGGCACATGACTGATATTCATATTTGTCTTCACCATGCGGAGGAAGGTGAAGCCATCCATCTCAGGCATCATCACATCACTTACCACCAAGTCGAACTGTTTCTCACGTTGTGCCCCCAACAGACAGCGTAGAGCCTCACGGGCACCCGTCACAGCCGTAATATGATAATAAGCACCCAATTCTTGTGTAATGTACTTACCTATTTCCACATCATCATCCACTACAAGTATCCGATGGTTCGTCTGCGGCTTCGTCCGAGAGCTCTTCTCAATGATAGGATCCGCCTGTTCCATCTCCTCTTTCGTAAAGTGACTATTACCCAAAGGCAAGCTCACGGTGAAGATACTGCCTGAGGAGTCTGTGCGGTTCTCGGCCGTAATCGTACCGTGGTGCATCGACATAATCATCTTACAGAGGTTCAGTCCGATGCCCGTACCCTCTATATGCAACGAACGCGAGGTGCTACCCTGATAGAAACGATCGAAGATTCTGTTGACATCGCCCTTGATACCCATGCCGTTGTCAATCACCTTCAACTCTGCCGTATAGTGATCAGTCTGGTCGATGCGCACTTCAATAATACCTCCGTCATAGGTATATTTAAAAGCATTCGACATCAAGTTGTCGACCACCTTGTCAAACTGGTTACGGTCCAGCCACACGTCCAGACGGTCGATAGCTGGCGCATAAGTCAATGTGAGACCCCGCTCTTTGGCCGTATACTCATACGATTTGAGGATATTACCCACATACTGCACAATATCAGTCTCCTGACAATGTATCTTCATCTGCTGTTTGTCGATTTTACGGATGTCGAGTATCTGGTTCACAAGGTTCTGGATACGACTGGCATTGTGTTCGATGGTCTTCAACTCCTCTTTGACATCCTCACCCAGATCCTTCCTTAACAGCTTGTGCAGTGGACTCATAATCAGCGTCAGCGGTGAGCGGATATCGTGGGTGGCATTAATCAGGAACTTCATCTTGTCCTCATCCAACTGCTGACTGCGCTTACGGAGATAGAACCACACGATGAAGCCGATGATGGCGGCTGCTAACGCGCAATATAATAGGTACGCCCACGAAGACTGATACCAAGGTGCCCTAACGATGATGTGATACACCTGCGGTTCAGTATAGACACCATTGTCGTAAGCCCGCACTTCCATCGCATAGGAACCGGGTTGCAGATGGTGGAACGATACCACATTAACGCCTGTTGCAGTACGCGTCCAGTCCTTGGCACCGTTCAGACGGTATTCGAAGATGACATTCTCCGCATTTGAATAGTTCAGCAGCGAGAACTCCATGGTAAAAGTATTATCGATATAGGAAAGCTCAAACCGATCGCTGCCCATCACTGGCGTATCGCCGACATAGAACCCCGTCAATTGCACCTTCTCCTGACTGGGCCGATAGTGGTCTACATCCTCGGGGATAAACGAGGTAAGGCCGTCGCTGAATCCGAACCAAATGCGGTCGCCTGCGGTATGCATGGCTGCGCCGTTCACATATTCTCGGCTTGCCAGACCGTTGCCGTGCAAATAGCCTACAAACTGTTTGGTATCGCGCTTATACTGCCAGATACCCATCGTGGTACTGCACCAGATATTACCTGAGCGGTCCTCGACAATGGCACCCACAACTTTGTTGCTGAGCACCTCCGCCCCCTCGAAAGGTATAGCCTCTTTCTTCTTGCTGTCATAGATATGAAGTCCGGTAATGGTACCTATTAGAAAACGGTGATCACGGGTCTCACACACTGCCTGTACGGCATTATAGTCGAGCAGTACTTCCCACCCGTACGGGTGGAAATGGTCCTCCACAGGGTCATAACAGTTGATGCCCGAGGCGGTACAAATCCATACGATCCCACGGCTGTCGGTATAAAGGTTCGACACCCAGTCGTTATGCAGTCGTCCGCGTGGTGAATCTTCGTCTCGCATGGAGAACTTCTTGATTTCACCTGTAGAACCTTCATAGACGCAAACACCCTCGCCAAAAAGCGAGAAGATAAGATGTCCCTTACCATCGTCGGTCATGGCATTGATAAAGCCATTACTGAACGAGGCCTTTTTCTGTGCGGCACCCGTCATTGGATTATAAACATAGAGGGCACCGTTAGTGCCTATCCAGTAGTTACCCGTCTTATCACGGTAGATAAGATAGGTGCCTTCTGGCGAGGCAGGATGAGCTATCACCCTTCCTCTCTCATCCATGCCATAGATACCATTGTTCTGTACGGCACACCAAATGATACCATTCTCACCAGCACAGACTGAGGTGAGTGTACCGCCTGTAGCCATGTGCAGATCGGCGAATTTCCAACTACGGAAGAGCGGTTCTTGTTGTGGCAACATGAGCAAACCACGATTCTGACAACCAACCCAGAGATTGTTCTGGTTATCCTCAAACAACGCCCAAACATTCGACGTACTCAAGTCGAACGTGGCACTTTGGTAGTCGTACTTCCTTAATTTATGCTCACCGCGTGGCATCCAACACAGTCCTCTGCCTATCGTTCCCACAAACAGATTGTCATGGCGATCGGTAATGGCGATACGGAAGAATTGTTCGTTGCCTCCTATCTCTGACAGGTCGAAATAATGGTCGTACATCTGTCCGTCACGATAGTAGAGCAAGCCGTGGATACAAGCCATCAGTACACCACCTTCGTATTCTGCAAAGCCCGTGACCGTGCCATATGGCGATTCAAACGACTGTATTTTTCCTGTGGGCACACGACGGTCAATGCTGCTACCATGACCTGATTTCCAAAAAGCACCCTCGCTGTCAATAAAGATATGGCTGTAATAGTCCTTATCAACCTGGGCATAACCCTCCAACTTCTCTGTCTTCAGTGTCTTGATATCCAATCGATAGAGTCCATAACCTGCTGTTCCTACCAACAGATGATCTTCGTCTTCCTGCACCATATCATTGATACGCGGCAAGGCTTTGGCACCCTCCAGTTTGACATGCTCAAACTGGTCTTTATCGCGATTGTAAAGATCCAATCCCAACTGCGTTCCCACCCAGAGGTTATCCTGAGAATCTGAGAAAAGGAACGAAATGATATTGCTGCTGATAGAATAAGGCTTGGCACTTTCATGCAGATAGTTGGTAAAGCGGTAGCCGTCATATTTGTTCAAGCCGTATTCTGTACCTACCCAGATATAACCGGTCTTATCCTGACAGATAGCCAGCACACGATTGCTCGATAGTTTATCGGAAGTAAAAAACTGTTGCGTCTGACTCATGGCGATGAGACATGACATGAAACAGAGGGTCAGCAGAAAAGATTTCTTCATTGTTGTCAGCGATTTCGTCGGGTGCAAAGATAGGAAGTTTTAACGAAACCCATTATCGGTCTCGTTCTAATATGTTTTCAATTTGTTTCATCGTTTGTCTCAGAGGTAAAAAATACTCTCTGGTCCCATGTTAAACAATAGGTCGAGCACCGACAAATTCGCTAGAAACCCATGTTTCTGCTGATACACCTGATAATAAGGTTTCGCTTCGAAATCCGGGTCTGCCATCGGATGCTTAGGGCGGATTCCCTCACGGTAATCTTTTAGTTGAGAGTTGAGAGTGGAAAGTTGAGAGTTTGCTACCTCTCTAAACTCTAAACTATAACTGGCCTTCGGCTGAATATCCACCAACTCGCACATCTTCATCCTGATTTCCTCATTGAAATCAAACAAGAACTCCCATCTTTTTTCAAAAAAGGGTCGGATATCATCCTGGTAATACTCAAAAAACGGCGATTCTCCATAGGCACTTACCAATGCATTCCAATGCAAATGCCGCCAGTTGCCATGATCGCTGATGCGGACGTCTTTGATAAGTTGTGAATTGAGAGCGGAGAGTTGAGAGTTTCGTTCCACGGGTACTGTCAGCGCCTGTACGCCCTGCGTGGTCGCGATCAGACACCGATTCCGATACGTCTGTTTCTGAAAACTCTCCCATTGCTCTATCTCCACCTCCTCATAGCGATATAGCTTCTGGTACCACTGAGCAGGTCCGAAATACGTCGTGCTGAGTAGTGCCTTCATTATGGAAACAATAAGACGCGGTCTTTCATATACCCCTTCCAGAACGGTGTTTCAGGATTGTGATTATAAAGTATCAGACAGGCACGACCGATGATTCGTTCCTCAGGGATAAAGCCCAGCTGACGACTATCAATGGCATTGTTCTTACCCAACGACTCCACCCAATAATAATCCTGATCGGCGCAGTTCACCACACCCGGAACTATCTTTCCTGCGATTGTATCTCCCGGCAGGGCGGCGCAGCGACAGATAAGCATTTTGCATAAGGAGTCTTCAAACGCAATGAAATCACCTTTCTTCACCGCTTGTTTACAGATACGACCATAGTCAAAGAGACTTCCTTTCTCTCCTGTGCGCAGGCCATAGCTCCATCGGTTCACCACCACACGGTCGCCCTCCTGGAACACAGGCTCCAAACCCTTGCCATCCACAGTACAGACGGTCATCACGAGGCTTCTGAACGCCAATGTCACCACCAGCGCCACCACAATCGCCCCTATAAACTTCACCGTCCCCTTCACTCTCAACTATTCACTATTTTATGTTGTCCACAAACCTAAACAACCTGCTCCATCTGATTCCACTGAATCCGTGCCTGTCCGGATCACTACTCCACCAGATAAAGATCGGCTTACCCACAATATGATCCTCGGGCACAAAACCCCAGTAGCGCGAATCCAACGAGTTATGACGGTTGTCACCCATCATCCAGTAATAGTCCATCTTAAACGTATACTTCGTGGCCACTTCACCATTGATAAAAATCTTACCGTCCTTTACCATCAGGTCATTACCCTCATAGGTACGGATAGGACGCTCATAGATGGCGATATTGTCGAGGTTCAGGTCGATGGATTCGCCCTTTTTCGGAATCCATACCGGTCCATAGTTGTCGCGTGTCCAGTGCAGGTTACCGTTCAGAGGGTAGATATCCCACTCCTCTGCCTCCGTGTTCAGTTCAATGCTCTCAGCATAACCCTGTTGCTTCAGTGCGTTCACCGCCTGTTTCGTCAACGGCATATAGCCAAGAGTGTTCAAACTCATCATATCCTCCATGGTGATACCCAGCTCCTTCATCAGTTCGTCAGGCAGGCGCTGCTTCAACTTCACATGGTAGGTATACTGCACATTCTCGGGCTCCTTATTGGCCTTGCCGTCCAGATAGACAATATGATTCTTAATCTGCAACGTCTGTCCAGGCAGACCCACACAACGCTTTACATAATTCTCTCTGCGATCGGCAGGACGGGTGATGATATCGCCAAATTCTGCAAAGTTCTCGCTGATATATTGCCGTCCACCCTGATAAATGGTCTCAAAATACTTCCGGCGCACCTCACTATCGAGCGAATCAGGGTTCGGACGTTGCGGATAGAGACGGTAACCGATATCATAACTCAAACGATAGAAGTCCTGTGCCTGATACTGCGGTGCCGAACAGAGGGTGTCACCAGCGGGGTAGTTAAACACCACGATATCATTCAGTTGTACCTGTCCCAGACCAGTTACACGGCGGTAGTCCCACTGCGGCCACTCAATATAGCTCTTGGTCTCTATCACAGGCAGTGTATGCTGGGTCAACGGCATTGTCAGCGGTGTCTGCGGGATACGAGGACCGTAGCTCACTTTCGACACAAACAGGTAGTCGCCCGTCAACAGACTCTTCTCCAGCGAGCTCGAAGGAATCACGTAGTTCTGGAAAAAGAACTGGTTGATGAAGTATACAGCCACAAGGGCGAACACCAGGGCGTCAACCCATGACATGATCCACTTCGTAGGACCTTCCGACTCCTTCCACCACTGCCACTTGATCTTCTTGGTGATATACACATCAAAGATGAATGGGATGACCAGCAGACCCCACCATGACTTCACCCAATACAGAAACAGCAGATAGAGCACGAGTACCACAACGAACTTCGCCCACTGCACCTTCATATTCAGTTTTTTCTTTTTCTCCATTCTTCTCTATAATTTGGTTTCGCATGTCCTATTGACGCATCAAGTCCTACAGTAAGTTGCGTCTGACATGCCGATTTAATCTCTCTTAAGGCAGTTTTCAAAATTTAAACATATCCGAAATCGTCAGCAGTCCCTGATGCTCCTTCGTGTACTCCGCTGCCAACACAGCCCCAAGGGCAAAGCCCTTCCGAGAGTGTGCATCGTGGGTGATGGTAATCAAATCGGCATCCGAATCATAGCGGATTGTATGGATACCTGGCACCTCACCACGACGGATATGATCCACACGCAGGTATTTCTTATCAGTCGTATCTTCCTTCCAGGCTTCCTTACGATCGATATGCTCCACAATCTCCTCAGCCAGAGTAATGGCTGTTCCGCTGGGATGGTCGAGTTTATGCACATGATGCGTCTCTTCCATCTCCACATCATACTGTGGGAACTGGTTCATGATCTTCGCCAGATAGCGGTTCACGGCCGAGAAAATGGCGACACCTATCGAGAAGTTCGACGCCCAGAAAAGCGTCTTACCCTCGCTACAGGCCTTACGCACCTCATTGCCATGCTCGGTCATCCAACCCGTCGAGCCGCTCACTACCTTCACACCTTTCGCCCAGCACTTCAAATAGTTACCGTAGGCAGCCTGCGGGGCAGTAAACTCAATGGCGACATCTGCCGATGCAAACGCAGGGCTATCGAAGTCCTGCTGGTTATCAATGTCTATGATACTCACGATTTCATGACCACGGTCGAGGGCAATCTGCTCAATCATCTTACCCATCTTTCCGTAGCCGATTAAAGCTATCTTCATATTTCAATTCGAATTAAAACGCTGCAAAGATACGGAAAAAATCACAAACCTTCGAAAAAACTAACATAAAATTTTGTTTTTTGACAGATTTAGACTATCTTTGCAGCGTGAAACCAATAAATAGAATGCTATGGAGCAATTACTTCATTATGTGTGGAAGCACAAACTGTTCCCTTTGAGGGAACTGGAAACGACCGACGGTAAACACGTCGAAGTGGTCGATCCTGGCCTGCACAACAGAAACGCGGGACCAGATTTCTTTAATGCCAAAGTGAAGATTGGCAATACCCTTTGGGTGGGCAATATCGAGATCCATGACAAGGCCAGCGACTGGTATCTGCATCACCACGACCGTGATCCAAGGTATAACAATGTGGTACTTCACGTGGTGGGAGAGGTGGATACCGATGTGCAGAACGCTCAGGGAGAGTTTCTTCCGCAGATGCAGCTCGATGTGCCGCAGCACGTCAGTGAACACTACGAGGAACTGATCAAGACCGACAGTTATCCACCTTGTTACAAGGTGATACCAGAACTGACACAACTGAAAGTGCATGCCTGGATGGCTGCCTTGCAGACGGAGCGTTTGGAACAGAAGACGGAAGCCATCCGCCATCGTGTAGAACTCTGTGGCGGCTCGTGGGAGGATGCCTATTTCGTAACACTCGCCCGTAACTATGGCTTTGGCATCAATAGCGATGTCTTCGAACAATGGGCGCGGGTGGTGCCTTTGAGTGCGGTGGGTCATCACCGTGACAATCTCTTTCAGATAGAGGCTATCTTTATGGGACAGGCAGGACTGTTGGAATTAGAAGCGGTACCCGACTATTACCAGCAGGCGGCCCTCAACGAAGGCTACTTCGCCAAACTCCGCAACGAATACCTCTATCTGGCCCATAAGTTCTCGATGAAACCGATGGATTTTAAACTCTGGCGGTTCCTCAGACTGCGACCTCAGAACTTCCCCCACATCCGTATCTCACAACTGGCTAGCCTCTATTATCAGCAGAAGGCCGGACTAAGTCAGTTGATAGAATGTGAGACCATCGAACAGTTGAAAACGCTCTTCAGCTCGCACGTTACACCCTATTGGGAGACGCACTATACCTTCGGCTCTACCAGTTCGAAAAACGAGAAACATCTTTCTTACGGCTCCCTTAACTTGTTGATGATCAACACGGCGGTACCGATGCTCTTTGCCGTAGGGCGCCATCAAGGTAAAGAGGAACTTTGTGACAGAGCCTTTGATTTCCTAGAACAGTTAAAAGCAGAGAACAATTATATCATCCGTTTGTGGCAGCAGGTTGGCTTGCCCGTAGAGACGGCTGGTGACTCCCAAGCCCTTATTCAACTGAAAAAGGAATACTGCGACAAGAAGGATTGTCTCCGCTGTCGCTTTGGATACGAATACCTGAAAAGGAGTTAATAGTGAATAGTTATGAACGAACAAGAGATATTTTATACGATGGCGTTGACGCGCATCAGCAATTTCAATTTCCAGCAGGCACTGGAACTGTATCGCACTGTTGGAAGTGCACAGTTGATCTACGAACACCGGAATGACATCGGTGACATTATCAAAGACGGCTCACCACGTCTCAAGGAAGCCCTCAAAGTCTGGGATGAGCCGATGAAACGGGCGGAATTTGAACTGAAGTTCATGCAAGAACACCAAATTCGGGCCATTACCCTCAATGACGATGACTACCCCCAACGGCTTCGTGAGTGTGCCGATGCCCCGATCATCTTATATTATAAAGGTAATGCCGACCTGAACCAATCCAAGATCATCAGCATCGTTGGTACCCGTCAGTGTACGCAGTATGGTATAGACCTGATACGTCGTTTCGTCAGCGACTTGCGTAGACATTGCCCAGAAATGCTGATTGTCAGTGGATTGGCCTATGGTGTCGACATCAATGCCCACCGTCAGGCATTGGCCCAGGGCTACCCCACAGTAGCCGTCTTGGCTCACGGCCTCGATCATATTTATCCTTATCACCATCGTGACACAGCTGCCCAGATGTTGAATCATGGTGGACTGCTGACGGAGTTTATGACGCAAACGAATGCTGACAAGCCTAACTTCGTACGCCGCAACCGTATTGTGGCTGGTCTCTCGGATGCCGTCATTGTCATAGAAAGCAAGTCAAAGGGAGGCGGTCTCATCACAGCAGATATCGCTCAAAGCTACAACCGGGCTGTCTTTGCTTATCCTGGTGCAGTAGGCATGCCGTGTTCTGAAGGCTGCAATAACCTCATCCGCGACAATGTCGCCGCGTTGATATCCAATGCTGACGACTTTGTACGGGCGATGGGTTGGCAAGATGAAACCAAAAGAAAGGAGGCTTTGTCCGATGGAATCGAGAGAAATCTCTTTCCAGACCTCTCACCTGAGGAGTCAAGTATCGTGAAACAGCTCCAACAGACCAACGATCTGCAATTAAACATCCTCAGCGTGAAGACCGGTATTCCCATCGGTCATTTGACTGCCCTGCTCTTCCAACTCGAGATGAAGGGTGTCATCAAACCCCTAGCTGGCGGCATGTATCACCTGCTGATGTAAATTATTCACTATTCATTATTCACTATTCACTTTTTTTTGTATCTTTGCACCCGATTATGGACAAGAAGTATATTTTCGAAACTCGGATGCAGGTGCGCGACTATGAGTGCGACATCGAGGGTATTGTGAACAATGCCAATTACCTACACTATTGTGAACATACCCGCCACCTGTTTCTACAACAGTGCGGACTAAGTTTTGCAGAGATGCATGAGAAAGGTGTAGATGCCGTGTTGGCCCGTATGACCATGCAGTTTAAGACCCCCTTGCGACCCGACGATGAGTTTATATCACGTCTCAGGCTGACCAAGGAAGGCATCAAATATGTTTTTCACCACGATATCTTCCGCGCTGCTGATGATAAACTCTGCTTCCGTGCACAGGCAGAGCTGGTGTGTATCGTAAACGGCCGTCTCTCGGGCAGTGAAGATTATGACCGCGCCTTCGCCCCATATTTGTAAATCAGACAATAACAAAAAGAGACCGAACATTCGGTCTCTCTTCGTTTTATCTGACGCCGCCGCCGAAGCCACCACCGGAGAAACCTCCTCCGCCGCCACCCCATGAGGAATGGCCGCCACGACCTGAGGCACGAGCCTCACGGGCAGCCTTGTTGGCCACAGCACGCGAGGTACTGTTCAGAAGGGTAGAACGAATCATCGGTAACGTCATGTTGTCGGCCATCTGATTGGCCACCTGATCCATATTGAAGTATTCGGGGTTGATCTTCTTCATGTCTCTGATCACCTGATCGGCAATACCGAAGAGAGTAGCGTAGATCATATAGTCCTTCCACAGCGTAACCTCTTTGACACCACGCTCGTCGAGCAGGGTGAACTCCTTCAGGAACTTCTTCAGACCGAACACCTGACGCACCTCTTCGAGACGATCCTTATAATGGGTGATGCCCGTCTTGGTATGGAGGGTGTTGATGAACGAATCGGTGATACTCTCGTTCTTGGTGCTGCGCATGAACGACTTCAGCTCCTTAGGCTCAAGCACGGTATCTTCGCCTGCTGCAGTCTTGAAGATATTATGAATCTTACGCAACAACAGGGGCTGATCTGCATAGTTGGGCAGTTCGTGCATCACGAAGTTCTGCTCGGTCTTGCCCTTGCTATTAAGACGCGACTCGATGGAGATAGCGCCCATGTTGATGAGCTTGAGGACACAGGCAGAGAGCAGGTTATTGTAATCAGTACCGAAATACTTATAGGCATTAAGCATGTCATTGGCCTGCTGGAGGTTGCCCTTCATAGGGATGTCGCGGTACCAGAGCAGGTCCTTGAACGCCTTCTTACGGGCGCGCCAGACATAAACGAAATACCAGATACCTCCCACAATGGGCAAAACAAACATACCCAGGAAGAAGAGGATACCGATGAAACCCATACTGTCGTCACCGCCACCACCGCTTCCATAGCCATCGCCCACGTAGTCGCTACCCTCAAAAGCCTGCTGTTTTTTGTTCTCGAAGGAGTCGGCATCCTGAATGACTGGTTCGAAGAGACCCTTGTCAAAGCGGCACATGATATACATGGCACCACTACGGCCGAAGGGCTCGTCATTGTAGGCCACCATCTTGCCTTTGTCATAGCCAAGTTCACCGCCAAAGCGGAAACCCCAGATACCACTGTTCTCCTCCGTCAACAGGGAATCGGCCTCAATGGTAAGATAGGCCTTATCGGGCTTGGGGGAGACATCGGCATCCAGAAAGACATGCCGGATGGCATCGGCATCGGGATGGGCATGCATGAGGTTGGTGTAGGTATAGCTGGTGATGTAGGTTCGTTCACCACTGTCGCCAAGACCCCAGCAAAGTTCATAGCCACCATGCTTGGTGACGATACCACACTTACCTGCCTTCCAACTGCGGGAGCGGTCGATGTCCCAGCTGCCGACATTCTCATACTCAAGGCCCGTCTCGTCGGTGACGGTAAGATCACGCACCTCACTGCCTTCGAAGACACCCACACCGATATAGCACTCGGTGCCCTCGGAGTCGATGCTCATCTGACGTGTCTCAGTAATGCGGGCATCGCCATTGTGGCTCAGCACCACACGGATGTCGAGCCTGTTCAGCTGCGGACGGGCCGATAAAGGTAAAAAGGTAAAAAGGTAAAAGGGTAAAACAACTATTACCTTCCTTCTTATCAGACAGCAATTCATCTTTTTTACTTTTTTACCTTTTTATTTTTTTACTTTTTAAACGCTTCATCGAGGTCGGGGTACTGTTTCTTTTCCTCGCTATCAACCTTGAGGTATTCCTTCTGAACGAAGTGGAGGATAGAGGCGACGATGCTAGAGGGCCACTGGCGCACCATACGGTTCATCTTTGTGGCGGTATCATTATAGACCATACGCGACATACGTACATTCTCCTCATACTGCTTCATGCCCTCCTGAGCCTCACGGTAGAGGTCGCTGGCCTTCAGTTCGGGATAACGCTCGAAGACCACGTTCAGACGACCCATCATCTGTCCGAGGAGGTCGGTCTGCTGATTGATGCTCTCAGGGGTAGCGGGCAGATTACCATTTCCCATGTTAGCACCACGGGCCTGCACAGCCTGGATGATTGTCTCCGACTCGTGCTTGGCATACTGCGCAGCCGTCTTGGCGAGGGCTATCACCGCGTCGAAACGAGAGTTGAGCTGAACCTCGATCTGGCTCAGGGCATTCTTACACAATTCATCGAGATTGACCAGCGAGCGCTGGGTGGAGATGAAATAACCTCCGACAATCACCACAAGGGCGATAATAATTAATAATGCTACACTCATAATCTTTATAATTTATGGTTATTTGGGGGCAAAGATACAAAAAAAATTTAATTATGATGCTAAATTGGGAGAAAAAATGTAACTTTGCACCTATGAAATCGAATCGTACCAACAAAACCATTCAAAGAATCATCGTCGTTGTGCTTTTCCTGATGGGACAACAGTCGGCGTTTGCAGTAATTAACGACACGGACACCACGGAGGTGAAGCCGGTCAAGTGTGACACCACAGAGGTAAAGGCCGCAAAGGTCGACACCACCGAAGTGAAAAAGAAGAAACACGAGTGTTGTGAGGACACCACTATCACCGACCACAACGATCCCTACCACAAGGTAGTGAAGGAAAAGGGCAGCGTGAGGTATGGCCTCTTCACCGTGCGTCATATCAAAGACGACTGGTATCTGGAAGTGCCCGACTCTTTGTTAGGCCGTATGATGCTCGCCGTCACCCGTTTCACAAGTACGCCACAGGGCTTTAGGAAATTCAGCGGCGAGGAGGTAAACCGTTCCGCCATCTATCTGGAACAATACGGTCCCAAGGCCATTTTTATGCGCGAGTACGTGCAGTCGGAACTGGCGAATCCCGACGACCGCATCGCCATCTCGCTGAAGCAGTCGACAACCGATCCCATCATCGTGAAGTTCGACGTAATAGGTCGTAATCCCAAGACCAAGGACCAGTTGATCAACGTTACCAAATGGCTCATGTCGGATAACAAGGTGACGAGTTTCACGGCCTCCGACCGTACGGCGATGGGTGTGACGAACGTTCAGGCCGACCGTACCTTCATCGACAGCATCAAGACCTTCCCCATCAACGTGGAGATTCAGTCGTTGCGTACCTACGGCATGAACAGCAGCACCAGGACACCGGCCTCAACCACGGGTTCCGTGACACTGGCCCTGAACACCTCGATCGTGCTGCTGCCGGAGAAGCCCATGCAACCCCGTTACTTCGACGAACGTGTGGGCTATTTCAACGACCGGATCACGGAGTTCAGCGACGACCAGCAGGTGACCAACCATGAGGCGATCATCTCACGTTACCGTCTGGAACCGAAGGATCTGAAGGCCTATCAGGCCGGTAAACTCGTGGAACCCAAGAAACAGATAGTTTACTATATCGACCCCGCTACGCCGAAGAAATGGGTGAAATACCTCATAGCCGGTATCAACGACTGGAACGTGGCCTTCGAGGCAGCAGGTTTCAAGAATGCCATCATCGCCAAGGAGTTTCCTGAGAACGACACGACGATGTCAATAGATGATGCCCGTTTCTCGATGATCCGTTATCTGCCTTCAGAGACGGAGAATGCCTACGGACCACGTATCGTCGACCCTCGCAGCGGTGAGATCATCGAGGCCCATATCTGTTGGTATCACAATGTGATGAACTTGGTGAAGAAATGGTATATGACACAGTGCGGCCCACTCGACAAGAAAGCACAGACGATGAACTTCCCCGACGAGCTGATGGGACAGCTGATCCGCTTTGTCAGCAGTCACGAGGTAGGTCACTCTCTCGGTCTGCGCCATAATATGATTGCCTCGCAGGCCACACCTGTGGAAAAGCTGCGCGACAAGGCCTGGGTAGAGAAAAACGGTCACACGTCGAGCATCATGGACTATGCCCGTTTCAACTACGTGGCCCAGCCTGAGGACAAGATCAGCGAGAAAGGACTCTTCCCCCGTATCAACGACTACGACAAGTGGGCCATCAAATGGGGTTATCAGTACCGTCCGGAGTTCAAGGACCCCGCTAAGGAGAAAAAAGCCCTGCGGGCAGAGGTGACGAAGGTGCTGGAAGGCAACCGCCGACTGTGGTGGAGCGGTGACGAGGGACGGGCACAAGACCCCCGCAGTCAGACCGAGGACCTGGGCGACAACCAGATGAAAGCCAACGAATACGGTCTGAAGAATCTGAAGCGCGTGATGCAGAACATCGAAAAGTGGACGGCACAGCCCGACGGTCAGTATGAGGACCTGAGTACAATCTTTGGTGCCTGTCGTCAACAGTATCAGCGTTATGCTAACCATGTGCTGCGCTATCTCTCCGGCAAATACACCAATAATGCCCCTGGTCAGCAGCCTTACGACATCGTGCCGAAAGCCCTGCAGAAGGAGGCCCTCCAGTGGATAGACCGTTATGTGATGGAGGCACCGTTGTGGCTCTATCCGCAGAGCATCGTCAACAAGTTGGGCACGGATTATGCCGATGAGATCCGTTCACGTCAGCAGAGCGTCATCGCCTCGCTCCTCTCACCCAATGCCATCATGACGTTGCACAACAACCAGTTGCAGTCGGCGAAGGCTTATCCCGTAGGCGAATACCTCGACGATGTGTTTGCCTTGGTGTGGAAACCGCTCAACGATCAGAATGAGCAGCAGAACGATTTCCGTCGTCAGCAGCAGCGCAGTTATGTCGATTTCATCGGTACAGCCCTGAATCCTACATCTTCATCGCCCACGACCACTTCTAGCTCGTCACCTATCATTATTGTCTCTACCAGCAGCAATAACACAGCCGCTGCACAGCGTTCCGATGCCATCCTCTATATCGAACAGCATCTGGACAAGGTAGAGAACTACCTCAAAGCCCAGCAGGCTGACGGTATCAACGGTCTGCACTATAAGAACTTGCTGTTGCGTATCAAGAAAATCCGCGAGAAATATGAATCCGGCAAATAATCTATTAAATTAACAAATATGAAAAGAATTCTCTTTATACTATTCACTATTCACTTTTCACTATTCACTGCTTCAGCACGTGAAACCCAGCCCATCCAGGGCACGGTCGTCAGTGCAGCCAATCAATATATCCAATATACAGGTCGTATCAGCTTTACCAATCCCGAACGTCCGGCGTTCAACTATCCGGGCACACAAATCATCGCCACTTTCGAGGGTACGTCGTTGAAGATGATCGCCAAACCCGGCAGCGGCTATTATATGGCACAGATAGACCAAGCCGAACCTTTCAAGGTATCGTTTATGGAGAAGAGAGACTCGGTGGTGACACTGGCAACAGCGCTGCCCGACGGTCGTCATACTGTCCGTCTGATGTATGTCATCGAGGGCTATGAGATGTATCCAGAGTTCTGGGGTTTTGTACTGGACAAGGGTAAGTCGTTGGTGGAAGCACCCGCCCTACCCTCAAAAAAGCTCGAATTCATCGGTAATTCCATCACCTGCGGCTATGGCAACGAAGGGACGAAACCCAACGAAGGTTTCGACTATGCCACCGAGAACCACTACTATAGCTATGCCTCGATCACGGCCCGCACCCTCGGTGCCCAGCACTGGGTGGTGGCCCGTAGCGGCATCGGTGCCTATCGCAACTATGGCGAGGCCAAGACAGGTTCCCCGCGCTCGTGCATGCCTGTACAATATGAATATACGGGTTATGCCTGGGATCTGAAACTGCGCGACGAACCCACCTTCCTCCGTGAGAAATGGGATTTCAGCCGTTACCAGCCCGATGTGGTGTGCATCAATCTCGGCACCAACGACCTCTCTACGCAGTCCTACGATGTCACCCTGCTCAAACAGGGCTATCAGCGGTTGTTGAAACTGGTACGTGATCATAACCCCAAGGCAAAGATTGTATTCCTCTGCGGTTCAATGCTCAACGGTAAGGAACTGGAGATTGCCAAACAGATCCTTGATGAGGTAAAGACCGAGGCGAACAAGGCCGGCGACAAGGAGGTCTACCGCTTTAACTTCACCCCGCAGAATGGTGACCTCGGCTTTGGCAACGACTATCACCCCAGTATCAAGCAGCACGAAAAAATGGCTGCCGAATTGGCAGCCTATCTCCGTACATTGATGCACTGGTAATGCTTAGCGCTGAGCCAGGTCGAAGCCCATAGCCACACGCTCGGCATCCATCACACCCTGCTCGTTGAGGGCGAACTCACGCTCCTGACCATTCACGTCCATGCGGATGCTCTTGCCATCCTCGGTGAAACGGAAGATCTCACGGGTCTGACCGTTCTGAGTCATCGACCAGCTGTTCTCGGCCTTGTTGTAGGTGAAGAGGGTCACCACACCGTCGGGAGCCGTCACTTTGTAACCGTCCTTCAAGGTCTTCACGGCATAGATACGACCGTCCTGACCAGTTACCTTCTGTGTCTTACCGATGTTAGCGGCTACGGGATTGTCACCAGTCCAGAACTCGATGGTGTTGAGCACCAGCCAGTCTACTACCATGGTAATAGAACCCACGATAGGCATCAGGAAGAAACCCACGATGGCGTTGACATACTTGTTGCTGGTCATGTCTCTCTGCCATGCAGCATACTTGTTGAACAAACTGAACGAACCGATGCAGGAGCTGAACAGACAGCTACCGGCGAGCAGAACAACTGCTACTTTCAAATTTAACTTTTTCATATTCTTTTGGTTTAAAAATGGTTGGTTGTCGCGGCAAAAGTACAAAAAATAATTGATAATTGATAATTGAAGACTGAAAAACTATCGGCCGCTTGCAAATTTTTCACTATTCACTATTCACTATTCACTTTTTTTCGTATCTTTGCAGGCATGAAGATAGGTAACATAGAATTTGGTCCGCGTCCCGTTTTCCTCGCTCCGATGGAAGACGTCACCGACATTGGCTTCCGACTGCTCTGCAAGCGGTTCGGGGCCTCGATGGTCTATACAGAGTTCGTCAGTGCCGAGGCCTTGATACGCGATGTGAAATCGACGTTGCAAAAGCTCACCATCAGCGATGAAGAGCGTCCGGTGGGCATCCAGATCTATGGGCGCGACATCGAGGCGATGGTCGAGGCCGCGAAGATCGTGGAACAAGCAGGTCCCGATCTCATCGACCTGAATTTCGGCTGTCCGGTGAAGAAAGTGGCTGGCAAGGGTGCTGGCGCCGGAATGCTGCAAAACATCCCCAAGATGCTGGAGATCACCCGTAAGGTGGTAGATGCCGTGAAACTACCCGTCACCGTAAAGACGCGCTTGGGCTGGAACCACGAACAACTCATCATCACCGAACTGGCTGAGCAGTTGCAGGACTGTGGCATCCAGGCTTTGACCATTCATGGTCGCACACGCAGTCAGATGTACACGGGCCAGGCTGACTGGACGCTCATTGGCGAGGTAAAGCGCAATCCCCGCATCCACATCCCCATCATTGGCAATGGCGACATCACCTCAGCAGAAGAGGCAAAACAGGCCTTCGATACCTATGGCGTTGATGCCATCATGATCGGTCGCGCCACCTTCGGCCGTCCTTGGATCTTTAAAGAGGTACGCGATTTTCTCGATGAAACGGGCGAAAAACCACTGACTTTCGACCAAAAACTGGACATCCTCATCGAACAACTCCGCATCAACGTCGCCCGCATCGATGAGAAGCGCGGCATCCTCCATACCCGTCGCCACCTCGCTGCCACCCCCCTGTTCAAAGGCATCCCCAATTTCCGCCAGACCCGCATCGCCATGCTCCGCGCCGAAACGATGGATGAACTATTGGCTATCCTTGAAGACATCCGAACCCTACTCACTTCTTAATAGCACGGGCATACCACCCACGTACACCTTGTATCTTGCCATAGGGGAAATGGCAGGCTTTCAAGGCAATGGTCAGCTTCTTGATACTCGGCACATCGGTCATCCTCACGTGTTTACGCAATTCCTTTTGGATATCCACAGCCAGCATAAAATGGTCTTTGCTGCGCTCAGCAGGCTCGAAATACGACAGGAGCACCGTCTCTGGCGTCGTCTGGCGACGGTAGTTCTGGTTATGACGCTCGATATCGGCCTCCTCGTCCTTTGAGAAATACCAGCATCCCCCATCCCGTAGCTCTTTCATCGCCTGAGCATAGATGGCACGGTGGTCAATGGGTGTGTCCGTATCGATGATGCCCGTCACTTCACAGCAGAGGTAACGGCGCGAACCCGTGGGATCATAGAGCGGCTCCAGGTCGTTAGTGGTGGCGATAAACGAGGCCATGCGAGGCAGCAGCACATACTGGTCGCTCCGCATCTTACGTGTCTGCACGTTCTTCTCGGTCAGCACACGCTTGATCTTCGCCTGTTCACGGTCGGTCTTGGCATTATACTCGTCGATGTTCACCAACAGCATCCGGCTCAGCATCCGCTCCACCTGTTCGGCATTGTCGAGCTT
Organism: uncultured Prevotella sp.; assembly: GCA_946415245.1. Classification (GTDB taxonomy): domain Bacteria; phylum Bacteroidota; class Bacteroidia; order Bacteroidales; family Bacteroidaceae; genus Prevotella. The sequence continues at coordinate 75,828 of CAMKRS010000001.1, read as the reverse complement.
GATATCATCGATATAGTATTCGCGCAATTGGGGCGGCAGAAGCAATCGGCAGAAAGTCGACTTATGGGTACCCTGTGCTCCGATGAGCATGGGCACGACGGCATTGCCAAACTCACTGGAGAGGTTCAGCCACTGTGCCACCATGGCCAGCACCCAACTATGGAAATAGTCTGGCCACCGCTCAAAACTGGTAGGCACACGACGCGCCAGATCACGGATATGGTCGGTCTGTCCATCCCATGGGCCGCAGTTGCCCAGAAAGTCGAGCACAGGACTGTAATCAGGAATCAAGGCACTGCGCACGTAAAGCTCCACATCGATCGACCAGGCCACGCCCACCTGTTCCATCTGTTCAATGGCCATCTTCCGAAACTCCCTGTCGGTCAGCTGCTGCCATGCCACCTCTTCCGCCTGAATAAGCGGCACTTCTTGCGAAATAAGTGGTTCTTCTCGTGAAATAAGTGGCTCTTGTCGGACAATACTTGGCTCTTTTCGACGGAACTCCTCCGTCTGTTTCATCACATTATACCGCAGATCATAGTTCTCTTTGAAAAACCGCCGCACACCTTCCACAATACGCTGCCGTTCGTTGACAGACGATAACGCAGGGCCATCCTTTTCGCTTTTAACACTGAATAGCCAGCTCCTGAAACGCTTCAATAATTCTTCGATGTTCATATAGTTGTCATACTTCATTTTTAAGTGACCCTTCTGCCCCTTCTGACCCCCAAGGGAATTCCGACCTTAGGCATCTGGGGGGCAGAAGGGTCACGAGGGTCAGTTATTTTCTAAAAGACTGCATTACCACGCGCGCGCGTTGACGCATCATCCACTTCCGCCACGCCCGACGCGTGTGCAACTCATAGTGGCAGTGCCGACACACCTTCCGCCGCGTGCCCGTTGCATACAGCTCGAACTGCTCTTCCGGCAACTCCCGCCCACAATTCCTGCAAATCATACCTTATAGTTCTTAATGGCCTGATGGCGGTTCTCCTTCGGATCAAGACACACCGAGCAATGCAGCCACATCGCCCCTTTCTTGTTGAACTCAAACAACAACTGGTCAAAATCCACATTCTTCTGGATAAACATGAAATACTCCTTGCCCTGTTCCACCGAGTCAATACGGATATCCATCGCCTCGCCGGACAGATGCTTCGAATTGCCGACACCATGGACACCGGCGTTGACCTCCTCAGAACGGAACCCGCTATTGACATAGATCGGTCCGAACACCTCACGCAACGGCTCACCCAACTTCCAGCACAGATTAATCAGTGCGGCCAGTTGCAAGTCATCGGGTGTATTGTCCTTACCATGTTTCTCCGCCCATTTCGAGCGGATCATCTCCTTGTAGCTGAAATGCGGACTCAGCATCAGTTCTTTTCTCTTTGCCATAATTTTTACTTTTTTACTTTTTTACTTTTTTACCTTTATTCAACGCGTTGACAATGCAAAATTACGGCATCGTCGTCCGCTGGCCAAAAAGTCGTAAAATGTCGTAATAAGATATTATCAGCATCTTATGCAAGACGCTGATTCTCTGTGGCATATAAGATGTCTGGCAACAGGAATTTACGACAGACCCAGGATGGTTGTCTTAACAAATGCTACTGACGGCCCGGCTCAGTGTAACGCTTAGGCTATTGACATGTATAGGGATCCCAAAATGTCTCATCCTCTGAATTAACAGGTGTTTCAGGTCATTAAAGGGCTGGCTCTGCGTCAGGTTATGGCGTTTCTGTGGCGTCATGAATCTGATAAGCAGCCTCAGCAGTGACGCCTGTCCCTTGTTACGAAGAACATTGATCATATAATCCCCGTGATCATCCATTTTCAGTTCAATGATGCGCAGAGCCAGCATTTCCTTCAGTTCCACAACCAACTGCAAACGACGAGCATGGTCGATATATCGGTCAAAGATGCAACTGATGTAATAGGCTTGCCGGATACGCTCATCCTCATGAGTCAGCAGGTCGACGGCTTTCAAGTTTATGACTTTCTTTTCCGTGAGCATCAGATACTGCCTGTCATCAGAGAGGTTAATGCTCACAAGTTGGGTAGATGTCAGGCTTTCGTTATTGATTTCCATTTCTTATGTTGTTTTGATTAGATCCTAAGCGAAAAAAAGTGCCACCCAGTTATGGGCGGCACTCCGTTGAGTTAATAAACAGATGGGAGGTCAATCTTTCAGCACTTTGACACGATACTGTGCAATCATCCCGTCAATAGTAGAGAGGGTTACAACATATTCTCCCATGTTATAGCTGGAGAAATTGTAAGTTGCTGGTACACCATTGTAAAGCGGCTGTGAGAACGAATCAAGCACCACATTGTTCTGCTCAATGGTAACATACAGACAAGTGATGTCATAGTTTGCCAAGATAGAGAACACACCCGTTTCAGAGTCAATCCATGCATTAACAAGATATACCGTAGGTGATTTATACGGAATTGGGTTTGCAGGAAGCTCTTCTTGCGACTCATAATAATCTGCAAATGATTCTGATGGCAATAAGAAAAGCCCCATCAGTAGCAATAATAATACCTTTTTCATACTTTAAGAATTAAAAAAACACTGCAAAGATAATGTTTCATCAATAAAAATGAAAGAAATTACTATTTCAGTTTTTTTCGACATAATATGCTAATTATTAATGGTTTACATAAATTATGCCTCAAAAATACCGATTTTTGAAATAGATTTCAATCAACAAAATATTAATAAAATGTTTCAATTTGCTCTTTTTGTCAAAAAAGGTGGGATAATATTAACGATTATAGGTATTTTTTTATATCTTTGCAGCCATGAAAAAGAACTTAATAATCGTATTACTATTTCTGCTCATAACATCCAGTTGTGAGAACAAGAGCGTTTTAAATCAAATCAACGAGATTGAATCCTTGACAGACCAAGAACTGTTCGATTCTGCTTACGTCAAATTATCAAAGATAAACGAGAGTGCACTTTGTAATGATGACGAAAGAGCACACTACTATTTGCTACGTGCTCGGTTAGGCTATCTAACGCAATATCCAGATAGTACAAATATGCTAGATAGTCTTGTAATACCCTATTTTTCAGAAAAGAATGACAACAAGAATTTAGCCAATGCTTATTACAGCATGGGTTATGATATGGCTATTAAAGGTGACTATGCTAAAGCTATTTTATATTATAAAAAAGCAGAAGAGCAGGCAATGAGTGTCGAAAATGACATCTTTTTATTCAAAGTGTCCGAAAGTCTGTCTGCTATTAACGAGCTAACAGGTAATTATAAACTTGAATTAGAATATGCTAAGAAGGCATTAAATATAGCGCCAAGAATAAATAACAAAAAATGGATGTATGATGCCCTCTATAATACTGCCATAGCCTATAATCGGCTTGGACAAAAAGATAGTTCATCATATTATATTAATAAGGTGGAGGCTTTCCTTAAATATGTACCAAAAGAGGACTTACCAAATACTCTGATTAGTATTGCTTTTTTATATAAGCATACAAATCCAGAAAAAGCAAAGTTATATTTAGAAAGGTCATTGTCAGAAAAAGAATCATCATACGCTATTGCAAATTTGGCTGATATTTACTTAAACGAGGGGAAATTAGACGAGGCATATCATTTATGGGAAAAAGCTCTCAATATTAACGACAGAAATCCTAAAGACAAGATTTTACACAACATTTTAGAATATGATGTTAATCATGGCAATATTCATCATGTTTGCGGAACTGTCAATGATATTATTACGATTAAGGATAGTATAATTGACAACCTAAGGAACGACTCTATCAAAGATTTGCAACTACGTTTTGACCACGAAGTAGCCATGCGTAAGCAGGAAACAATTACCAACAACTGGCAAAAAGGTCTTTTGGCAGCAATTCTGTTTATCTCTTTACTTATCGCTTATATAATAATAAAAAGGTATAGGGAAAAGACCAGAATGCAAGAAGCACAAATGCAAATTAATAATCTGGTGGGCCAAATACGTGAGTTGGAAAAGTCAGAAGAGGATAACAGTGCAGCAATCCAAAAGCTGAACGACCAAATCAAGAACATTATGGATAAGGAGGGCGCCCTCTTAAAACAAGGCAAAATGCTCTATGACAAAATTATAGATGGAGAAATCATATATCATTGGCGAAAAAAGGAATATGAACTGTTCATTAATTACTACAAAGCAATTGACTATAAAACAGTGAATAGGCTGGAGAAAACAAAACGAAAAGAAAAGCTAACACCCCATAAACTCATGTTTCTGATTCTAAACGAAATGGGATATGATAAGAAAGATATTATTCGAATTCTAAGTATTTCAGAAACCAGCGTAAATACACTGTATTTCAGAACAAAACCTATCGAATAATATCCACTAAAGCACCTCTTTTTTGAGCCGGCTTATCTGAGCTAGGCTAGTCTCATTCGCTTCAGAGATGGTATCAGCTATCAGATCGAGTTGACGAATCAGTTTCTGCAACATCTCCTCCCTGCTGGCATACACCAACTGTTCTTTGGAGGCAACGAAATCTGGAGAAAAGAGTCTGTCCAGGTTTATCTTACCCTGATAATAATACAGAACCGACAGGAGTACAGAGGCATAGACCTCCTCACCATTCTCCAACCGCGACATCACAGGTTGGGTAAGGTGCGTAGCCACAGCCAACTCCTTCTGTGTCATCCCCAACATAAGCCGGATCTGCCGAAGCCTTTCACCAAGAATCTTTGAATCCATCGTCTGTTCGTTTATCTATGAAACACCTGACGAGCATATAGAATAAAAGAAGGCGCTCACCCTTGCTATTATCCTACTGGGTATTGGGAATGACCTCGTCTGATAATGAACAAAAGCTCACGCCCATATGATAGATGTCCAAATGACAACATATCACTAGCGTGAGCATCTTTATGTCCATTATCCCAGACTTTTTCGGATTAATCCGATTTTCCCAATTTTAGTAGGGGATAACTTCCATCTAAAATGCTCTGTCCTCATTCGCCCCTTGTGGGAGCAGAACGATTCCGATTGCAAAAATAAGAAAACTTTCCAATCCCACAAAACATATTAGCGATTTTTAAGTGTTTTTGAATGATCATTGAAACATACCCACTATTTCAGAAATGACAAAAATAGGCAACAAACGAATCATATCATCCTTATTATCAACGACTTACATTCAAATTGTTTGAAATAAGAATTACTTGTTATAATGGAACATTTTTCTTATCTTTGCCCACAAATTATAAAACTTATATTTTAACTACAAATTGTAAGAGTATGAAAAGAAGTTTTTTAAGCCTGTTACTATTGATAGCAACCGCAACAGCATTTGCACAATTGAAAGTGTTTAGTGACGGTAAAACAAGTATCTCCTGTCAAAACGAAGTGTCTCAATCCTTGGTAACTGCTGGTGATGGATCAACTTATTCTTACTCTAGTGGGTATCGCTTTGGGTTGTATTCCTCTTCACACACAGGTTATTACAGCATTGGTGCAAAAGGTAGCGCTTGGACAGTATCCGATAGGTCTATCGGTTTACAAGGATTGGCAGGATGTACTTATTCGAGTGGAAGAAGCTTTGGCGTCATTGGGGGCCTTAACGACACCAATAGTTACGGTGCTGGTATTTTCGGCACGACAACAAATCACGTGGGATCTGTTTTTACTGGCCGTTATGCCGGATACTTTGATGGGGATGTTTACATCAGTGGTACAGCGACCGTTTCAAATCTTGTCACACCTTCTGATATGAGACTGAAGGAAAATGTCATTCCACTTAATGAATATGACAGAAATGAAACACTTTCCAAAATTCTCGCCATGAACGTCATCAAATACAATTATAATAATCATATTCAGGAAGAATCAGATACTACAACAAATAAAGAGACTGGCATTCAGAACCCAGAGACCCATTACGGACTATATGCTCAGGAACTTATAGAACTCTATCCAGACCTCGTAACAAAATGTCAGGACGGTTATTATGGCGTTAAATATTTGGAACTCGTTCCTATTCTGATTCGCTCGATTCAGGAGCTGAAACAGGAATTGGACGAGATGAAGGGTGAAAGCAATGCCAGAATAACGAGATCCGAATCTAGTAATGAACAAGATATTTCCCGCACTTCTTCAAGTGCTAATATCCTATATCAAAATTCTCCGAATCCATTTAAGGAGCAGACAATTATCCACTTCAAACTTGCCTGCAATATACAAGATGCTTCTATCTGCTTTTTCGACATGAATGGCAGGCTACTTAAAAAATTGCCCATTTCATCGGGAATGGAAAGCGTTTCCATTGGTGGATACGAACTCGGTGAGGGCATGTTCCTCTATTCTTTGATTGTCAACGGACATGAAATTGATACGAAGAAGATGGTGATTACAAAATAGGAAAACTATGGTAAGAATAAAGATAATTTTATATATATGTTGCCTGATATCGACAATTAAGTTAAGTGCGACAGGTGTGTTTACATTTAAACAATATAGTAGTTCTTATAAAGAGAAAATCTCTATAGGTAAAGTATTTACAAGTGATGAAAAAATATCGCCATTTCTTAACTCCAAACAAATAATCGGATTTGCAATAAGCGGGACGCTTACAAAGAAAAGTGATGATTATTATGCACGAGTATTACTCTGTGACAAAAATGGGTATGAACATTTGGTTTTGGAGTTATATGAGGAAATAAACAACAAAAAAACATTCTCTCTTTCAGATTATTGCGAGGAAACTATGATTCTTAATAGAATCCAACCAGTAGGTATTAAAATAATGCTTCGCGGTGCAGAAATGAAGATAGATCATGTTACTTGTCTGCTCCCTAAGGAAGGATATTCAAAAAAAGAGGAAGATTATCAGAAAGAATGGATCTCTCGTAAAAAAAATCAAGTAGAACAAATAATACAACAAATAAATGCGTACAATTATGAGAATAAAAGATTATGGGGGGCTGATGTCACAGAAATATCAATACTTCCTTGGAGTGAAAAGAAGAAGGTTCTTGGAATTGCAGATGATTGTATAAATGGCAGAGGATTTGAATATTATGCCCATGGAATTTTCGAATTTGAAAGGAAACAAGAAAGCAATATCTTATATCAACCATTACGTAATTCGTTATTCCCACCTTCATTTGATTGGAGAAATAGACATGGAAGAAACTGGATGACGTCCGTGAAGAATCAGACTCCTGGCTCGGGATGTTGGGCATTTGCGTCTGTTGGGGTAACAGAGGCGATAGCCAACCTATATTACAATCAGGATTTATCTTTGGATTTATCAGAACAAGAAGTAATATCGTGTTCAAATTGTGGGTCAAACGCCTATGGAGGCACTTCTGCAGATGCTCTTCAATGGATTGCGGATTATGGAATTAGTGAAGAGAGTGCTTTCCCTTTTGTAAATTCTGATGTACCATGTTCTAACAAGAATAATACATATGAGGAACTAATGAGATTTAACGATGCCATAGAAATTCCAACTAATCAAAATAAAGAAGATTCAGTAAAAAAATATTTAATACAAAAAGGTCCTTTGCTCACTGGTTATACAGGTCACGCCATGCCATTAGTAGGATACAATACTATTCAAGCTGGAGATACAATACGAATATATGGAGAAACTTTATTTTATATTATATCGCAAAATGATAGTAGAATAGGACAAACTTATTGGATATATAAGAACAGTTATGGAACAGAGAGCTACTTTGGACATGCTGGATATGCTTATATCTATTTTAACACTTTGGACAATATGTTAAAACCTTATTATGCAGAGGTGCCTGTTTATTCTAATGTCCTAACAGATCAGGATATTGTTTGTGAAGATGCCGATGGTGACGGGTATTATTATTGGGGAATTGGCCAGAAACCAGCTAATTGTCCGTATTGGGTTCCGGACACACCTGATGGTGATGATTCTAATATAAATCTTGGTTCAATGGATGAATATGGTCATCTTGATACATTACCTACTGGTATTACCATCAAAACTTCTGTGACATATTCGTCCAACAGCTCAACATCCTATCGATTGGGCATAGTAAATGGTGGATCATTAACTATTACAGGGACCACAACATTAACAGGAAACTCAAAAATCAGAGTCTGTGAAGGAGGTGTTCTCGTTATAGATGGAGGTACTCTTCAAAATGCCAATATAACTATGGTACCTGGTAGTCAGTTAATAGTGAGGAATAATGGCATTATTAATCTGGCTTCAGGAAAGACATTTGAAGTTCCTGAAGGTGTCGTTGTTAATATTGAAAGTGGGGAAATCAACTAGTTTCTCTACTTAATCAGAACAACATATCGAAATTATCGTATCTTTTCGACACATTAAATAATTAAAGAGTTAAAAATGATTAAGGTTGATTTTCGAATGAGGCTAACCGCTTTTGGGGTGTGCTTGTTTACAATGTATTATATCCATGCTCAGAATGTGGCTATTAACGGACTGAAGTATTATCTATTCCCAGACACCCACGAGGCTGTTATAAACAACAGAAATACCTGGTCAGGAGAATTGGATATTCCAGTAGAGATAAATTACAATGGAGAGAGATTTACCGTTACAGGCATTGCTAGTAATGCATTTCTCGATTGCAATGAACTGACAAAGGTGAAGATTCCGAAGACGATAGAACACATCGTACATCATGTACTTACAGATGATCCTGACATTACTGGAGAAACCCATCCCGATGCCATGAATCCTTTTATTAGATGTACGGCTCTTGAATCTATAGAAGTTGACAAGAACAATCCCATCATGAGCTCTGAAGATGGTATTCTCTATAGTAAAGATAAAACACGGTTATACGCCTATCCTGCTGGCAGGCAACACGAAGCATATAGCATCCCAGAGAGTATAACATGGATAGGCGTTGGAGCAATATGCTACAACAACTATCTTTCTTCTCTTACAATACCCAACAACGTGACATATTGTGGTAGTGTCTGTGATAATTGTAAAAACCTGAAAATGGTTAGACTATCAGAGTGTATTACCAACCTCCCTGCCTATGCTTTTGATAGGTGCGAGAGCCTAAGGTTCTTAGATATTCCAGAAAGTGTTCAGAGTTTTGGTGAGAGTGTCTTCCGTTGGACTCATTTAGAGAAAATAGTTATAAGAGGTACATTCCCTTATGGTCTGCGAGAAGACACTTTCTATTTCATGGACGATACAACCATTATCTATGTTCAACCGTCAGAAATGGAAAAATTCAAATTGTTATTTTCAGGAACTATATTACCATTGGAGGAATATACCAATGATATTAAGTTAATTGAGTTGCATCAGCCGTCAGTTACCGTTTTCGACCTTCAAGGTCGCCAAATCAATGGGCAACCACAGCATGGCATCTACATTAAAAGCGGGAAGAAGTACGTAAAACTGTGAATTGAGACCAAGGGACAGTCTTTAATTCTCTCATTGTTCAATCACTTGTCCATTTGAACTCTTGGATGCAAAAATACATAAATAATTAATAAACAACTTCAATTATGAAAACAAAACTTATATCCATTTTCGCATTAGCCATCATGATGGCTTCATGCTCAAATCAGGAACTGGTTGATTCTGATTTCCAACAGCCGGCTCCAAAGCAGACAAGTAGTATCCGCAGCTACGAGGAAGCCCTGCAGATAGCTCAGGCTTCCATTCAGATGGTTGATGGCCAGGCTCAGACACGAGCAGCCTCTTCACGCAGAATATCCTTGAGTGACAGTAAAGTGTGCCTTGGTGGTGGCATAACTCGTTCAGAAGCAGAAAATGATACATTAATGTATGTTTTTAATTTTGAGGACAATCAGGGTTTTGCTATTATTTCTGCCAACAAAAACACAGAAGCACTTATTGCAATTACAGAAAAAGGACACTATGATCCAACAGTAAGAGACCAAAATGATGGTTTTAACCTATTTATGGATCTTGCAAAAATATATTTAGAGAATAATCGGCAAGCGGGAGACCCAGGGGGAGGGGGCTTGGATCCGATTTTGGAGTTCAAAGACTCTATCGTACCATTTAGTGGATATGTTGGCCCTTTTGTTGAAGTAAAATGGGGGCAGAATTATCCAGAAGGCATGTTTTGTCCCAATAATAACTCCGGTTGTACTGTTACTGCTATGGCGCAGGTAATGTCTTATTTTGAATATCCAACAGGTATTCCTTTAACATATAGTGGTGCAGACCCGTCTTATCAGGCTCTTAACTGGTCAAATATCAAAGTGCATTCTATCTCAAATCATTCTCAATATTCTCATTATACTGTATGTGATGCAGACGAGGCAACACATATGGCTATTGGTAGATTGTGCAGGCAATTAGGAGAGCTATCTGACAGCTCTTATGACCCTGATGGAACAGGAACAGGTAATAATAAAGCTAAACAAACGTTGAATTCACTTGGTTATACAACTACAGACTGGACTAATTATTCAAGTTCGGTTGTTACTGCATCTATTTCTAATCTTCATCCTGTTTTAATAAGTGGTGATGGAATTCTTTATGATAATGGAAATCCGGTGGAAATAAAACATAGTTGGGTTATTGATGGTTATTATTATTCAGGATATGAAAGTTTTACCTGGAATAGACCTTACCCAGGATTCGAATGGCAGTTAGTTGAGCATACTTTTCACACAGATTATTACCATCATTATAATTGGGGGTATATTGGAGCTAATAATGGCTATTTTTATACAGGTGTGTTTGCTATGGCTAATATATATATGGACGATGGAATAATTGAACCGATTTTTACAAGTTATAACTATAATTTGAATGTTAAAACGATTTCTGTGTATCGCTGATAAATTATTATTAGAAGTAAATTTCTTTGGTAGTAATAAAACTATTTCCAAATTTGTACAAAAATATATTTGATTTTTATGAAAAAGACCTTGTTTTCTTCAATGATGTACTTTTGCACAGCTGTAATTCTGTCAGGCTGCAGCAGTGATAGTAATGAGGGCGACATCGTGATAGACATGTTGCCTAAGACACGCTCCGTAGAACTTACTCAAGAGCAAAAGGAGTTCGTGAACAGAAACAACGAGTTTGCCCTTAACCTGTACAAGGCTATATGTCAGGGCGAAAATGCTGATAAGAGCATTATCGTTTCGCCCTTCAGTGCCACCTATCTAATGGGTATGCTGAACGACGGGGCTGCCGGCAAGACCGCCGAGGAAATAACCACAGCCCTCGGATTTGGCGGGAAGCAGTCGGTAAACGATTTCTGCAAGGCCATGATAGAACAGATACCGGAAGTGGATCCATCGGTATCGCTGACGAATGCCAACTGCGTTGTGGTTAATGAGAGACAGAACATAGAGCTGAAAGACCAGTTTGTAAGCGATATTTCGAACTATTACAAAGGTGAGGTAATGGAACTCGACTTTTCTTCGAGCAACGCCCTGAAAGCAGTTAACGACTGGAGCAACAGGCACACTGGCGGCATGATTCCAAAGTTGATGGACCAGTTGAAAGAGGATGCAGCATTGATGCTGATGAATGCCATCAGTTTCAAGGCCACATGGACTGAGAAATTTGATGAGAAGGATACGCAGACAGAAACATTCACTAAGGAAGACGGTACCACGCAATCGGTACAGATGATGCATCGTCATGCCATCGCTTGTTTTGGCGAGGAGTCTGACTGCTATACGCTCCTCTTGCCTTATGGCTCTGGTGACAAATGGAGCATGACCATATTCTTACCCAAAGAGGGAAAAACTGTTCGCGATGTTGTCAACTCACTCGATATGAGTAAATGGCTTCCATACCGCTATGGCGCTGCTTCGCCTATGGACGTAGACATCAAACTTCCAAGATTTGAAAACTCTTATAAGGCTGACGTCAAAACAGCTTTGCAGAGAATGGGCGTTCTGTCGGTGTTCGATGCGGATAAGGCAGATTTGTCATTGATCAGCAAAAACAAAAACCTTTATGTGTATAAGATGGAGCAAACTGCTGCTATCGAAGTAAACGAGGAAGGAACTAGGACTTCTGCTGTAACTGTAGCAGAGAAAGGAGTTTCAGATGCAGGAATTTTAGGCAACAAAGTATACTTCTATGCTAATACGCCCTTTGTATATATGATACGTGAGGCCAGCAGCGGCGCTGTGTTCTTCATCGGCACCTATCAGGGAGAGTAATATTATTCGAAGACTATAGGAAGGATCGAGTGGGTCTGGGAATCGTCCTCTGACCCACTTTTTCGTTGATCCTCCGGAAGATTCCATAGCTTAGAGACACAAGTTGACAACTTTATTTTCATCTTATTTTTGTAGAAATTTGGAAATTACAAAGAAAAATGCTATCTTGTTTTTCCATCCTTATACCAAAATAGAATATATGCAGACTGATATGATGGTTCAGCGAAGAACCAAATATGTACCCAAAATGGCGATTTCGGGTACATATTAGAGACCTTTCCCATCGTCATCCGCTCCATCCTGAATGGAATATAACAATTCAATTATACTATTCTAATGTTTTTTCTTAAAAAACAATAAATTATACGCGCTCGTATTATACACGTGCGTATAATTTTGTATCTTTGCCCCAAAATTATAAACTTGTATAACGATGGAAGTACCTTTTCAATACGGAAGATTAGCTGAGGCAAAGAATTTTATAGACCGAGTAGAGGATAGAAAGGAGTTGAAAAACTTTCTGAGTCACGGAATAAATACGATATTGGTTTCACCAAGACGATGGGGAAAATCATCGCTGGTGAAGGAAGCTATGAGAGAACTTGTGGAAGAGGACAAAAAGGTCAGGGTCTGTTTCCTGGATGCTTATAAACTTCATACAGAAGAAGAATTCTATAATAAATTCGCATCAGCCGTTATCCAAGGCGTATCCTCTACCTTGGAACAGAAATGGGGAGATTTCCTCAGGTTCATCAACCGTTTGACACCAAGCATTACTATTGCAAGTGATCCGACGAACTCTATTGAGGTGGACTTGAAGATAAACCCTTTGAAAGAAAATCCCGAGACCATCCTTCAGTTGCCCGAGAAGATTGCTATCGAAAAAGGTATCCGCGTCATCGTCTGTATAGATGAATTCCAGCAATTAGCAAATATCCCCCACTGGGAGAGACTGGAATCGATGCTACGGTCTGAGTGGCAATTGCAGCATCATACCACCTACTGCCTGTACGGAAGTAAGATGCATATGATGAAGAAAATCTTCAATAACTCCAGCAGCCCGTTTTACAAATTCGGCCAAATGATGCAGTTGAAGAGAATATCTAAGGAATACTGGCTGCCATATATCGTCAACAACTTTGAAGCCACAGGAAAGCATATTTCGGAGGAACAGGCAGAAAAGTTGTGTGAAAAGGTAAAATATAATTCTTGGTATGTTCAGCAATATTGTTTCTTTGTATGGTCACATACGGAAAGCGTTGTAACAGATGAGGATTTGGATCGCCAACTTGATCTGGTGATAGACACTAATGGGGAAACATTCCAGAATGAACTTGACGAGCTTGTTCCATCACAGATTGCCTTATTGAAGGCTATCGCCACAGGGGAAACACATTTCAATGCTAAGGATGTGGTTGAGAAATACCACCTTGGCCTATCACAGACTATCACAAGGAACAAAAGGACCCTTGTTGAAAAAGACTTAGTCGAGAAGAATCGGGATGAGTACTCATTCGTTGACCCATTGTTTGAGTTGTGGTTAAAACGCGAATATGGGATCATTTAATGTTTTTCTTGAGCCAAATTGATAATCATCAGTCTGAGGCGTATCGGCTTTCATAAACATCACGAAATAGACGGGCATATAAGTGACCTTGTCTTCTTGATAAAACTTTCGTTCGTTGGAAACGACAGTGGCTGCAAGAATATTATACTCTGGTTTCTTCAGAAGATTATTCAGGGCACTGTGCACCGTATAATCCTTACCCGATTTGACCTCAATCGGATGGACACTCATTGTTGTGTGGTTGTCAACCAAATAGATTTGGAAGCGTCACTGGCATGACTATCTACACTTTTCAATAACTATTTTTGACCAAAAGCTACACTTTTCAATATAATTTTCCGCTGCAAGATTACACTTTTCAATCGAAACGGCCAAACAAATCATAAGAAATTTATATTTTGGCATCACAGTGTGGCCGAAGTTTTTCTCACCTATCATCATGAAATCTTCTCCCAAAAAGAGCACACTTTTTATTTCTTAGCTACATTCTTATAGAACGAGCGTATCTTTATTTGCGCCCGTGCCTTGACAACGTACCTAAAGGATTTTCTGCCATCAGTCTGCATAAATCGCTTTGACATCCTGTTCAATTGCATGGTAGAGCTCTTCGACACTCATGTCTGGAGACTCATACTCTTCTATCAGCATGTCTACTTGTTCTTGCAACCCTTCGCCAATTAGCTCACTGCTTGTCAGCGAAGGATTTATCCTCTGCATTACTGTTTCATCAACTTTTATACGAACTGTACACATATTGTCCCTTTTTGTTTTCGGGGCAAAGATACGACAAATCTTTGATATATGCAAGTTTTAGCAAAAAACATCTGTCAGCGACCTTAACTTCCATCATATTTAATCTGTTTGTACCATTATCTTTGTTTGTGAAAACAGTACATATTTACGCTGTCATATTTCAGAATTTTTTGTTTTTCAATAAAAGAAACCACAAACCGCTAATTATCAATAGGTTATAAGGATCAATATTGAAATAACAAATACTTGGCATTTATAAGGTATTCTCCTATCTTTGCCATGAAATTCTAATAATATAAATATGATGAAACGTTTAATTGTGATTATTTCATTGTTGATCTCGATAGTGGATTCTCATGCCCAAACTGTTACCTGGCAAAATACCTATCGAGAAAATGATCTGCTGAAATGGAAGCAGATAACATTCCCCGATATCAGTGTAACGGGAACAAGTGTGATATGGGATATTAGTCAATGTAGGGAAACTAGTGACGAAGACTATATCGTAGAATTATTTAATTTAGAAGAAGAGCCAGACATACAAACTGCCGCCATAGAACAGGATACCCGTTATGTATATTGTCTCCATAGTGACTCCTTGCTTATTACGGGATTTGAGAACCACACAGCACTCATGAATTATGACATGTGTGAAAGCTGGCTCAAATTTCCGTTGTTTTATGGTGATAGCATTGAAGGCTCTTTCCATGGAAAAGGGAAATATTGTGATCGGTTAGGATTAAGGCATTATGGTAGATATAAGACAAATGCCGACGGAACAGGCTGTTTAGTTTTAGCCGAGGGTGACACGCTGCAGAATGTCATCCGTTTACACACCGAGCGCATTATGTCGGCAGAAATTGTACCAATAGAACAGATGGACAGTCTGCCACCATACAATACTGACAGCATCCATCAACACCTACTTTCCGATACGGCTCTCATAAGAATAGACATTTGCCGCTGGTATGCTAGCGGATACCGTTACCCCATACTCGAGACACGTCAAAGATTTGATAGGAGCGGAGAACATGTGTTATCGGCTTTGGCTTATTATTTCCCACCATCGGAACAAGCATCGCTTAGAAACGATCCGGAGAACGAACAGAACAGAACCCGCTCCTGCGATGAGCCATATAAACAAGGAGACTCTTCTCCTCAACAACCAGTTGACATTCCTTTGGACAGGATATTAGCAAAACCCCATCTGGAACTTTCCCCTGATGGTCAGGAGATTACATTACATTATAGTATTTCCCAAGAATCACTTGTGTCTTATAGGCTTTACTCCCTTGACGGCTACTTACTTAAAGAATGTCAGCCACAGATTCAAGAGGCAGGATCTTATCATGACCGCATCCCCCTGCTAGGGCACAATTATGCGGTTTATCTTCTTAACTTCCAGATAAACAATGACTATCTGAACGAGAAACTAACACTGAAATAACAAGAAAATACGTAAACGATTATGAAAACTGATAATTTTTTTATATCTTTGCCCCGCAAACAATTTATATTAAGAATGGCAAGTCTGGTGCTGATTCTATCCCATGCTGGTTTTGTGCCGAAGATGTCGGCACAGGATAAGGACGTAACCGCACTCAATGACACTGTCAGGCAGGACAATATCATCAACAGGGACCAAACTGACACGTATTCAGCTCTGGAAAAGTTCTTGCCTCCATCACCACAAGCAGCAGCTTTGGCTCGTTATGGCGAGTATCCTGTTAGTCTGGCCACGGGAGTTCCGGAAATCAGTATTCCACTCTACGAAATCAAATTAGGCGAATATACCCTACCCATCAGCATCTCCTATCATGCCTCAGGCATTAAGGTCGATGATGTTGCTTCGACTGTTGGGCTCGGCTGGGTGCTGAATGCAGGAGGAGTTGTGAGCAGAACTATCTGCGGAGCTCCGGATTTAAGAGAAAACAGAAGTGAGACAGAAGATACACTCTATCGTTCCTACGACCGATTCCATAATATCTATAGCACTACTAATTACCCTGAAGCATACACTAACGTTTTCATTCCGGCTTTGACCGACGGGCTAAATTCAACTTATGATACTGCCTCTGACCGTTATAGCTATAATTTTGGAAGCAAAGCAGGAGTTTTTCGATATAGCCACCGAGACAAGAAGTTTGTTACGCTCAATCATCACCCTATTGATATTTTATACCTAGACCGAGGATTAGAGACTGGTTATTTTGAAATATATGACTCCGACGGCATCGTCTATTCTTTCAGGAACAAGGAGAAAACCATCATGCCAGGATCAGACTATATGTGCCCTACATCATGGTATCTGACAAATATCAGTACTCCTTATGGCAATATTACATTCACATATGAAACTGCTCCAAGTTATGAAACCAAGGTGTGGTCGGAGAGTTTATCTGTAGGTAAACATCATTATTATGATTATGATCTTCACTCTGAAGATTCCATCTGTAAAGGGATTCACTGTAGTGGGCCATCATATTACCATTATGGCATCTCTATTCTTAAAAAAATAACATGGAATGGCAATACCATAGATTTTTCATATAGCAACGATAGGGAAGATTTACCAAATAGAAGACTGACCAGCATTGTAATTAGAGGGTGTGATAGGGATACACTCAAAACTGTTATTTTAGACAATAATTCATATCTAGGGACGACAGCTAAAAACAAACGAATGATGCTACAGTCCATTTCTGTATCAGATGAAGGTACATATACCTTCACCTATAATAGATTAAAGAATTTCCCTGATTATGATATATCAGGCCACAAAGACTATTGGGGATATTACAACACTGATTCTACTTATCTTTATAACGTTTCCAGAGAGGCTGCACATGCTGCATATCTACAATTCCCAGAAACAAATTATACTGCTACGAATGATATTGATTATGCAAATAAGAAACCTAATCTGAGCTTTGCCAAAACAGGTATTTTGGAAACAATAACCTATCCATCCGGAGGACATACCCATTTGATTTATGAACTAAATCTTAACGGAGACGCTGGAGGGCTAAGGATAAGTTCTATTGAAGACAGCGGGCCAATAGGCACGACTTCACGGATAAGACAATTCACTTATACTGGCCATGCAACACAAAATTCTCCAAAGGATGCATTAGTTTACGACACATATCACGTTTCTGGTAGTATATACCCATATTTTAATTATTATAATAGGAAAGCTACCTGTTCGTCAGAACCCCTGATACCACTTTGTGACGGAAGTGGATCAACAGTGTTTTATGATCACGTTCAAGAAACAGACGGGCTAGGCAATGTGACGGTTTATGATTATATAAACGGAGGAATCCTCCCTACCCATTTTGATTATAACAATGATCCATGGCCCCAGTTGAGTCCGGCCTCTCTTTTTGATGAGGGTACATGTGATCCTCTTCTGACCTCCAAGAAGATATATAACGGATCATCTAACTTACTTCGAACAGAAATATATCAATATGGGGTAAATAGAATTGACTCGTTTGAAATAGGTGTTAAGGCACTTAACATTTTGTCTGGTAGTACAATTGATGGTGAACCTATACCTGCTTCAATGCTTGATTATAGAGCAGTACCTATTCCTATTAGGCAAATGAGAGGCCATGTCAAAAAGTTCTTGCTAGAAGCAAAAACCATAACAGACTATAAACAACTTCCTAGTTATCAGCCCCAAGTTGTTTTTTCTACCACTGAGAATTATACCTATGACCCACTATTCAGAACTCTGCAACCGAAGACTATTACGAAGATCAATAGTGACGGGACATCATATAGGACTGTAAACGAATTTCCTTTCGAGTGTTCAAGCAACGTCTGCGATAGTATGTACAATATAAGAAACATGGCTGATATTATCGTTGCAACCCGGCTATATGCAGGAAACACATTCCTTAAAATGGATTCCACGCTATTCCTGACTCTAAACAATTGGCATTATCCCTACAAACAGCTTGAACTGCGGCTTAATGGTTCTCTTTTTGAGAAGCTACAGTTGAGTGACTACGACACCCACGGCAATCCTCGTACAGTCATAGAGAACGGCACAGACAAGACCGCATTGGTCTGGGGATTCAAGTCCAGTTGGCCCGTAGCAAAGGTTTCGGGGCTAAGTTATACGGATTTATTAGGATTAGGACTAACAACCACGCTGAATAGTATAGCCAATGACAGTGTGCCCAGCAGAATGACCAATTATCTGACAACGCTTCGCAACAGCATAGGTGCCAATGGTCTTGTCACAACATACAACTATAAACCGCTCTACGGCGTGTCGGCCATCACGGCAGAAAATGGATATACCACTTACTATGATTATGGTACTGATGGCAAACTGTCAGCCATTCGTGACAATAGCGGGCCACTGCAGCAATTTGCATATCAATACGCATATCCTTTCAGCGGAAGTAATGACGGCACAAACTATGTGCAGACTATGGATATGCTTAGCAGTACAACAGGTAAGATTACCCGCCAGTATTATGACGGGCTGGGACGGCCTGTGGAAACCGCTAAAAATATAACGGGCAATTATGTCTACGCCATGCAGACCTATGACTTGAAAGGCCGTGTATCGCAGGAGTGGCTGCCGGCTGTAGGCGGCTCATCACCAAACTACCTATCGTCTATTCAGGGACTGACAGGAAACCCCTACCCCGACCTAAATGCATATTCGTTAACGACTTATGATGCCCTTGATCGGGCTATATTTATACAAACACCAGGGGACACTTGGCATAGTGCATCAAAGGGCATTACTAAAGAATACATTACTAATGCAACCAACAACGTCAAGCGCTATTCTGCTTCACTGACTGGGAATTCGCTCATCAAGAATGGCTACTACACAACCACGATGCTTTTTGGCGAGAAGACAACAGACGAAGATAACAAGACCATGACTGTTTTCACAGACAAAATGGGTCGAAAGATACTGGAACGTCAGGGCACAAACAACGACACCTATTATATATATGATGATCTAGACCAACTCCGTTTCGTGTTGTCACCGCAATATCAAGAGGCTGGTTATAAAGACGTTTATGGATATGAATACCGATACGATGAGAAGGGAAGGCTGGTGAAGAAGATGTTACCACAGTGTGAATACACGCAATATTGGTACGATACGGCAGGACGTATGAAATTCATGCAGGATGCTAACTTAAGGTCAAAGGGACTCTATCGTTTCATGCTTTATGACAAGTATGGACGGCTATGCATCCAAGGTACATGTACAAGCTGCTGGCGCGGGGAGACGGTGAACACAACAACCTATAACACTTCAGGAACAGGATTCCAAAACACAGGTTATTTGCTTGCCAGAAACTCAGATATTAGTGGGACGATTACACTTGAAATCGTGAATTATTACGATAACTACGATTTCATTCGTCTTTATAATTCGGTGATGAATACAACAAATTCAACTACAACAACAGGTCTGCAGACGGGCCGTATTAGCATAGCTAGTGACGGAAGTATGCTGACAGATGCAATTTATTATGACTACAAGGGAAGACCTATACAGACACGTTCCATCTCATTGGGTAGCCGTTTGACAACCACAACGACATCCTATAAATACTGGGGTGACATTTATCAGACAGTACAAACAGATTATCCTGGCACAAGTACAGCTACCACACCAACTCTAACATCGACCACAACTAACAACTATAATTCTACGACGGGACTGCTCAGCAATACCACACTATCACTAAAGCGTGGCTCAGCCACAGCCGTTCAGAAAACGATACGACAGAACACTTACGATGGATTGGGCCGTATTACGAATAATACCCGCAACGGCAATTTGGCAATTAATTATTCATACAACCTGCGTAATTGGCTGACGGAAATTGAGGGTACAGGATTCCACGAATGGCTCTATTATGCAGACTTTACAGGTGCAGGATGTTCTGGAAAAAAATACTATAATGGTAATGTTAGTATTCAGAAATGGCAAGGGTATGCCGATAGTTACAATCGAGGCTACAAATTTTCCTACGACGGCTTAAATCGTCTTTCAGAGGCTGTCTATGGATCTGCCAACTTCTCAGAACATGATAACCGATACAACGAAAAGGTGATTGAGTACTCAGCTAACAGTATGATCAAGCGTTTCCAACGCCGTGGACTGAAAAGTGATGGTGTGTATGGCAAGGTAGACAACCTGCATATCAGACTTGATGGAAATCGCCTTGAGAGCATTGTTGAAGATGCAGGTAACCAAACCGTCTATGGCGCAATGGAATTTCAGTCACATAGCACGTCAAGTGTACAATATGGCTATGACGGTAATGGTTCACTTATATGGGACGCCAACAAGCAGATAGCGCATATCACTTACGACAACCTGAACTTTCCGAAGGAAGTACAGTTCACCAACGGTAATCGCATTCGGTACGTTTATTCGCCTGATGGGAAGAAGCTGCGTACTACGTGGCAAACGGCTGTGGGCAACATTGTCGTGCCATTGAACACTACTCAAAATCTTAACAACAATCAAATCAGTAGCACAACACGTACTGACTATATTGGAAATGTTATCTATACAGGCACCGCTTCGAACTATTTTTCCCCCGTCTCATTGAGTAAATATCTCTTTGAGGGTGGCTATGCCACGGTGACTCCATCAACCCAACCAGTGTTCCACTACTACACACAGGATCATCTCGGCAACAATCGCGCCGTAGTAAATCAGAGCGGAACTGTGGAACAGGTAACCCATTATTATCCTTTCGGCGGTTTCTTCGCAGATCAAGGGTCTGGCAGTAGCCTCCAACCATACAAATATAACGGAAAGGAACTAGATCGAATGCACGGCCTCGACCTCTATGACTATGGCTTCCGACAATATGATCCCGTCGTTCCTATGTTCACGCAAATAGACCCAATGGCAGAGAAATACTACCATGTTGGTCCATATGTCTACTGCGAGAATAATCCTGTGATTCATATTGATCATGACGGAAAGAAAACATATTTATATTCAACAACATTACCAGATTCTAAACTAAATAATTATATTACCTTTCCCACACATACTTTTCTTGTCGTTAGAGATGCTAACAATCGCGTTCGAGGGTATTATGCATATGGTCCAAATAAAGATGGCGCCATTTCTGGTTCACTCAAACGAGTGACATATAATCAAGATATTAACATCTATAAGGGATTTGATGAGAATAATTTAAAAAAAGTCATTCCTATCAATACACCTAAAGATATGACTGATGAAGTATTTGATCAAAAAGTTATTGATGTAGCAGAGTCTTTCGGAAATAATGATAAAATATTGTATTCAGTTCTTCCTTTTGGCGATACTCAAGGAAACTGCAATACAAGTACATCCACAATTCTATTAAAAGCGGGTGTGTCTAAAGATGAAATTGATACAATCAAAGAAAATATTCCTGGACTATCCATTGGTTTTAGAAATGTAGCAAAACCATGGACTTCTGAAGAACAAGATCGTGCAATTCAAGTTGAGCGTTTTATGGATTGGTCAAATCTATTTTTAAAATAAAATGATATGGAACCTCTATACAAAGCAATATATCGGTTATTGAAGATATATATTGTTTTTATTATCGTTGGAATGATATATTGTTGGATTTGCAGTGAACCTAACAAAGAATACTGGTGGGGAGCTGTCTTAGTTTTATGGTGTTGTATCTATGCTCCCCGTAACACTATTTTCGTATTGCTTTTGTATTTTTCAAGGATTAATCAAACGATAATAAAGAATATCTGGGTGTTATTGTTTGAATGCATTTCTGTTATAATACTACCAGACATTCTTAGTTTTCTAAGAGATCATTATACTACCACAAAATTTGTAACTGTTGATGGCCATTCTTTCCCTGATTATAAATGGTATTTAACGGATTACGCATTTTATTTTGAAGCATATATCATTATATTTATTGTTTTTGTAGGAATTAAACTAGTTAGAATGTGGGCGAAACCAACACATAGAAGCAATTTATTATAGTCGTGGGGGCATATGGGCCAACTCCAAACACCAGTCCCCGTAATAATCTCTCCTTTACATTGATCAGTGGCTCAAATTTCCAGATGGGTCAAAAATACTCTGGCCCTCTTCATTAATTCATAGAATAATTCCATAGCTTACCCCTGTGAGTCTATTCAACAAGCTAACTCCAAAACTCTAGCAAAAGGTTGTTGCATGCCTATTTCAGGGACATCCTGGGTTTTCATTTTTGTATCATGATTAATAATCGCTTAATTCTAACTATTTCAATTTTTTGAGCCTCTTTTCGACCATATAAAGATCGTAACATGCTGATTCTCAGTAGATATAGAGTAAACCCTTTTCGGAATTTAAACCAAAAACGGCCAAAATTGAAATACTCATTTTATGGCTATCATAAATAATTATCTTATCTTTGCCATCGAAAACAACATGATAGATAGAAAAAAATGAAATGAATCTAACAGACTATTGTATGAAATTATATCGACTCATATTTGTAGGGAAAGCATTTTTGTTATTGGCAAGTATCTATTTTATAAACAATAACATTACAATCGGACACTTATTGAATAAGTGTGGTGTCACTTGCATTTCAATCGATCTGCCCAACGTGGTTTCATACATGATATATATTGTCATACCCATCCTGTTGACTTATCAAAATCATAGAAGATTCCCCAAACTGGATCATGCAAATATTAAGGAGAAGAATATTGTCATGGTTGAATCTGCCAGTGCAATCTTTCTACCGACCTTCTTTGGTTATGTTTTTGTCGGACTCAGTATTAATAATGATATGACATTGGTGGTTACATATATCGCTTTGACTGTATTATGCTATTGTGCAGAAATCTATCTTTACAATCCAATTTTTCATTTACTTGGATATCGCTTCTATTTCGTGACTGCGGATAAGAACAAAATCCTTGTGATGACGAAAAAGGACATAAAATTAGGAGAACATATTGAGTTTAAAATACTTGGGCAAGTAAATGATTTTACATATATTGATATAGAAGTACCATCAAATAAATCAGAAGAATAATGGATTATTTAGTAGCAAAAACAAAAGGGAAAAGAGGCTCTTTCTATAAAGTGCTTTCCGACCAGACAACATTTGAGACTATTCCAGATTTTGCCAATTCGAGAGAATATGACGATGAGTATAAACTGCAGGAAGACGAATGGTTTGTCGTAGAACACTTTTCACAACAAACCTATAGCATAGACTTCATCCAAAATGATTTCGTTGCTACAAACTATTCGTTCATGCCAAAAGAAAAATACGGGAAAATTGATTTCATCGTGTCTGTTCAAAACGAAGGAAATGATTTCATATTTCAGAAAATAACACCAAGTTATATATACGAAAAACAGAAATTGCTTTCCTGGAACCATATAATCGCTCCCACAGATCAGGCGGTTTTATACAATTATGAAGATGTGCTAGTTATTAAAACAGATGCAGATTGCTACTACAAAAGGAATGCAGATAAGCTATATTTTAAGAACCTCAATGCGATCACATCTATTTTTGATGGAATAAACATTCTCTATCGTGAGGCAACAAATCAAGAAGTTGAAGAATTCCTCGAAATGGATATGATAAATGTTGCTGATGGGTTCAGTAAAGATGATGTCAAAACAGCCAATCGTCGAAGAATAAAGGAGGCGACCGAGAGATACCAAAGCTTTAGTCCAGAGCAAAAGGCCAAAATTCCATCATACATCAGCAAATATTGTCCACATATCTACGACGAAGGAACCAAGAAATTCAATGTTAATGACGAGAGTAACCTTACTGACCTACTCAATGTCCTTAATCAACGTTATTACACCACTGAGATTGATGACGAGAAACGATTAGCTAATTCTGTGACGAAATTATAGAAGACGGAAAACGCTATGATATATTTGGGGGAGGTGAATGAACTAGCGCGGCATCTATATCTAAGTTCTTCAAATAGAGTAACTGGCATTAATTAGGTAGACTAAGATAGTTTTTTCTGCTTTTGTTTGGAAATAAATTGTATTTTTTGTATATTTGCAGCATAGAAGCATCATTCGCACTATAAATATTGGATTCGTAGAAATTAGAGGCTATAGTTGAAGTCATAAAACGACTGAAAATCAGAGTAATATGATGGCAACGGGTCAAGATGGGAAAGGCTTTGAACACGACACAACTACGTGTGGTGACCCTAAGATTTGGTTTCCAATGAGAGTGACATACTCGCGCGAGATGAAGGTGAAAGCTGAGCTTGACCGACTGGGGATAGAAAGCTTTGTGCCAATGACGTATAAAGTGGTGGATGCGGATACAGATAACCCTTGTCGTAAGTTAGTGCCGGCTATTCGTAATTTGATTTTTGTACGGTCCACGCAGGAGAGGATTAGTCATCTGAAGTCGACTAATGAAGCCTTGGAACCGTTGCGGTATATGATCGACAATACTGCTGAGGAGGCACATACAATCATGACGATACCTGACAGACTGATGCAGAATTTCATGCGTGTGGCCTCCAAGACTGACGACAGCGTGATGTTTTTGGACGATGAGAGTGTCGTCGGGAAAGAGGGTAAGCGAGTGGAGATTATCGGCGGCGCCTTTGAGGGTGTCACTGGAGTCATTCGTCGTGTAAAAAGATGCAAGAGAGTGGTGGTGGAAATAGAAGGTGTTGTGTTACTTTCGGAACTTAATTTCGAATTGTTAATGGTGTATGATAGCCTATAGAGTTCAGTTGATGTTATGAGAAATCTTGACTTCAATGGTATTAGACCCGTCAATGGGTCTGCAAGGGATGGATTTGAGGAATTTGTTTGCCAACTGGCACGCAAAGAGGAAATTCCGTGCAAAATAAGATTCGTGCGGAATGGGAAACCCGATGGAGGTGTAGAGTGCTATTGGATTCTTGAAGATGGCAGTGAAGTAGCATGGCAGGCAAAATACTTCTGTAAGGCTTTTGATAATTCACAGTATCAACAAATAGATGGTTCTGTGAAAGAAGCGCTGAAGACTCATCCCCATTTAAAGAGATATATCATTGCTGTTCCAACGGATCCGTCAGATGCTCATGTTGAGGGTAGGATGAGCATGAAAGAGCGGATTGATGGATATGCGGAAAGATGGACAGAACTCAATCCTCAAGTCGTATTTGAATTTTGGTGGGCATCGGACTTAATAGAAAGAATTCAGAAACCTCAAAATCAAGGTATGCTTCGATTCTGGTTTGGAGGGCATGAATTTACCGATGAAAACTTGATACATTTTAATGCTGACTCCATCAAAGACTTGGGCAAGCGGTATCTGCCTAAGCTGAATATTGAAGTTGAGGCTGCGGAATACTTCGAGGTGCTTTCGCGAGGGAAATCACTGGAATATTTCTTAGAAGATGAACTGAGATTAGCAGAGGTTGCCTGCGGAAAAATAGAAAGGAGCAAGCATTGCCATGATGCCCTTGAAAAGGTTGAAAGTGTCAGGAATGCCATCAGGCAAATAAAGGGAACTCCTGTTGCAGGCATAGACAGAATCGCAATGGATGAGTTTTTGACTGCACTGATGACGCTGGGTGAAGCGGTTCAAGACATTGCCAATAAAG
Organism: uncultured Prevotella sp.; assembly: GCA_946415245.1. GTDB lineage: Bacteria > Bacteroidota > Bacteroidia > Bacteroidales > Bacteroidaceae > Prevotella. The sequence continues at coordinate 49,718 of CAMKRS010000001.1, read as the reverse complement.
TTGTTGATAATGATATTAGTACTGACGAATCCTACAGAAAGTATAGTAGAATATATGGGTTAGGTGTTGATGTTCTGCATGTTTACAACAATTTGCATCAGGATGTTATGAGGCTGATAAATGACCCCGTCTTGATTCTGGAAGGAGATGCTGGCGTAGGAAAGTCTCATCTGATGGCCGATGTCGTACTGCGACGGGAGAAAGAAAAGCAGATAAGCCTACTTTTTCTGGGGCAGAAATTCACCACCGATGAGGATCCTCTTACCCAGATGATGAAAATGCTTCACTTTACTGGAACTTCAGACGAGTTGTTAGAAATGCTCGAAGCTAAGGCAGAGACAACAGGACACCGTATTATCATTTTCATAGATGCCATCAATGAAGGACATGGGATAGCTATCTGGCCAAATAATATCCGCAGTTTCATTGATCAAATCAGACGGCATCCGTGGCTTGGACTTGTTTTGAGTATTCGTACTTCATACCAACCAGCCATACTTCCATGGGAAGAATTCGACCATGACTACTGTGTGAGAGCATGGCACCATGGATTCGGCATTAACACACAAAAGGCTGTACGGTTGTTCTTTAAGGAATACGACCTGTTGTATCCGACAATACCATTCCTTAATCCTGAATTCAGAAATCCATTGTTCCTGCGTTTGTTCTGTGAAGGCATGAAGAACAACGGCTACAGGAAGATTCCCGATGGGATAAAGGGTATTACATCGGTCATGGACATGTTTTTTGATGGTGTAGAGAAATCACTCAGAAAAAATAAGTTATATCCGTCGTCGATTAAAATCGTAGAGAAAGCAGTGCGAAGGTTTATAGCATATACGGCTAAAGAAGGACGGCATGAAATGCCTATTGACAGTGCTGCTGATCTTTTATCGGATATTTGCCCACGAGTTTTCGTTGAAGGAGAGTTGTTGGATTGCCTAATATCAGAAGGCGTTTTCAGTAAAAATGTTTTTTATAGAGATGAAGGCAAGTATGGGGAATGTATATACCTCACATACGAACGATTCGAAAATATGCTTCAGGCTGGGTATCTTCTATACGAATTGAAATTTGATTTTAAGGCCTTGGAGGAATATGTTCAGACGGTAAAGGATCCTTATAGAATTGGGGGCTTGTTAGAATCACTTGCCATTATGTTGCCTGAAAGTAAAGGTGTGGAATTGTATGACGCATTGCCCACTTTCCGTCGGAGTAAAGCCGTAGTGCGTGCGGTTCTATCCAGTTTAATATGGAGAGATGAAAATACTATAGACTCACATCTGGATACCTACTTTGTTGAGTTTATGGATGACGATCAATTCAGAGATGTCCTTGTTCGGACCATCATGGAGATTGGCTATTATGCGGGGAACTATTATAATGCAGACTATCTGCACAAAATGCTCACTCCGATGCCGTTAGCTGACAGGGATGCCATGTGGGTACCTACATTATCCCGTATTTATGGCGGTTTTAACTATAAAATCATAGAAGATGTCATAAACTGGGCATGGAATGAAAGTGATGAGGTTGATATAGATGAAAAGTCGGTAGAACTGGGCGCAACCTTGCTATCTTGGTTTTTGGCAAGTACAAACAGGCAACTCCGTGATACAGCAACAAAAGCCCTTGTTCAACTTCTTCACAATAGGATGCAGGTGTTGGTGCCACTACTGGAGAAGTTCTCGACAGTGGATGATCCGTATATACATGAAAGACTTTACGCCGTGGCTTTAGGATGTGCCGTGAGATCGAAATCTAAAGAGCATCTGGCAGGCTTGTGCCAATACATTTATTCGAAGATATTTGATGTAAAAGATGAAATCTATCCTCATGTGTTGCTTCGAGATTATGCACGGGAAGTAATAGAATATGCTATTTCAATAGGTGTAAGACTGGATATCGATGTGGATAAGATACGGCCTCCTTATCATAGTTCATTTGACTATGAGCTCGTACCTGACGAGGAAATTAAAGCCCTATATGAAGGATGTAGGGGGTATAAAGATTCACCTGGATTGTGTAGCGTGCTGACATCTATGTTCACAGAGCATACGACAGTCGGCTATTCTTATGGTGATTTTGGCAGATATACATTCCAAAGTGCATTGAGCAATTGGAAAATAGACGCAGAATGTTTGAGCCATATAGCCATCAAACTTATTATTGACAAGTACGGGTATCGAGAAGAAAAGCATGGCGAATTTGACCAGAACGTCGGTGTGGGAAGAGGACGTTCGACCGTACCCAATGAGCGGATCGGAAAGAAATATCAGTGGCTGGCACTGCACGAATTGTTGGCTCGGGTGGCAGACAATTTCCCCAAATTAGAACATGCATGGAGTGACCGTGACGTTGAATATGAGGGGCCATGGGATCCTGTTATTCGTGATATTGACCCGACAACGCTTGTTCGAAGGGAAGGAAACCGGCAATGGTCAAAACCTCGCGATAATTACTGGTGGTATGGAGGAATGTATGATAACTGGGAGGCAGAATTGGCTGATTGGCTGAACATTGATGATGACATACCACCTGCTGAGCCGATTATAGCATTGAAGGATCCTGAAGGTGGCGACTGGCTTGCCTTGGAATGTTATCCAGAGTGGATAGAGCCCCATAACGAAGATGATATCTACAAAAAGCTGTGGTATCAAGTAAGAAGTTGTATTATTGACGAAGAAGAATTCCCTCGTGTCTACAAATGGGCAATGAAACAGAATTTTGGTGGGAGATGGATGCCGGAATGTAGTGACAGGTACGAAATGTTCTATCGGGAGTATTATTGGTCGCCAGCCTATCAATATTTTGATGCAGAGGGGCTGACCAAGAAGGAAATATATGACAGGAATACGAATCGTCTCATTGGCCATGCAGAAGTAACAAGTATCGGCTATTTGTGGGAGGCTGGAGAAGATCATTCCAAAGAAGAGGCTTTTTATTGTCTGGTGCCCTCGAAGCAATTATTTGACGGTATGGGGATGCAACATGGTGATAAGGAAGGCGTGTTTGTAGATGAAAAGGGTAATGTGGTCTGTTTTGATGAGGGAGCAATAGAAGAATCAAGGACTTATTTGTTAGTGCGGAAGGATGCACTGATGAATTATCTTGCCAAGCACCACAAGAGAATCATGTGGTATGTGCTGGGTGAGAAAAATATCATTGGACTGCATAATTATCAGCATATGCCGGTGCTGCCTATGTGGCTGGTGGTGAGCGGGACATATACATTGGATGAGAATGGGAGAGTCGTTGGGAGCTTGAGGACGGGGCATGAGAAATAAAGATGTGGATAAATCAGTAACGATTGTGGTTATGAAAAACTATTTAGATTTCTTTTTAGAACAGCGAATGAACTCTGCTGATGGCGAGGAGATGAAAAAAGCATTAGAGGCTATCATCGACGAAGAGAAAAAGAGTATTGAACTATTCAAAATTCAGATAAGGCATTGTCAGCATCAAATAGCTTTAATCGATGAGAAAAATGCAGCAGGGTGGAAATGATGAGCAAAAGATGCATTTCCTTAGAATCTCCTTGATTTCAAAGGTTGTAGAGGATTATTTCTTTGGAGAAATGTTATTATCCCTTTTTTCTTGTTCTCCCTCTGCAACCAATGGCATCTGTCTTTCCTCTTCTTCTAAATGGGGATAGGGAATTTTCTTTGCTCCATGATCTTGCAACCAGATATAATTTAGGGTAAAAGCAATGGAATCCAACGTTTCTTCACGTTTTTGCGGCTTCAATTCACATTCCCATACTGTGATGCAGTGCCAACCCATCTCTGCAAGTCTTCGCTGTTCTTCCCTATCTCGTTCCTTGTTCCTGCGAATCTTGGTTACCCAAAAATCTCGGTTTGTCTTGGGAATCTTACAACACTCAGAGTTCACAATCACATCCTCCATCTTACGTCCGGCATCTCCCATCAGTGGCAGCGCCACGTTGTGGCCATGCCAAAAGCATCCATTTATGAATATGCACGTTCTATATTTTCGCAACACCAGGTCAGGATGCCCTGGTAATCGTTTATGGTTCAGCCTATAACGAAACCCTCTCTTCCACAACCCTCGGCGCACAATCATCTCAGGTTTTGTATTCTTTGAACGGATTGCAGCCATATTCTTGTGTCGTTGTTTGGGAGATAATTTATCCATAGCAAAGGCTTCTGAACTCTGAATAATTTAATGGAACTCCATAACCATCATGAATAGCAACCTCTACTACAGAATCTATCTCATGATAATTGCATAGTTCAAACTCTATCCGAAGCGACTCTCCCGCTTTAGTATTAACAGATTTTACCTCATAGTAACCTGAAAAACGTTGATTATGTACTGGTATTAAATAACGGATTTGTCGCAGATCCACATTCTCTCTAATTCCCTGATAACTACAACTAAACTTACACAAAAGCCCATTCTTCAAATCGGACATAATACCAACATTATACTGATTACTAGCCGAGATTAACAAATAAAGCAGAAATCCATGGTGTCCTTGAGATAGCGCCAGTCATACCGATACTTGCTTTGACAGATAAGCCACGATATGAAGTCATCAAGCTCTTACGCTCAAAATCTTTATTCTTTCTATGCTCCCACATTGAAGCAACGAGTTCTTTAAGATTATATTCCATAGATTTACCAAGTTTACTATAAACAATTGAGAAAAATTATAGAAATGAACAGCCAATAAGTCCCTATCAGGAAGGAACCTTTTTGGCATTATTTAGTTTTCTATGACTAATACTCTTTATGAGCTCACTATTATTCTTTTAAAGTTACCCACTAACTCAAAATAGGGAAATAGTTTATTAGTCACATAGTTCTTTCCATTTTGAAATCCACGGGGCTTTTCTCCATGCATTACCAACAATTTCATCATAATTGTCAATCCAATAATGAAGAATATCGTTCTTTAATTGCTTGTTCTGTATTCTGTTTATGAAATCCAAACCCTGATTCATTTCAAAAATACTATCAATAAAAGAAGTCCAATCTACTTCTTTTATTTGTATAGAGCCGGAATCTAATCTATGGATTAATGCGTTGTGAATCATCATTATTCGCATTTCGACCTGAGGGATGTCGATACTAACGACATCTTTATCCAAAATTACGCTCTCGTTGCCTGAAGCAATTTGATTAACTAATTCTTGTTCTGTTAACATAACACTTCTATTTTTTGATGTTATTATTATATTTATTCTTTCAACTTCTGGGGCTTTTCAATCCAAATATCAGGTTGTACTATAGATAATCCCAAATATGCAACATGGGATAAGTATTTCTGAACAGCGTAATCCAAAGATTGCTTCGTCATATCCAGCAAGGCCTTCAAATATATTTATGATATTATTCCTTGGTAATTTATGCATCCTTATCTATTAAAATGAAGTTATACCTATACGCGAAATATGATTGGCATATTGATTTCCAATCATATCTACCATTTCCTTTTTATAACCGAACAAAATAGTTTCTATTATAGAAGGAATATAATCCACAAAAATATAATTAAAATCAAATGCAACAAATATAGGATTCTTATCATAAATTACAGGTTTTATGATTAAAATATTCTCCTTCTTTTGGCTATTGTTAATTTTCTTGTCGCATGCTATTCCCATAAGATATTTATAAGTTCTCTTCTTTTGTTGACAAAAATCACATGCAGCACTTATTTCTACTGCTATTGGAAATGCATCCTGTATATTGGAGCTTTCTCCAAATTCACTTTTTTTCCAAGTTTGGAAATCAACGCCAAAATACTGTTCGAAATGGTCTGATTTCAATTTAACAACAACGCCCCTAGATTTTGTATTTATAGCATTCTCATCTATTAGAAAAAAATTATTCAATCTCAAAGGAATTGATTCGTCAATAAGTTGAATATCCTTACATCCATTTAATGATGCAATATATGCATTCAAAAAATTTCTCCAAATTCTGTATTGAGGTAAAGAATGGGCTACCACAGGAAGAATTGCATCATTTATTGCACCATCTGGATTTTCTTTTGCATTTTGTATTCCCCATGATGATATCGCAATCATTGAAAATACTTTTTTTAACTCAGTTTCGAACAAATTTGGCCGTCCCCATTCGTCCCCAATAGGAACCATCGAAAGCAATGTGGAAAAGGTTTTTTCTGATGTCACTTTTAGTTGGTCATCAAAAATCATACATAATTCCACCAACTGATTTCCCAATTGTTCCCTAAGCATTTTCTCCAATGGATTCCTTTCCGAAATAGAGGTCTTATCGATTACGGATATGTAATATGGTTTAATTTTATCTCTTACAATGTTTTCGTTTTCTGAATCTCTATTCACATAATTTACAAAGCCATCTTTCCACAAAATATTATTTGTCCAGAAAATCAGGACAAAAGGACCATTATCAACAGAAATATATGATTCTATTGCATTTTCCAAAATGGCATATTTATCATTGTCAGAAAAAGCCTGCCCGAGATTGACATCAAAGAAAGCCAGTCGCACATCCTTAAAAGGTTCATCTGGAAAGGATACTCCATCATATAATATGGTCCTACACCCTATACCTTTAAGATTAAATTCATGCGCGATTTTATTCAAATCATCTTGTGAGTTATCTACAACAATTATTCTATTTGATTCTGTAAACATATTCATTTTTTATTTAGGAAAAACAAGAACTATACAAGCCCCATCATATACTTGTGGAATATCCAATTCTTTATTATCGGGGAATATTATTTTTCCTCCTATAGATTCCATTACTAAATTAACAAAATATAGCCCGAGGCCCATTCCACCTTCTTTCGTTGTCTTAAAAGGCTGTATCATCAAATCTGGATCTAATTGGAATCCCTTACCTGTATCTGCTATAATAATAGCAGGCCCATCGAAAGAAGACAGGTCAGTACCTATATATATAGCAGACTTATGATTATCTCCCACTAATTCATGTTGGGCAGAAACCCAATATATTGCATTGTCAATAATGTTGGACAACGAACTTAAAAGCAGATTGCCAGGCCCCGTTATCTTAAAATCTGGTGATTCTTTTGAAAGAAGAGGAGAGGAGAAAATAATTTTATGATAGCAAAACCTGTTCTTACTAATCTGAACAGCCCTATTAACTAGTGCAGAAGCCAATAACGTGTTTTTTGTCTTTTGTTTTAAAATTGGTGCAAAATTCTCTAACAATAGATTAAGATTATTTATTCGTGATTTCAAAGATATCACATCAATAGATTGTGAATCTAAATCTGAGCTTATATATTTCATTTCACGCTCTATTTCGTGAAACATAAGTGCTAGGTTTAATCCTGTCATACCAGAATTAAGCATAACGTCCCGCATCTCATTATAATCCCGTTCTACTTTCCTAATCAGTGGGTTAAATTCTTCTTTTAATTTTTTTTCCTCTAGTTTCTTTTCTAAATCTTTAATAGTATCAGCCAATCCTACACGTTTGTTTATAGTCGTGTCAGCTAAAGCTGCTTCAATATCCTGTTTATCTGCATCTGCTGTCCGTTCAAAAAAAGAAAAAACAGCCCTAATAATTTCCCTATATCTCCAGTATGTATCATTTTCCAAAAAGCCTTCTCTGTTTGTTTTTTCAATAAGAGATTCTTCACTTTCAGATAAATTCAAGCATACAGCACCAATCGTAACTTTTTTGCTAAAATGATCACCAATCCTTTGCACTTTGGCAAGTTCTAGCCCTAGCCAATCATCTGAAGGTTCACCATAATTATATACTCGGATATTATCACGATATACTTTTACACCACAATTTTCTTTAATATATTCTTTAATAGCTCCAGATCGTCCTACCCCATATATCTTATCCAACAACTTTTTACTCTGGTTGAAAACATAAAACTGACCTGTTATCTTTCCAATGCCATTCAAATCATCATTACGTAAATGATACTTCTCCCTATTCTTCTCATCGCCAAAAATCTTGGGATTTATTGGCAAACAAATATCAGGGCCATTCCCTTTTGATACATCAGATAGATTGCAGAAAGAATGAGGACGAAATAAATAATCCCATTCGAATTTTGCAAATGGACTCTGTACTATAGATGGGTCATCCAAAGACGGAGATAAAGAAAACCTAAAACAATATAAGCTATCTGATAATATGTCTATACCCGTTTTTATATCTTCAATCCAATGTTTTTTATCCTCATCACATTGAATTATAACATTAAAATTATTAAGTGGGTGTATAGGATTCTTAAAATTATCTATTTTTCTCACCAAATCACGGAGCTGCATTTTTGTCCATTGTTTATTCTTCAGACCTTTAAGAGTTATTCTTGTACCATGATCTTTTTTAAATGGTTTTTCGATTCCCTTTTTTACTTCCACAAAAAGGTCATCTATAAAATCACCAGATGAAACCAAATTCTTCCAGTTAATCTCTAAACTTACTCCATCATCATCACCATCGGTTTTTGTTTCTAAAAAAAGAGAGTCTGCTAATCTGTGTACAGCCAATCTTCCGACCCCTTTATTACCCAAAGAGAAGCGATTGTATTTTTTACTAATTTTTGCTTCTTTCTTTTTATAATTTGTACCTATTGTAAGCCATACATTATGAATTATCTCAGAGGTCATACCACAACCATCATCTTCTATCACTATTCTTTGATTTAGAGTATTCAAATCTTCAAATGATATAATCACTTCATCTGCATCAGCATCATATGAATTCTTGACCAACTCAAAAATAGCCAAGATATCACTACCTATCAGTTCATCACCCAACAGATTCAGAATGTTACTTGTTGCTTTTATTTGGTACTTCTCTATTTTCATAATAATATTCTTATAGATTTTGCAATAGACTTAGCCATTAATGGTGGTACTGCATTACCTATCTGTTTATACATAGCAGAACGACTTCCTTCAAAGTAGAAATTATCAGGGAAAGACTGCATACGAGCAGCCTCTCTTACCGAGATAGAACGACAAACATCCAAGGATGGATGTATATAATAGTGTCCATCTTTTGCTAAATGAGCAACAACAGTATGGGCCTTCCCTTTTCCGTTCACAACCTTAAACCTGTCCAAAAACGAGTCTTCATTCTTTTGAGTACGAAGTTCTATAGGCAGATCTGTATATTTGACACGCACTTGCTTACTATCCCACAATTTAATTGCATAGGCATATATTGACGCATCATTAGCATTAACGGGACGAGTAATATTTTGTGTAACAAACTTCCCACCATCTGCCCGAATTCCACTTTCGCGCAAATATGAATTGTTTGCTTTCTTGTAGGAAGACACTTTCTCTATTTCACCTGCCTTCAATCGTGGCAGGTCTCCTAATATATCATTAATGACCGCATTTGTAGGAACTTTCTCTATCTCCGGAAAGCCCATGTCTTTATTTTTCTGCCAGCCAATAATGATAATACGGCGCCTTTCCTGTAACACCCCATAATCAGATGCATTAAGCATCTTAAAATGTACTTTATATCCTAAATCGTCGAAATAGGTTTGCAAATTCTGGAAATGCTCTCCTTTTTTGGCACTCAGCAATCCAGGAACGTTCTCAAAGACGAATCCTTTTGGCGTAAATTCTTTCAGAAACTTGCCATACTGGAGATATAGCAAGGTTCGAGGATCATCTTCCATTGTTTTTCTATGTCTTCCCAACAGAGAATACGCCTGACAAGGGGGGCCGCCAATGATCATGTCTATATCTCGTCCTTTGGCAAGGAACTTTATCTTGTCAAATGTTTCATTTATCGTCGTGTCTGAAATCTCTACATTAATAACCGCTTTCGTCACCTCGGCAGGGACGCTTGTATAAAGGGCCTCACGTGTAATCTCTCCTTTCAAATATTTATTATAGATATTTAACTGGTTATTAGCTCGCAAATAATGATAACAGCATCGAGTTCTCAGTGTGTTGCATGCGTCTTTATCCATTTCTACGTGAGCAATAGGGACAAAACCCGCCTGCACGAAACCTTCAGACAAGCCCCCTGCTCCTGCGAACAAATCGATGATCGTATAAGATCCGTTCATACACTGATATCTATATTTGCTTATATTTTCGTTCTCTGTCCAAAGTAGGTTTTCTACCATTACATCTAATTTTCTTACTATATGAATGAATCATTTGCTCGGGCAGCATTGGTCACCTACATGGATATAACGGCAGAATCTTTATCAAGGATTTCCGACTATTGTTTGTTGGTCATCCCCTTCTCTGCTATAACTACCTTCTAAACGATTCATTTATTTACATTTCATCCACTTGATTCTAATTTCGCCACAAATATACAAAATAAATTGTAATTACAATGTAATTTAAGTAAAAATATAGTTTTTCTGAGTTGAAAAAAAGCTTTTTCATTCATTTTAATCCTTAAATATACCAAATGTATACACTTAATGTCTGTTGTCGATAGGATCATAAGTTGCTGATTGATAGCAGCTTGCGTTTTTAGGATTTGTCGGGGATGGGCTTTTTCGGGGATTGTATTGGAAAAAGCTGTACTTTTGCAACCGCAATCGAGAGACAGAAGGCAGTGCGCAGGCTGGATGTCCCAAGGGTACAGAGACAAATCACAGAATTATCAACTTCAAAACAAATCTATTATGATTGAGCTTTATCTTTCCCAAAACAACAACAACAAGAACGATGCGTATGGTAAGTACTACCCTCGCGTCAGCTACAAGCAGACGATGAACATCCACGACATGGCGGTGCACATGGCTGAGCACAACACCCCGTTCTCCGAAGGTACCATCGAAGGTATCCTGCGAGACTTCGTGAAATGCGTGCGTGAACAGACTCTTAATGGTAACACCGTGAAGGTGGATAACCTGGCCATCTTTAAGGTGAGCGTGATGGGCAACGGATGCAAGGAACTCTATGATCCTGCTACCGACAAAACCATCTCCGCAAGCATTGGCACTCTCGCCAAGACCGACAAGACTGGTCCTGCCGTACAGAGTTTGAAACTGTTGGCACAGGCCACAGGTGAGTACACCCGCGAGGAACTGAACAAGGATGGTAAGCTGGGTTGGACCGACAAGGCAGCTGCCGAAATCGCAGCTGTGAAAGCTGCTGCCATGGGTGGTAACAGCGGTGGATCTCCTTCGGGAGGCTCCGGTGATAACAACGGTAGTAGTCAGAACGGCGGTAGCTCGCAGAATGGCGGCACCCAGAGCGGCGGTGACAACAGCGGCTCGCAGGGCCAGCAGGGCAATCAGAATCAGCCTCAGGGCTATGCGCTGCAGATCGTAACGGGCGGTAGTGGTAGTGCAACCGTCACTCATGATGGTAACGCTGTGACTTCCGGCGCAACCCTGAATGAGGACGATGAGGTGGAGATCAGCATCACGCCTGCTGAGGGTCAGGTGCCTACGGCATCCATCAATAGCTCGCCCCTCGAGCTGACTGAGGACAACGGTGTCTATACCGGTAGCTTCGCTATGCCCGGACAGGCTTCTGCTCTCGTAATCAGCACGGGTGTCAGCGGTGACGGTGGCGATGGAGGCGAAGGCCTCGATAAGGACTAACGCTTTGCGAGTGAATTGTGAACAGTGAATAGTGAAAATCGCGATTAAGCGAGAGCAAAGCCGAATGAATTCGAGCTATGCCGAGCGTGAGCGATTTGGACGAAGTCAATAGTATAGGGAAGAGTTATGAAAAAACGGATTGTTGAGATTGTGGTGAAGGTAGCAGTAGCCGCGCTCACAGCTTTTCTAACGGCCATCACAACCACATCATGTATGGGACATGGGCCCGTTATTTTCTAATCAAAAATCTCTCTAAACAAAAGCGACAGACTCTAAATAGAATCTGTCGCTTTTTTCTTTACTTCACCTTCCAGACATTGAGCACAATGCCGTTGAAACCCTGAGAGAATGAGGGGGCACAGAGGAAGAGGGAATTGTTCAGCCAACCGTATTTGCTATCGGCAGGGGCCTCAAACGTAGGGGCACAGCGGAAATAGAAAGATTGGTTGCCGTTGGCATCCTTGCTATTGGCGATGATACCGCGGTTGCGGACGTGGATATAGACACCATCGTCGGTCTTAATGCAGTAGATGGCCTCCAGTTCGGTACGGCCCTGAGCATTGGCGAGCTGATAGTCGGCACCACCATTGACAATCGTACCCTTGATACCGGGTCCCTCGAAAGTACCGCCTGTGATGGGAATCACCGTGCGACGACCGTGCTGGGTGTTTTCGATGGAAAAAGCCTGTCCAAGTGTCACTTTCAGTTGGAGGGCGAACTCAAGTTGCGGTGCGTCCTTTGGTGCTTCGACCTGTGCATTGACCTGCAGCGTCAGCGCTGCCAAGAGGGCTGTGAAAAATAGCTTCTTCATCATTTTATTTTTGGTTTTAAGTTCAGTCAAAGAGGTTGGGCTCCATGATATTGCCACCGTAAGGATTGCGACCGAAATGGTGATAGGCCAGTTCGGTGACCATACGACCACGAGGGGTACGCTTAATGAAGCCCTCCATAATAAGGAAGGGTTCGTAGACCTCCTCGACAGTGCCAGCATCCTCGCCAACGGCAGTGGCGATGGTGGTAATGCCCACAGGACCGCCCTTGAACTTGTCGATGATGGTGAGCAGGATCTTGTTGTCAATCTCATCGAGACCGTACTGGTCGATGTTCAGGGCCGTGAGGGCAACCTTTGTGATTTTGGTGTCAATCTTGCCATTGCCCTTTACCTGGGCGAAGTCGCGTACACGACGCAAGAGAGCATTGGCGATACGAGGCGTTCCTCTGCTACGACCAGCGATCTCGAGGGCAGCGTCTTCTGTGATGGGTACACCTAAGATATTGGCCGAACGCTCGATGATCTGTTGCAGTGTCTCTGGCTCGTAATACTCCAAATGCATGTTGATGCCGAAACGTGCCCTCAAGGGCGCCGTCAGCAGACCGCTACGGGTGGTGGCACCCACGAGCGTAAACGGATTGAGGTCGATCTGGATGCTGCGAGCCGAGGGACCTTTATCGATCATGATGTCGATGCGATAGTCCTCCATCGCTGAATAGAGGTATTCTTCGACAACAGGTGACAAACGATGGATCTCATCGATAAACAGCACATCGTTCTTCTCCAACGAGGTCAGGATGCCTGCCAAATCACCTGGTTTGTCGAGCACAGGACCAGAAGTGATCTTAAAGCCTACGCCCAGTTCGTTGGCGATGATGTTCGACAACGTGGTCTTTCCCAGTCCGGGAGGGCCGTGCAGGAGTGTATGGTCGAGGGGTTCGCCACGGTATTTGGCAGCCTCGACAAAGACCTCCAGATTCTCCACAATCTTCTTCTGGCCGCTGAAATCCTTAAAGGTCAGCGGTCGTAATGCATTCTCAAAATCTTTCTCGCCTTGCGAATACCGTTCCTCACGTATGTCGAAATCCTCGTCTATCATATTTATTCAACCTTGCAAAGGTACTGAGATTTCCCCAAACTGCCAAACTTTTTTGGTGAAAAGTATGCAGAGGGTCACATTATTCTATTTTCCTGCAAAGAAACAACTGATGCTGATGACCTGCGATGGTGGTGGCGAAGAGGTAGAGATCACCGCCATCTTTCAGTTTCAGACGCTTTCGGAGTTCGGCTACTGACATGGGGAAGTTACGAACGGTGATGTTGGCTCTGTCGATATCTGCAAGGGCGGCTTTCAGTTCACGCTTGTTCATCGAAGTGGTTTTTTCGATGAAGAACCGACGGCCAGGGAAGTCGCAGATGTCGATATCGGACACGAATAAATGGCTGTTTTTGTCGAGCTGAGCCACGCCAAAGCGCTGCTCTAATAGAGTAAAGCAACCAGCTTTCATTATCGATGCATTAGGTTCGAATAAAAAGTGAGGCGTGTAACAGGGGGACGGTTCTTTTGTGACATCGCGGGCGGTGTCACAAAAGAACCGTCCCCCTGTTACACCATCAAACACCTGATTGTTGTTTACACAAAAAAGTTTTAAAGGCTTTTCTTCCTTCGATAAGATGAGCAGCAATTCTTTGCATTCGTTATCCACTGAAACGATATGCACCTCGCTCACGTTGCCGAGATCTTCTATCGCTTTCCGCCAATCGAGCATCGGAGAGAGTTTCAACATGATGCGATCGGCCTTTTGCAACAGTTCATCGCGGAGTTCCAAAACATTGGGCGTGCAATCGGTAATGCCATAGGTTCGTCCTCCATGATCGTCTCGTCGGGCAGGATCAATATATATCAAGTCTGCATGGTCGAGTTGATGCAGATAATCGACGCCATCAGCACAGACGACTTCGATGTGACGCAGTCCCAAAAGCATGAAATTTTCCGATGAAATGGCGCAAAGTTGTGATTGTCGCTCTACATAGACAGCGCGTTGGAAGCCTTGCGAAATAAATGCCGTATCGACACCAAAACCACCTGTAAGATCAACAAAGGACACAGAAGTGCCTGACCCCTTTGTGTCCTTGGCGACATTTGCCTTGTATTGGGCTGTCTGTTCGCTCGAGCATTGTTCCATTGAGAGGTGCGGAGGATAGACGATGCCATCGATAGCTGCCCAAGATGGAAGCTTGGTCTTCGCTTTCTGACGACCTGCAATCTGGTCTAAGGCAAAGGTCAAATCGACCTCAGGATTTTTCGTTCCCTGAAGGGCTAGCTGACGCACATCAGCCTCAGCATGCTCACGGATGAAATCGAGGATAGCTTGATTCATTTCGAATGCAAAGATACATAATAATTCATAATTTGTAAAGGCGGCAGCAAATTTTTCACTTTTCACTCTTTATTTTTCACTTTTTTTCGTATCTTTGCAACCTCAATCATTAAGAATCAGTTATGAGAAAGAAGATTTTGACGATGACCATGCTGGCACTTGGTGTCTTCACGACAAGCTATGCTGGCGGTTTGATGACCAACACCAACTACCACATCGCCTTCGACCGTATGATGGCACGTGGTGCAACATTTGACATTGACGCAGCCTACAGCAACCCTGCCGGACTGGCTTGGGGACATGAGGGCTTCCAACTCTCGCTCAACTTCCAAAAACCCTGGCAGAATCGTGACATTAAGTTAGTGACACCTATTTCCATCTACAGCTCTATATACAGCGCTCCCGTCGAGTATACGTATGAAGGCAAGGCTTCTGCTCCTATCGTGCCAGCTCTCTTCGCATCCTACAAGAAGGATCGCTGGGCTCTCTCCACTATGATCGGTATCGTGGGCAGTGGCGGTTTCGTGGAATACAAGGAGGGTGTTCCCATGTTCAACGTGCTGCTCTCCAGCATGCTTGCCAGCAATGGCATCGCGCCCAATCAGTACACCCTCGACTCTGAAATGAAGGGTAAGCAGTATATCTATGGTGGACAGATTAACTTTACCTATAAGTTGATCGACTGTCTGTCAGCTGCGGTAGGTATTCGTGCCAACTACTACGACGGCTACTATCGTGGCCATGTGAAGGCTATTGACCATCCTCAGTTGGGCGAGGTTGCTAAACTTTTGCTTGATGTCGACCAGAAAGGATGGGGTTTCACGCCATTAGTAAGTGTCAACTACCATCAAGGTCCCCTTACCCTTACTGCTCGTTATGAGTTCCGCACCAAGGTGAACCCCAAGAACGATACCAATATTCTCGATGCAGGACTGGGTAGCGCTACCGTTGCTGCTCTGATGGCTGCAGATCCTCAAGGAGCTCAGGCAAAGTTGGCAGGTTTGCAACAACAGCTGGGTGCTTATACTGCTCCCTATCAGGATGGTGCCCGTACGCGTTATGACATGCCCGCACTGCTCTCGGTGGCTGCTGGCTACGAGTTCACGCCGAAATTGCGTGCCACTCTTGAATATCATTTCTTCGATGACAAAAATGCCAAGATGGCCAACGATCGTCAGGAGGAACTGACTCACGGCACCCACGAAATCCTCGCAGGTGTGGAGTACGACATCAACGATAAGTTTACCGTCAGCTGTGGTGGACAGCGTACCGACTACGGACTCTCTGATGGTTATCAGCAGAACACCTCATTCGCTTGCGACAGCTATTCTGTAGGACTGGGCGGCGCATGGAACATCAACGAGAAAGTTCGCCTCAATGCCGGCTTCTTCACCAGCATCTACAGCGACTACGACAAGCAGGCCTCTTACGGCTTAGAAACCTACAGCCGTACCAATTATGTGGTTGGTCTGGGTATCGACTATAAATTCTGATTGGATTCCAGGGACTGGGCATTGAGCACCAGTTCTATTTCCTGATACGTCACCTCGGGCGGGCAGAGACTCTTAATAACAGTCTTTGACTCGCCCTTTCCTATGGTCTGAATCACCTTGAGGATGGCATCCTGATGCTCAGGGGGAACCAGTTCAGAGAGCGTTATCTCACCAGTAGGGATGAAACGAGCCAGATGGCCAATGATCGTGGCAACGGTAAGACCACGGTTTTGGGCGATTTCATCGGGATTCATGCCCTGTTTATAGAGATAGAAGGTAATGTTCCACGTCTTTTCCTTCGGCTCCTTTTTGGGCTTTTCCTTCTTCGTACGTTTTGACTTCTTGATCTGCTGTTCGTCGATGGCATCCAAAAGCGAATATTGCTTCTCGTGCAGATAGATGGGGATGGAGAACCCCTGTTCCGCAATCTTCGAGAGCAGGAAGCGACGTGAGAAGACCGCCTGGCGCACATCAGCCAAGGCTTCAGGGAAACGACTCATCGCCTGTTTGTTATTGCTCTTGATCTGTGCCGCTAAGTCGATGGAATTGGCAAAAACCTCGTGGATAGACGACTCAAACCACTCGGCACTACGCTTCACACGCTCCTGAAATTCTTCTGTATGCAATTGTTCCATCGATGACTGACGGATTTTTTGTAACCATTTCTCTGAGACAGACATCGTCTGGGCGCTGAAATTGGAAAGCACACGCTTATGGAGTTCGGTGGCATCAGTAAAAGCGTGATAGAAGAACTCCGTCATCAGGCGCAGCAGATGCTCTTCCTTATAGAAGATATCATGGAAGTCGAACAGTTCCAAGAGCAGAAAACGATAATAATCCTCTTTGAGCTGGGGCAGTTGGGAGATGCTCTTTTGGGCTTCCTCCTCCTGATGGCCGATATAATCTTCAACCCTTTTATCGGAAATGATGGCCCGTGCCTCGATGGGGGCAGAAAGCACCATACCTTCAAGAGTCTTGCAACGGCTCAGGGCCACATACACCTGACCTGGTGCAAACGAGAGGTTGGCATCGATGATGGCACGCTCGAAGGTAAGGCCCTGACTCTTGTGGATGGTAATGGCCCACGCCAGACGCAAGGGCAGCTGACGGAACGTACCCTGAACCTTCGTTTCAATGACGCGAGTCTCTGGATTCAACTGATACTGAGCGTTCTCCCATTCCAAAGGCTCGACCTCTATCCCTTCGGCATCACCAGCGCAAAGCACACAGACACGACTCTCACTGATTTCCACGATTTCTCCGATACGACCGTTAAAGTAACGGTGTTCTCCCGTGGGATCGTTCTTGACAAACATCACCTGCGCACCCTCTTTCAGCGTCAGTACCTCACTAGTCGGATAGGAGTATTCAGGAAAATTGCCTTCAATTTGGGCTTGGAATGTATAGCTGTGACCTGGCAGTTTCTTCAGTTCGTTCTCGTTGTAGTTATCCGCCAGATAGTTATGGGTGGTCAAACGGATATAGCCTTCGCCTTGTTGAGGGATAAAAGCAGGCTGGCATCGCTGATTCAAAGTAGCGATGTCGTCGGTGGTGGGATTTGCCTCACGGATGTGGTTCAAAACATCGAGGAAAGCGGCATCTTCCTGACGAAACACCTGACTCAACAAGATGGTGACATATTCTATCTGTTGCAGTGCCTTCGATCCAAAGAAATAGGGCGTGTCGTAATAGGGTTTTAGCAAAGCCTCGTCCTCGGGTGTCACCACAGGCGTCAGTTGCTGCAAGTCACCTATCATCAACAGTTGTACGCCTCCGAAGGGTTTATAATGATCGCGATATCTTCGCAGCACAGAGTCGATGGCATCGAGCAGATCGCTTCTTACCATCGAGATCTCGTCGATAATCAACAGGTCAAGGGAGGCAATGATGCGACGTTTCTCCTTGCCGAAATCAAACTTGCTTTTGATACGCGCATTGGGCACATAGGGAGTAAAGGGCAGTTGGAAGAAGGAATGGATAGTCATACCACCCGCATTGATGGCGGCCACACCCGTCGGTGCAACAACGATCGTACGTTTCTTACTCTGTTCTACAACGGTTTTCAAAAAGGTGGTCTTACCTGTACCGGCCTTACCCGTCAGGAAGATACTTCGTCCCGTGTGTTCCACGAAATCCCACGCAATACGCAATTCGTCATTTGTCTTTGTTTCCATAGTTCTTGAATTTAAATTTAACATATTAGCTTAAACATCATTTATCATTTATGTATGTTTCGCCTGCAAAGATACGAAAAAAAAAGAATAAACCATCACGAGAGAGCAAAAAAGTAATCTTTGGAGCAGAAAAAAGCCGCTGGACTCCTGAATGGAGCCGTCAGCGGCCTTGAGTGGATATGGCAACCGTATTTATTGTTCAGCGGTGATGTCCTCGATCTGGTCGATGATTTCCTGATACTGGCGCTGGGTCTTGAAATGGAGAGAGAATCCCCAGATAGCTCCAACGATACCGCCGATGCATCCTGCCCAGCATAGTCCGTTGAAAAATGCATCGGGATGAAGCAGATAGGACTCGTACATAAACCAGCCAAGAAAGACGATGGCGAGGGGAATGCCGAGGAAGAGCCAGTTGGCATCGAACTTCTTGGCACGGGCCATACGGCGACGAACGTCCACAAGGTTGTTGGTCATCATGTTCGAATCGCTCACTTTTCTGCTGTTATAGAAGGTGCCACCAAAGCAAACCAGCATAGTCACACAAGTGAAAATCCAGAAAGGAATGGAGAAACCGTTTAGCATCACGAATGCCCAGTAACTATATGGAATCATCAACAGGCAGAGGGCCATGATGAGATAATATCTGCGACTGATATTACCAGCGGTATTCTTCATTGAGCGGCGCATCAGACCGTCGTTTACAATCTCCTGCTTCTCCAGTTTCTTTTTCAGCGTGTTCATCTGCTCACGCATATTCTCTAATTCAAAATTCTCGTTCATAATGGGTCCATTTTTAATCGTTAGACATGTTTTTTAATTGCTCTCTGATCCTGAACAGGCGGACACTGACGTTCTTAGTGCTGATACCGACTATCTGTCCGATCTCCTCGTACGATAGGTTTTCGAGCCAGAGAAGGACAATCGCACGGTCGAAGGGCTGCAGCTTGGAGATACGCTTGTGGAGCATATCCACTTGCTTGGTGTCCTCGTCACGGTCTTCAAAGAGGTTGATGTCCATTGTCAGCCGGACTTCGGATGAGCGACGCTTCTTTTTCCTGTCGATTGAGATACAGGTGTTGAGGGCGACGCGATAGATCCACGTCCTGATGTCACTGCGATGCTCGAAGCTCTCGAAACCCTTCCAAAGATTGACTAGTACCTCCTGGAACAGGTCGTTCACCTCGTCGGCATCCTGCGAGAACATGTAGCACACGGTGTAGATGGTGCTCTTGTGTTCTGCAACGGTTTGCGCAAATTGCTTTTCTAATGCATTCATTGTCGTTCTGTTTTGAATCTTACGCCCATTAGACGCAGCAAAGTTACGAAAAACTACACGAAAAACTATTCTTTTTTTCATTTTCTTCATTATTCCCCAAAATCTTTGTACCTTTGCACCCATGATAAGGACAGGAGTATTTGTAGGCAGTTTCAATCCGTTTACCATCGGACACGATTCTATCGTGAAGCGGGCCCTCCCGTTGTTTGACCGGTTGGTGATAGGTGTTGTGGGCGATAATGTGCACAAGCCTGACATGCCATCGGCAGAAGAGCGAATGCAGGCTATCCGCGAGTTGTATGCTGATGAACAGCGTATTGAGGTGAAGTCCTACCACGGTTTGGCAATGGATTTCGCCAAGGCCGAAGGGGCACAGTATATTGTAAAAGGTGTGCGGTCGGTAAGCGATTTCGAATATGAACAGTGGCAGGCCGATTTCAACCGCAGAATAGGAGGCATAGAGACCATTCTGCTTTATACGGAGCCTGAGCTAGCCTGCATCTCATCAAGTGCGCTCAGGGAATTGCAACACTTCGGCGTTGACATCTCGCCATACCTTCCTAAAAAGAAATAAAGAAATTATACATCATGATATCCTATAGCAGCGAAGGGGTGAAGTTCCCCAACATAATGAAGCGCGAGACCTCGAACTGGATCAAGAAGGTAGCAGCCAGTTATGGAAAGAAAGTCGGTGAAATCGGCTATCTTTTTGTCAACGACGACAAGATCCTCGAGGTGAACAACGAGTTTCTCGGCCATGATTACTACACAGACATCATCACCTTCGACTATAGCGAAGGCAAAATACTGAATGGCGACATCTACATCTCACTCGACACCGTCTTCACCAATGCCGACAAGTTCGGACGCCCTTATGACGAGGAACTGCATCGGGTGATTATTCACGGCATCCTGCACCTTTGCGGTATCAACGACAAAGGTCCAGGCGAGCGTGAAATCATGGAGGCTGCTGAAGACAAAGCTTTGGCTATGAGATAAGTGTGCGGAGCTGTTGAATACCCTGATGATTATTGTCGAGCTCTTCTACTTCTGACAGATATTTCAGCGCCTTGTCCTTATCACCCATACCATAATAGCCAAGGGCGAGCATATACTTACAGTGAATGAGATTCTTCGTATCAAGCGAGTCCTCCCAAATCAGCAGATCTGGCAGGGAGACTGCAAAATAGTCCATCACCACCTTGTCGTAGATGTGCTGTTTACCGTAGTTGATAAGTTTGAAGAATCGGCCATGCGCTTCATCCTCACGTCCCAATTTTCGTAGAGCCAGACCCTGATAGAATATCTTATCCGGCTTGGCATCGTTATAGTACATCGCAGCAGCAGGCTCTTGTGGTCCAATAATAGCCTTTTGCCAACAATTAAGAGTCTTTTCTTTTTCATTAAGTGCCTCGTATGCGACGCCTAATAGATAATAGAAATCATTCTCTTGGGCGCCATAGAGTTTGCCCTCACCCAAATGAGGCGGATAAATGAGACATTCCTCCAAAAGGCGGATGGCTTTTTCAAGAGATGCTTGTTTTTCTGGATTCTTCAGATGATCAAGACTGGTCAGATTTTGCTTCGCGAGTTCTACACGACATATCTGATACTGCGAGGAAACCTTGCCTTCGCCACCCTCCCAAGGATGGAACTGATGGGCATCAAGTTTCGCCATCGCCTCTTCATAACGGCCTAACTGATTGAGCAGAGTGATCTCTTCCAATACAAGATCATCGCGCTGCTGAATCAATTGAGGATATTTCTGCAGAAAATCAAGACGTTCCTGATGGGGTTTGTGCAAACGCTTATAGAGCTGATCGAGTTCCATCAGCATACGAGGGTCGCTCTCATCGAGATGGAAGGCCTTCTCCATACACTCCAAAGCATCGTCTTGTTGACCCTGTTTGTTGAAACGCGCCAAAGCAAGATTTCGCCAGACTGAAGGGAATGTAGGATCGAGTTTTGCAGACAGCTCCCAATTCTCGACAGCCACGTCATACTGTCGTTTATCGTAATAAAGGCAGCCCAGATAATAAGGCGCCTTGGCATCATCAATACCTGGTATACCAATCACAGCATCGAAAATATGTGCATCTTCCAAGCGATTGGGGAAACAACCATCAGGACAAACAGACTTTGCCTTATTTAGATAATCAAGCGCTTGAGACAATGGGCTGAAATAAGCTAAATAATAATAGGTAAGCGGCGACTCCTCCACCCCATTTTTAATAGCCGTTTCAAGCACCAATCGACTCTCGTCTTCCAATCCCGCTTGTGCATAGTCGAGAGCCGTCTCATGATAGTTATAGATATTACTGTGCATCAGCTCTGCCATCCGCTCCAGCGGTTCCTCTTTACCTGTCAGCAGATGTTCCTCCACCATGCAGACATAATTAAAGGGATCCATTTTGTACGATGCCTCGATCCAGGCAAGCGCCTCGTCTTTTCGTCCCAGTTTACGCAGGACAACAGCCTTCATGGCACGAGCTTTATGATTGTGGCTGTTGCTGATAAGAGCCCGTTCCAATTCATCAAGAGCATCTTCCCAGCGCTCACCGTCCATACTGATGCAAGCAGCCTCGAAATAGCCAGCATCGGCCCAAGCCTTGTTCCACGTGGACTTCCAGAAACAATCATAAGCCACATTCAACTTATTCAAGTACTTACTGACAACACCCAGATAGAACTGCGGTTCGCCATCATAAGGATTGGGATTTCGTTTCTTCAGTACCTTAACAGCTGTCTGCAGATAGCCCTCAGCCTTCTTGAAACGAGCCCGTCGGAGATACCAAAGACCTATCTGCATATTACAGCGATAGTCCAACGGATCACGACGCAGACCCTCTTCATAGTAATCGAGAGCACTCCACGTAGCATGGCGATATTGCTCAAGGTGCAGGCCTGTCAGATAGAGTTGATCGATGGTTTTAGTTTCCTGTGGCGAGAGTGCAGCCTCAGCAGCATCGGGAATAGGACGGATATCATCAGGTTCGGCATACCACATTAGCAATGGGCATCGTCTTGGATTCTCGGCACGATCAATCGTCAGTTGCAGAGCGCTGAGAGGCTCGTCACCTGTATTCACCGTTTCCACAAGTACCTCTTCAGGCGACAGCGTTACCACCTTATTATAATATTCATCGCCTGCCTCGCCATCAAGAATAATTCGTACTCTCTGTTTCGACGTAGCCAGAATCTTGAAAGTAACCTGACCCTCGCCTGCCTCTTCGATATTCATCACGAAATCCTTGGAGGCCTGTTTCACAATGCCAATCTCACGATAGGGCATGAAATACTGCACAAACTGTTTCTCCTCGTAAGGCATGAGCCAAGTGAAGTCGGGTTGGTTCTCGGTATAGACACCCGCCATCAGTTCAATATAAGGACGGAAGCCCTTGCGATCGATATGCCACTGTTTGGCTTCTTCTGGCGACGTCTCATCTGTGAGGTTACGATCCCAGGCGCGTCCAAAGTCGCCATTACCCCAGGTCCATTGTTTCTTGCCTGGCGAGAAATGATGGCTGGCCACATGCAGCATACCACCTTTCGTGTCGTTTTCATATCCACCCTCGAAGTCGTACTTGGAGTTGACGGCCATATAGCTCGTGGGCACATAGATATTCTTGTAATTCGAGATATCCACACCTGCGGAGTAATCCATCTTGTAATAGGTTCCCGTAGCGATGGGGAACGACGATACAGCGCGTTTACCATGATCGAAGACCGCATTCACATCAGGCGGGAACACGCTCTGATAGGCATCGTTCACCTCAACAGCAGGATTCGCCCACCAGAGGAATGTCTGAGGCAGATTGGTACGGTTGCTGACACGACCCTGTATCTCGAGATAGGCACAGCCTGGACGCAGCGTAAAGCCCGCCATACCTTTCTGATGGAACATCCGCTCCATCTCGTTCACCCATACGGTAACTGAACCATCCTCATTCTCGACGATGGTGCAATCCACAGGCATAAAAGTGCTGGGACGATGATGCTGGGGCCAGTTAAACTCGATGCCACCACTGATCCAAGGACCAGCCAAACCTACAAGCGCAGGCTTCACCACATGGTTATAATACACAAAATGACGCTGCTTGATCTTATCATAAGCCATCTGAATACGTCCACCCAACTCAGGCAAGATCATCACCTTGATATACTCGTTCTCGAGATAGACAGCCTTATAGTCCTTATCGGTCTTCTCATCACTGATAGACTCGATGACAGGATAAGGATAAACCACACCACTCGAGCCTTGATAGACACGCTTTTCCAGAAACATTGGATTCTTCTCTGGCTTACCCACCTCATAGGTTGGGATTGTTACAATTTCTCTCCAAGCTTTAACCATAATATATCGGAGTAATCTGAATAATCTGAGTAATCGGAATTATTTCACTAGTTCCTTCTCCAATTCCTCTAACGACTTACCTTTGGTCTCAGGACAACGACGGAGCAGGAAGATAAAGGCACAGAAGCAGATGGCGCTATAAATCCAGAACGAACCGCTGCTGCCAAGGGCTGCGTTCATCGAGGGAAACGAGAAGGTCAGCGTGCAACAGCCCACCCAAAGGGCGAATGTACACGTGGCCATCGCGATGCCACGAATGCGGTTGGGGAAGATCTCTGCCAACAACGTCCAGGTGACAGGTCCCAGTGTCATCGCATAGGTTGAAATGGCTGCCACCACGAGACAAACCATCGCGAAGCCCTTTACCTCGAAGAAATAGCAGGTGCCGAGGGTCAGATAGATCAGTCCTAAGCCACCTGCACCTAATAATATCAAAGTGCGGCGACCCCACTTCTCAATCGTATAGAGTGCCACGATGGTAAAGATAACATTGGCAATACCTGTTATCACGATATTGATGAACATACCGTCGACATCAAAGCCTGCTCCTACAAATATCTCCTGTGCATAATTGAAAATCACATTCGTTCCACACCATTGCTGGAACACGGCAATCACCAAACCCAGCAGCAACACCTTCGCGTATTTCGACTGCATCAACTCCTTCAACCCAGCCTCCCGTTCTGTCTGCTGAGACGTCATCGCAACCTTCATTCTCAAATACACAGGGCTCTCAGGAATAAAGAAACTCATCAGCAGGAACAGCGCTGCGGGCAGCGTCTCAGCCCAGAACATCCAGCGCCACCCCCACTCCAGATTCCATGCCTGACTTTCTGCCACAGACGTATCTCTCGCCAGCAGCATATTTACCACCTGCGCAGCAAGGATACCCAGTACGATGGTCATCTGGTTCAGCGAGACCATTCGTCCGCGAATCTCCGTTGGACTGACCTCTGCGATATACATCGGTGAGAGGGCTGAGGCTACACCAATGCCCATACCACCGATAAAACGGGCGATATTAAACAAGGTGAAATCATTAAACAAGCCTGTGGCAATCGCCGATACCGTAAACAGCACCGCAGCCACAATCAATAGTGGCTTACGACCATACTTATCGGCAGCAGCACCAGCCACCATCGCACCTATCAGACAGCCCACCAAGGCCGTTGACATCGCCACACCTTGTAGCAATGGTGAATCACTAATGCCAAAATATAATTCATAGAACGGCTTAGCCCCTCCGATAACGACCCAGTCGTAACCGAAGAGAAGGCCACCCATCGCCGAAACGGCACAGATGAAATAGAGGAATCCTCTGCTATAGTTATTCATAATGGTTGGGTTTATTGGGAAATGATTTCCAGTGCTTTCTTGACAATCTCACTGCGCTCGTTGATCACAGAGAAATATTCGCTCATGTCCCAGATATCACGCGCTATCAGTGCTTTCATTTGCAGACGGATATAAGCCAGCGATCTCTCCAATTCATCGGCATCTTTAGGCTCTATCTTCTGCTTTTTACCCTCTGCCACCACATCATCGAGCAATTGCTGTGGAATTTCGAATTGCTGCTTGTAGTCGTCAAACGATTGCCAGCGTTTCTTCAGTTCTTTACGATGATTGTCGACATAGCGCAGATTCTGTTGAATGATGATACCCTTAGCCGCCAGTTCACGATGATAAGGGGTATAGACGGTTGTATCAAGGGGTACGTAATAATCAGGCATGATACCACCACCGCCATAAACTGTTCGATGCTGGCGGAGCGTCTCATACTTCAGAGAATCTGCGAAGTGAACACTATCAACATTGGTCAGTTCTCCGCTCTTCAGACGATTGACCATATCCATCGCATAATCTTTGCCTTCACCCTTGGTATAAGGTTTCTGGATACAGCGACCTGAGGGAGTATAGTAATGTGCGATGGTCAGACGAATCATCGAACCATCGGGCAGATCGATAGGACGCTGTACCAAACCCTTACCAAATGTACGACGACCTACCACCAAACCGCGGTCCTGATCCTGAATGGCACCCGTCACAATTTCAGCTGCCGAGGCCGTATATCCATCCACCAAAACGACAACCTTACCCTTAGTAAACTTACCATTACCATGCGCCTTGTATTCTGAACGCGGAACTTTTCTGCCATTGGTATAAACAATCATGTCGCCACGCTCCAGAAATTCATCAGCGATATCGACAGCAGCCTTCAGATAACCGCCACCATTCTCCTGCAGATCAAGAATCAAATCCTGCATTCCTTGCGCCTGAAGTTTCGCGAGACTTTCCACGAATTCATCGTAGGTCTGCGCACCGAAATTGCCAATGCGGATATAGCCAATGCCAGGACGAATCATATAGGCAGCATCGATGGAATGGACGGGAATCTTATCACGGACGACGGTGAACATCAGTTTATCCTTGATACCCAGACGCACCACGCCCAGTTCCACCTTCGTACCCTTTGGACCACGCAGGCGCTTCATAATCTCCTCCTTCGACATCTTCACACCCGCAATCGCTGTATCATTCACTGATACGATACGGTCGCCAGCAATGATGCCCACCTTCTCAGAAGGACCTTTGGTAACAGGCTGAATCACCACCAACGTATCGTCCATCATATTAAACTGCACACCGATACCCTCGAAATTGCCATTCAAGGGCTCATTGAGTTCCTTTACTTCCTTGGGGGTCGCATAGCTGGAATGAGGGTCGAGCTTGTCGAGCATACCCCTGATGGCATCCTCCACCAGTTTCTTCTCATCAACACTATCCACATAAAGATTGGTAATGGCCAACTCCGCATATTGCAGTTTACGTAACGGACTTTCTTCGCCCGTGTTGATTCTGAATTGCGCTGATGCGCTTAATGAAAGCAGCAATAAAGCAGCTCCAAATATGATTCTTCTCATCTGATTCGTTTCTTTTTGCGTGCAAAAGTAAGAAATAATTTTGAGACCACAAAATTATTACGATATTTACTTCATGATAGTCATATGGATGATATGATATCCTTCAACAACGTGTTGAAATCTATCACATGGTCGGGTTTCGGCGAGTAGCCCAGAATGACGACAACGAGTTGGCAGGAAGGAATGATAAAGATGCACTGACCATCGTGGCCGTCACACCAGTACATATCCTTTGGGACATCAGGATATTTTCCACCTCGGTTCAACCAAAAGAAGGCGCCATACCGGTTCTCGCTATTGGAAGCTGGCGTACAGGTGTAGTCCACCCAACCTTCAGGAAGGATTCTCTCGTCGTCAACACATCCATCATCAAGGTACATCTGACCAAAACGGGCGAAATCCTTCGCGGTGATATACAGATACGACGAGCCCACAGGTGTGCCACTCATATCCTGCTCAAAGATAGCGTTGCGGATACCCAAGGGCGCGAAAAGTCGTTCACGCATATAACTAAGGAAAGCCTCATCGGAAGAGAAAAGGCTTCTGAGATAGCGGACGACAATATTTGTACTTCCGCTGGAGTAGTACCAATGGGTGCCAGGCTTGTATTCGAGGGGTTTTTGAAGGGCATAGAGTCCCATATCTTCCTCGCAATGGAGCATGACATTCACGTCAGAACGGGCACCGTAGTCTTCGTTCCACTCTAAACCACTCTGCATCTGCATCAAGTCGTGGAGGGTGATGGTCTTGCGGTCATCATCCTGCCATTCTGGGATAGGCAAGGGTGCATGAACATCTATCAGGCTGTCCTTTACCATCATACCAACAAGTGCATTCACAAAACTCTTGGCCATGCTCCAGCTGAGGAGTTTGGTATCGGGGCCAATCCCTTGATCATAGTGCTCAGCCACGATGCCACCCTTATGCAACACCACAAAGGCAAAAGGATGACCATGATAGGCATGGTCGTCAACGAAAGCCTTGGCGATGGGTGCAAGTCGTGCACTGACAGCAGAGTCTCCTTGGGGCAGCGGTTTTACGATTGTGGTGTCTGGCAGTAAAGGAAAGACTTGCTCTCGCAGTTTGTTGGCATCATCCCCACATAACAGGGTCACTCCATAGCCTTCGCGATAAACCGCTGTAGAGGTGCACCAAAGAAATCGGCTAGTGACAGTCTTGTTCTCATAGTCCACCGTATTACTTGCAAAGCGGATAAGAGAAAAGTTGAGGTCGAGCGCCTCTACCTCCTCAGCATTCCTTCCAGACACAAACACTGCCGAAGCCAGATTCTTGGCTGCATAACCTGTAATGACGGGCATCAGGCTGTCCAGGTAGATACCTCCACCCAAGATAGCCACCAAGAGCACCGCTCCTATGATCCGTCTAAACTTTTTCATTCATGATGTCTAATTAAAACAATTGGAGGGACAAGTGTTCCTCCAATTGATTTTTTCTTCGTTTTTCCTATTTCTTGCTTCTGTAGAATTTCTCGAGTGTACGATAGGCGTTCTCCTTTTCTGGAGAAGCGACCTCCTTGGATTCTACGTCGATCTTCATGACAGGTGCAGCATCGAGATTCTCCTTGGTGATGGCCGTCCACTGAGGTAGGCCTTCGCCATTGGGATTGCCCGTCTTACAGAAGTTAGCATAATAGGTAAGGAAGAGTTTTGAGATGGCGTAGTCCTCGTCCTGCCAGTCGTAATACTCGTTGGTGTCGAGGGTTCCCATTGCATATTCAATATCAGCCGAATGGACGGCGCCTGGTGCAATCGTGGGCTGCTGGGCTTTCTTTTCTTCAGCCGTCTTCTCACGTACACCTCCAGCAAGGGCTGCCACCTTGTCGCCCATCTTCTCTGACTGCTGAGGACGCGGGTGCATATAATGGTAGCGATAAACGGGCAGGCCAGACTTGGCATGATAGTCGCAGACCTTCCAAGTGGGGAAGCCTGTGAAGAGGTCGGAAACGAGGTCGAAGCCCTTTTGGTTCATCACGTCCTCATCAGTCTCGATGCCATAAGCCTTGAAAATCTCATCAGTCATATCGCCGAACTGCGCCTTCAAAGCGTTCTTATAGTTCTGCAGGGTTGGCGCCTGGCCTTGTATTGCCTGCATGGGATGAGCTTCGAGGGAATTCCATCCTGCGAGCAACGGCACCTGAGCCTGCTCGTTCTTCTCGAACACTGCGTCGGCACTCTCAGTCATAAAGTAGCCATCAAGCACCACGTTGGCCATACCTCTGGGAGGAAGAAGCTTCTGGAGAGAATCTGCATTCAATGCCATCGCATCAGTCAGACTTGCGATACCAGCCTGTTTCAAGAGTTCTGCACCAGCAGCATCGGCATCAGCCTGAGATGAGGGCTGATAGGGCAACACCTCAGCGCCAGAAGAAAGCATGGCACCAGCTATGAGATTCTTGGAGAGGGGCGAGCACATCAAGAGCGATACAGAGAAAGAACCTGCCGATTCACCCACAATGGTGATCTTGTTTGGATCGCCACCAAAGGCCGCGATATTCTCTTTCACCCACTTGATAGCCGCCACTTGGTCGAGGAATCCGTAGTTGCCGCTGCCTTTATAGTCGGAAGCTGCCGTGAGGTCGGGATGGGCAAAGAAGCCGAACACACCCTCACGATAATTGGCCGTCACACCGATAACGCCTTCCTTGGCGATGGATGAACCATCGTAACGGGGTTCGCTGCCAGAACCAGCCATCAGTCCGCCACCATTGAAATAAATCAGCACAGGCAGTGCATCGGCCGTTGTGGCTGCGGTGGTCCAGATGTTCAGATAGAGACAATCCTCGCTACGGCCAGAACCGCGAAACGCCATATCGCCGAAGACGTCGAGCTGCATGGGATCGTCGCCAAACTGCTTGGCTTCACGCACACCCTCCCAAGCCTGAACAGGCTGAGGCGCCTTCCAACGGAGTTCGCCCACAGGAGCCTGAGCAAAAGGAACACCCAGGAATTTCTTCACACCATCCTCTTCGAGACCCTCGAGAATGCCATATTGGGTTTTTACCTGAAGGGTGATCGTCTCCCCCTTCTGCTGATTGCAGCTGCAAAGAACTGCTGCACAAGCGATGGCTAACATCGCAAATAAATTGTTTTTAGTCATAATCATATTTGTTTATTGGATTTAATCGTAAACATCCTCCTCTGGGCGGTCTTCTTCAATGACGAGGTTGTCGATGATGAAGTTCTGACGCTCCATCGTATTCTTGCCCATATAATATTCGAGAAGCTTTTGCACTTGGTCCGTCTTATGGAGAGTGACCTGTTCCAGACGGATATCAGGACCGATAAAACCAGCAAATTCCTCTGGCGAAATCTCACCAAGACCTTTGAATCGGGTAATCTCAGGATCAGGACCCAATTCGCTAATGGCATTCACACGCTCTTCCTCACTATAGCAGTAGCGAGTAATGAAATCGCTCTTTTTGTCCGCTTTGGCATCAGCCTCGGCAATCACCTGTTTATTCTTGATCTTTGTGCGACGGTTACGGACACGGAAAAGCGGGGTCTGCAGCACATAGACGTGACCTTTCTTGATGAGCTCCGGGAAGAACTGTAGGAAGAAGGTAATGATGAGCAGACGGATATGCATACCGTCGACATCGGCATCTGTGGCCACAATGACCTTGTTATAGCGCAAACCATCAAGCCCTTCCTCGATATCGAGTGCGGCCTGAAGCAGATTGAATTCCTCGTTCTCGTAGACGACCTTCTTCGTAAGACCGAAGCAGTTAAGCGGCTTACCACGCAATGAGAAAACCGCCTGGGTGTTCACATCGCGGCTCTTGGTGATACTTCCGCTGGCAGAGTCACCCTCAGTGATAAAAATGCTCGACTCTTCCTTACGGTTATCCTTGGCATCGCTGAAATGGATACGGCAGTCGCGCAACTTGCGATTATGCAGGTTGGCTTTCTTGGCGCGTTCACGCGCCAGTTTGGTCACACCAGCCATCGCCTTGCGGTCGCGTTCGCTCTCCTTGATCTTATTCTCCAGCACCTCGGCCACATCGCTGTGGATATGCAGGTAGTTGTCGACCTCCTGCTTGATGAAATCACCCACATATTTGTTGATGCTGACACCTTCTGGCGACATCACCGTAGAACCAAGTTTGATCTTGGTCTGACTTTCAAAAATAGGTTCTTCTACATTAATGGATATGGCTGCCACGATTCCTGTGCGGATATCTCCATATTCGTATTTATTGAAAAACTCCTTGATGGTGCGGGCGATATGCTCCTTAAAAGCACTCTGATGCGTTCCGCCCTGCGTGGTATGCTGGCCGTTGACGAAGGAATAGTACTCCTCACCATACTGGTTAGCATGAGTGAAAGCAATCTCGATATCCTCACCTTGCAAATGAATGATTGGATAGAGGGCATCGCTGGTCATGCGGTCTTTCAACAAATCTTCCAATCCATGACGCGAGAGAATACGACGACCATTATACATGATAATCAGGCCCGTATTCAGATAAGTATAGTTGCGCAACATGTTCTCTACAATCTCATCATGGAATTGATAGTTGTGGAACATCGTTGCATCGGGCTCAAAATAGATATAGGTGCCGTTCTCATCTTGTGTCGGCTCTGTAATATCGCTCGTCAGCTTACCACATTCAAAGGTCGCCTTGCGTACCTTTCCTTCACGATAGCTATGGACCTCGAAATGAGAACTCAGCGCATTCACGGCCTTCACGCCCACGCCATTCAGTCCGATAGACTTCTTGAAAGCCTTCGAATCAAACTTTCCACTGGTGTTCAGGATGCTGACGGAATCAATCAATTTGCCTTGGGGAATGCCTCGGCCATAGTCACGCACAGAAATGCGATGATTATCTTCGATATTCACCTCAATACGGTCGCCAGCCTTCATTTTGAACTCGTCGATAGAGTTATCAAACACCTCTTTTAGCAAGACATAGATACCATCTTCTGGTGATGCGCCATCGCCCAATCGGCCAATATACATACCTGGGCGCAAACGAATATGCTCAAGACCCGTTAGGGTTCTAATATTATCATCGTCATAAATGACATTCTCTTCAAGAATATTTTTGTTGTCTTCTGCCATTTTCTTGGTTTTAGTTATAGTGATTTCTTGAAACAGCGACGACGCTTATGCTGCTGGTGGTCGAGGTATTTCCACTGACTCTGTACCTGATTGTTGGTTTCCATCTCCACATTGGTCTCGCCCCACTTGAAGCCATACTTCTGATACCAGGGGATGAGATCGTAGAACAACAGGGCATTGGCGCCCTTCTGCTGATATTCGGGAAGGATACCCACCAGCATCATATCAACACACTCGGCCTTATGGAACTTCAGTGCTCGGAGACAGTGCCACCAGCCGAAAGGCCATAGACGACCCCTGCGACACTTCTGCAAAGCTCGCGTCATTGAGGTGATGGAAATGCCCACACCGATGATGTCATGGTTAGGGGTATTTCTATCCTCAATGAGACAGATCAAATTCATGTCGAGCATAGGGAAGTACATCTTCAAATACTCGTCAATCTGCGCTTCCGTCATCTGTGAATAGCCATAGAGATGGCCGAAGGATTTGTTGACCACCTCAAGCACCTTACGACCTATCTGTTCCTTACCAAACACCTGACTGCGCTTGAGGTGCATCGGGTGAAGGTTATAGCGTTTCATGACCAGTTCAGCTATTTTCTGATACTTCTCAGGCACCCCACCCTGTGGTACGATGAGTTTAAACTCCAGATAGTCATTATCTTTCTCCCAACCACCAAGTTGCTCGATATGTTTGGGATAATAGGGGTAATTATAGATCGTGGCCATCGTGCCCAACTGGTCGAAGCCTTCGATGAGCATGCCCTCTGGGTCCATATCAGTAAAGCCCAAAGGACCAACGATCTCTGTCATCCCTTTTTGCCGTCCCCACTCTTCGACGGCATTGAAGAGCGCACGGCTCACCTCGAGATCATCGATGAAGTCAGCCCATCCGAAGCGAACGCTCTTACGTTCCCATTTCTCGTTGGCTCGTTTGTTGATGATACCCGCAATGCGACCTACAAGCTTGCCGTCTTTGTAGGCCATGAAATATTCGGCCTCGCAGAACTCAAAGGCAGCATTCTTGTCCTTACTCAGCGTATGGACTTCGTCGCTGTATAAGTTAGGCGCATCGTACTGATTGCCCTTGTACAAATCGTAACGAAAGTCTATGAAGGTCTTCAGACTCTTCTTGTCTGTTACCTTCCTAATCTCTACTGATGACATATCCTTTTGTCTTTAAAGCTTTAAAACGTTGCAAAGATACGAAAAAAGGAAGAGAAAAACAAAATAATTTAGTTTTTTTTCAAATGTTTGGTCTGTCACGAGTTTTGGCAGGCATTATCCACGCTACCCGCCTCCAACAATCGCTCCTGAGCTTCATCATAGCTGAGACCAAGCATATCCTGAAGCATGCGTGTGCCACGATCCACCAGTTTAGCATTCGTCAACTGCATCTTTACCATCCTATTGCCTTCAACGCGACCTAATCTTATCATCAGCGAGGTGGATATCATATTCAGTACCATCTTCTGGGCCGTACCACTCTTCATACGGCTGGAGCCAGTGACGAACTCTGGTCCAACGATGGTCTCTATGGGATATTCTGCTGCTTGTGCCAATGGGGTATGGTGATTGCTGGTAATGCAGCCTGTCAAGAGACCGTTCTTTCTGGCATCTTGGATGGCACCAAGTACGTAAGGTGTTGTGCCAGAAGCCGCGATGCCAAGTACGGCATCATCTGCTGTGGGATGATATTCAAGCAGATCTTCCCAGCCTTGCTCTGGTATATCCTCGGCCTTTTCCACCGCATGGCGTAATGCCTGATCACCACCAGCGATAAGGCCTATGACCCAAGTATCAGGAACGCCAAAAGTAGGAGGTAACTCACTGGCATCCAAGACACCCAGGCGACCACTGGTACCTGCTCCGATATAAAAGAGTCTACCCCCTCGTTTCATCCGCTCCTCAACAGCTTCCACAAAAGGCTGTATCTGTGGGATTGCCAGCCTAACAGCTTCAGCAACCCCAACATCTTCCTCGTTGATATGCTGCAGCAGTTCTGATACCGACATCTGTTCCAGATGATCAAAATGCGAGGGCTGTTCAGTGATTTTATCCTTGAGGTCCATACTCAGAGATTCTTATTCCCAACATTCTAATTCGTGTTCCAACTCAGGGAATTGACTACGATGGAAGACGGGTTCTTTGATACCCTGTTTCTTCTGCTTCCGATAATCGTCGAGCAGACGGAAGGCATAGCGTCCTAAAAACAGAATGGCGATGAGGTTGCTGGACGTGAGACAGGCCATACAAAGATCACCAAGGCTCCACACGAGTTCGAGCGTAGCCATAGCACCAAACATCACCAACACACCTGCCGAAAAGATACGATAGACGGTAATGACGCGCTGGTTCTGGGTGAGAAAACGGATATTAGCTTCGCCATAATAGTAGTTGCCAATGATACTACTGAAAGCAAAAAGCAGGATGGCGATGGCCACAAATATAGGACCTGCCGCACCTACTTCTGACTGTAAGGCAGACTGCGTAAGAGCGATACCATTCAACTCTGGAGTCTGATAAAGACCACTGATGAGAATAATAAACGCTGTAGAAGAACATACCAACAAGGTATCAGTAAAAACACCTAAGGCCTGAATAAGTCCTTGCTTTACTGGATGAGTGACCGATGCTGTCGCTGCCACATTAGGTGCACTACCCTCACCTGCTTCATTGGAAAAAAGTCCACGTTTCACGCCTATCATCATCGTTGCCCCGATACCTCCTCCTGCTATCTGTCCTATGCCAAATGCATTGAGTATAATGACCTTGAGAATATGGGGTATTAGCCCGAGGTTCATCACGATAATGACAATTACCATCACGACATAGCTAATGGCCATCACAGGCACCAAGACAGCACTGACCTGAGCAATACGCTGGATGCCACCAAAAACGATAACCAAACCCACTGCTGACAGCACAACACCCACCCACAACGACGACCAACCGAAAGCTTGTTGCATAGCACTGCAGATGGTGTTTGACTGGATGGAGTTATAGGACAAGCCAAACGTGATGGTAAGCAAAACGGCAAAAAGCACCGACATCCACCGAGAATGCAGACCATACCGAATATAATAGGCAGGACCGCCAATATACGAATCCTTGTGCTTCTTCTTGAATAGCTGTGCCAGTGTTGACTCTACAAAAGCCGTAGCCGAACCTATGAGAGCAATGAGCCACATCCAGAACACAGCTCCTGGACCTCCAATAGCGATGGCTGTAGCCACACCCGCCAGGTTTCCTGTACCCACACGAGTTGCCACACTAACGGCAAAAGCCTGAAATGAAGAAATGTGTTTTCGCTTGTCTTCTATTGGAAACTTCTCCTTAACCTGTTCTTCTATCGTATCAACAGCAGAGTCTGTCAGCAACCGTATCATCTCGCCCACCATACGGAATTGAACAAAGCGAGTGCGCCATGTAAACCACAGTCCACAGCCCACGAGAGCGGCTACTAATATATAGCCCCAAATGGCATCGTTTATAGAAGTTATCAGTTCGTTTAGCTCCATAGATACTAATATCCAAAGTCCTCGCCCACAAGCACCACCATATGCTTGCCATGCGGGGAGTTACGCAAAAAATGGACGTAATTACAGATGCTCTCGGGCGAGTTGCAGTTGTGACACACACCATCTGTCTGACAAGGTGTCTTAATGTCGAAACGGGCAGCATTAATTGGTGAAGCCGTAGAACGAGCACGGGCTAAAGCTGCCTCAACAGTTTGCGCCACCTTGTTCAAGCCTATCACGAAAATGACTTTTTTCGGTCCCCAGGTAATAGCTGCCACACGATTGCCGTTGCCATCGATATTCACGATAACACCGTCTTCGCTGATAGCATTGGCACTCGACAGATAGACATCGGCCGTGAAGGCACGCTCATAGATCTTCACCACTTCCTCGCGGTCTGTCACCACATCACGATCAAGTACCTCGAGTGTTCCCCTGTCTTTCAATACCTGAGGAATACCCATATCGCGAATGGTCATAGAACCACCCCACGTCACACTACTCCCATCAGGAATCAGTTCCGATACTTTCTTCACTGCCTCCTCGGCTGTCTTACAATAGAAGGCCTCCATGTTGCGGCGCTTCAGATTCTTAATCATCCGCTCCGCCAATCGTTCGTTTCGTAATTCTTTTGGTGCCATCGACGTTTGTTTTTAGTTTATCGCTGCAAAGATACGAAAATATTATGAATTATGAATGACAAATGATTAATTATTTTGTGTCTTTACCGCCAACATCCCGACAAGACGATCATTCAGCTCACGGGCATCAGACAACAGATTCCAAATACCGTCTTCGGAAAGCACGCCACGCTTGAGATCTTTTGGTAAGAGCCCTGCCTCATCGTCAGCGAAGTCTTGCTTCCATTCGTCACTGCTGTAATACTCATCAAGGGCCTTGATGTCCTCCAGCGCTGACTCATACATATCCAACGTTGCTGACATCTCCATCACCACTGCAGCCGCCCTCTCCAACCGCAACTCCATCTGCTTGATTCGTTCTATCTGTTCCATCGTTACCAATTTTTCTACACAAGGAAAAACAAACTAACACCTATCACGGAGATAAAGGCACCCACGACAGCCTTCCACGTGATCTTCTCGTGGAAGAGCCAATATGACGGCAAAAGAATAATGATCGGTGTCATCGCCATCAGTGTGGAAGCGATGCCTGCTGCTGTATATTGCACAGCCATCAACGAGAAACCGACTCCGACAAAAGGACCGAAAATGGTAGTAGCCGTAGCAACAGAAAGTCCCTTTTTATCGTGCATCGCCTCACGCAAAAGTCCCATTTCATCGCGATAATACAACAATAGCAAAAAACCTACAATACCGGCTAAACAACGGTAGAAGTTTGCACTGAAGGGTATCGTCCATTCTGGCACGCCTAAATCCGCTAATGTCGCCAAATCATAATGATCCATACCTATTTTGCTCAGCACCAGTCCCACACCTTGACACACGGCTGCGCCAATAGCATAAAGCACCCCGTTCAAGGGCAGTTTCAGTGATACCTTATGGTGCTCGCCTCGTCCGAGTACGGAAATGCTGATACCCAGAAGTGTTACCAGCATCGCCACGATACTCATAGATTTCATCTGCTGACCTAATGTTACCCACGCCATCAGAGCCGCAGACAAAGGGGCGAGCGTCATAAAGAGCTGACCATAACGCGAACCTATTATAATATAACACTGGAAGAGGCAGAAATCACCAATCACATAACCAACAAGTCCTGACAACAACATCCAACCACAAGCATCTCCTGATACACCTATAGGCAACGGATTACCCGTCACCACACCAAAGAGCACCAGCGAGAAAACCAACGCAAGCGCCATCCTCAACACATTCAGGGTAAGGTTACCCAACCGTTTGCTGCCGAACTCGCTCAACAACGCCGTTGCTGTCCACGAGAACGCCACACCAATCGATATCAGTTCACCTATATAAGCCATAGTTCAATTTTGAATCGTTCTTTATCATATTCACTGTGCAAAGATACAACTTTTCTCAAACAAAAGAACTATTATAGGAAGAAAATCATTATCTTTGCACCAGATTATGAAGAAAATTGGATTGTTACCTCGCATTATCTTCGCCATCCTGATGGGATTGTTGATGGGAAACGTGCTGCCAGAAGGGTGGATACGCATATTTGTGACGTTCAACAATGTGTTTAGTCAATTCTTGGGCTTCCTCATTCCGCTTATCATTATCGGACTGGTGACTCCAGCCATTGCCGACATCGGACGGTCGGCAGGCAAATTGCTGTTGCTGACAGTAGGATTGGCCTATGCTGACACCATCCTAGCGGGACTCTTGGCTTTCTTTACTGGCACTGCTATCTTCCCTGCGCTGATAGATGCGCAGCCGTCGATAACGGTAGAGAATGTACCGAAACTAGAACCCTATTTCCTTTTGGAGATACCACCCATACTCGACGTGATGGCTGCGCTAGTGAGTTCGTTCGTGATAGGTATCGGCATCGCCTATACGGACTCGCCGACGCTGAAAAAAGGCTTCTTTGAGTTTCGCACCATCATCGAAAATACCATTGCGAAAGCCATCA
Organism: uncultured Prevotella sp.; assembly: GCA_946415245.1. Lineage (GTDB taxonomy): Bacteria > Bacteroidota > Bacteroidia > Bacteroidales > Bacteroidaceae > Prevotella. The sequence goes on along the minus strand of CAMKRS010000001.1, from coordinate 11,620 downwards.
TCCCGCTACTGCCGCTTTATATCTTCGGCATTTTCCTCAGTATGACATATGTAGGCGAGGCGTATCATATCATCGTGGTGTTCGGTAAAATCATCTGCATCATCTTCGTGTTGCACATCGTCATCCTCATATACGAGTTCCTCGTTGCCGGCGGATTGGCCCGTAAGAATCCGTTGCGACTGCTGCTGAATATGCTACCGGCCTATATGACAGCCTTGGGCACCTCGTCGAGTGCAGCCACGATTCCAGTCACGTTAAAACAGACGAAGAAGAACGGTGTAAGCGATGAAATCGCCAGTTTCTGTGTGCCCCTCTGCGCCACCATCCATCTTTCTGGCTCGATGATGAAAATCACCTGCTGCGCACTTACCGTCTGTCTCATCGGCGGATTACCCCACGACCTGCCAATCTTTCTCCATTTCATCGTACTTCTGGCCATCTGTATGGTAGCAGCTCCTGGTGTGCCTGGCGGAGCGGTGATGGCGGCATTGGGGCCGATGGCTGGCATTCTCGGCTTCGACCCAGAAGCACAGGCACTGATGATTGCCCTCTACATCGCAATGGACTCGTTCGGCACCGCCTGCAACGTAACTGGCGACGGTGCCCTCGCCGTCATCATCGACAAGCTGCACAAAAGTGACGCCTCACTTTCCTCAAGTGCGGCAGGTCTGCAAGAAGAGGTCGCTGGTTAAGCAAACCAACAGATAATAATCGTATAGAAGCCCTTCTCGGAATCGAGCACAGGCTTCTCGATGGAGTATTTTCCGTTATAATCCCTCATGGAATCCACAGAAATGACTTTTCCTGCTGGTATTTCCTGCTCGACAACAACGTACATACCGCCACAATCCACCACACCAGACTTCAGGAAAGCCTCAAAGAAGCGGTCGGCATCAGCCTTATCGGTGAAATTTAGACTGGCATGGGTCGAGGTGTCCAAACTATATTGGAAATAACAGGCATGATCGCCCTTTGGCTTCAATTCATAGCCAAAATCTGTCTTTTTTCCTTTCTCCATATCTCGTCCATAGACGGTGTCATCAGTACCTACGTCGCCGTCTTCGCCAGCTTCTTCATATTCGTAAAGATAGGTCAGCCCGCATTTCTCAGCGTGCTTGGTATCAATTGAATCGAGGAAAGCCCTGAAATCCTCAATAGAAAACAACAAGGTGTCGGACATTTCTGCGGAAACCGGAATGGAATCCTGTGCTGCAACTTCCAAAGAATCAGTATCAACCTCATCCTTTTGCTGCACTTCCTTATTTGCTTGTTTGCAGCTGCATAGCAGCAACGCTGTCAAACTGATAAACCATAAACTTTTCTTCATAATCGTTCCTTTCATTCGTCGGTTTATTTATTCAGGATTTGCTCGGCATGCTCCTTGGTTTTTACTTGTTTGCCTGCGAAGATCTGTTCGATGATGCCCTCCTCGTTAATGATAAAGGTGGTGCGGATGGTGCCCATCGTCTTCTTGCCGTACATCACCTTCTCACCCCAAGCACCCATCGCTTCCATCAGTGTCTTATCGACATCAGCAATCAATGGGAACGGCAACTCGTGCTTCTCCTTAAATTTCACATGTGAGGCGGCTGAATCCTTGCTCACTCCAACTACTTCATAACCAGCTCCTTGCAATTCACCATAATGGTCTCTCAAACTGCAAGCCTCAGCCGTACATCCACTGGTATTGTCCTTCGGATAGAAATACAATACCAACTTACGTCCTTTATAATCACTCAGACGGATATCCCGTCCCTGTTCATCCTTGCCCAGAATCTCGGGCGCCTTGTCTCCAATGTTCATTGTCGTTATATTTTTATTTCTCCCAAATACTTTCCCGTCAAAAAGAGTGCCGCAGTTTTTTCTACGGCGCTCTTATAATATATTAAGGTGTAATCCTTAAACAGTCAGCTTGGCCTTACTTCAAAGAACACATTAGCCGATAAACGCTAATATGGCATTGGCAACCTCTTCCTCGGTCTTGCTGCCATCCATTTTAATAACCAAATCGTAGTTACGAGTGTCGTAACGCGAGGTATGGGCGTTGTTCTTCATATACTCCTCTCGTGTCTCGTCCACCTCTTTGATAACCTTCTTTGCCTCCTTCTCGCTAAGTCCCTGCTTAGCCATGACACGCTGTACGCGATGCTCCATAGAGGCCTGAATGAGTATGCTCATGTGGTTGGGATTGTCGTTCATAGCGAAGAAGGCCGAACGACCGGCAATAACACACGACTCCTCGCTTGCAATGTTTTGCAGGATTTCTCTTTCAGCCTTTAACACGGCCTCGGAGGTGATATAGCGATTATTCTCCTCGTCGTAATATTCGGAAGAGTTGGCTGCTCCTTCTCCCAGAGCCAACACGCGTTTAATTTCTTCCCACCAGCTCCGGTTATTGCCTTTCAGCTTTTCTATCTCAGTATGTGAGAGATCGAACTTCTCTTCCAAAGCTTTGGTAAGCGCCTTATCGTAATATGGCACACCCAACTTTTCAGCTAAGATGCGCCCAACGGTGCGACCACCGCTGCCCAACTCACGATTAATAGTGATGACAAATTTCTCGTTTTTGTTCATAATATTTATAATTTCTCCTTATTTAGTTATAAATAAAGGTAATGGGGACATAGAGTCCCCACTACCATATAACAGTTTTAGTCTGCAAGCTTAGCCTTGATCATCTCGCGGTTGAGGCGAGCGATGTTGGCGATGGTCTCGTTCTTCGGGCAGACAGCCTCGCAGGCGCGAGTGTTAGTGCAGTTACCGAAGCCGAGCTCGTCCATCTTGGCGATCATGTTCTTCACACGACGGGCAGCCTCTACGCGACCCTGCGGAAGCAGAGCGAGCTGGCTGACCTTCGATGATACGAACAGCATGGCTGAACCGTTCTTACAAGCAGCGACGCAAGCGCCACAGCCGATGCAAGATGCGCAGTCCATAGCCTCGTCGGCATCCTCCTTAGGAATCAGGATAGCATTGGCATCCTGAGCCTGACCTGTGCGGATCGTGGTGTAACCACCGGCCTGGATGATCTTATCGAAGGCACCGCGGTCAACCATACAGTCCTTAATCACGGGGAAGGCAGCTGAGCGCCAAGGCTCTACGGTGATGACATCGCCATCGTTGAAGCGGCGCATGTAGAGCTGACAGGTAGTAGCACCACGCTCGGTCAGTCCGTGAGGTGTACCGTTGATGTAGAGCGAGCACATACCGCAGATACCCTCGCGGCAGTCGTGGTCGAATACGAAGGGCTCCTTGCCTTCGTTGATGAGCTCCTCGTTCAGGATGTCGAGCATCTCGAGGAACGAGGTATCATCGGGAATATCGTGCATCTCGTGGGTGTCGAAATGTCCCTGGTCCTTGGGGCCGTTCTGGCGCCAGAACTTTATTGTGAATGAAATATTCTTTGCCATAGTGTTTAATTCTTATAGTTACGTGTCTGTACCTTGATTGCCTCGTACTCCAGCGGCTCCTTGATGAGCTCGGGCTCGTTGCCCTTGCCTTTGTACTCCCAGCAGCCTACGTAGAAGTAGTTCTCGTCGTCGCGCTTAGCCTCGCCTTCCTCGGTCTGATACTCCTCGCGGAAGTGTCCGCCGCAGGACTCGTTACGAGAGAGGGCGTCGAAAGCTACAAGCTGACCCATCGTGAAGAAGTCACGCAGGTGGATAGCCTTGTCGAGCTCGATGTTCAAGCCCTCCTTGGTGCCAGGAACGAAGAGGTTCTCGTCGAACTCCTTCTCCAGCTCGTGCATCTTCTTCAGACCCGTCTTCAGGCCCTCAGCGGTGCGACCCATACCTACATACTCCCACATAATGTGACCCAGCTCCTTGTGGATAGAGTCAACAGAGCGCTTACCCTTGATGTTGAGCAGACGATCAAGCTCAGCATCCACCTTCTTCTCAGCCTCAGCGAACTCAGGCAGATCGGTAGAAACCTTCGGCCAAACAGCCTGATCGGCCAGATAGTTCTGGATGGTGTAAGGCAGCACGAAGTAACCATCGGCCAGACCCTGCATCAGAGCAGAAGCACCCAGACGGTTAGCACCGTGGTCAGAGAAGTTACACTCACCGATAGCGAACAGACCAGGAATAGAAGTCTGCAGCTCGTAGTCAACCCAGATACCACCCATCGTGTAGTGGATAGCGGGATAGATCATCATCGGCTTGTAGTACTTCACACCATTGATCTCGTTGGCAACATCGCCAGGGAATACGTCGGTGATCTCCTCGTACATCTCGAAGAGGTTACCATAACGCTGCATGATGATATCGATGCCCAGACGGTTGATAGACTCTGAGAAATCGAGGAACACAGCCAGACCCGTGTTGTTGACACCAAAGCCCTTATCGCAACGCTCCTTAGCAGCACGAGAAGCCACGTCACGAGGAACGAGGTTACCGAATGCAGGATAACGGCGCTCCAGATAGTAGTCGCGATCCTCCTCCGGAATCTCCCAACCCTGCTTGGTTCCAGCCTGCAGAGCCTTAGCATCCTCAATCTTCTTGGGAACCCAGATACGACCATCGTTACGCAGTGACTCAGACATCAGCGTCAGCTTAGACTGCTTGTCACCATGAACAGGGATACAAGTGGGGTGAATCTGAACGTAAGAGGGATTTGCAAAGTAAGCACCCTTACGATAGCACTGAACGGCAGCGGTACAGTTACAACCCATAGCGTTTGTGCTCAAGAAATAGGTGTTACCATATCCACCAGTTGCGATAACTACTGCGTTAGCTGAGAAACGCTCCAACTTACCAGTAACGAGGTTCTTGGCGATGATACCACGAGCGCGGCCTTCAACAATCACCACATCCTCCATCTCATAACGGGTGTAGAGCTTCACCTTACCAGCCTGAACCTGACAGCTCAGTGAAGAATAAGCGCCCAGCAGCAACTGCTGACCGGTCTGACCCTTAGCGTAGAACGTACGGCTTACTTGAGCACCACCGAACGAGCGGTTGGCCAGCATACCACCATACTCACGAGCAAAGGGAACGCCCTGAGCCACGCACTGGTCGATAATATTGTTTGATACCTCAGCCAGACGATAAACGTTAGCCTCGCGAGCACGATAGTCACCACCCTTTACGGTATCGTAGAACAGACGGTAGATAGAGTCACCATCGTTCTGATAGCACTTAGCGGCGTTGATACCACCCTGAGCAGCGATAGAGTGAGCACGACGGGGAGAATCCTGAATACACAGGTTGATCACATTGAAGCCCATCTCACCGAGTGAAGCAGCTGCAGAAGCACCAGCCAGACCAGTACCAACCACGATCACATCGAGCTTCAGCTTGTTCTTGGGGTTAACCAAGCGCTGGTGAGCCTTATATTCCTTCCATTTCTCAGGCACTGGACCTGCGGGAATCTTAGAATCAATTACTTTTGCCATAATCTTTTCGAATTTAAAAGTTGATAATTAGCAGCAGCCGCCACAAAGTGAAGGTGCACAACCGAACCAGAAAGCCAGAACCACTACGAGGAAGCAGAGCATCAGCAGGGTCACATAGATCATACCGATAACCTTCCAACGGCAGAACCAAGTCTTACCATTCCAACCGAGTGTCTGCATAGCACTCCAGAAACCGTGAGTCAGGTGGAACCAGATAGCCACGAGCCAAATGATGTAAAGCACGCTGAACACAGGATTAGAGAAAGTCTCCTGAATCCATCCGAAGCCGTCAGTCGGACTGGGAAGTGTTGATGCACCGATGAGCTCTGCGAACATCATGTTGTACCAGAAGTTCCAGAGGTGCAGCAGCAGACCCACGCAGATGATGAGACCAAGAACGAGCATGTTCTTCGAAGCCCACTCCACCTTACCGGCATTCACCGTCGTCGAGATCTCATAGCGGTTGTCACCGCGAGCCGTACGGTTCTGTGCAGTCAGGATGAATGCATAGACAATGTGAATCACTGCCAGGGCAGCCAGACCGAGTGTTGCTACAACAGCATACCAGTTGGCACCCAGGAATTCGCAAATCATGTTGTAACCCTCTTCCGAGAAAAGCGCCACCACGTTCATGCAACCATGAAAGGTCAGGAACAGAATGAGCGCAATGCCCGTTACAGACATTACAACTTTTCTACCAATTGATGAATTGATTAACCACATAAGTTGTTGATTTTTAATTAATTATATTAATATTTGATACTTATTTTTAGGTGCGTGCGTGCACGTTGAGGGTACAAAGTTAACACATTTTTATGAGAAACGCAAACGTTTTCGTGAAAAAATTCGCTATTTATACGAAAAAGTTTTGTATCTTTGCGCTCAGAAATTGATTAAAGGATATGCAATTTAACTATGATGTACTCGTTATCGGGGGTGGTCACGCAGGTTGCGAGGCCGCTTGTGCCAGTGCTAATATGGGCGCCAAGACCTGTCTGATAACGATGGATATGAACAAGATTGCGCAGATGTCATGCAATCCGGCTATCGGAGGTATCGCCAAGGGACAGATCGTACGTGAAATCGATGCACTTGGAGGTCAGATGGGATTGGTGACGGATGCTACCTCGATACAGTTCCGCATGTTGAACGTGGGCAAGGGTCCTGCCGTGTGGAGTCCGAGAGCCCAGTGCGACAGAGGAAAGTTCATCTGGGAGTGGCGCAGGCATCTCGATGAAACAGAGAATCTGGATATCTGGCAGGATCAGGCTGATGAGCTGCTGGTAGAGCCTGTTTCCAGCGAGGCTAGCGTCCGTGCTATCGGCGTAAAGACCATCTGGGGCGCAGAGATCTATGCAAAATGTGTGATTGTGACAGCTGGCACTTTTTTGAATGGCCTGATGCATATCGGACGAAAGATGATTTCCGGAGGACGTATCGCAGAGCCCGCAGTTCCACATTTCACAGAAAGCATCACCCGTCATGGGGTTGTTTCGGCTCGCATGAAAACAGGAACCCCCGTTCGTATTGATAAACGTTCTGTTCATTTCGAGAATTTGGAGATTCAACCAGGCGAAAACAGACCTTATCAGTTCAGTTATATGGATAAAGGTGGGGCATTGAAGCAGTTGCCTTGTTGGACAGTGAATACGAATGAAGAGGTTCACGAAATCCTGAAAAGCGGATTGGCCGACTCTCCACTTTACAACGGACAGATACAATCGATAGGTCCACGCTATTGTCCTTCGATAGAAACAAAACTTGTCACCTTCCCAGAGAGAAACAAGCATCCTCTGTTTCTTGAGCCAGAAGGCGAGGATACCAACGAAATGTATCTCAATGGCTTCTCTTCATCGTTGCCGATGGATGTCCAGATAGAAGCCTTGAAAAAGATGCCGGCCTTCAGAGACATCAAAGTGTATCGTCCTGGCTATGCAATAGAATACGATTTCTTCGATCCCACACAATTGAAACATTCGTTGGAATCGAAAATAATTGAGAATCTCTTTATGGCTGGTCAGGTGAATGGAACGACGGGCTATGAAGAGGCTGGCGGACAAGGAACGATAGCAGGAATTAACGCTGCACTCAAAGCAGGAAGTAATAACAATCGTTCATTTATCCTCCATCGTGACGAAGCCTATATCGGCGTTTTAATCGACGATTTGGTCACAAAAGGTGTTGACGAGCCCTATCGTATGTTCACCTCGAGAGCCGAGTACAGAATCCTACTTCGTCAGGATGATGCCGATGCTCGTCTGACAGAAAAAGCCTACGAATTAGGTTTGGCAAAAAGAGAACGTTACGACTGGTGGCTGGAGAAAAAACAGGCTATCGAAGAAATCGAGACTTTCTGTCATGGGTTCGCGATAAAACCGAAGTTGATCAATTCTGCTCTCGAAGCCCTTGGAACGACACCCTTGCAGTTTGGTTGCAAATTGGTGGACCTTGTCAACCGTCCACAACTCAATCTCGCCAATCTGTCTGAGATTATTCCCCAACTGAAAGAGGTATTAAATCGCCCGAATAATCGAAAAGAGGAAATTGCAGAGGCGGCAGAGATCAGAATGAAATATAAAGGATACATCGAGCGAGAGAGAGTTGTAGCCGAGAAAATGCACCGTTTGGAAAATATAAAAATCAAAGGGCATTTCAACTACGAAGAATTGCAAGGTCTCTCTACTGAGTGTCGACAGAAACTGATGAAAATTCAACCCGAAACTCTGGCTCAGGCCAGTCGTATTCCTGGTGTCTCACCCAGTGATATCAATGTGATGTTGGTGCTGATGGGAAGATAAATGAGGCCAGAAAAAGGGGCATTGTTCCACGTGAAACAATTGAAGTGTTTAACAATTATAACTTACTGATTATGAATAACAAAGTACTGATTGACAATCTGCGTTGTATACCAGATTTCCCCAAGAAGGGTATCAATTTCAGAGACGTGACTACACTCTACAAGAACGCGGAGTGCATGAAAATTATGCTCGACGAATTGGAAGCAATTTACAAAGACAAGGGTCTTACCAAGATCGTTGGAATCGAGAGTCGTGGTTTTGTGATGGCTTCAGCTCTTGCTGGTAGACTTGGCTGTGGTATGGTCATGGCTCGCAAACCAGGCAAACTTCCCGCAACGGTTATCAAGGAATCGTTTTCAAAGGAATATGGTGTCGATACCATCGAGATGCACATCGACTCCATCGAACCCGATGACGTTGTATTGATACACGACGACTTATTGGCAACGGGTGGCACAGCAAAAGCAGCCTACAAACTCGTTGAGCATTTCAATCCCAAGAAAGTCTATATGAATTTCATCATCGAAATCACAGACGAAGGCTTGCACGGACGTGATCTTTTTGATGGCATAGAGCTCACAACACTCTTGACCATATAAAATTGTTCCACGTGAAACAAAACTCGCAGAAACCTAATAAATAAAAGGGGCGGGCGATTGACAAACACAGCTTCAAAGGATGACGAAAGAAGAAAACGAGAAACGGTTGGAGTATCTGAAAGGTATTGTTAGCAGACTTCCAGAGAAGCCTGGCAGCTATCAATACTACGACGAGAATCATACTATTATCTATGTGGGTAAGGCGAAGAATCTCAAAGCGAGAGTTTCGTCTTACTTCCACACAGAAGTGGATCGTTTCAAGACAAAGGTCCTCGTCAGCAAAATCCACGATATCAGCTATACGGTCGTGAATACTGAAGAGGATGCTTTGCTACTGGAAAATTCACTCATCAAGAAGTACAATCCCCGCTATAATGTGCTGCTGAAAGACGGCAAAACCTACCCTTCTATCTGTGTCACTAACGAGTTTTTCCCACGAATTTTCAAGACACGAACCATCAACAAGAAATGGGGAACATATTTCGGGCCCTACTCTCACGTTGGTTCGATGTATGCCGTGCTTGAGATCATCAAAGAATTGTATCATCCTCGCACCTGTCGTCAACCGATCACAAAAGAGGGTATTGAGGCAGGAAAATACAAGGTCTGTCTGGATTATCATATTAAGAAATGTATGGGTCCGTGCGTAGGAAAACAGGGTTATGAAGACTATCAGAAAAACATCCGTCAGGCCCGCGAAATCCTGAAAGGCAACAGTCGACAGGTGGTTCGCGATCTCAAAGAAGAGATGCTAAAACTCTCCGAAGAATTGCGTTTTGAGGAAGCCGAAGAAGTGAAGCGGAAATATCTGGCTCTGGAGGGATTTGCAAGCCATAGTGAGGTGGTAAGCCAGACGATCAACAACGTGGATGTATTCTCTATTACGTCAGATGAAAAAATGGCATTTATCAACTATATCCACGTGTCGAACGGCAGTATCAACCAGAGTTTTACGATTGAATACAAGAAGAAACTGAACGAGACAGACGAGGAACTTCTGCAGCTGGGAATCATCGAATTGAGACAGCGTTTCAAGAGCGATTCGAAGGAGATTATCGTCCCTGAAGAGGTTGATATCGAACTGGAAAATGTGACCTTTACGATACCTCAACGAGGCGATAAAAAGACCCTGCTCGACCTCTCTATCCAGAACGGAAAACAATACAAATTCGATCGTCTGAAACAGGCCGAGAAACTGAACCCGGAACAGAAGCAGACACGCTTAATGAAAGAGCTGCAAGACAAGCTGCATCTACCGAAATTACCCTATCATATCGAGTGTTTCGACAACTCGAATATTTCTGGTACTGATGCGGTCGCGTCATGTGTTGTTTTCAAGGCGATGAAACCGAGCAAAAAAGACTATAAACGCTTCAATATCAAGACGGTAGAGGGTCCTGACGACTATGCTTCGATGAAGGAAGTGGTGGGTCGCAGGTACAGAAGAATGCTCGATGAAGAACAACCCCTACCCGACCTCATTATTGCTGATGGCGGAAAGGGACAGATGGAGGTGATTCGTGAGGTGATTCAAGACGAACTAGGCCTCGATATCCCCATCGCCGGACTTGCCAAAGACGACCGTCATCGCACCAACGAAATGCTCTATGGATTCCCACCTATTCATGTCGCCTTGAAGACCGATTCCGAGTTGTTTCACGTGCTCACGAAGATTCAGGACGAGGTACATCGCTTTGCCATCGAATTCCATCGAAATAAGCGTTCTAAGCGCGCTTTACACTCCGAGCTGGATGATATCAAGGGCATCGGCCCCAAGACGCGTGACGAGCTTCTAAATGGCCTTAAAACGGTTCGTGCTATCCGTGAGGCAAACCTCGAAACGCTCAGTCAGTTGATTGGCCCATCAAAAGCACAAATCATCTACGATCATTTCCACCCTTCGGAGCAATAGCAAACACGTAGGCAGATTACTACCATTAGGGGTAACAATTGTTCCCTGCCTGGGAAAAATTTGTTGCCTACGCAGATCGCAAAAATGCGGTCAAAGTGGTCAAGGTCAAAATGGTCAAAATCGAAAACACATTGTCAAAATAGCCACTAAATATAAATATTTAATATTTATATATAGTGAAAAATGACCGCGTTTCCGAAATCGATTTTGACCAAAATGACCATGACCAAAATGACCACGATGTATGGAAAAAATTTGGAAGTTACGAAATAAGTTTGTATCTTTGCCGAAAATTCTAGGAACAATGAGAGCTGTCATACAACGAGTTACCCACGCCAGCGTCACCATCGAGGGCAGCGTGAAAAGCCAGATAGGACCAGGATACCTGATTCTGCTGGGCATCTGCGACGAGGACACAATGGAAGACGTAGACTGGCTGGTGAAGAAAATCGCCAACCTTCGTGTGTTTGGTGACGAAAACGATGTCATGAACCGCAGCATCTTAGACGTTAATGGCGAGGCTCTTGTGGTCAGTCAGTTCACACTCTACGCCAGCTATAAGAAAGGTAATCGTCCGAGCTGGTTCAGAGCCGGCTCACACGAGCACTCTATCCCACTCTACGAAGCCTTCTGTGCCCAACTTTCTGATACCATAGGCAAGCAAGTAGGCACAGGTGAATTCGGCGCTGACATGAAGGTAGAATTACTTAACGACGGTCCTGTGACAATTTGTATGGACACCAAAAATAAAGAATAACTATGGACAGAAGACAATTAACGAATTACGTGAATTTTGCAGCCCTGATTTGCTACATCCTGGGCCGTATTATGAGTATTGGCATCCTCGTTTGGATCGGCCTCGGTATCATGACCCTTTCGAGCATCTGGACCATCATCCACTGGAAGGAGAACGACA